>NZ_VMNW02000115.1 GCF_007713735.2 Amycolatopsis acidicola | reverse complement strand
CGTGGACGGGAGCGGCCAACTCGTGGACGGGAGCGGCCAATACGGGGACGCCCGCCCGCGAGGGCGAGCGGGGCCCCCGGCTGTCCGAAGTGGTTGACCTGCGGCGACACCGCGATCCCAAGATCGCGCGCGGGAGTCCTTGCGCGAGAAGTGAGGTTAGGCTAACCTCAGGGGTGTCCGCTTCGTGGTGGGAGCGGCAGTCAGTTCGGGAACGGGCGGGGCCCCGGGGCCGGGAGAGATTCCGGCACCGGGGCCCCGTTCACGTAGCGCCTGCTCACGCCGGGGCCGGCGGGAGCGGGAAATGCCCCTTCACCGGGGGCTCGCTCAGCTCGATCCCGAAATGCTCGCGATACGCGTCCACGAGTTCCTCGCCCACAAGTACCCGTTCCACCCGCTTCCCGTCCACCGTTTCCACCAGGCGGTCCCCGGAGATCGTCACCCGCCCCGCCTCGGTCGGAATCGAGCACAGCAGGTCCTGGGTGAAGTGCGACTCCGGCGAAGTGGCCTGCCACCAGCAGGTCGGCGCGAAGTCCGCCAGCTTCCGCGGCCGCCGCTCGAACCGGTACGCGAGCGTGCCGTCGCGCAGCACGTCGACGTCGCCGTCCGGGGCGTCGAGCAACAGGAACTCGCCCTCGGGGTCGGGCTGCGCCTCGCAGGCGTTGATGCGCAGCGGCCGGAGCGCGAACCGGCCGAAGCCGACGTCGGCCAGCCAGGGTTCGTCCAGCTCCACCCGCAGGGTCAGGTGGTCCATCGGCGAACCCTCGCCGGACACCTTGGCCGGCAGCAGGGAGACCTGGAAACCCAGCTCCCGCAACAGCGCGGCGAAGGCGCCGTTGAGTTCGTAGCAGAAACCGCCACGGCGCCGGCGGACGATCTTGTCCACGAGCACGTCCTCGGACAGCTCGATCCGCTCGGGCAGGTGCACGCTGAGATTCTCGAACGGCACCGTCCGCAGATGCCGTTCGTGGAGCTCGCGCAGGGCTTCGGCACTCGGCTCGGCGGGCCTTTCCGCGCCGATCCGGGCGAGGTACGCGTCGACGTTCATGACGCCAACAGTGACACCTCAGGTGCGCTGGAGGTCAATCGAAAAACAAAACGGGGCCCTTCCGGTGGAAGGACCCCGAGAACGGACGTGCTCTGATCAGAGAAGCAGGCCGTTGCCGCCCGAGCGGGCGTTGTCGAACCGCTTGCTGATCTCCGCCCAGTTGTAGACGTTCCACAGCGCCTTGACGTAGTCCGCCTTGACGTTCTTGTAGTCGAGGTAGAAGGCGTGCTCCCACACGTCGACCAGCAGGATCGGCACGGTCGGCAGGATCAGGTTGTTGTGGTGGTCGCGCAGCTGCTGGGTGATCAGCGTCTTGCCGATCGGGTCCCAGGACAGAGCAGCCCAGCCGTTGCCCTGGATGGTGGTGGCCACCGCGTTGAACTGGGCCTGGAACTTGTCGAACGAGCCGAAGGCCTCGTCGATCGCCGAGGCGAGGTCACCGGTCGGCTTGTCGCCGCCTTCGGGCGACAGGATCTTCCACCACACGACGTGGTTGGCGTGGCCGGCGAGGTTGAAGGCCAGGGTGGTCTCCAGCCCGACGATCGAACCGAAGTCACCCTTGTCGCGGGCTTCGGCGATCTTGTCCAGGGTGTCGTTCGCGCCCTTGACGTACGTGGCGTGGTGCTTGCTGTGGTGCAGCTCGTTGATCTGACCCGAGATGTGCGGAGCCAGGGCGCCGTAGTCGTAGTCGAGTTCAGGAAGCTCGTACCGGGCCATCAGCCCTCCTTCTTTTCTGACGCAAAATCCCTGCGCCACCAACCTAGTAGTTACCAGGACACGGGGCTAACCGGGGATTGGCGGGACCAAACTCCGGGACCGGCGCGTCGCGCCCAGCCTGCAAGCTCCAGCTAACTGGAGGTCAACCGGCTTGTGCCGATGATCACCCGAGTTCGTCGGCGAGGTCGGCGAGCACCGCGATGTTGAACTCGAACGCCACCAGCGTCTCGGTCACGATGCGGGTGCGTTCGGCTTCGTCCCACGGCGCCGCGTCCAGCGCCGCGCGGTACTGCTTGCGGAACGCGGGCACGCTTTCGATGCCGTCGAAGGCGTAGAACAGCGCGCCGGGCCCCTCGACGTCGTACGCCTTCTTCAGCAGCTTGCGGACCACCTGGCCGCCGGCGAGGTCGCCGAGGTAGCGGGTGTAGTGGTGCGCCACGTATCCGCCCGGCCAGTCGAAGGCCACCTTGCGGATGCGGCGCACGTAGTCCTCCGTCGCCGCCACGGGTTCGAGCTGCCGCGCCCAGTCCGGGCCGAGCAGGAACTCGAGGTCGCCGCGCAACGCGGGCACCCGGCGCAGCTCGTCGAACACGAACGTGCCCGCCTCGGGGTGTCCGCGCTGGGCGTCGGACGCCTCTTCGATCGCTTGGTAGATCAGGAAGTACTGGACGGCGAGCCGCGCGTAGCCCTCGAGCGGCAGTTCGCCGTCGAGCAGGGCCTGCATGTACCGCGAGTTGTTCGCGCGGTCGTGCACGGTCCGGGTGGACTCACGCAGCGTGGTCGAGAACGGGGTCTGTTCAGCCGTGATCGGAGCCGCCATGGGTCCGACAGTAAGGGAACGAGCCGAGTTAGGCTACCCTAATTTCCGCGGAGTACCCGATCAGCTCTCGACCGGCCACCGGTGCACCGGCTCCTCGGACGACGCCAGTTCCAGGTACCTGCCGAGCATCGTCGCCAGCGCGCTTTCGCGGTCCGCGCCGGCGCGCTGGGCCATCGCCACCGTTTCCCGCTGCCACCGCGAACCGTTGCGGCGGGTGAGGCAGCGCTGCTCGATGACGCCGAGGTACCGGTCGATCGCCTGCTCCGACACGTCGGCCGTGCGCAGCCCTTCGTGGGCCAGCGGCAGCAGCACCCGCAACGTCAGCTCGTCCGGCGGGACCCAGCCGATCCCCGGCCAGTACAGCTGCGCGTCGAACCCGTGCCGCGCGCCGGCGTAGAGGTTCTCCTCCGCGGCCTGGAACGACATCTGTGTCCACAGTGGACGTTCGGCCTCGGCGAGTGCCCGCTGCGCGCCGTAGAAGAACGCGGCGTTGGCCATCATGTCGATCACCGTCGGGCCGGCGGGCAGGACGCGGTTCTCCACGCGCAGATGGGGTTTTCCGTCCACGACGTCGTATACCGGGCGGTTCCACCGCCACACGGTCCCGTTGTGCAGGCGCAGTTCGGTCAGCTTCGGGGCGTGCCCGGACTCGAGCGCCTCCACCGGATCCTCGGCGTCGGTCTCCGGGAGCAGGCCGGGGAAGTAGCGGACGTTCTCCTCGAACAGGTCGAAGATCGACGTGACCCAGCGTTCCCCGAACCACACGCGCGGCCGCACGCCCTGGTTCTTCAGCTCCTCCGGGCGGGTGTCGGTGGACTGGAGGAACAGGGGGATCCTGGTCTCGTGCCACATCGCCTTGCCCAGCAGGAACGGCGAGTTCGACCCGACGGCCACCTGCACGCCCGCCAGGCATTGCGCGGCGTTCCAGTGCGCGGCGAACTCCTCCGGCGCCACCTGCAGATGCAGCTGCACCGACGTGCACGCGGCCTCGGGCAGGATCGATTCGGCGTATGTGCGCAGGCGTTCCTCCTGCTGACCCGGCAGGGCGGAACCGTCGAGCGACAACGTGGTGTGCTCACCGCGCGCCGCGAAGATCTGGTCGTTGAGCATTGTGTAGCGGGTGCTGTTCGTGATCCACTTCTGATCGAAGTGGTCGTGTTTCAGCGTGGGCAGGATGCCGATCATCGCGAGCCGGGCGCCGGATCCGCCCGCCTTCTCCGCGGCGTCGTCGAGGTAGCCGCGGAGGTCTTGCTCGAGCTGCAGCGCGGACTGCCCGGCGAGCGGGCGCGGCGGCACGTTCAGTTCGATGTTGTGCTGCGAGAGTTCGGTGGTGAAGGACGGGCTCCCCAGTGCGTCCAGCACCTCCTGGTTGGTCATCGACGGGCCCATCGCCGCGTCGACGAGGTTCAGCTCCACCTCGAGGCCGATGTGTCTTCGGGGGAACGAGAAACCGCCGTCGGTCAGCATCCGGCCCAGTGTGTCGAGGCACCGCTGGACCTTTCTGCGATATCTTGCCCGGTCGCGTGGATTGAAGCCGTCCGCCGAAAGATCCTGGCCCATGCCTTCCCTGCTTCGCTCGTCCGGGACATCGCGAGGTCTGGGCGGTGTTGCCCGGCGGACAACAGTTTCACAGGCAGACCGAACCAGGCTATCGGCCAAACTGGTGCAGTACTCACAACGGCCCTGACGGAGCGCGAGACTGCTCCGTCCGTGTCAGCGGTACCCCGTGCGTTCGGAGCAACGAGACCGAAGAGAGACTCATCCTTGTGGCGCAATTGATTCCTGCCAATGATAGATCCGACCCGCGGCTCGACGACTTCCGTGCACTGTCGACGGCGGACCGGCGGCCGGATCGCCCTGGCGGGCGTGGGCTCGTCATCGCGGAGGGGACCGTGGTCGTCCGTCGCTTGCTCGCGTCGGGGTACCCGGTGCGCGCTCTTTTAGGCGTGCCAAGGCGAATCGAGGAACTCGCGCCGGATCTGGCGGATGTGCCGGTGCCCGCGTACGTCGCTTCCGCGGAGTTGATGGCGGAAGTGGTGGGATTCCACCTGAATCGCGGCGTGCTCGCGGTCGCGGACCGCGCGCCGCAGCCGCCGGTGGCGCGGATCGTGGCAGGCGCGCGGACGCTCGCCGTGCTGGAAGGCGTTGGCGATCACGAAAACCTCGGCGCGTTGTTCCGCAACGCGGCCGCGCTGGGTATCGACGGCGTGCTGCTCGGGCCGGGTTGTTCGGATCCGTTGTACCGGCGCAGCGTGCGGGTTTCGATGGGCAACGTGCTGCGGGTCCCGTTCGGCACGGTCGAGTCCTGGCCGGACGGGCTGAAAGTGTTGCGGGACAACGGTTTCAAGATCGCCGCGCTGACTCCGCGGCCGGATTCGGTGCCGTTGGGCGAGCTGCGCGGGGAGAAGGTGGCTGTCCTGCTCGGTGCGGAAGGTCCGGGTTTGACCGATGCGGCGCTCGACGCGGCGGATGTCGCGATCCGGATCCCGATGGCGCCCGGCGTCGATTCCCTCAACGTCGCCACGGCGGCTGCCATCGCGTTCTACGAGCTCGCCGGGCGGTAAATTACCCCCGTCGTCAAGGCGGGAGTGGGAGGAAAGGCGTGGAGCTGCGGGTCCGCGGGGAGCGAGCCGTGCTCAAGGGGCACGGGGACGCGTACACGCGTGAGATCGATCCGCACACACTGGCGCTCGGCGTCGAACTGGCCGACGCGCTGCACGAGTGGGCCAGGGTCGCGGCCGCGGTCCGACGCAGCGCGGAAAACGGCGAGCCTGGCGAGGCGGCCGGGGTAGTCTCCCGGCGCGGGCACCAGCTCGCCGCCCGCGTCGCCACGGTGATGGGCACGCCGGTGCACTACGTCGACCCAGTGACGGAGGAAGAGTCGGTGGTGGCCCCGCTCCCGCCCGAGCCCGCGGCGCCCACGTTCGCGAGCAGGCTGTTCGGGCCGGTCGAAATGGGCGACGAGCCGACGCCTTGGGGCACCGGGCTGGTCGTGTCGGCGTTCGTGGCCATCGTGGTGATCACCGCGATGCTCGCGCTGGCGATCACGCTCGCGGCGGAGACCGCGGGCTGGCTGGTGCTGCTCGCCTCCGCCGTCGTCACCGCCGGGCTCGCGCCGTCGTTGTGGCTCGCGCGCCGGTTGCCGATCGTGCGGTGGATCGCGTTGGGCGCGGCCGCCGGTTGTGTGCTGGCGTGGTTCGGAATTCTGCCCATTGCCTTGTGAGGCCGGATAATCCCGCCATGACCGATGCGCTGGCGGAACTGCGGAAGATCTGTCTCGCACTGCCGGAGGCCACCGAACGCCTCAGCCATGGCGAGCCGACCTGGTTCGTGCGGGACAGGAAGACGTTCGTGATGTTCGCCGACCACCACCACGACGACCGGCTCGGGTTCTGGTGTCCCGCACCGCCCGGCGTGCAGGAGGAGTTGGTCGGCCAGGAGCCGGACAGGTTCTTCCGGCCGCCCTACGTGGGGCACCGCGGCTGGCTCGGCGTGCGGCTGGACGTGCCGGTCGACTGGGCGGAGATCCGCGAAATCGTCGTCGAGGCCTATCGCGTGGTGGCGCCGAAAAAGCTGATCGCCCGGCTGGACGCCTGACCGGGCCACGCCTGTCTGCCGGCGTGGCCCGGTCTCCGGGGTGTCATCAAAGGCTGCGGGCGTCGATGTCGCCCCTGGCCGTGGTCGCGTGGATGGTCAGCTCGGCCGCGCCGCCGTCGTTCTTGAGCGCGTTGTGGATCCGGCCGTAGCTGGTGCCCGCGTCCAGCGAGGCGGAAACTCCGGCCGCCGCGCCGACCGTCACGTTGCCGTCCTGCGTGTTCAGGACGAGTTTTCCGTGCACCGCCTCGATGATCTTGATGTCGCCCTGTTTCGTGGTGATCTCCGCGGGGCCGTTCAGGCGGCCGACCGAGATGTCGCCGGAGTCCGTGGTGAGGTGGACGCTCGCGGCCTCGTCGAGCTTGATCAGCCCGTGCGAGCCCTCGAAGGTGACCTCACCGAGGCGCCCGACGCCCCGGAGTTCGGCGCTCGCGGCCTTGGCCTCGACCCGCGAACCGCCGGGCAGCTGGACCGTCACCTCGACGGTGCCCGAGCTGCCGAGGACCTGGTTCTTCGCCGCGGCTTTCACCTGCAGCACGCCGTCGGCGAACTCGACCGTGGTCTGCTCCGCGACCTTCACGTCGCGGCCCTTGGCGGCGTCCGCCGGCAGGACCTCGACCGTGGTGTCGGCGCGGCCGGCGGCGATGAACCGGACGTGCCCGGCGGGGATGTCGACGACGGCGGTGATCGGGGCGGGGGTCTCGAACTTCTGCATGATCGGCTCCTGGGTTCCGGTGCTCCGTGGTGTTTCTGACATTGGAAACGCTACGTTGCGTTCATGAGCTGAGCAACGAACTTGTTGCGCAGAGTCATTGTTCTTGCAGTTCAAAGCGGTGAAATCATTGCAATGGGGTGAAATCTAACGCAACAAGCGCACGTGACTGCGTTGCAATGGATGTGGCGCGAACGCTACGCTGCCGGTTGACGGAACGCGAAGGAGAACTCGATGCCCGGAGGCAGGCTCACCCAGCGGGAGCGCCGGCAGATCGCGCTGGGCCTGGCCGAGGGCCGCGCCTACGCCGAGATCGCCCGGCAGCTCGACCGCCCGACGTCCACGGTCACGCGTGAGGTGATGCGGAACGGTGGCCCCACCGGCTACCGCGCCGACCTGGCCCACCACGCCACCGAACGCCGCGCGCACCGCCGCAGGCAGGCCGTGCCGCGCGGGCCGCGGAATCTTCCGCAGCCCCACGGCCGTGACGCGGAGGCGGTGCGCGAATACGAGGAGACGTTCACGGCGCTCTTCATGGAGTCCGGGCTGCCGCGGATGATGGCGAGGGTGCTGACGTGTCTGTCCATTACGGACGAAGGGAGCCTCACCGCGGCCGAGCTCGTGCGGCAGCTGCAGGTCAGCCCGGCGTCGGTCTCCAAGGCGACCACGTTCCTCGAAAGCCAGGGCCTGATCCGCCGCGAACGCGACGAACGCCGTCGCGAGCGCTATGTCGTCGACAACGACGTCTGGTACCAGTCGATGATCGAGGCCGCGCGCGGCCACGCCAAGCTCGCCGCGACGGCGAGAGAGGGCGTCGGCATCCTCGGCGCCGGGACGCCCGCGGCAGTGCGACTCGAGAACATCGCCCGGTTCGTGGATTTCGTCGGCGAGAGCATCACCCGCGCCGCGGAGCAGGCGCGAGAAATCCTTTACGCCCAACCGGAAAAGCCCGTGGAGGACGAGAGCTAGCCCCGCTGTGAGCGCACGCCGAGCAGCACGTCTTCCCACGCCGGCACGGCCGCACGAGCGCGCTTCGACCTAGACTTCGGGGGCGTTTCCGGGGGCTTCGGCGCCGGGACGGTCATCCCGGGCAACGCGGGCTTCGCGGGCGGGACCGGCTCTGGTTCCGGCTCGCGTTCGGGCTCCGGCTCGCGCTCCGCCTTGGTCGTGACGACGGGAACGGGATCGGACAGCAGCGGCCGCGGCGCGGCGACGGCCGGCGCGGCGGTCTGCTGGCCGGGCTCGAGCTCCGTCACGGCGAACAGCGTGCGCGGCGCGCGGTTCGGGTCCAGCAGGTCTTCCGCCTGCTCGTCCAGCGCGTTGGCGGTGCCGCCGTGCGCGCCGGGGGAGAATGACCAGTGCGCGCTCATGTCGGACCGCCCGGCCTGCCAGCGCAGCGCGACGATCCACTTGCCGTCGCCCTTCCACGCGTCCCACTCGGCCTTGGAGTAGTCCTGGCCGCGCACCCCGAAGGCGTACGAGACGACCTCGCCCAGGGTGCGCACGTCGGGTCCGTCCTCGCGGACCGGGTGCGCGGACTGCGCCAGCTCGGCGGTGCGGGATCGCTCCAGCAACACCGGGTAGGCGAAGCGCTCGACCCGCGCCTCCGCGACTCCGGCGGATGCCGCCACCTGCTGGACGGATTCGCCGGCGCGGATGCGGGCCTGGATTTCACGTGGGCGCATCTGACTCTCCGACTCGATTTCGATCTGCCCGAGCCGGGTTATGTCACCCCTCGCGGCCGCCCGCAGTCTCTCATCGGCCGGCAGGAGGAAGCGCTCGCGGCGCGCCGGGTCTTCGCACACGATGGACTTACCGTCCTCGTGCAGCCCGACAACCCTCAGCGGTCGCATCTCTCGCCTCCTCCACTTCACCAGTGTGGGTGTCCACGGTAAGTCGGCGCGTCGGCTTGACGGCGAAGGCGCGCCGAGATCCGTGTCGCCAATCTTCCGTTATGCACAGCGGGGAAATCGAACGTGACACGCCCGGCCCCCGAGTCACGAACAGGGGAACCTTCGGCCAGGATTGCCCGGTGCCTCGGCGAAAGATCTTCCTGACATTGCTCGCGGGCGAGCTCGTGCTGCTCGCCGTCGTGGCGCTGTGGAAGCGGTTGGACGGGCTCGACCTCGACGTCTACCGCCTTGGGGCGCAGGCGTTCTTCGGCCACGGCGACCCGTACGGCGTGCTGCCGCCGACACGCGACGGCACGGTGCTGCCGTTCACGTATCCGCCCTTCGCCGCCATCGCTTTCGCCCCGCTGTTGTCCGTCTCGCTCGACACGGCGTTGTGGGCGCTGACCGTGATTTCCGTGCTGGCATTGGGCGCGGTACTCGCGTTGTGCTTCTCGTACTACGACCGGCGTGCGCACGTTGCCGGGGTGGCCGTGCTCGCCGTGCAGGCGGTGGCGCTGTTCAGCGAACCGGTGCGGGCGACGCTGGGCTTCGGGCAGATCAACATCCTGCTCATGCTGCTGGTCGTGGTGGACACGCTGGGACCGGTGAAACAGCGGGGGTACCTCATCGGGGTGGCGGCCGCGGTGAAGCTGACCCCACTGGCCTTCGTGCTGTTCTTCTTGGTGCGCAAGGACTTCCGCTCGGCCGCGCGGGCCTTGGGCACCTTCGTCGTGTGCGGGGTGATCGCCTGGTTCTTCGCGCCGGACGCGTCGGTGAAGTACTGGACGCGGCTGGTTTTCCAGGGCGAACGGATCGGCGACCCCGGCTACATCGGCAACCAGTCGCTGCGCGGGCTGCTCGCCCGGCTCGACCTGGGGCGGGGCTGGTGGGCGCTGGCCGCCGTGCTCGTGCTGGCGCTGACGGCGTGGGCGATCCACCGCGCGAAATACCCCGTGCCCGCGCTGCTCGCGTGTGCGCTGGGGGCGTTGCTGGTCTCACCGGTTTCGTGGACCCACCACTGGGTGTGGATCGGGCCGGTGATCGGCGTGCTGTGCTGGCAAAGACGATGGTGGGCGGCGGTGCCGGCCACCATCGTCTTCGTCGTCAGCCCGCTGTGGGACTACTCGTTCTGGCCGCTCCGCGAGTGTTACGTGCTCGCGGGCTTGGTGCTGCTCGCCTTACTTGGCAAGCCTTTCCACCACGTACTCGATGCAGTTGGTCAGCGCGGTGATGTCGCCCGGATCGATGGCGGGGAACATGCCGACGCGTAGCTGGTTGCGACCCAGCTTCCGGTACGGCTCCACGTCCACGATGCCGTTGGCGCGCAGGACCTTCGCCACCGCGGCGGCATCCACCTCGTCGACGAAGTCCACGGTGCCCACGACCTGCGAACGCAGCGCCGGGTCCTTCACGAACGGCACCGTGTAGCTGGTCTTCTCGGCCCATTCGTACAGCCGGTCCGAAGAGTCCTTCGTGCGCCCGACCGTCCAGTCGAGGCCGCCGTTGGACAGCATCCACTCGATCTGGTCGGCGAGCAGGAACAGCGTGGCCACCGCGGGGGTGTTGTACGTCTGGTCCTTGCGGGAGTTGTCCAGCGCCGTGGGCAGCGACAGGAACTCCGGCACCCACCGGTCGCTCGCGCCGATCTCGCCGACGCGCGCGATCGCCGCCGGCGACATCAGGGCCAGCCACAGCCCGCCGTCCGAGGCGAAGGACTTCTGCGGCGCGAAGTAGTACACGTCGAAGTCCTCGGCCTTGACCGGCAGACCGCCGGCACCCGAGGTGGCGTCGATCGCGACCAGCGCGCCCTCGCTGCCCGCCGGGCGGCGGACCGGCACCGCGACACCGGTCGACGTCTCGTTGTGGGCCCAGCCGACGAGGTCCGCGCCCTGCTCGTACGCGATTTCGGGGGCGCTGCCCGGCTCCGACTTCACCACGATCGAGTCACCCAGGAACGGGGCGCCCTGGGTGACCGAGGCGAACTTCGAGGAGAACTCGCCGTAGGTGAAGTGCTGCGCGCGCTCGCGGACCAGGCCGAAGGCGGCCGCGTCCCAGAAGGCGGTGGTGCCGCCGTTGCCCAGCACGACCTCGTACCCCTCGGGCAGCGAGAACAGCTCGGACAATCCCGCGCGCACTCGCCCGACCAGGGACTTCACCGGCTTCTGGCGGTGGGAGGTGCCCAGGTACTCCGCCCCGGAGGAGGCCAGGTTCGCGAGCTGCTCCGCGCGGACCTTCGAAGGCCCGCAGCCGAAGCGCCCATCGGAGGGCTTGAGTTCAGCGGGGATCGTCAACTCGGTCATGGGGCCCAGTCTGTCATGGTCGCCAACCGGTTTCATCGACACCGCCGGGGATCGGCGCGGCCGGGTCGTACGGGGTCCTGGTGAAGATGAACGTGGCGAGGTCCAGGTGGGACGGGGTGCCGTCGGTGCGGTGCACGCGCAGTGTCTCGCCCGCGTAGTAGCCGTCGAGCCCGAGCCACGCGTCGGGGCCCAGCGGGCGGAACCGGGAAGCGCGGCCGGCGCCGCGGACCGGGGTGAGCTCGAACATCCCGCCCGGGATCAGCCGGAGCAGGAACGGGGTCGGGCCCCAGTGCCAGAGCCCGGTCAGCGCGAGCAGTCCGGTGTCCACTTCGGACGGACGCCATTCGGCGGGCAGCTTCGGCTCGGCCTCGTCGGCGATGGTGATCAGGTCGACGGCCAGCGTCAGGATCGCGGGACCGGACGTGGTGTTGGCCATCGTGAGCGCGCCGGTGCCGGACGCCGGGTCGGTGATCGTGCAGGCCAGGAACCCCGGCATGGAACCGGTGTGCCCGGCGAGGCGGCGGCCATGGTGCCGGACCAGCTGCAGGCCGAGGCCGTACCCCGAGGTCCACGCGTCGCCGTCGTCCACCGTGGCCACTTCGCGCATCTCGGCGACCGTCTCCGGCCGCAGCACGCCACCCGTGTCGCCGCCGACGAACGCCGTCCAGCGGGCCAGGTCCTTGACCGTGGACCACAGTTGTCCGGCGGGCGCCATCGCCCCGGCGTCGGGGCTCGGCTCGGGCAGCAGCACGTCGGCGAAGGGGTGCACGGCGAAACCCTGCGCGTGCCTGCCCTGCGGGTGCGGCTCGGTGCTGGACATGCCGAGCGGCTCGAGGATCTCGCCGCGGACCGCGCTGAACCAGTCGGTGCCGCGATGCCGGGCGACCAGTTCGCCGAGCACGCCGTAGCCGACGTTCGAGTAGTGGAACCGGCTGCCCGGCCTGTTCTTGATCGCGTCCACGGCGAGGCTCGCGTCCAGCGCCTGCCAGTCGCCGCCCTGGCTGCGCTCCCACCACGAACCCGGGGACTCCGACGTGAGGCCGCCGGTGTGCGAGAGCAGCTGCCCGACCGTCGAGGACCCGAAGCTGGTGCCCGGCACGTGTTTGTCGAGCGGGTCGTTGAGGTCGAGCCTGCCCTCGTCGCGCAGCCGCATGACGACCGCGGCCACGAGCGATTTGGTGATGGAGCCGAGGCGGTACTGGGTGTCCTCGTCCGGCGCCGCGCCGTCGACCTGGCCGCGCGCACCGGACCAGACGAGCCGGCCGTCCCGCACCACCCCGGCGACGATCGACGGGACGCGGGCGGCGGACTGTTCCTCCGCCAGCCGGCGGAGCAGTGCGGAGTCGGTGCTGGTCAGCATCCCGGCATTCTCGCAGGACGCCGCCGTCGCCCGCAGCTCAGAGCAGGCCGCGCGACATCGCGGTGGTGACCGCCGCGGTGCGGTCGGACACGTCGAGTTTCGCGAACATGCGCAGCAGATGGGTTTTCACGGTGGCTTCCCCGATGTGCAGCCGCCTGCCGATCTCGGCGTTCGTGAGGCCGTTCGCGACCAGCCGCAGCACTTCCGTCTCGCGCGCGGAAAGCAGCTGTGGCGCCGGGTTCCGGACCTGGTTGACGAGCTTGCCCGCGACCGAGGGCGCGAGCACCGTCTCGCCGCGAGCGGCGGCGCGGATCGCCCCGGCGAGCTCCGCGCGGGTGGCGTCCTTGAGGAGATAGCCCGCCGCGCCCGCTTCGACCGCGCGCAGGATGTCGGCGTCCGTTTCGTACGTTGTCAGCACGACGACGCGTCGTTCCGGGGTGTCCGCGAGGATCTTGCGGGTGGCGCCGACTCCGTCGAGGCCGGGCATCCGCAGGTCCATCAGGATCACGTCGGGGTCGCGCGCGAGGTTCACCGCCACCGCTTCGTCCCCGGAGCCCGCCTCGCCGACGACGGCGAGGTCCGGCTCGGCTTCGAGCATTCCGCGCAGGCCTTCACGCACCACGGGGTGGTCGTCGACCAGTACCACCGAGATCATGCCGGCACCTCCACCGTCACCGTCGTTCCTGGTCCACTGTGGACGGCGAGGGTGCCGCCCACCTGTTCCGCCCTCGCCCGCATTCCCTTGAGCCCGAAGCCCTCCGTCGGGTTCCCGGGATCGAAGCCGCGCCCGTCGTCGGTGACCGTCAGCCGGACTCGTCCGTCCACAGCGGACAGTTCGACGGAGATCCGGGAAGCCCCGGAATGCCTGCGGGCGTTGGTCAGCGCCTCCTGCGCGGCACGCAGCAGGACGACCTCCGTGGCCGTGCCCAGCGTGGGCAGGTCGCCTGGCATGAAGCTGACCTCGATCGCCGATTCCTCGTGTAGCCGTTCGGTCTGCCGCCGGACGGCGTCTTCGAGCGTGCCCGAGGCGAGCGCCGACGGGGTGAGCGCGGCGACCATCGCGCGGGCTTCGGCGAGGTTGTCGCGGGCGGTGCGGGCGGCGAGATCCACGTGCCGCCGCATCGCCTTCTCGTCCCCCCATTCGGACTCCACGGCTTGTAACAGGGTGAGGATGCTGGTGAAGCCCTGCGCGAGCGTGTCGTGGATTTCCCGTGCCAGCCGCTCCCGCTCGGCGGAAGTGCCCGCCTCGTGGGAAAGCCGGGCCACCTCCGCCCGGGTGGCCTCCAGCTGTTCGATCAGCTGCGCGCGCTCCTGGCTCTGGCGCAGCACCCGCTCGAACCAGAACCCGATGCAGATGCTGAAGATGATGAGCAGCGCGGTGATCGGCAGCAGCACGCTCATCGAGGGATCGCCGAAACCGTTGCGCAGCCAGGCGGACAACGGTGGCAGCAGGATCATCAGCGACACCACGACCACCGCCACCGGCATCGGGGCTGACATGAACACCATGGGGCACACGGCGAACAGCGCGAACCCGGCGGCGCTGGTGGCCAGGATCGCGACGGCGGCCAGTAGCAGTACTGCCGCCGCGAACACCAGCTCACCGCGGGCGGTCAGCTGCCGCCGGGCCGAGAACGGGTAGCTGAGCGCTATCGCGGTGATGGCGGCGACGGCGATCGTCCTGGCCGTGGCCGACCCGGTCTCTGCCAGCACGAGGCCGACCGTGACCAGGTAGTCGATCGCGAAGAAGACGTGCCACAGCCAGAACCAGCGCTGCCAGGCGTTCACCGGTTGTTCGACCACCGGAACGTCAGCCGGCACAGGAGCAGTCCGGCGACCACCCACGCGCCGAGCACCAACGCGACTTTCCCGAGTTCCCATTGTCCCGCCATCTCGTACGCGGCCATCGAATCCGGCAGGAACACCGAGCGGAAGCCCTGGCAGATCCACTTGACCGGGAAGAACGACGCCACCTGGACCATAACGTGCGGCAGCGTGGTGATCGGCGTGACGAACACGCCGGAGATGAACTGCAGCGTCAGGTACACCAGCTGCATGATCGCGGTCGCGCCGGTGACCGAGCGAGCCAGCGCGCTGATCGCGATGCCGAGCAGCGCGCTGCTCGCGATGCCCAGCACGAACACCCAGAAGAAGGTGAACCAGTTGGCGGCACCGGAAGGCAGCTTCAGCCCGAACAGGAGCATCGCGACGAGCAGCAGGAGCACCACCTCGGCGACGCTGGTCACCGCGACCAGGATGATCTTGCCGACGAAGTAGGCGGTGGCGGGGATCGGCGTGCCGTGCAGGCGTTTGAGCGTGCCGTCCTCGCGGTCGAGCGCGATCTGGTTGCCCATGCTGACGAAAGACGTGGAGACGATGCCGGAGCCGATCATGCCCGCGGCGAACACCTGGCCCGCGGTGACGCCGGTGCTGTCGTAGTTCCCGCCGAAGATCGAACCGAGCAGCACCATCAGCACGGCTGGCAGGGCGAAGGTGAAGACGACGGCTTCCTTGGTGCGGAAGAACTCCCGCAGTTCGGCGCTCCCGCGCGCCAGGCCGATCGTGAAGGTGCCGGGAAGCGCGGCGGTCATGCGGTCTCTCCGATCAGGCGCAGGTAGACGTCTTCGAGGCTCAGCCGGGAGACGGTGAGATCGGCCAGTTCGCGGCCGTGGGAAAGCTCGGTGACGAGCTTGGTGGGGAACTGCGTGCGCTCCTCGTGGAAGCCGTTCTCGTCGCGCCAGCGGACCACGGCGTCGTCGCGGGAACGACGGCCCAGCGAGGACGGCGTGCCCTCGGCGACGATGCGGCCGGCGGCCAGCACCGCCACCCGGTCGGCCAGCGCCTCCGCCTCGTCGAGGTAGTGCGTGGTCAGCAGGATCGTGGTGCCCTCGGCGGCGAGGCTCTTGATCAACGTCCAGAACCGGCGCCGCGCCTCGGGGTCGAAGCCGGTGGTCGGCTCGTCGAGGAACAGCAGCTCGGGTTTGCCGATGATGCCGAGCGCCACGTCGAGCCGCCGCCGCTGCCCGCCGGAAAGCGCCCGCACCCGCGTGCGCGCCTTCTCGGCCAGCCCGACCTTTTCGAGCACGTCATCGGGGTCGCGCGGATCGGGGTAGTAGCGGGCGAAATGCCGCACCGTCTCGCCGACGTTCAGCTGCGCCGCGTCGTTCGCGGTCTGCAGCACGATGCCGATCCGGGCCCGCCAGGCGCGGCCCGCGGTGCCGGGGTCCTCGCCCAGCACGCTCGCCTCGCCCGCCGTGCGCTTCCGGTGCCCCTCCAGGATTTCCACCGTGGTCGTCTTGCCGGCCCCGTTCGGGCCGAGCAGCGAGAAGACCTCGCCCTGTTCGATCTCCAGCCGCACGTCCTCGACCGCGACGTGCCCCGGGTACTCCTTGCGCAGTCCGCGCACACTCACCGCTGGGGTCATACCTGGAATTGAAACGGCTCGGACGCCCCGTGCGGGACGTCCGAGCCGTGGAATCTCTTGTCCACCGTCCGGTGGACAGCGCCCGTCAGGCGATCTGGTCCCAGCCTTCGACCTCGCGCGGGGTGCGCGGGCCGGGGCCGACGTAGGTCGCGGACGGGCGGACCAGGCGGCCGGTGCGCTTCTGCTCCAGGATGTGCGCGGCCCAGCCCGCGGTGCGCGCGGAGGTGAACATGGCGGGCATCATGTGCGGCGGCACCTTCGCGAAGTCCAGGATCACCGCGGCCCAGAACTCCACGTTCGTCTCGATAGGACGGTCGGGGCGGCGCTCCCGCAGCTCCGCCAGCGCTGCCTGCTCGAGCGCCTCGGCGACCTCGTAGCGTTCGGCGCCCAATTCCTTGCAGGTACGGCGAAGCACGCGCGCCCGCGGGTCCTCGGCCCGGTACACCCGGTGCCCGAAGCCCATCAGCCTTTCCTTGCGGTCCAGGATTCCCTTGACCATCTTGCGGGCGTCGCCGCTGCGCTCCACCTCTTCGATCATCGGCAGCACGCGGGCGGGCGCGCCGCCGTGCAGCGGGCCGGACATCGCGCCGATCGCGCCGGACATCGCGGCCGCCACGTCGGCACCGGTGGAGGCGATCACGCGGGCGGTGAAGGTGGAGGCGTTCAGGCCGTGCTCGGCGGCGGAAACCCAGTACGCGTCCACGGCCTTGACGTGCGCCGGGTCGGGCTCGCCGCGCCAGCGCACCATGAACCGCTCGGTGATGGTGGCGGCCTCGTCGACCCGCGACTGCGGCACGGCCGGGACGCCGATCCCGCGCGCGGACTGCGCGACGTAGGACAGCGCCATCACCGACGCGCGCGCCAGGTTGTCGCGCGCCACCTCGTCGCTGATGTCCAGCAGCGGCTGGTAACCCCAGATCGGCGCGACCATCGCCAGCGCCGCCTGGACGTCCACCCGGACGTCGCCGGTGTGCACCGGCAGCGGGAACGGTTCGGCGGGCGGGAGCCCGTGGCCGAAGCGGCCGTCGACCAGTAGGCCCCAGACGTCGCCGAAACTGACCTTGCCCGCGAGGTCCTCGATGTCCACGCCGCGATAGCGCAGCGCGCCGCCGTCGCGGTCCGGTTCGGCGATTTCGGTGCGGAAGGCGACGACACCTTCCAGTCCAGGTTTGAACCCGTCGTCCGGCTCGCTGGCGGACTGGGTGCTGGCAGGCGCTGACGTAGTCACGGTTGAGACCTTTCGATGCGCGTTCCCCGGCGGTTACCTCTGTGTGAACGTGTCTCGCACGAGCGACACGCCTGGCCGCGCAGCGTCGCACGAAGATGCCCCAAACCATGCACCCGATACGCGCGGGTAGCAATCGAAAGATGTGGTGGTTTCGGTCACGATTACGAGAACGATTCAGCCCACGTCGGCCGGATTCGGTAAATCCTGTGTTTCCAGCAGGAGCGAAGGGGCCTGTCCGGTGGTAGACCTTGGCCATGCACCTGAGCCCTCAGGAACGGGACAAGCTCCTCGTCCACGTCGCCGCCGACGTCGCACGGCGGCGGCTCGAGCGCGGGGTCCTGCTGAACCATCCGGAGGCGGTCGCGCTCATCACCGACCACGTACTCGAAGGCGCCCGCGACGGCCGCACCGTGACCGAGCTGGTGGCGAGCGGGCGGACGGTGCTCACCCGCGAGCAGGTGCTCGACGGTGTTCCAGAGATGGTCGACTCCGTGCAGGTGGAGGCCACGTTCCCGGACGGCACGAAGCTCGTCACCGTGCACGATCCGATCGTCTGAGGAGGCGCCGGTGCGTCCAGGAGAAATCATTCCGGCCGCCGGAGCGGTGGAGCTGAACCCGGGCAGGCCGCGGCTCACGCTGCGTGTGGTGAACACCGGGGACAGGCCGGTGCAGGTCGGTTCGCACTACCACTTCGCGCAGACCAACCCCGCGCTCGAATTCGACCGCGACGAGGCCGAGGGGCACCGGCTGGACGTCCCGGCGGGCACGTCGGTGCGGTTCGAGCCGGGCGTCGATCGCGAGGTGACGCTGGTTCCCTTGGCGGGCAACAGGATCGTGCCCGGACTGCGGAGGTCACGATGACGGAGATCGACCGCGAGCGGTACGCCGAGCTGTTCGGGCCGACGACCGGTGACCGGATCCGGCTCGCCGACACGGACCTGCTGATCGAGGTGACCGAGGACCGCAGCATGGGCCCCGCCGCGGGCGACGAGGTGCTCTTCGGCGGTGGCAAGGTGATCCGCGAGTCGATGGGCCAGGGCATGGCCACCCGCGCCGAGGGCGCGCCGGACCTGATCATCACCGGCGCGGTCGTCCTCGACCACTGGGGCGTCGTCAAGGCCGACGTCGGCGTGCGCGACGGCCGCATCGTGGGGATCGGCAAGGCGGGCAACCCGGACACGATGGACGGGGTGGACCCGGCGCTGGTGATCGGGCCGTCCACGGAAGTGCTGGCAGGCAACGGGAAGATCCTCACCGCGGGCGGCATCGACTGCCACGTGCACTTCATCTGCCCGCAGCTCGTGGACACCGCGCTCGCGGCGGGGCTGACCACGCTCGTCGGCGGCGGCACCGGGCCGGTGGAGGGCAGCAAGGCCACCACCGTCACCCCCGGCGCCTGGAACCTCGGCCGGATGCTGCGCGCGATGGACGCCATGCCGATCAACGTTCTGTTGCTGGGCAAGGGAAACACCGTCCGGCACGAGGCGCTGCGCGAACAGTTCGAAGCAGGCGCGGGCGGGCTGAAACTGCACGAGGACTGGGGTTCCACCCCCGCCGCGATCGACGCCGCGCTGACCGTCGCGGGCGAGTACGGCGGGCAGGTCGCCATCCACACCGACACGCTCAACGAGGCCGGGTTCGTGGAGTCCACTGTGGACGCCATCGCCGGCAGGTCGATCAACGCCTACCACACCGAGGGCGCCGGTGGCGGGCACGCGCCGGACATCATCAAGGTGGTCTCGCTGCCGAACGTGCTGCCGTCGTCGACGAACCCGACCCGGCCGCACACCGTGAACACCCTCGAAGAGCACCTCGACATGCTCGTCGTGTGCCACCACCTGAACCCGTCGGTGCCCGAGGACCTGGCGTTCGCGGAAAGCCGGATCCGGCCGACCACGATCGCCGCCGAGGACGTGCTGCACGATCTCGGCGCCATCTCGATGATCAGCTCCGACTCGCAGGCGATGGGCCGGATCGGCGAGGTGATCATCCGGACCTGGCAGACCGCGCACGTGATGAAACGCCGCCGTGGCGCGCTTCCCGGCGACGGCGCGGCGGACAACCTGCGCGCTCGCCGGTACGTCGCCAAGTACACGATCAACCCGGCCGTCGCGCACGGGATGGCCGGCGAGATCGGCTCGGTCGAGGTCGGCAAGCTCGCGGACCTCGTGCTGTGGGAACCGAAGTTCTTCGGCGTGCGGCCGCACGTGGTGCTCAAAGGCGGGTTCCCGGCGTGGGCCGCGATGGGCGACGCGAACGCTTCCATCCCGACGCCGCAACCGGTGCTGGCGCGGCCGATGTTCGGTGCGCAGCCCTCGGTGGCCGCCGAAACCAGCCTGCACTTCGTCACCGAGGCGGCGCTGAAAGCCGATGTGGCGGGCGTTTTCGGGTTGCGGCGGCGGCTCGCCGCGGTGAGCGACACGCGTTCGGTCGGCAAGACCGACATGGTGCTCAATGACGCGATGCCCGACGTCCAGGTGGATCCGGACAGTTTCGCGGTGCACGTCGACGGCGAGCTGATCGAACCGCAGCCGGTGGCCGAACTGCCGATGGCGCAACGGTATTTCCTGTTCTGATGGACGCTGTCGCACTGCTGCTCGCCGATTCCCGCTTCCCCGGCGGCGGGCACATCCACTCCGGCGGGCTGGAAGAGGTCGTCGCCCGCAAACTCGTGACGGCCGAACGGGATCTGCCCGCGTTCTTGCACGGCCGGTTGTGGACGGCCGGGCTGCTGGCGGCTTCTTTCGCCGCCGCGTCGGCACACGCGGTGCGGCGTGGTGTCCATAGTGGACACTGGTTGCGGCTGGACGCGGAGCTCGACGCCCGCACGCCTTCACCCGCGCAACGCGAGGCTTCCCGGGCACAGGGCCGTGGAACGGCCAGGGCGGGCCGGATCGCGTGGCCCGCGGTCGCGGAGCTGCTGGCGGTGACGCCGCGTCCGCACCACCCGATCATCACCGGCGCGCTGGCCGGCGCGGGCGGGAGCGAGCCACGCGCGGCCGCGCTCGTGCTGGCGTACCTGGCGATCAGCGGGCCGGCGAGCGCTGCCGTCCGGTTGCTCGGCTTCGATCCGCTGACCGTGAACGCGATGGTGGCGGGGCTCGGTCCGGACGTCGAGTCGGTCGCCGACGAGGCCGCCCGGTGCGCCGGAGCGGACCCGGCCGAACTGCCCGCGCCGAACGCGCCGGGCCTGGACCTGATCGCCGAGGCGCAGCTGCGCCGGCACAAGGAAGAGGTGCGTCTCTTTGCCAGCTGAACACTTTCACCCGGTCAACTTCGACCCCACCGTGTCCGAGCCGGACCGCTACGAGGCACCGGCGGAGCACGGCCGCGCGTACCGGATCGGCATCGGCGGCCCGGTCGGCAGCGGGAAGACGGCCTTGGTCGCCGCGCTGTGCCGTGCGCTAGGCGGCGAGATCGACCTTGCCGTCGTGACCAACGACATCTACACCACCGAGGACGCCGACTTCCTGCGCAAGGCCGGGGTCCTCGACGCCGAGCGGATCGAAGCGGTGCAGACCGGGGCCTGCCCGCACACCGCGATCCGTGACGACATCACCGCCAACCTCGACGCCGTGGAGCGGCTCGAGGAGCGGTTCCCCGGGCTGGAACTGGTGATCATCGAAAGCGGCGGGGACAACCTGACCGCGGTGTTCAGCCGCGGTCTCGCGGACAGCCAGGTGTTCGTGGTCGACGTCGCGGGCGGGGACAAGGTGCCGCGCAAGGGCGGGCCGGGTGTCACCACCGCGGACCTGCTGGTGATCAACAAGATCGATATCGCGCATCTCGTCGGCGCCGACATGACCGTGATGACCTCGGACGCGCACCGGATGCGCGGGGAGCTGCCCGTCATCACCCAGTCCCTTGTGGACACTCCGGACGCGCCTGCCGTCGCCGACTGGGTCCGCAAGCTCGTCCGGTGAAGGCGCACGCCCGGCTGGTCGCCGAGTGCCGCGAAGGCCGGACGGTGTTGCGGGAGCTGCGGCCGGTGGCCCCGCTGATGCTGTTCCCGAAGCGCGGGGCCCATGCGGTGGTGCATCTCGTGAACTCGGCGACCACGCCGCTGGACGGCGACGAGCTGAGGTTGTCGGTGCGAGTGGGGCCCGGCGCGCGGCTGCGTCTTTCCGGCGTAGCGGCAACACTCGCGCTGGCCGGCGTGAGCCGGTTCGTGGTGGACGTGGAGGTCGGCTGCGGCGGGGTCCTGGAGTACCTGCCGGAGCCGACGGTGCTCACCGCTCGTGCCCGGCACACGGCGGAGTTCCGGGCGTCGCTCGACGAGGGCGCGAAGCTGCGTGCGCGGGAGGTGTTGGTGCTGGGGCGCTCCGGCGAGCGTCCGGGGCGGTTGCGGAGCACCCAGCGGATCACGCGTGGCGGGGAGCCTTTGCTGCACCAGACCCTCGACGTCGGGCAGCTCGACAGCGTCGCGCACCTGGCCGGACGGCGTGTGCTGGCGACGGAGTTGGTCGTCTGCGAGAAGCAGGCGGAGCCCGCGGGCGGCGATTGGTGGTCCGTCACGCCGCTCGCGCGCGGTGGGACGCTGGTCACGGCGCTGGCACCCGATGTGGTGACCGCGCTGGGGGATCTTGATCGAGCCAGCACCCGGTATGCGGAGGTCCCGTGGTAGGCGTCACCGTTCGGCGGGTTTCGCCGGGGCGACACAGGCCCTAGCGTGAACTTTCATCCACTGTTCACTGATGCGTGCGCGGGCGCGGAGGTAACTCATGCCGGAAGTCGACAACATCGACGACGTGGCGGTACGGCTGCCCGGAATGCGGGTCGCCTATGACGGGGAGGCCCTCGACGAGGCCGATCTGGCGCCGACCTGGACCGAGCAGCTGCAAGGCTGGCTGAACCAGGCGATCGCGGCCGGGGTCCCGGAGGCGAACGCGATGGTGCTGGCCACCGCCGACGCCGAGGGCAGGCCGTCCTCCCGAACCGTGCTGTGCAAGGGACTGGACGATCGCGGGGTCGTGTTCTACACCAACTACACCTCCGCCAAGAGCCATGACCTGACGGTGACCAGGTACGCCTCGGTGACTTTCCCCTGGTACGGGCTGCACCGGCAGGTGACCGTGCGCGGTGAGGTGGAGAAGGTCGACGTCAAGGAGACGGCCGAGTACTGGGCCCAGCGCCCGCGCGGTTCGCAGCTGGGCGCCTGGGCCTCGCCGCAGTCGCAGGTGGTGCGCAGCAGGCGTGAGCTGGACAACGCGCTGAACTCCATCGAACGCCGGTTCGCCGACGTCGAGGAGGTCCCGTTCCCCCCGCACTGGGGTGGCTGGCGGATCAAGCCGGACACGGTCGAGTTCTGGCAGGGACAGCAGAACCGCCTGCACGACAGGCTGCGCTACGTCCGCACCCACGACGGCTGGCGAATCGACCGAGTCGCCCCGTAACCCCGGCTCCACAACAGAAGCCGCCGCCGCACACCACGCGACGGCGGCGGCTCTTTCGTGCCCGTGTTTGCCGCTCCCGCCCGTGTATTGACCCCCCGCGTCGGTGTGTTGGCCGTTGGCGCCGGTGTGTTGGCCCGCGGCGTTGGTGTGTTGGCCGTTCGCCGGGCCCTCCGAACCCAGCGCCGACCGCGAGAAGCCAACACGCCCGCGGGAGGGGCGAACACGTCGGCGGGAGGGGCGAACACGTCGGCGGGAGGGGCCAACACGTCGGCGGGAGGGGCCAA
>NZ_VMNW02000114.1 GCF_007713735.2 Amycolatopsis acidicola | reverse complement strand
TCCCTGACCCCCACCCGCCGCCGAGCTGCACCTCACAGTTCGCTCGCATTGACCGGTCCATCGGCGCGGCCGTACGCTGACATGGGACGTCCTACGTCCTACGTGAAAGGGAGCATTATGACCGACCCTGTCCTCGACCACGGCGTCGTCCCACCTGTGCTGACTCCGCTCACTCCGGAGCGCGAGCTGGACGTGACCTCCCTCGAACGGTTGGTGGGCTTCTTGCTCGACGCGGGGGTGCACGGGTTGTTCGTCACCGGCTCCAGTGGCGAGGCCGCCTATCTGCCCGACGATGTCCGCTACCGCGTGCTGGAGGTGACGGCGGGCGTCGCGGCCGGGCAGGTTCCGGTGCTGGCCGGGATCATCGACACCAGCACCCCGCGCGTGATCCAGCACGCGTACGCCGCGAAGGCCCATGGGGCACAAGCACTGGTGGCCACCGCCCCGTTCTACGCGCCGACGGCGCCACCCGAGTTTCCCGGGCACTTCCGGGCGATCCGCGCGGCCGTGGACCTGCCGCTGATCGCCTACGACATCCCGGTTTCGGTGCACGCCAAGCTCTCCCCGGACCTCATCGCCGAGCTCGCCGCGGACGGCACCCTCGACGGGCTCAAGGATTCCAGCGGTGACCTCGACGCGTTGCGTGCAGTCCTCGAAACAGCGCCCGGTTTCCGGGTGTTCACCGGCTCCGAGACGATGGCCGACGTCGCGCTTTTCCTTGGCGCGCAAGGACTCGTACCCGGACTGGGCAATGTGGACCCACACGGCTACGTGCGCCTGTACGAAGCCGCGCGCCGGGGCGACTGGGTGGCAGCGGGGGAGGAACAACGCAGGCTTCGCCGCCTGTTCACGCTCATCACCGTCGGCGGCAGCCGGATGGGCCGCTACTCGTCGGCGATCGGCGCGTTCAAGGAAGCGTTGGTGGCACGGGGAATCCTGGCCCACGGCACCACGAGCGTGCCGATGATCCCGCTCGACGGCACCGAACGCGCCGCCGTCCGCGCGCGCCTCGCGGAGGCCGGGCTCGGCTGAGCCACGGCCCCCGGCGAACGTTGCCGCGACGAACGCGACCCCGGTGAACGTGGCCCCGGCGAATGCGACCTCCACGGAAGCGGCCCCGGTGAACGCGGCCGCAACGAACCCACCCCGGCGAACGCGGTCCCGACGGACGCGACCGCAATGAACGTGGCCCCGGTGAACGCGACCTCGATGGATGCGACGTCGGTGAACGCGACCGCAACGAAACCGACTCCATCGAACGCGACTTCGGCGCACGCGGCGGCAACGAACGCGGACGCGGCCACGGTGGGCGCGACCTCGGGGGACGCGACCACGGCGGGCGCGACCTCGGCGGGCGCGGCCGCAACGAACGCAACCCCGACAAACGCAACCCCAACGAACGAGACTACGGCGAACGAGGCTACGGCGAAGCGAGCTTCGTCGGTGCCACGATTTCCGGTGCCAGCGGGGCGATGGCGGTGACGATCTGGTCCACCAGATGCCCCGGCACCCCGGCCGCCCGCAAGGACTCCGTCAACAACTCCGCGACCCGGTCGAAGTGTTCCTGGCCGATACCCCGGCCGCGGTGCGCGTCCCGCATGCTCAGGCCGTCGTAGAAATCGGGGCCGCCCAGTGCCTTCGCGAAGAACTCGACCTGCCTGCCCTTGAGCCGCGGCAGGTTCGCGCCGGCGAAGTACGGCGCCAGGCCCCGGTCGGCCAGCACCCGGCGATAGAAGTCGTCGACGACGGCGGTCAGCGCCTCCTGCCCGCCGATCTGGTCATAGATGCTCGTCATGATCACCTTTCCGGTCGTCGGGATGCTCGGGCAGCCGCGCGAGCTTGTCGACCTCCTGCGCGAACGCGTCGGAGGCGGCGTGCAGTTGCACCTGGATGGCGTGACAGAACGCGCGGAGCCAGGCCAGCCGGCGTTCGAGCTCCTCGACCTGCGCGGTGCGCTCCTCGCCGGCATGCGCCCGGTAGGCCTCGACCGCTTGCTGCGCCGCGATTTCCGCCCGCTCCTGCGCGTCGTGCAGCAGCGCGCTCGCGTGCCGGCGCGCGTCGCCCGCCATGCGGCGGCAGTGCGCCTCCGCCTGCGCGATGTACGCCTCGGCCTGCAACTGCGCTTCGGAAAGCAGGTTCACCGCTTCGACGTCGATCTGGATCGGCATCAGCGACGGGTCCACGTTCTCGCCGTGCGCGCGGTACCAGTCGCGCAGCCTGTCCACCTCCGCGCGCAGGCGCGCGTTCTCCGCTTCGCCCGCGGCGATCTCCTCCGCGAGCCTGCGCTGGAACAGTTCGACCTCGCTCGGGTCCACGCCGCGGCGGCCGATCGGTGACTTGCTGAAGGTGACGCTGCGGATCCGCTCGGGCGTGAGGGCCCGCCGGAACGAGGGCTGCCGCTCTTCGTTGGCCTGCAGTGTCATGCTCGGTCGTCCCCTTGGAAGATGCCCGGCACGGTTTCGGCCGGGCTGCCATAGCCGGAAAAGTCCTCGACGTGCACGCGCTCCTCGCCGATCCCCGCGGCGCGCGCCATTTCCCTCGTTTCGGCCACCATCGACGGCGAGCCGCACACGTACACCTCGTGCTCCGGCCACGGACCGTGCCGCAGCGCGACGTCGCCGACCAGGCCCCGCGCGCCGCGGAAACCCCGCTCCTCCGACACCACGGGGACGATCCGCAACCGGGGCAGCGCCCTGGCGAAAGCCTGGATGCCCGCCAGATCGTGGAAATCGCGCGCGGCGCGGGCGCCGGCGAACAGGTGAACCTGCCGCTGGAAACCCTCGTTCGCGATCTGGCCGAGCAGCGCCTTGAACGGGGCCAGCCCGGTGCCGCCCGCGATCAGCACGACGTCCTGTTTGTGGTCGATCGTCAGCCGCGTGCCCACCGGCGCGCCGACGCGCAGCGTGTCGCCCGGCGTGATCGCCTGCACCAGCGCGGAACTGACCGGCCCGCCGTCGATCATCCGGACGTGCAGCTCGATGACCCCGTCGTCACGCGGCGGGTTGGCGGGGGAGTAGTAGCGCCACATCCGGGGCCGCAGATGGCTTTCCACTGCGACGCTCTGACCGGGCAGATAGCTCAGCGGGCGGTCGGTGCGCAGCAGCAGCACGGCCACCTCGGCGGTGCGCCGTTCATGCCGGAGGACTTCCGCGTTCCACCACGGCGGCGACGTCTGCGCGCTTTCCTTCGCCGCGGCCACCATCACTTCGGAAACCAGGCCGTACGCCGCCGTCCAGTCCCTCGACAGCGCCGGAGTCCAGTCCTGGCCGAGGAAATGTTCGAGCGTGGTGAGCAGTGCCTTGCCCACCGCGGGGTAGTGCTCGTCGCTCACCGCGAACTTGCGGTGATCGCGCCCCAGTTGCTGCAGGAACGGCACGGCGATCTCGAGATCGTCGACGTTGGCCACCACTTTTCCCAGCGCGGCCAGGAGTTTGTCGCGCTGTCCGGACATTCCGGCAGGGAACATTTCGCGAACCTGCGGATGGGTCAGGAACAAGGTCGAATAAAAGAACAACGGAACCTGGCTGCCGTATCCGGAGACTACGTGCCAGCTGTTCCGCAGGCGGTCGGTATCCACCGTGCGATCGAGGTTCCTTTCTCCCGCCCCCGGAAACTGGGCCATTCGGGTCTGCCCGATCGGCCGGTTTCCCGTGCGAGCTTAAAACCAGCGCAATTTGCATTCAAGGGGTTGCGCCCGCCGGGAAAAAATTTCGTCCGATCTTTCCTGAATCGGCAGTAAGTAACGCTCACCCTGTGTCGAATTCCGACATCGCGGAGCGTGTTTTCGCACGGGGGAATACGGAAAACGGCGGACGCCGGGGTGGCACCCGCGGCGCTTCTGCGCGCGAGCGCCGCGGCGTTGCCCTTCACGGGCGTTCGATCTGGTGACGAGCACGGTTTCCTTCCACCACTGGGAAGATCAGCGCGCGGGGCTCAGGGAGCCGGCAGGATGCTCGTGCCCGGCGGCGTCTTCGTGCTCACGTACCTGCACGCGGTCGGATTCCTCCGCTTGGTCTTCGCGCTGGGCGGGCGGCGCGCCCGGATGCACACGAAACCGGAGCTGGCCGGGATGCTGCGCGAGGCCGCGCTCGAAATCACCGGCTGGGCGTCCGTTTTCGATCTCGACCCGCTGCTGCCACTGCGCGTTCGCCGCGCCCGGCCGCCGAACCGCCGGGTCCCGCTCGTCACCGCCGTGATCGCCCGGCGGCCCTGAGCCGCGTCACCTTCCGGCCGCGTAGCCCTGCATGCCGCGCGGGTTGGAACCCGCTGCCAGCACGCCGGTTTCCGGGTCGCGGGCCACCGCGCACAACCGTCCTTCCGACCACGGGCCACCCACCGTCACGACGTGCCCGCGCGATTCGAGCGCGGTGATCACGGAATCGCCGATCCGCGATTCCATGGTGATCCCACCGGGCGTCATCGAGCGCGGGTAGAACGAGCCGGGGAAACCGTCGCTGTGCCAGTTCGGCGCGTCGATCGCGCCCTGGAGGTCGAGGCTGCCGCGCACCTTTCCCCGCAGGGCGACGGCGAGCAGGAAATGCAGGCTCCACTGGTCCTGCTGGTCCCCGCCCGGCGTGCCGAACGCCAGCACCGGTTCGCCGTCGCGCAGGGCCATCGACGGGGAAAGCGTGGTGCGCGGGCGTTTTCCCGGGGTGAGCGAGTTCGGCAGCCCGGGGTCGAGCCACGCCATCTGCAGCCGGGTGCCCAGCGGGAAACCGAGGCCGGGCACGACCGGGTTCGACTGCAGCCAGCCGCCGCTCGGGGTGGCCGCGATCAGGTTGCCCCAGCGGTCGGCGACATCGAGGTGGCAGGTGTCGCCGCGGGTCGCGCCGTTCTCGGCGACGGTCGGCTCGCCAGCGCCCGCCGGGGTGACGATCCGCCCGCCGGCCGCGACGAACTCGGCGTGCTTGCTCAGCTTCGGAGTCCGGCCGTCAGGGCTGCCGGGCCGCAGCTCGTGTGACGCCTGCTCACCGATGAGCGCACGGCGGGTTTCGTTGTAGGCAGGGGAAAGCAGCGTTTCGAGCGAGACGTCGGCGCAGTCGCCGTAGTACGCCTCGCGGTCGGCCATCGCGAGTTTCGTGCCCTCCAGCAGCGTGTGGTAGTAGTCCGGCGTCCCGTACTCCAGTTCGCCGGGCAGCAGGGCGAGTTGTTGCAGGAACGACGGTCCCTGGCTCCACAGCCCGGGTTTCGCGACGATCCAGCCGTTCCACGTGTAGGTGGCGGGATCCTCGTAGGTCGCGGTGAACGCGGCGAGGTCGTCGCCGGTCAGCGTGCCCCGGTGCCGTTCGCCGGAAGTGTCCATTGTGGATTCCGACGCCGCGGCGGCGAGTGCTTCGGCGATGAACCCCTCGCGCCACACCTTGCGCGCGGCTTCGATCTGGGCTTCCCGGTCCGCGCCCGCGGCCTCGGCTTCGCCGATCAGCCGGCGCCACGTCCGCGCCAGCACCGGGTTCTTCAGCAGTTCGCCCGGCGCGGGCGCTTTCCCGCCGCGCAGGTACAGCTCCGCGGAACTGGTCCACTCGGTCTCGAACAACTCGAGCACGGTTTCGACCGTCGCGCCGACGCGTTCGACGGCAGGGTGCCCGCGCTCGGCGTAGGAGATGGCGTACTTCAGCACCTCGGCCACCGATTTGGTGCCGTGATCGCGCAGCAGCACCATCCACGCGTCGAATGCGCCCGGCACCGCCGCGGCGAGCGGGCCGGTGCCGGGCACCAGTTCGAGGCCCAGTGAACGGTAGTGCGCGATCGTCGCCCCGGCCGGCGCCGGTCCCTGTCCACAAAGGACTTTGGGTGCGGAGCCGGCGGGAGCCAGGATGATCGGCACCTCGCCGCCCGGCCCGTTGAGATGCGGCTCCACGACGTGCAGCACGAACGCCGCGGCGACGGCGGCGTCGAAGGCGTTGCCGTCGTCCTCGAGTACGGCCATCGCGGTGGCCGAGGCCAGCCAGTGGGTGGAGGACACCATCCCGAAGGTGCCCTGGAGCGTGGGGCGCGTCGTGAACACGGGGGTGAGTATCGCTGGCCGCGGTGGCTCAAGACAGCCTCCCACTCAGTGACCCTTGGCCACGGAAAGTCACATCCCGGCGTGTGCGAACGCGAACTTCCACCCTGGTCGGGGCAAGAGCCCGGCGGGGCGGCATCACCGCCCGTTACCAAGACGTGAACTGACGTGCGGACTTAATCGATCCAGAAGTCTTCCGTTCGTGACCGCCCGCGAAGTATGTTGTCGCGCACAACATTCGAATGTTGCCGACCACAACATTTCCTCTCTAGGGGACGCAATGAAGCGGAGAAAGACCCTTGCCCTGCTCGCGGTGGGCGTCGGCGCGACTGTCGCGCTGACCGCCTGCGGAGCGAACAGCTCAAGTGACTCCGGCAGCGGCGGCACCAGCGCCTCCGCGGGAGCCGGCAACGCAAGCAACAACGGCCCGAAGGTCGGCGTGATCCTGCCCGAGACCGCGACCTCGGCCCGCTGGGCCGGGTTCGACCAGCCGATGCTGCAGGACGCGCTCACCAAGGCCGGGATGAACCCGATCATCGAAAACGCCCAGGGCGACGACCAGAAGTTCTCGCAGTACGCCGACAGCATGCTCAGCCAGGGCGTGAAGGTGCTGATCATCGCCGCCCCCGACGGCGACGTCGGCGCCACCGTCGAGCGCAAGGCGAAGCAGCAGGGTGTCCCGGTCATCGACTACGACCGGCTCAACCTCGGCGGCAGCGCCGACTACTACGTCAGCTTCGACAACACCCGTGTCGGCGAGCTGCAGGGTGGCGCACTCAAGGACGCGCTCGCCAGCAAGCCCGGTGCGCAGGTCATCGAGATCGAAGGCTCGCCGACCGACAACAACGCGACCCTGTTCTACAACGGCCAGCAGAACATCGTCGGCCCGCTCTACTCCTCCGGCGCGCTGAAGAAGGTCGCCTCGCAGCGCATCGACAAGTGGGACAACGCCCTCGGTGGCACGACCTTCGAGCAGTTCCTTTCCGCCAACGGCGGCAAGGTGGACGGCGTGCTCGCCGCCAACGACGGCATGGCGGGCGCGGTCATCACCGTGCTGCAGAAGAACGGCCTCGCCGGCAAGGTGCCGGTGACCGGCCAGGACGCCAGCGCCGCCGGGCTGAAGGCGATCCTGCAGGGCACCCAGTACTCGACGGTCTTCAAGCCGATCCTGCAGGAGGCCCAGTCCACCGCGCAGCTGGCCGCCTCGCTGATCAAGGGTGACACCGCCGGTGCCGATTCGGTGGCCAAGGACTCTTCGACGGACCCGACCGGGAACCGTACCGTCAAGTCCGTGCTGCTCCAGCCGCAGGCGATCACGAAGGACAACGTGAAGGTCGTGGTCGACCAGGGCTACGTCAAGGCGTCCGAGATCTGCGGTGGCGACACCGCCGCCACCTGCACGCAGCTCGGCATCAAGTAACGATCCCCGCAACCCCGCGCCGGAGTGCCCCCCGACGGCACTCCGGCGCGACGGGTGCGATCCGATGATCTGGAGGTACCGCGGTGAACGAGCCGATCCTCGAACTGCGCGGTGTGAACAAGAGTTTCGGCCCGGTGCACGTCCTGCACGACGTGGACCTGCAGGTGCGCGCGGGGGAGGTGACCGCGCTCGTCGGCGACAACGGTGCCGGCAAGTCCACGCTCGTCAAGTGCATCGCCGGCATCCACGGGGCCGACAGCGGCGAAGTCCTCTTCAACGGCGAGCCCGTGCACATCCACAACCCGCGTGACGCGGCGGCGCTCGGCATCGAGGTCGTGTACCAGGACCTCGCGCTCGCCGACAACTTGGACATCGTGCAGAACATGTTCCTCGGCCGCGAGCGCACCAGCTCCGGGCTGCTCGACGAGGCTTCGATGGAACTCGCGGCGCGCAAGACGCTCGCGTCCCTTTCCGTGCGCACCGTGAAATCCGTGCGCACCCCCGTGTCCGCCCTCTCCGGCGGGCAGCGGCAGACCGTGGCCATCGCCAAGGCGGTGCTGTGGGAGAGCAAGGTCGTGCTGCTGGACGAGCCGACCGCGGCGCTCGGCGTCGCGCAGACCCGCCAGGTGCTCGACCTGGTGCGCCGGCTCGCCGAGCAGGGCCTCGGCGTGGTGCTGATCAGCCACAACATGAACGACGTGTTCGAGGTCGCGGACCGCATCGCGGTGCTCTACCTCGGCCGGATGGCCGCTGACGTCGCGGCCAAGGACGTCACCAACTCCCAGGTGGTCGAGCTGATCACCGCGGGCCGCTCCGGCGATCTCGGCCTGGCCCGCCCCGAAGTCGCGGCCGTCTAAGGAAAAGAAATGACTGACACCCCCACCAAGTCTCCCGATTCCGACGCGGCGATCGCCGACTTCGGCATCGACACCACCTCCCGCACCGCGTCCGAGGCGATCGGCGACTACTTCCGGCGCCTGCGCGGCGGCGAACTCGGCGCGCTGCCCGCGCTGCTCGGCCTGCTCGTGCTGGTGCTCGTGTTCACCGGGTTGTCGGACTCGTTCCTGACCCTGAACAACATCGCCAACCTGTTCGCGCAGGGCGGCGGCCAGACGATCATCGCGATGGGCATCGTGCCGGTGCTGCTGCTCGGCGAGATCGACCTGTCCGCCGGTACCGCGTCGGGTGTCTGCGCTTCGGTGATGGCGCTGCACTTCACGCAGAACGGCAACCTGCTCGGCGCGCTGGGCAGCACGCTGTTCTACGGCTTCGTCATCGGCGCCGTCGTGGCCGTGGCGCTGTGCGTGCTGATGCGGATCTGGATCGGCGCGGCGCTGTCCGCGGGGATGATCCTGATCTTCCTGCTGGGCATCCCGGCGAACCCGTGGATCGAGATGCTGCTCGCGGTCTGCATCGGCGCGGTGATCGGCAGCCTGACCGGCGCGCTGGTGTCCAAGATCGGCATCCCGGCGTTCGTCGTGACGCTGGCGTTGTTCATCGCCTGGTACGGCGTGGTGCTGGCACTGGTCGGCGAAGGCGGCACCGTCCCGATCCGGGACAGCCAGGTGCTCTTCGACGTGGCCAACGGCAACCTCAACGTCATCGGCAGCTGGGTGATGTTCGTGGTCGCGGGCGGTGGTTACGCCGGCGTCGTGCTGTTCCGGCACTTCTCGCGGCTTCGGCACGGGCTGGTCGCGCAGCCGACCTCGCTGGTGGCCGGGAAGGCCGCCGCGGTGCTCGTGCTCGGCGCGGTGGCGACGTACCTGATGTGCGTCAACCGCTCGCCCAACCCGAACCTGACCACCATCGAGGGCATCCCGTACGTGGTGCCGATCATCCTGGTGCTGCTGGTGGCGGGCACGTTCGTGCTCGACCGCACCCGCTACGGCAGGCACGTCTACGCGGTGGGCGGCAACAAGGAGGCCGCGCGGCGCGCCGGCGTGAAGGTCGACAAGATCCGGATGAGCGTGTTCATCATCTGCTCCTCGGTCGCGGCCATCGGCGCCATCGTCTACAGCTCGAAGGTCGGTTCGGTGGACGGCAACGCGGGCAACGGCAACACCCTGCTGTTCGCGGTCGGCGCCGCGGTCATCGGCGGCACGTCGCTGTTCGGCGGGCGCGGCAGGCTGCGCGACGCGGTCATCGGCGGGCTCGTGCTCGCGACTGTCCAGAATGGTCTCGGACTGCTCGGATACCAGGCGGATACAGTGAACATCACCACCGGACTGGTCCTGCTGGTAGCGGCTGCCGTCGACGCCCTGTCCCGCAGGCGCGCCGCGGCCGCCCGCTGACGGGCGTGCGCACCACCGGGGGCCACGCCGGTTCAGCAGCAGGGAAGACGAGGTGACGAGCACACCCACCGCCGGGACACGCCCGGACGACGTCCGTCGCCACAACCGTGCGGCACTGCTGCGCAGGCTGCACGTGGACGGCCCCTCCACCAGGGCCAGCCTGGCCACCGCGCTGGGCCTGAACCGCAGCACCATCAAGGCGCTGGTGGACGGGCTGGCCGAAGACGGGGTGGTCGAGGAACGGGTGCCCGCGCAGCGCAGCGGCGCGGGCCGCCCGTCCCTGCTGGTGCTGCCGCAGCCGCAGGCCGCGGTCGTGCTGGCGATCGACATCCGGGTCGAGCGGGCCGCGATGGCGCTGGTCGGCATCGGCGGGCAGATCCTCGCCAGGGACAGCTGGAAGGTCCGCGAGGGCAACCGGGAACCGGTCGAGGTGTTCACCAAGATCGTGGACTACTTCGGCCCGCTGGTCGCCGAGCAGGAGACCCCGCCGGTCGCCATCGGGGTCTCCGTGCCCGGCGTGGTGCGGCATTCCGACGGGTTCGTGCACGAGGCGCCGAACCTGCACTGGGCCGACGTCCCGCTCGGCGCGTGGCTCTCCCGCGAGCTGACGTTGCCCGTCCACATGGGAAACGACGCGGAACTCGGTGCGGTGGCGGAACATCTGCGCGGTTCCGCCCGCGGCGCCGAGGACGTCGTGTACATCAGCGCGGACGTCGGCGTCGGCGGTGGGGTGATCTCCAACGGGCTGTCGCTGCGCGGCGCGGGCGGGCACCACATCGGCGAAGTCGGGCACATGGTCGTGCGCCCCGGCGGAAAACGGTGCTACTGCGGGGCGCAGGGGTGCTGGGAGACCGAGGTCGGGGAGCGCGCGTTGTGCCGCGCGCTGGGCATCGACGAGGACTCCCCGGTCGGCGCGATCGTCGCGGAGCTGCGGGCGCTGGGGACCAGGGGCCCGGAAGCGCTTTCCCGGCTGGACGAGTTCGTGGAATGGCTGACGCTCGGGCTCGGCAACGTGGTGAACCTGCTGTGCCCGCAACTGGTCGTGCTCGGCGATCTGTTCACCGCGCTGCCGGCGCCGGTCGTGGCGCGGGTGGAGCAGGCGGTGCGGGAACGGTGCCTGGTCAGCCGCGCGCTCGGCGGTACCCGGGTGGTGACGTCGCCGCTGGGGTCGGACGCCAAGCTGCTCGGGGCCGCCGAGCTGGCCTTCGAGACGGTGCTGTCGGACTGGTGACTACTTCACTTCGCTGAGCCGCCCGGTCGCCACGTCGAAGACGAAACCGCGCACGGAGTCCTTGCGGGGCACGAAGGGACTGGCCTTGATCCGCGCGATCGACTGGCGCACATAGGTTTCCAGGTCGCTGAACGCCTCGGCGGCCCAGCCCGGCTTGATGCCCACCTCCTGCCGGATGGACTCGCGGAACTCGTCGTCGGTGAAGGTGAGCATGCCGCAGTCGGTGTGGTGAATGAGGATGATCTCCTCCGTGCCGAGCAGTCGCTGGCTGATCGCGAGCGAACGGATCTCGTCCTCGGTGATCACCCCGCCCGCGTTGCGGATCACGTGCGCTTCGCCCTCGTTCAGGCCGAGCACGCCGTGGACGTTGATCCGCGCGTCCATGCAGGCGACGACGGCGACACTTCCCAGAGGGTGAACCGGCCGTGGTCGAGTCCTAAGTGGACTGGGGGAGTGCCACGCTGTCCGGGACCGTACGGGGGAGCGCGCGCAGCCACTCCTCGGGCGGGTCGGGCCACCAGCGGCCGGACGGGAGACGGGACAGCACCTCGGCGACGGCGGCAGCGTGCGGGGCCGCCGGAATCACCCGGCTCGGCGACACGCCCGCGAGGACCCCCAGCCACCAATGACGCTCTGTCGCCGCAAGGGATTCCGGGTCGAGCAGGACGTAGTAGTCGGGCAACGTGAGGGCGCCGGTCCGTAGCCGGGACAATGTCGCTTCGACGGTCACTTCCAGCGTGCCCGGAGTGCCGGCGCCATCGAAGAAACCGGCCCATGCGGCCGCGAGCCCGGAGAGCGGGTCCGCGTCGTGCACCACGTACGCCGCATGGGAGTGCGCCACCAGTTCGCGTGCCGCGTCGTCGTCCGGCACCGCCGCGGCGCGCACGTTGGCCAGTACGTCGAGGCGGGGGACGACCTCCGCGGCCGTCTCACCCGCGACGACGACTACCGTGCTGTTCGGCCTGGCCACACCGCACAGTCTAGAAGAAAGATCAGAGTTCGAGGGTGGCCTCGGCGGCGCAGGCGGCGCGGCACGGCCACGGCTGGCCGCAGGCTTCGCAGCGGGTTCCGGTGCGCAGGTGCTGCGCGAGCGTCTCCACGGCGCTGTGCCGGTACTGCTCCAGCAAAGTGTCCCAGGCCTGCGGTGTCTTTTCCGAGATGTTGTCCGTCATGGTGATCACGACCTTTCGGCGCCCTGACAGCGTTGTCGGGACAGGGACGCCGTAGCGGCATCTTCCTTACGCCAGATCCACCGGTGGGCGAATCGGGCGAACCAAACACTACGTTTTCCGCGTGAAGCCCGCGTGGGTTGCCTCTCCGGCGTGTCGGCGGCAGGCTCCGTGCCCGGTCAGCCACCCGCCATCGCCCCGATCACCAGGAACGGCTCCTGCCCGCGGACCACTTCCGCGGGCAGCGGGGCGTCGGGCGCTTCGTGGGACAGATCCTCTTCGCACGCGAAGAATCGCACGAACGGGCGACGCCGGAGAGTCTGCTGATCGCGGATCGTGCCGCGCAGCGCGGGAAACCGCGTCTCCAGCTCGTCGAGCACGGTTCGCTGGGTGATCGCGCCGGGCAGCTCCAGCTCCACTTCACCGGCCACGCCCGCGAGCTTGCGCAGGTGGGCCGGCAGCACCACGCGGATCATGACAGCGTCTGGACCTCGACCGAGAGCACCGCCGGGAGGTCGCGCACGATCGGCTCCCAGCTGTCGCCCGCGTCCGGGGAGGCGTACACCTGCCCGCCGGTGGTGCCGAAGTACACGCCGCACTCGTCGAGCGAGTCCACGGCCATCGCGTCGCGCAACACGTTGACGTAGCAATGTTCCTGCGGCAGCCCGCGGGTCAGCGGCTCCCATTCGCCGCCGCCGCTGCGGCTGCGGTACACGCGCAGCCTGCCTTCGGGCGGGAAGTGCTCGGAGTCGCTCTTGATCGGCACCACGTACACCGTGTCGGGCTCGTGCGCGTGCACGTCGATGGCGAACCCGAAGTCCGTGGGCAGGTCCCCGCTGATCTCGTGCCAGTGCTCGCCGGCGTCGTCGGTGCGCATGACGTCCCAGTGCTTCTGCATGAACAGCACGTCCGGCCGGTCGGGGTGCTGGGCGAGCCGGTGCACGCAGTGCCCGACCTCCGCGTCCGGGTCCGGGATGCCTTCGGACAGCAGCCCGTGGTTGACCGCCTGCCAGGTCTTTCCCTTGTCGTCACTGCGAAAGACCCCGGCCGCGGAGATCGCGACGTACATCCGGTCCCCGTCGCGCGGGTCGAGTTTGATGGTGTGCAGGCACATCCCGCCCGCGCCCGGCTGCCACGACGGGCCCGTGCGGTGCGTGCGCAGCCCGGGCAGCTCCTGCCAGGTCTCGCCGCCGTCGGTGGAACGGAACAGCGCCGCGTCCTCCACCCCGGCGTACACGAGGTCCGGGTCCGCGGGGGAGGGCTCGAGGTGCCAGACCCTGGCGAACTCCCACGGGTGCGGGGTGCCGTCGTACCACTGGTGCGTGCCCGGCGTGCCCTCGTACTCGAACCGGTTGCCCGCCGTCTCCCACGTCTGCCCGCCGTCGTCGGACCGCTGGATGAGCTGCCCGAACCAGCTGGTCGACTGGGAGGCGTACAACCGGCCGGGGTCGGCGGGGGAGCCGGTGAAGTGGTACACCTCCCACCCGCCGAAGTGGGGGCCGCTGACGTCCCACTCGCGTCTGGTTCCGTCCGCGGTCAGCACGAACGCGCCTTTGCGTGTGCCGACCAGCACTCGTACGCCCGTCATCGCTGCTCCTTCGCCGGAGGGATGCCGGAAATGTACTCCGCGGAATCAGCCGACGGGGCCCTCCGCGAGGGTGGCGTCCGCGCTCTGCTGCTCGCCGGTCTGCCCGATCCAGGTCAGCGTGACCTTGTCGCCGGGGTGCAGGGTGTCCATCAGCGTGGTCAGCCCGGTCGCCGAGTCGACGGTCTTGCCGTTGATGGCGATCAGCGTGTCGCCCGCCTGCAGCCCGGCCTGGTCGGCCGCGCCGCCGGTGACGATCTGCTGGATCAGCGCGCCGCCGCTGCCCTGGGTCTGGCCGCTGTTCGGGTCGGCTTCCTGCGCGTCGCTGACCGACACGCCGAGGAACGCCGAGGACCCGATGTGCACGGTGTCCGAAGCGGTGCCCGCCTCGATCTGCTTGGCGATGCTCAGGGCCTGGTTGATCGGGATCGCGAACCCGGTCCCGCCGGTGCCGCTCTGCCCGCCGCTGCGGCCGAACTGGTAGCCGGACGAGGCCGCGGTGTTCATCCCGATCACCTTGCCGTCGCTGTCGGCGAGCGCGCCGCCCGAGTCACCGGACTGGATGTTCGCGTTGACCTGGATGAGACCCTGCAGTTGTTCGGAGCTGCCGCTGGACTCGTCGCTGGCGGTGATCGACTGGTTCAACGCCGTCACGGTGCCCGGCGCGACGCTGGGCGTGCCGCCGGTGCCCCCGGCGTTGCCGATGCCGACGACCGCGTCACCGGTGGACACCTGGGACGAGTCGCCGGTGGTGATCGTCGAAAGGCCGGACGCGTTTTCCAGTTGCAGCACGGCGACGTCCTCGGACCGGTCGTAGCCGACGACCTTCGCCTGGTACGTCTTGCCGTTGCCGACGTCGGTCACCTGGATCGAGGTGGCCCCTTCGACGACGTGGTTGTTGGTGAGCACTTCGCCGTCGGAGGTGAGCACCATGCCGGTGCCCGCCGCCTGCGCGCCCTGGTATCCGAGGGTGGTGTTGATGTCCACCAGTCCCGGATCGACCTTCTGCGCGACCGCGTCGGCGTCCAGGGACTGGAGTTTGCCCTGGGAGGACGACGATGAGGAGGAGGACGAGGAGGAACTGTCCGGCAGGGCCAGGGAACCGTGGTTGGACTGGCCGACCCCGGAGACCAGGAAGCCGACCCCGATCAGCGCGGCAAGGGTGACCGCGCCCAGCGTCAAGGCCAGGCTGCGCAGCGGGCCCGGTTGCTTGCGCTGCGGAGGCTGTGGTGGCAGCGGCGGGTAGTAGCTCATGACTCCAGTGAACGCGCGCGGGCTGAGAAGCTCCTGCGTCGTGTCCGTGAATCAGCTGAGAACCGCCCGGCGTGCCCCGGATCACGTGGGTGAGAATGCGGCATGGGTCTGGTGCGTTCGATCGGGCTGTTCCTGCTGGCCGCGGTGCTGGAGATCGGGGGAGCCTGGCTGGTTTGGCAAGGGGTGCGGGACCATCGGGGATGGGCGTGGATCGGTGGGGGCCTGATCGCGCTCGGCTTGTATGGGTTCGTCGCGACCCTGCAGCCGGACGCGCACTTCGGCCGGATCCTCGCGGCCTACGGCGGCGTCTTCGTCGCGGGCTCGCTCGCGTGGGGCATGGTCGCGGACGGCTACCGGCCGGACAGGTTCGACGTGCTGGGCGCGCTCATCTGCCTGGCAGGCGTAGCGGTGATCATGTACGCGCCAAGGTGACGGTGGTGCCAGGCTGCTCGCCCACGCCCGAAACCGTTACCCGGCAAGGAAAGCCGAGAATCACCCGGCAGCCACCACAAAAACCGCCGCCGGGCAACGCGAAGCGAGCCGTCCCGACGCCCACACCCCTCCGCCGCTCCGATCCCCAGCCGTCCTTGGCGATCTCGGTGCCGGGTCAAGGCATCTTTCCCGCCTTGACGCGGTGCCGAGATCGCAAACACTCACGGATCGGGGCGGCGGAGGGGTGCACACAGCGCGCCCCGCGCGCGTCCGTTGCTGCCTCAGCGCAACCACGAGAAGCCGAGAGAAAAAGATCAAAAGATCCCCTCGCCGGGGAGGCAGGCTCCAGGATGGGCATGGCCCGTAGCTCGGCCGCCGCTCCCAGCGTGGCTGGGAAGAGAGTCGTGCACTCATCCCGTCGCCCGCGAAAGCAGTATCACTTTCCCCTGGACCCGCAAGCTCTGTGTTCCCGGGCGCGCGCCGGGCAGAAAGGTTGCGGGCCCAGGGCAAAGTGATGAGGGCCTGGGCAGGCGACGGGATGAGCACCCGACTCGGGTGGGTGTCCCGCCGGCGCGAGCCACCCACCCGTCAAAAACCTAAGACACGCTTGCCAGGTAGGCCTCGGTCTTTTCGGGCTCGAAGAACCAGTCCGCCATGTCCGGTGGGTTGTTGAAGCCGCCCGCGAAGCGGTTCGCCACCTTCTCGTTGGTCTGCGCCGCCCCGAGCACCTGCTGGATGTTCTCCGGCGGCGGCATCAGCATCGTGTTGGTGAGCTTGACGACGTGCTGCGCGTACTCCCAGTACTTGTCGAACGTGGCCTGCATGAACTCCCGGTCGAACGGCTGGTCCCCGTGCGCCAGTATCGAGTCCAAATAGGACTCCGCGCACTTGGCCGCGTTGTTCGCGCCCTGGCCGGTCACCGGGTCGTTGGCCACGACGACGTCCGCCATGCCGAGCACGAACGTGCCCGAAGGCAGCTCGCCAACCGGTTTCCGCACCACGGGCGGATAGCCGCCGGTGAGCACGCCACGCCGGTCCGTCAGCCGGGCGTCGTGGAAGCGTTCGTACTCCCACGGGGCGTACTGCTTGAACAGTTCCTTGTGCCGCGCCAGCTGTTCCTCCGGCTGCGGGCGGTCGCGGAACTGGTCCAGCGGCCCACCGGGAATCGCCGAAAGGTACAGGATGTCGGTCGGGCCGGTGTGCGTGTAGCCGGGCATGTGGATCATCTCGCCCAGCCCGGGCAGCACGTTCAGCCAGACGTTGACCGAGTCCGGGAACTCCGGCCGCGAGACCAGGCCGTCCACGTAGCACACGGCGAGATGCCGCTGCGGTTTGGTGAACGGCGAGCGCGACGGGTCGCGGTCGAACAGCTGGACCAGTTCGCCCTTGCCCGCCGCGACGATCACGAGGTCGTACATGCCGGCGAGCGAGTTCAGGTCGGCCGTGGTCACCCCGTGGATGATCACCTTGCCGCCGCGCTCCTCGAACAACTCCAGCCAGGCGGCCATCTTCACGCGCTGGTCCACCGACTGCGCCGGGCCCTTTTCCCACAGCCCGCGCCAGTTCAGCATCCGGTTGCCCTGGTCGTCGCCGAGGCTCAGGCCCTGATGCGTGATCTCGGGCGCGACGTCGTCCCACAGGTTCAGGCCGTGCTTGCGCTCGATGGTCAGCGAATCGTGGAACATGCACTGCGTCGAGGTGACGAAGCCGCCGCGGATCTCGTCCGGCGTGCGCGCCGACATCACCGTGACGTCGTAGTCGTGGTCCCGCAAAGTCAGGGCGAGCTGCAGACCCGACTGGCCCGACCCGACGATCAGGATCTTACGCATGCGCCCGAACCCTCCCGGACTCCGAAACCTCGGCCAGTGAAAGCGTGTACGAGACCAGCTCCTGCAGCGCGGTGGCCGTGGAGGCACGGTCGCGGGCGTCGACGGTGATCAACGGGACGTCCGGGCGCAGCGCGAGCGCCTCCCGTACCTCGTCGAGATCGTGCTGCAGCTCCCCGTCGAACAGGTTGACCGCCACGATGAACGGCAGGTCCGAGTCGTTCTCGAAGTAGTTGATCGCCGCGAAGGACTGGTCCAGCCGCCGGGTGTCCACCAGCACGATCGCGCCCAGCGCGCCGCGCGAGAGGTCGTCCCACAGGAACCAGAACCGCGCCTGCCCCGGCGTGCCGAACAGGTACAGCATCAGGTCCGGGTACAGCGAGATCCGGCCGAAGTCCATCGCGACCGTGGTCGTGGTCTTGGTGCCGTCCGGGGGCAGGTCGTCGGTGCCGACGCTGGCCTCGGTCATCCAGGCCTCGGTGTTGAGCGGGGGAACCTCCGAAACCGACCCGACCAGCGTCGTCTTGCCGACCCCGAAACCGCCCGCCACCACGATCTTCGCGGAGATCGTGAGCAGGCCGGGATCAGACGGGGAGCTGCTTGAGTCCATTGAGGATCCTCTCCAGCACGTTCCGGTCGTGGTGATAGGCGTGCGCGGTGGGGTGGATGAACACCGCGCCCTGCGCCGCGAGGTCGCTGACGAGCACGCGCACGACCCCGAGCGGGATGGACAGCATCGAGGACAGCTCGGCGAGCGAGACCTGCGACCGCGCGCGCTCGTAGAGCGCCTTCGACTCCGGCATCAGCTTTTCGGCCAGCACGGGGTCGTAGCGCGGCACCGACACCAGGGTTTCCACCAGCAGCTGGTGGCGGCCCCTCGTCCGGCCGCCGGTCAGGGTGTAGGGCCGGATTCTCTTGCTGCGCGGCCGTTTCGCCGCCTGGCCCCGCCCCGGATCCTGGGACATCGTGATCACTTCCTTGTCCGGCTAGCCGAGCGGGCGGCGGGCGGTGAGCACGCGGCGCAGGTCCGCGCGCGTCTCGGGGGTCAAAGCGTGCCCGGCGTGCGTGACGAACTGGGTCATCTCGTAGGCGACGACCTTCATGTCGCACTCCGGGCCGGTCAGCACGGCCAGGCCCGCGCCGCTGTCGATGCCCATGAACAGGAAGTATCCGCGCGAGAGCCGGATGATGATCTGTTCACAGGTGCCCTTGTCGAACAGGCTGGCGCTGTTGCCCGCGAGACTGAGCAGTCCGCTGGCGATCGCGGCGAGCTGCTCGGCCTCGGTGGTGCTGACCGCGTCCGACGCGGTCAGCGGGAACCCGTCCGAGGACATGATCAGGGCATGGCTCACGCCGTGCACCTTGTGGACGAAGTCGTTGATCAGCCAGGTGAAATCCTGTGCCTGCCGGCCGGTGGTCTCGTCCGTCACTGCTGCTTTCCCTCGGTGGAATCCTGGTCCTGCTGGTCATCCCTGGCGGCACGCTCCCCGTCGGAGAACGCGTCGAGGTCGGCGAGCAGCTTGTCGTGTCCCGCTTGCCGGTCTTCGGCCGGGGCCTCCGGCTCCGCGGACGGGACCGGTTTGCCGTTGGGGTTCTTGAAACTCTGCGAAACGCGGCGGGGAAGACCACTGGCCGTGGTGCCGCCGACGACCGGCGGGGCAGGCGTGGGCCGCGGGGCAGGCGGGGCTTCGGCCGTCGCCGTGGTGCGCCGGGGGAGGCCGCCCGCGTCGCCGCGGCTGGCGGGCACCTCGGGCACGAAACCGGGCGTGGCGGCCGGGGTGGCCTGCTGCGGCTGGAAGACGACGGTCTGCGAGCCGGACCAGCTCGCCTCGGGCAGTTCGCTCACCAGGGAAGCGGGCAGCAGCACGGAAGCGGTGGTGCCGTGCGGGACACGGCGGTCGAGCCAGGTGCGCATCTCGTGCCGGGCGGCGAGCCGCCGCACCACGGCCAGGCCCATGTGCCGCACCGCGGCGTCGTCGAGCACCGGGGCGTCGGAGAGGCGGCTGTTCAGCTCGCTCAGCCGCTCCGGCGGCAGCCCGATGCCCTCGTCCTCGATGCGCACGAGCACGCTGCCCTGTTCGGTCAGATGCGCGCTCACCCGCACGGGAGCGTTGGGGGGACTGGATTTCGTCGCGTTGTCCAGCAGTTCGGCCAGCAGCCGGGACAGGTCTTCGGCGGCGAAGCCGACGACGCCCAGCGAGACGACCCGGCCGATCGTGACCCGCGAATAGTGGTCGATCGAGGACATCCCGGCGCGCACCACGTCCACCAGCGAGGAGGTGTCCGAGGCGGCGTCACTCGCGTCGCGCCCGGCGAGCACCCGGAGGTTCTCGGCGTTCCGGCGCAGCCGGGTGACCAGGTGGTCCAGGCTGTACAGCTCCGCGAGGCGGTCGGTGTCCTCTTCCTTGGACTCCATCTCTTCCAGCTGGGAGAGCAGGGAATCCACCAGGTTGAGGTCGCGCAGCGCCACGTTGGCGCAGATGGCCGCCAGCGTCTCGTCCCGGGACGTTTCGCGGCGGGCGGGGGCCTGGGGCGCCGGCTGGAGCACCAGCGGCGGCCGGGAGACCGGCTGCGCCTGGGGGTTGTTGAGGAATTGCGCGGCCGCTTCGCGGGAGCGGTCCAGCAGCGCGCGTGACCGGTTGAGCAGTTCTCGAGCCCGCGTTGCCATTTACTCCACAGCTTTCTCGTCGCAAAACGGACTTCCTTGCAGGCCCCCGAAACCCGGCGCGTCCGTGTCGGCTGCATCATGCAATCAGAGAGCGGCCATCGTGTCCACCCGGTGACCTGATCTTGACTCTGTGTGCGATCGGGGTTCACCGCTCGCACACGGAAAGCGCTTTCTCACTGAGCGTACACGTTCGCACGCCCAGTGAGAGTAAGCGCTTACGCCAACTGGACGTCGTGCCGCGTACGGACCCCGTCGGCGATGCGGACCACCTGTCGCGACGGCGAATAGCTCGTCGCCACTACGGTGTAAGTGCCGGGGTCGAGATCGTGGAACACGTAGCGGCCGTTCTCGTCCGCGTGGGTGGTGCGCACGAGCTGGCCCGCGTCGTCGAGCAGGCTCACCGTGACCGCGGGCCGCGGGTGGTCCGGCACCGCGACCGAACCGCGGATCACCGCCCCGTCGGGCAGTTCCACGTCCTGCTGCGCCGTACCGGACTCGCCCGCCGTCACCGCGAGCGCGGCGGGGCGGTAGCCGGCGGCGTTCACCGCGAGCGTGTAGAAACCCGGCGCCAGCGAGGTGAAAGCGTATTCCCCGCTGCGGCCCGAAAGCCGGGAGCCGACCACGTCGCCGTTGGTGTCGGTGACGGTCACCGCGGCGTCCATGACCGGCACGCCGGTGGTGGCCGCGCGGACCACGCCGCGCAGCCCGCCCGCGCCGGTCAGCGCGACGTCGAGGCGCACCGGGCCGTCGAGCACGTTCACCGTGATCGCTTCCGGCTGGTACGACGGCGCCGAGGTGATCAGCACGTAGCCGCCGCGGCCGGGCACCTGCAGGGAGAAGGCCCCGCCGGAATCCGTGCTGCCGCGGCCGATCTGGCGGCCCGTGGTGTCGACGAGGGTGACGGCCGCGCCGGCCACCGGGCCGCCGTCCGGGTCGTGCACCCGGCCGGCGATCTCGGTGGAACGGCGGTTCTGCTGGGGGATCGGGGTCTCGGTCATGACGCCGCGTCCGCCCGCGCGCCGGAGGCCAGGTCGACGTCCACGTCCGAGGACTCGCCCGAGCTGAGGTCCACCTGCTTCACGGCGGGCTCGTACAGGCTCGTCACCACGGTGTACTCGCCGGGCTCGAGGTCCCGGATCTCGTACTGGCCGCTGGTGTCGGTCTGTGTCTTCGCGACCTGTTCGCCCGCCGAGTCGCTGACGGTCACGGTGGCGTTCACCAGCACCTGGCCGTCCGGGCCGGTGACCGTGCCGTGCAGCACGCCCATCGCGGCCACGACCAGCTCGACCACCGCGGGCTCCATCGCGCCGGCGAGCACGGTGACCGCGTGCGGCTGGTGGTTGTCCACGTGCGCGGTGACGGTCACCTCGCCCGCGGGCAGGCTGGAGAGCAGGAACTTGCCGTCGTGCGCGGAGCTCGTGCGGCCGACGACCTGCCCGTTCGCGTCGGTGGCCAGCACCGCGGTGCCCTCCACCGGCGCGCCGTCCGCGCGGCGCACGATGCCCGCCACGACACCGCCGCCCTGGACGGTGAAGTCCTGCACCGCGCCGAGGCCGTTCACGGTGACCGAGGCGGCGGCGGGCTGGAACCCGGTCGCGGTCACGATCAGCGTGTAGGTGCCGGGCGAGACACCGTCCACTGTGTACGTTCCGTCCTGTGCCGCCCGCGCGCGGCCGATCTGCATCCCGTCGCCGCCGGTCACGGTGATCACCGCGCCCGCGACGCCGGCGCCGGAGGGAGTGCGCAGCGTGCCGCTGATCTCGCCGGGACGGCCCGGGCCCATCGCGGCGCGGCGCACCGTCGGCGCGTCCATCGGGGAGGTCACCGGCGAAGCGGTGATGTCCACCAGCTCACCGCTCTCGGCGGCGAGTTCGGATCCGACTGTCTCGTGCGGGACGCCCGCGGCGGCCGGTTTCGGTTTGCCCACGAACCAGGAACATATCGCAGCGATCACGCAGACGATGATCGCGAACCAGAAGGCGGCGGTCAGGCCGTCGGAGAAGGGCTGCGAGATCAGGTTCGGGAAGAAGCTGCGGCCGGTCAGGAACGAGGCCTGGTCGGCGGGCAGCTGGTTGAGCACGCCGCCGAGCAGCTGCTGGATCGGGTTGTAGCCGAGGAACGCGGCGAACAGCACGCCCACCGGCGGCAGCTGCGCGATGCCCGCGGCCGCGTCGGCGGGCACGCCGTGCGCGGTCAGGCCCGAGCTCAGCGCGGAGGGCAGGCTGTTGGACAGGCCCGCGATCATCAGGCTGAAGAAGAACCCGATGGACAGCACCATCGCCGAGTTCTGGAACGTCGCCGTCATGCCCGCGCCGGCGCCACGCGCGTTGGCGGGCAGGCTGTTCATCACGTCCGCGCGGTTCGGCGACGTGAACAGGCCCATGCCGAGCCCGTTCACCAGCAGGATCGCCGCGAACGCCCAGTAGTTGAAGTTCACCGGCAGGATTTCCAGCAGCAGGAAGCTGACCGCGGTGGCCAGCATGCCGACGGTGGCCAGCGCGCGGCCGCCGATCCGGTCGGTGACGACGCCGGAAACCGGTGCGGCGATGAGGAAGCCGATCGTCATCGGCAGCATGTAGATACCGGCCCACAGTGGCGTTTGCTCGAAGCTGTAGCCGTGCTGGGGCAGCCAGATGCCCTGGAGCCAGATGATCAGCACGAACTGGAGGCCACCGCGGCCGAGCGAGGCGAGCAGGTTGGCGGCGTTGCCGAAGCTGTAGGCGCGGATCTTGAACAGGCCGAGGTTGAACAGCGGGTTGGCGACCCTCGTCTCGATGATCCCGAAGATGATCAGCACGACCACGCCGCCGATCAGGCAGGACAGCACCATCGGGCTGGTCCAGCCCATGGTGTGGCCGCCGTAGGGCTGGATGCCGTAGGTGATGCCGACGAGCACCGCGATGAGGCCGACCGCGAAGGTGACGTTGCCCCACCAGTCCATCTTGGCGTGGTGGCGTTCGCTGGTGTCGTGCAGCTTCAGGTAGGCCCAGATGGTGCCGAACACGCCGAAGGGCACGGAGACGAGGAAGACCAGGCGCCATTCGACCGGGCCGAGCAGGCCGCCGATGACGAGGCCGAGGAAGGAACCGGCGATCGCGGCGACACCGTTGATGCCGAGCGCCAGTCCGCGCTGCTTGGCGGGGAAGGCGTCGGTGAGGATGGCGCTGGAGTTGGCCATCAGGAAGGCGCCGCCGATGCCCTGCACGACTCGCCACGCGATGAGCCAGATCGCCGCGGTACTGCCGTCCATCCACGTGATCGCGAGGAACACCGAGGAGATCGCGAAGACCGCGAAGCCGAGGTTGTACATCCGGACGCGGCCGTACATGTCGCCGAGGCGGCCGAAGCCGACCACCAGCACCGCGGTGACGACGAGGAAGCCCATCATCATCCACAGCAGGTAGCTGGTGTTGCTCGACTCGAGCGGGTTGATGTGGATGCCGCGGAAGATGTCGGGCAGTGCGATGAGCACGATCGAGGAGTTGATCGTGGCCATCAGCATGCCGAGCGTCGTGTTCGACAGGGCGATCCACTTGTAGCGGGGCCCGAGTTCGTCGACGGACCAGGTCCGCTTGTGCCTCGAATGCGAAACCTGCGGGTCCAGCGTCTGCTGCGGGGCAGACTGCACTTCCATCACTCCAACCAGGGAAGCTCACGTCGCCATTGACTTCAAGCGGCAAATTTAGTTGACCTATGCTAACTGATTTGAGCTCGACCGGGCGATGAGGCTCACTGGATGGACTGACGTGATTCGTATCGCATCTTCACGGTGGGTGATCGTTTGTCGGGGTTTTGGGCGGCCGGGCTGGGGTTTGACCGGGTTCCGCCAGGGTTTCGCTCGCGGGTGCGGGCATTACGGACAAAAGGTGTGCAAGATACCAGGATGGGCGGGATCCGTCAGGGGGGCGG
>NZ_VMNW02000113.1 GCF_007713735.2 Amycolatopsis acidicola | reverse complement strand
CCTCGATACGAGCGGGAGACACGCGCGCGGGGAGCCAATGTGCGCCCGCGAGGGGCCAACACACCGGCGGGAGGGGCCAACACACCGGCGGGAGGGGCCAACAAGTGGCGGAGCGCGTCCGGGGCGCTCCTAGACGCGGGCCTTGGGCTTGCTCGGGACGCGGCTGAAGGTCATCGCGTCGTCCACGGGGCCGCGGCGGAGCAACAGGACGTCGCGCGGGTAGTTCTGGTACAGCCGCCACGGCGCGGCCGCGCCCTGCTTCGGGAGCTTGTCCACGCTGCGCAGCACATACCCCGACTTCAGGTCGATCAACGGCACGTCCGGCGGCGGGCCGTCCGGCGCGTCCGGCACGCAGACGTGGTGCCCGTGCTCGTCCATGTACCGCAGCAGCCTGCCGACGTAGCGGGCGACGAGATCGGCCTTCAGCGTCCACGAAGCGTTGGTGTAGCCGATCGTCATCGCGAAGTTCGGCACGCCGGAGAGCATCATTCCCTTGTACGACACCGTTTTGCTCAGCTCGACCGGTTCACCGCCGAGGCTCAGCGCCATCCCGCCGACCGGCTGCAGGTTCAGCCCGGTGGCCGTCACCACGATGTCGGCCGCCAGCTCCTCCCCCGACTCCAGCTCGATCCCGTGCCCGGTGAACGTCCTGATCCGGTCGGTCACGATCGAAGCCTGCCCCCGGCGCACGGCGCGGAACAGGTCGCCGTCGGGCACCACGCACAGCCGCTGGTCCCACGGTTCGTAGCCGGGCGAGAAATGCGTGTCCACGTCGTAGCCCGCGGGCAGCTGCTGCTGAACTCCCTTGCGCAGCAGCTTCTTCACCAGCCCGGGCCGGCGACGGCTCAGCTCGAACACCAGGGTCAGCAGCAGCGCGTGCTGCCAGCGCAGGAGCGGGCGGAGCACCCCGTCCGGCACCACTTTCTCCAGCAGTTCGGCCAGTCTGTCCTTGCCTGGCACGGAAACCACGTAGCTCGGCGAGCGCTGCAGCATCGTCACGTGCCCGGCCGTGCCGGCCAGCGCGGGCACCAGCGTCACCGCCGTGGCACCGCTGCCGATCACCACGACCCGTTTGCCCGCGTAGTCCAGACCCTCGGGCCAGTGCTGCGGATGCACGACCGTCCCCCGGAACTCGCCGATACCGGGGAAATCCGGGGTGTAGCCTTCGTCGTAGCGGTAGTAGCCGGAGTTGACGTACAGGAAGTCACACGTGATCTCCACCGTCTCCCCGCCGCCGACCTCCGCCGTGACCGTCCACTGTGCACGGTCACTCGACCAGTCCGCCGCGACCACGCGGTGCCCGAACCGGATCTTCTCGTCGACCCCGTACTCGCGCGCCGTCTCGCGGACATAGGTGCGGATCGACTCGCCGTCGGCGATCGCGCGCGGGTCCCGCCACGGCCGGAAGTCGTAGCCGAGGGTGAACATGTCGGAGTCCGAACGGATTCCGGGATAGCGGAACAAATCCCAGGTGCCGCCGATCGCGTCCCGCGCCTCGAGGATCGTGAAGCTGCGGCCGGGAAGCTCGCGCAGCAGGTGGCAGGCGGCGCCGATCCCGGACAGCCCGGCACCGACGATCAGCACATCGACATGGTCCCGCGTCATGACACACTCCCGGTTCGGGCGGCAACGGCCGGTCTCGAGGCAAGCTACCATCCTGTTCGACACTGTGTCGAGTCCCTCGACAGGCTGTTGAGCAGGGTGGTCGCGAAGGGTTAAGGTGCGGTCATGAGCACCGACGCCGTGGGCGCCCGCAGGCGCGGCCGCAGCACCCGCCCCACCGGTGACGACCGCGAGAACGCGATACTGGCCACCGCGGAGAAGCTGCTCGAAACCAGGCCACTGCGGGAAATTTCGATCGACGACCTGGCGCGCGGCGCCGGGATTTCGCGGCCCACGTTCTACTTCTACTTCCGCTCCAAGGACGCCGTCCTGCTCGCACTGCTGGAGCGGGTGGTCGACGAGGCGGACAGCAGCGCGCTCGACATGATGGAGGAGTCGCGCGGCGACGCGCCCCAGGCGTGGCGCGCCTGCATCAACGTCTTCTACGAGACTTTCAGCTCACACCGCGCCGTCGCGCTGGCGATCGCGAGCGCGCGGGAGACGAACCCCGCGGTGCGCGAGCTGTGGTCCTCGGTGATGGACCGCTGGGTCGACCGGATCGCCGCGGTGATCGAGTCCGAACGCGCCCGCGGCGCCGCCCCGCCCGGCCGCCCGGCCCGTGACCTCGCCGTGGCGCTGAACCTGATGAACGAACGGATGCTGCACGCGGCGTTCGCCGGGGAGCGCCCGATGGTGCCCGAATCCGAGGTCGTCGACGTGCTGCTGGAGATCTGGCTGGCCGCGATCTACCGGTGACCGGCGCGGCACGGCGTCGGGTCCGGCACCTCGAACGGCGCGAACCGCCCGCCCGCCACCGGGGTCACGGCCAGCGCCAGCTCACCGTCACGCCATTCGGGCCGCACGTGGTCCCGGGTTTCCAGCAGATCGTCTTCGCCGGGCTCGTCCGCGCCGCCGACCACCACGATCCGCTCGATCGCCGTCCGCTCGAGCACGTACCGGAACGGCACGGTGCCGGTGAGCTCCGCGGCGCCCGGGTACGTCACGGCGCGGCCTCCCTTGCGGGACAAGTGTTCCACGGCCGCGTCGGACGCCGTCTCGGCGAGATCCGGGTGCCCGCACCGTGCGGTGCCCGAGGCGACGCCGGCCGAACCGCTCTCGGACAGCCGCGTCAGCTCGTTCCACAGCCCTTCGAACCCGGGCGGCACCCACAGTGAGACCGCGATGTGCGGGCCGCCCTCGCGGACCAGATGCGTGCAGGCGACCGCGTTTCCCGGCAGCCGGAGCCGGGCGGACAGCTCGTGGATGAGATGGTCCGCCTCGGCGAGGTCGCGGACGCGGGTGTCGATGCCGAACAGCGTCATGACGGCAGGACCCACATCGGGTTGGTGGAGAACCCCAGGTCCTGCCAGGGGTCCGCGCCGGGGCCGTGCGGCGAGTCGATTCCCTTGCGGGCCGGGTGGTTCGCGGGGAACAGCGCGCCCTGCCCGGGCGGGTGATCGTGATGATGATGGTGTCCCACAACGGAAAGCGTCGCCTGCACGAGCGAAGAGGACATGAACGGCGGTGGTGCGCGAAACGGACGGGCGATGACGGGTAGACATGTGACCATATGGTCACCTATCCTTGCCGGGTGACCGACGACGACCGGGTGTTCAAGGCGCTCGCCGACCCCAGCCGCCGTTACCTGCTCGACCTGCTGTTCGCGCGTGACGGCCGCACGCTCACCGAGCTGGAGTCCGGGCTGGAGATGACGCGTTTCGGCGTGATGAAGCACCTCAAGGTGCTCGAGGACGCGGACCTCGTGGTCACCCGCAGGTCCGGCCGGGAGAAGCTGCACTACCTCAACCCGGTGCCGATCCGCTCGATCCACGACCGGTGGATCGACAAGTACACCGGGCGCCGGGCCTCGGCGCTCGCCGACCTCAAAGCGGAACTGGAGCAGGAACCATGAGCGGCAAGGGAACCACGCAGGTGTACCGGATCTACATCAAGGCGACCCCGGAGCGGATCTGGGAGGCGATCACGAAGCCCGAGTGGACCGACCGCTACGGCTACGGCGGGAAGACGGACTACGACCTGCGCCCGGGCGCGAAGTTCGGCACCCGGCCGAGCGAGTCGATGGTCCAGGGCGCGAAGGCCGGCGGCGTCGAGCTGCCGGACGTGATCATCGACGGCGAGGTCCTCGAAGCCGAACCGCCGCGCAGACTCGTGCTGTCGTGGCGGATGCTGATGGACCCGGACATGGCGGCGGAGGGCTTCACGCGGCTGACGTACGAGATCGACCCCGCCGAGGGCGGCGCGAAACTCACCGTGGTGCACGAGCTGGAGAACGCGCCGCGCCTGTCGGCCGTGGTCGGCGGCGACCACGAAGCCGAAGGCGCCGGCGGCGGCTGGCCGTGGATCCTCAGCGACCTCAAGTCCTTGCTGGAAACGGGAAAGATCCTCGCCGAGGCTTAGATCCCCCGGCTCATCGAGGTCACGCGCGCCACGTCGTCCGGGTCGCCTTGGTATTCGACCTGGACGGCGTTGCGGCCGAAGACGAACAGCAGCAGCTCGACCGGGGAGCCGACCACCGCGACCGTCGGGTTCCCCGCCTTCGCGGTCAGCTCCTCGCCGCTTTCGGTGCGCAACACCACGCCCACGGGCGAGCGGCGCAGGCTCAGCTTCGCCATCGCCTTGACCGTGCGCCACGCGGCGGCGTCCCGCGCCGCGTCGGCCTGCCGGGGCGCCCAGTTCGGCTGGCCACGGCGGACGTCCTCGTGGTGCACGAGGAACTCCGCGCCGTTGACCAGTTCGTCCACCGGGCCGATCTTCGTCGGCCAGTACCACGCGGGGCCGGACCGCACCTGCTCGACGAGCTCGTGCCACGGTTGGGCGGAGTAGCCCTCCTGCACCTTCCGCGTGTAGGAAGCCAACGCGGGCACGGCGATCCCCGGCGCGGCGTCCGGCCGGTGCTCGCGCAGCACGAGGTGCGCGGCCAGGTCCCGGGTCCGCCAGCCCTCGCACAGGGTCGGCTGGTCCGGGCCCAGCTCGTCCAGCAGTGCGCTCAGTTCCCGGCGTTCGTCCGCGGCTACACCCATGCCCGCGACCCTACCCGCCGGTACGATCACCGCCAGTTCGCGGCGCGGCGGTACTGGTCCGGCCAGCGCGCCGTGTCACCGAGTTCGTGCGCCGCGCGCAACGCCCAGTGCGGGTCGCGCAGCATCGCCCGCCCGATGAACACCGCGTCCGCCGCGCCCGAGTCCAGGATTTCGTCGGCTTGGCGCGCTTCGGTGATCATGCCGACCGACGCCACCGGAATGCCCGCCTCGCGGCGGATCTGCTCCGCGAACGGCACCTGGTAGCCGGGGCCGACCGGGATCGAGGGGTTCGGAACGTTGCCACCGGTGGAGACGTCGATCAGGTCGGCGCCGCGCTCCCCCAGCACTTTCGCCAGGCGCACGGAGTCGTCCGCGGTCCAGCCGCCCTCGGCCCAGTCGGTGGCCGAAAGCCGCGCGAACACCGGCACGTCCGGGCCCACTTCGGCGCGCACGGCGTCCAGGATTTCCAGCGCCAGGAGCGTGCGGCCCTCGAACGCGCCGCCGTAGCGGTCGGTGCGGGTGTTGGACAGCGGGGACAGGAACTGGTGCACCAGGTACCCGTGGGCGAAATGCAGTTCGAGCACGTCGAACCCGGCGTCCAGCGAGCGCCGGGCCGCGGCGGCGAACTGTCCCGGCAGCGCGGCGACTTCGTCGGTGCTCAGCGCCCGCGGCGCCGCGAACTCGCCGAACGCCTCGGCGCTCGGCCCGACCGGCGTCCAGCCGCCCTCGGCGGCCGGGATCGTGCCGCTGCCGTCCCACGGGCGGTACGCCGATCCCTTTCGCCCGGAATGCCCGAGCTGGATCCCCGCCACGGCGCCCTGGCCGTGCAGGAAATCCGTGATCCGGCGCCACGCCGCGACCTGCTCGTCAGTCCAGATCCCGGTGTCCTGCGGGCTGATCCGGCCTTCCGGGGTGACGGCGGTGGCCTCGGCGACGACCAGTCCGGCGCCCCCGGCGGCGAACTGGCCCAGGTGCACGAGGTGCCAGTCGCCCGGCACCCCCTCGGTGGCGGAGTACTGGCACATCGGGGAAACCCAGACGCGGTTCGGGATGGTCAGGGCACGGCTGCGGTACGGCTCGAACAGAAGGCTCACGTCAACCCGCAACAGCGCGGGGCCGCGCGACCTTCCCGGGTGTGATCTTTTCCCGTGACGCGGACGGTATCGTGGCCGGTCATGGCCACCGGAAACCGCGGCGGATGAACCTGCGCGCCCTGCGCTCCTTCGTGGTGCTCGCCGAGGAGCTGAACTTCAGCCGCGCCGCCGAGCGGCTGCACGTAGCCCAGCCCGCGCTCAGCCAGCAGATCCGGGCGCTGGAAAAGGACCTCGGCGCCCAGCTCGTGGACCGGGGCAGGCGGCCGCTGCGGCTGACCGAGGCGGGCAGTTACCTGCTCACCGAGGCGCGGCAGCTCCTCGCGACGGCCGAGCAGGCGGCGCTGGGCACCCGCGAGATCGGCGAGGGCACCCGCGGCTGGCTCGCGATCGGCTTCACGCGCTCGTCGATGTACAGCGTGCTGCCGCCCGCGCTGAAGCAGTTCCACCGCGCCTATCCGAAGGTGGACCTGAAGCTGTTCGAGATGGTCACCGAGGACCACGCCGACGCGTTGCACGAGGGCCGCATCCACGTCGGCATCGGCCGCCAGCCTGCGGCCGTCCCGGGCTGCACTACGCGATTGTTGTTGCGGGAGAACGTGATGGCGGTGCTCTCCCCCGATCACCCCGCCGCGGGCTCCGAGCAGGTCCGGCTCGCCGACCTGGCCGACACCCCGGTGATCCTCTTCCCCCGGCACGCCGCCGCGCGGTTCGCCCGGTTCATCGAGTCGCTGTACCGTGACGCCGGGCTGGTGCCCAAGGTCGAGTACCGCACGTTCGAGATCCAGACCGCGATCGCGCTCGTGGCGGCCGGGCTGGGCGTGACGTTCGTGGGCGAGTCGGTGGCCCGCCACGGCCGGGGCGACGTGGTCTTCCGGCAGGTCGCCGGGCTCGACGGCGCGAAGACCACCACACTCGCGGCGACGTACCAGACCCGGGACGAGTCCCCGCATCTGCGGGCGTTTCTGGACTGTCTGCCCGATATCGGGCGCACTATAAGCCCGGGCGACTAGTTGTATCGGAAACCGGTCTTGGACCCGGCGCCCGCTGTTTCCTTAGGGTGATTTTCCACCTGGAACGACGGAAACGGTGTTGGGGTCAACGATGACTGATCGGCTCGAGCCCGCGACGATACGGAAACTGTATCGCCGGCTCATACCGCTGCTTTTTCTGATGCTGTTCTTCAACTACCTGGACCGCATCAACATCGGGTTCGCCGAACTCGACATGGGCGACGAGCTCGGGTTTTCGCCCGGCGTCTTCGGCTTCGCGGGCAGCATCTTCTTCCTCGGCTACATGATCCTGGAAGTGCCCAGCAATCTGCTGCTGCACCGGTTCGGCGCGCGCCGCTGGATCGCCCGGATCCTGCTCACCTGGGGATTCATCGCGGCGGCGACCGCGTTCGTGTTCAACGACACCAGTTTCTACGTCATGCGATTCCTGCTCGGCGTGATGGAAGCCGGATTCCTGCCCGGCGTCGCCGTATACGTGACGCACTGGTTCCCGGAGCGCTACCGGGCCAGGGCGGTCGGCGGCTACATCATCGGCAGCTCGGTCGCGGCCGTCGTCGGCGGCCCGCTGTCCACGGCGCTGATGACCTACACCGATCACCTGTTCAGCCTCGCCGGGTGGCAGTGGATGTTCATCGTCGAAGGCGGCGCCGCGATGGTGCTCGGCCTGGTCGCGCTGCGCGCGATGACCGAGCGCCCGGCCGACGCGAAGTGGCTCACCGACGAGGAAAAGGCCTGGCTGGCCGGCGAACTCGAAAAGGACCGGGCCGCGCTCGGCGAGCAGGAGAAGCCTTCGGTACTCCGGATTCTCGGGGACGCGCGGGTGTGGTGCCTGGCGATCCTGTTCGGCTGCGCGCTCGTCGGGATCTACGGGCTGCTGCTGTGGCTGCCGCAGATCGTGAAGAGCCTCGGGCACCTGAGCAACCTCCAGGTCGGGTTCCTGTCCGCGGTGCCGCCGCTGCTCGGTGTCCTCGGCACGTTCCTGGTCAGCAAGAACTCCGACCGCACCGGCGACCGCAAGAAGCACCTCGCCTTCGTCTACGGGATGAGCGCGGTGGCGATCGCGGGCAGCGCGTACGTGGGCAGTCCCGTCGTCGCCTATGTGCTGCTGTGCCTGACCGGGATGTTCATCTACGCGGGCAACCCGCTGTTCTGGAGCCTCGCTTCCTCGTTCCGCACCGGGGTCGCGGGCGCGGCGACCATCGCGCTGATCAACACGATCGCACAGTTCGGCGGGCTCGTCGGCCCGTGGAGCATCGGGCTCGTGCGTGGCGCGACGGGCAGTTTCGACCTCGCCCTGCTGACCATCGCCGCGTTCCTGGTCGTCGCCGCCGTGCTCGCGCTGGCACTGCGGGTGCAGAAGAAAACCGCCGACACGAAGGAAAACGCCGCCGTATGATCATCGACTGCCATGGCCACTACACGACCGCGCCGCCCGCGCTCGCGCGGTGGCGGGCGAACCAGGTCGAGGGCACCGAGCTGCCGCAGCCGGTGTTCAGCGACGACGAAATCCGCGAGACGATCGAGCGGAACCAGGCGCGGGTGCAGCGTTCCCGCGGCATCGGCCGCACGATCTTCTCCCCGCGCGCGGCCAGCATGGGCCACCACGAGGCACCCGCGGCGGCGAACGAAGCGTGGGCGCGGGTGTGCAACGACCTGATCCACCGCGTCACCCGGCTGTTTCCCGGGGAGTTCGCGGGCGTCTGCCAGCTGCCGCAGGCGCCCGGCGCGCCGCCCGCCGGGAGCGTGCCCGAGTTGCGGCGCTGCGTGGAAGAGCTCGGGTTCGTCGGCTGCAATCTCAACCCGGACCCGTCCGGCGGCCACTGGTCCGGACCACCACTGACCGACCCCGCGTGGTACCCGCTGTACGAGGCGATGGTGGAGCTGGACGTGCCGGCGATGGTGCACGTTTCCGCGTCCTGCAACCCGAACTTCCACACCACCGGGGCGCACTACCTCAACGGCGACACCGCGGTGTTCATGCAGCTGCTGACCGGGGACCTGTTCCGCGACTTCCCCGGGCTGAAGTTCGTGATCCCGCACGGCGGCGGGGCCGTGCCTTATCACTGGGGCCGGTTCCGCGGCCTGGCCGCGAACCTCGGCAAGCCGCCACTGACCGAGCACTTGCTGCGCAACGTTTTCTTCGACACCTGCGTGTACCACCAGGCGGGGATCGACCTGCTGACGAAGGTGATCCCGGCGGAGAACATCCTGTTCGCCTCGGAGACGCTCGGCGCCGTGAACGGCACCGACCCGGAGTCCGGGCACGAGTTCGACGACACCCGCCGTTACGTCGAAGCCGCGGCGCTGGAAGACAAGGCGCGGCAGCGGATTTTCGAGGACAACGCCCACCGGGTGTACGCCCGGCTGGACCGCACGACCCAGGAGCAGACCACGTGAATTCCCCCGGCTGGCGCCGCAATCCCTCCCCCGCCGCGAGCGCGGACAGCCTCGTCGATTCCTTGCGTGGCTTGGCTGTTTCGCTGTTGAGCGACAACATGGCGCGCATCAGCGGGGCTGTCGGGCTGCGCCCGTTCCACGACGGGACGCCGCTGACGGGCACCGCCGTGACGGTGCGGACGCGGGCCGGGGACAACCTGGCGATCTACCGCGCGTTCGCCTTCTGCCGCCCCGGCGACGTGCTCGTCGTCGACGGCGGCGGGGCGCTCGACCAGGCGCTGATGGGCGACATCATGACGCGGTACGCGGAAAGCGCGGGGCTGGCGGGCGTGGTGCTCGACGGCGCGATCCGCGATGTGGCCGAGATCCGGCGGCGCGGGTTCCCGGTCTACGCGCGGGGCGTGGTCCATCGCGGGCCGCACAAGAACGGGCCCGGCGAGATCAACGTGCCGGTGTCGGTCGGCGGGATGGTGGTCTCCCCCGGCGATCTCGTCGTGGGCGACGAGGACGGGGTGCTGGCCATCCCGCCCGCGGACGCCGAGGCGGTGATCGCCGGAGCCCGGGCCCAGGCGGAGAAGGAGGCCGCGGCGCTCGCGGCCATCGCCGAAGGCCGCTACGACCTGTCCTGGGTCGAGCCGCATGCCCAGGGCCGGATGGCAGGCTGAGACTGAGGCTGCGGGCGGAAAGCGCTTCACGGCGGCGCGGCGCTGGGGCTGGCCACGCGCGCCTTCCCACGGCGGTCGGCCAACACGCCGCCGCGGTCAGCCAACACACCGACACGGTCAGCCAACACACCGACACGGTCGGCCAACACACCACCACCGCCGAGCGGCGGCCCCGGAAAGCGCCCCGCCGCAACGCGGCGGCGGCTCACTCGCGCGCCTCCCCGCCGCGAACGCCACCCACCAGCCGCAAAGCGCCTCACGGCAGCGAGACCTCCGGCTGCTCCCGCACGTGGGACGCGACCGCGAAGGCCAGTGCCACCACCACCGCGAGCAGTTCCGGCCCGGCGCACCGGTCCAGCTCCGCCCGCAGCCGCGCGAACTGGCCCGCGCTCGCGAAGCGCACGGCCCGCGCCGCGAGGAGGGTGGCGTTTTCCACCTCATCCGCCTCCACGCGCGGGTCGTCGGTGTCGTTGAGCAGCCGCGCGCCACGGCGGAAACCGTCCACCCCGCGCTCATCGTCCGCCTCCGCGCGGCCGAGCACCGTGGCCAGTACGACGGCCGCGGCCCGGCGGGACCCACGCCCGGGGAGCTCGCGCTCCACGTGCCGGGACAGGTCGAAACCCAGCCGCACCGCGCAAAACCCCTCTTCGCGCCAACCGAACGCGACCAGCCCGGCCACCGGCCCGGTCAAGTCCGCGATCCCGGCGGGCTCGCCGCATTCGGCCACCAGACCGCGGGCAACCAAGTAGTGCGACGGGCGGATCCCCGGCGGCAGCAGGTCGGCGATCGCGCTCACGAGCGCCAGCGTGAACGCGGCGCGCTCCGGCCACGGCCACGCACCGACCTCGCCGACGAACCGGGACAGGCATGCCGGGTCGCGGCGGTGGGCGTAGTCGAGGAAGTGCTCGATCCCGATCAGCCAGACGCTGTCGTCCTGGCGCCACAGGGTTTCCACCAGCACGGCCGCGCTGTCCTCCGGCACCACCGTGACCAGCAGCCGCGCCCAGAGCTCCAGCAACTCCGCCTGGCACCCGCTTTCCCGCGCCAGCACACCGAACCGGGCGCGATCGCCGGCCCGCGCGGCGCCGGCGCACAGGTCCGCGGCGCGGGCCAGTTCGAGCTCCCTCATCCGTCCCCCTCCCCCGAATCCGGTTTCCACGAATGAAATATAGATCTCAATATTGAGCTCCGGAACCCTCCGCCCCGGAGCGTGCGGCGGACGGCGGCCGCTGCGGGACGCGGTGTGACCTGCCCGAACACCCTCGGTGAGGCGCGACTGAGCGGCCCGGCCGGTGCAACGGTGGTGCATCACCCGTGCGGCGGCCTGGACCCTCCACAGTGGACGCCGGGAAACCGGCCCGTTCCGGCGGTCCCGCCGCTCCCCCGCGCGGGGGTACATTGACCCGCGATGGCGCAGGTACAGGTTCCCGAGCTGACGGGGTCACTCACCAGTTCGCTCAATCTTCGGCGCACGGCGCTGCGGCTGCTGGATCTCGCTGTGCCCAGGCTGGCCGACTGGGCCGTGCTGGCGCTGAGCGACCTCGGCACCGGCGACGTCGTGCTCTACGGCGAGCGCCGCGAGGGCCTGCCCGCGGAGCATCCGCCCGGCCACGGTTCGGCGCTCGGCCGCGTGCTGCGCTCGGGCCGCACGGAGTTGCTGCACGTCACGCCCGGCCCCGGGCCCGCCGACGCGCTGACCAGCATGATCCCGCACGACGGCCTGCAGGCGGAGGCGGCGGCCCTGCGGCCGGCCGAGGTGCTGGGTCTCGGCATCACCGCGCGCGGCACCACGATCGGCGTGCTCGTGCTGGTGCGCGGCGCCGAACGCGGGTTCTCCGAGGAGGACGTCGCGTTCGCCGAGGGTGTCGCGCGCCGCTCCGCGCTGGCGCTGGATTCCGCCCGGCTCTACGAGGAGCGCCGCCGCGTGGCCGCCACGCTGCAGGCGAGCCTGCGCCCGCCGGAGCTGCCCGAGATCCCGCACGCCCGGCTCGCCGCGAGCTATCGCCCGGCGGCCGAGCACCTTGACATCGGGGGCGATTTCTACGACGCGCACGGCCAGGGCGACGACTGGCTGCTGGCGCTGGGAGACGTCTCGGGCAAGGGCGTCGAAGCCGCGGTGCTGACCGGGCGGGCCCGCCAGAGCATCCGCACCGCCGGCTATTTCGACCGCAACCCTGCCCGCATCCTCTCGGCGCTCAACAACGTGCTGCACCGGGCCGGCGACGACAGGTTCATCACGGTCGTGTGCGCGCGGTTGCGGCCCGGCCCCGAATCCGCGCACGTGCAGCTGGCGGTGGCCGGGCATCCGCCGCCGCTCGTGCTGCGCGCGAACGGCACGCTGGAGACGCCGGAGGTCCGCGGCACGATCGCCGGGGTGCTCGAAGACCTCTGGTACCACCAGATCGAGTTCCGGCTTTGCCATGGCGACACGATGCTGATGGTCGCCAACGGAGTGTTCGAGGCACGCGGCGCCGGCAGCTGCTACGGCATGGAACGCCTCGAAGCCCTGCTGCCCGGGTATGCCGGGGCCGCCCCCGGAGTGGTGTGCGAGGCGGTGGAACGCGACGTCCTGGAATTCCTCGGCGGCAGGCCGCGCGAAGACCTCGCGCTGCTGGCCGTGACCTGCGGAAGGTGACGGCCGTGCGGATCGACGCCCTGGCCCGCGAGTTCGGCGAACTGGTGTCCACTGTGGACAGCGAGGACGCCGTGGCGCTCGTGGAGCGGGCGCTGGACGACGGCGCGGATCCGATGGCCGTGCTCGTCGACGTGATCGCCGCGGCGCAGCGGCGGGTAGGTTTCCGTTGGCAGCGCGGGGAATGGTCGGTCGCCCAGGAGCACGCCGCCACGGCGGTGGCGGTCTCCGCGACCGAGGCGGTCACCCGGCGGGCCAGGCTCACGCCCGCCGCGCGTGGCCGGGTGGTCCTCGCGTGCGCGGAACGGGAATGGCACGCGATGCCCGCGATGATCATCGGGGGCGCGTTGCGCGGCGCGGGCTGGAGCGTGACGATGCTCGGCGCGGCCACCCCGGCCGCGCGGCTCACCCAGTACCTCCACGACCTCGGCCCGGACGTGACGGCGGTGAGCTGTTCGATGCCCGGCGCCCTGCCCGCCACCCGGCGGATCATCGAGGCGAGCACCGCCGATGGGATCCCGGTGCTCGCCGGCGGTCCCGCGTTCGGCACGGACTCCGCGCGGGCAGACGCGCTCGGCGCGACTGCCTGGGCCCCCACCGCCCGCGAAGTCGCGCAGGTCATCGCCGGGCTGCCCCCGGTGGTCCCCGCCGTGCCGCCGCTGCCCGCCGGGCCCGCGAACGAACAGGCTTCGCTGGAGCTGGACCACGAAGCGCTGGCGGCCACGTTGCTGCGGCAGTGGTCGCCGGGCCCCGACTGGCTCGCCGCCGACATCAAGGACGTCGTGGACCTGGCGCTGCACTGCGTCGGCGCGGCGCTGCTCACCGGCGACGCCCGCCCGCTGCCCGACACCGCCGCGTGGGTCTCCGACCTGCTGACGTCGCGCGGCGCGGACAACACCACGGCGGGGGAACTCGGCGAGCAGCTGGCGCACGTCCTGCGTGAGTACCCGCTGGCGCGGAACCTCGTGACGGCGCACTGGGCCTGAGGAAAACACCGGTGGCGGATCACGGTCCGTTCCGGCGTTCCGCCCCGGTCTTCCTTGCGCCGCAAGGCTTTCCGCCTGACCGGCCCGGCGTAACCCGGCGCTAACGGCGCGGCAATCGCGGCACCACGAACGGCCCGGATCGTCACCGGCGGCCCGTTTTTCCGCCGTCCCCGGGAGGTTTCTGATGCCTGTCACCATCGCGACCGTCGCACTGAAGGGAACCCACGACCTCGAGCTGAGCGTGAAGAACCACCTCGGCCATCTGGAAGAGGCCGCCGCGCAGGGCGCGGACCTGGTGGTATTCCCCGAAATCAGCCTGCAGGGCTACCCGTCGCGCGGTCTCACGACGATCGACCCCGCCGACATCGCCGAGGCCCAGCGCACCGCGGAAAGCGTCCCGGACGGGCCGAACGTCCGCGCCGTGCTGGACCGCGCCGCCGAGCTCGGGGTGCACGTGATCTTCGGCGTCACGGAGCTCGGCGACGCCGCCGGCGCCCTCTACAACACCGCGGTGCTGGGCGGCCCGGAGGGCTTCATCGGCAAGTACCGCAAGGTGCACGTCGCCATCACCGAGCAGGTCACCTGGCGGCGCGGGGACGACTGGCCGGTGTTCGACACCGCGCTCGGCCGGATCGGGATGCTGATCTGCTACGACAAGATGTGGCCCGAGTCCTGCCGCGAGCTGACCCTGCGCGGCGCCGACCTCCTCGTGATGCCCACGGCCTGGCCGATGGTGCACGGCGAGCAGGACGCGGCGACCAACCCGTTCGCGGAGCTGTACCGCCTCTACGACCGGGCCCGCGCCGCGGAGAACTCGCGCTGGTTCGTGTCCTCGAACTACGGCGGCGAACTGGGCGGGGCCGAGTTCGTCGGGCTCAGCCAGATCGTCGACCCCGGCGGCAACGTCGTGGCCACCACCGGGGACCGCACGCCGGGCATGGCCATCGCCACCGTGGACGTGAAGGGCGGGATCGCGGCCGCCAACGCCGCACTCTTCGGCGCCCGGCTGATCCGCGACCGCCGCCCCGACACCTACCGGGCCGCCACGGGTGAGGTGCCGACCGCGATCGACGCCTGAGCCGCGCGGGCCCGGTCAGTCCACAAAGGACTCCCGTGGCGTGGTGGAAGACGCCACGCTGCGGGCCGGGCCGCGGCGGCCCATAATCGGGGCGATGAACGAGATCTGGCGGCTGCGCCCGGGCGTGACCCGGTCGATCAGCGCGGAGAACTTCACCGGGGCCAAGGGCGCGGGCGCGATGGCCACCGAAGGCACCGGCGCCGGGGCGGCGCGCGATCTCGGCCGGGGCTGGAAGGTCTCGCCCTCGATCCTGCTGCCGGACCGGCGGACGGCGACGCTGGCCGACATCGACGGTTCCGGGATCGTGGCGCACTTCTGGCTCACCACCGACCGCGGCAGGCTCCGCGACCTGACGCTGCGGATGTACTGGGACGGCGAGGAAGAGCCCTCGGTGGAGACGCCGCTGGGCGATTTCTTCTGTAACGGCAACGGGGAGCTCGCCCTCGTCGACTCCGACATGATCGTGGTCGGTCCCGCGGGCGGGCTGAACAGCTACTGGCCCATGCCGTTCCGGCGGCACGCGCGCATCACGCTGGAGAACCACAGCGGCGCCCAGGTCCCGGTGTACTACCAGGTCACCTACCAGCTCCAGGACGTCCCGCCGGACGCCGCGTACCTGCACGCCGGCTGGCGCCGGGCGAACCCGCTGGGCACGCCCGCAGTCCACACCATCCTCGACGGCGTGCGGGGGCGCGGCTGCTACGCGGGCACGTATCTGACCATCCAGCCGAACGCCCCGGGCTGGTGGGGCGAAGGCGAGATCAAGTTCTACCTCGACGGGGACGGCGAGTTCCCGACGATCTGCGGCACCGGCACCGAGGACTACTTCGGCGGCGCCTGGAACTTCGACCTCGGCGGCCGCTACGGCGTCTTCGACACCCGCTACACCGGGCTGCCGCAGGTGCTGCCCGCGAACCAGGTCTACCAGCCGGGCCAGCGGTTCGGGCTCTACCGCTGGCATCTGCGCGACCCGGTCTCGTTCGCCGAGGACCTGCGCGTGACCATCCAGGCGCTGGGCTGGCAGGACGACGGGCGCTACCTCCAGCTCGCGCGGGCCGACATCGCGAGCACGGCTTTCTGGTACCAGGCAAGGGAATCCTGAGCTCAGCCCAGCCGGGCGCGCCGGTATTGCGCCGGGGTCTGGCCGGTCGCGCGCTTGAACGCGGCGCCGAAATGCGAAGCGCCGGGGAAACCCCATCGCGCGGCGACGGCGGCGACCGGAACGTGCGGCAGCAGCGGGTCGGCCAGGTCGCGGCGGCAGTGCTCCAGGCGCCGGTCGCGGATCCACGCCGAGACCGTGCTTCCCGTGCCCTGGAAGAGAACGTGCAGCTGCCGCACGGAAATCCCGTGCGCGGCCGCGACCGTCGCCGGGGACAGCGCCGGGTCACCGAGGTTCGCCTCGATGTGGTCGCGCACCCGTTCCAGCAGCAGCACGCGCCGGTCGGCGGGCACCCCGAGCGAGGTCCGCAGCATCGCCTGCACCAGCTCCAGCACGCTGTGCACCGCGCCGTGCCCGTGCGGGCCCAGCGCATCCAGGTTCCGGTTGAGGCTCAGCAGCATCTCCCACACCGCCGAAGTGATCCCCGGCTCGCAGTCGAAGGCCCGCGCGGTGACCCCGGCCAGCGGGTCCCCGGCGCCGAGCATGGACACCGGGAACCGCACGCAGGTCGAGCGGTAGCCGTCACCGACCGTCAGCGCCGCCGGTTTCGACGAGTCGTACACCGCGAACGAACCCGGTTTCAGGAGCGCGACGCGGCCCTCCTGCGCCATCCGCAGCTCGCCCGCGAGTTGCAAGGTGAGCACGCAGAAACCGCTTTCCTCGGCGGCGATCGCGGCTTCGTCCCGGTACGCGGCGTGCCTGTCCGAGGCCAGGTCCACGAAGCTGACCCCGGCCAGCGAGCGGGTGCGCACCACCCCGGCGAACGTGCGCGGGCGGTCGCAGTCGAAGCGGAACCCGAACACGGCGCGGCGCACCGCCTCGGTCCAGGCCGCGAACGGGACCTCCGGCCCGTCCGCGGCGGGCCACACTTCCGCCGGCGACGTCATCGTCCGCTCCACGGGTTCGCGACACTGCGATCAACAGCGTCCAGGCTGCCACAGCCTGCGCGGAAACGACAGGTTTCCTGCGCTCTCCGGGGATTTCCCCGCGGGGGCCCGGTCGCTAGCGTAGAACGGCATGACGAAACTGCACGTCAGCGACGACTACGACGCCGTACTCGACCGGATCGCCGAGATCGACCCGGTGCTGCGTCAGGAGGCGGACAAAGGCGAACAGCTGTGCCGCCTGACCGACGAGTCGGCCGCGGCGCTGCTGTCCACCGGCGCGCTCCGGATCGGCATCCCGCGTGAGCTCGGCGGTTACGAGTTCTCCCCCACCCAGACCATCGAAACGATCGCGCGGATCTCCTACGCCGACGCCTCCGCGGGCTGGGCGTTCATGGCGGTACAGATGGTCACCGGCACCACGGCCGCCTACCTCGGCGACGAAGCGGTGCGGGAGCTGTATCCCGACCCCGCTGCGGGACGGCACGCCCTGATCGCCGGGCAGGGCACCAGGCTCGGCAAGGCCGAGCGCGTCGACGGCGGCTACCGCGTCAGCGGGCAGTGGGGTTTCGCGTCGGGAATCGCGATGGCGACGCACATCCACACCGCGGCGTTCTGCGCGGAGACCGGCGAGGCGCTGATCTTCACGTTCCCCAAGGAGCAGGCGGAGCTGATCGACAACTGGGACGTGCTCGGCCTGCGCGCCACCGGCAGCATCGACTACGTCTGCGAGGACCTGTTCGTCCCCGCGAGCCACGCCTTCGTGATCTCCACAATGGACACTCGCCACGGCGGCGCGGTGTACCGGATGGGGCTGGCGAACATGGCCGGGGTCTGTCACACCGGGTGGGCGCTGGGCGTCGGCAGGCGGCTGCTGGACGAGTTGAAAGCGTTGGTGGGCAGGAAAACCGGGGCACCAGGCGCGACGGTGGACACCGCCGAGTTCCACGCCGAGTACGCCAGGGCCGAGGCCCGGCTGCGCTCGGCGCGGGCGTGGGCGATGGAGGTGTGGGCGGAGAACGAGGCCACCCTCGACGGCGGTGAGCTGCTCACCACCGAACAGGAAACCCTGACCCGCCTGATGCTCAACAACACCACGTGGGCGGTCGCCGAGGTCGGGCAGGCGGTGCACAAATGGGCCGGCACCGCGGCGATCCGGCGTGGTGAGCTGCAGCGGTTCCTGCGCGACCTCAACACCGGCACCCAGCACGTCACGTCCGGCCCGGTGGTGCTGCAGAACTGCGGCCGGTCGCTGGCCGGGCTCGCCCCGGACGCGCGATGGGTGTTCCTGGAGCTGAAGGAGAACTCAGGCTGACAGCAGCTCCAGCAGCCCGCGGAACACGTCGCCGTCGAACGCGGCGGCGGCGGTGGTCAGCCTGTCCATCGGCGTGTCCGGCCGCGGCACGGTTTGCCTGAGCCGCAAGGTCACCGGGTCCGCCAGGTGCCGGGCGACGGTCCGGCGGAGGTGCTGCGCGTGCACGGCCGCGAAGCTGATCCCGCGCCCGGCCGACGGATTGGTGCACGCCCAGGCGTCGCCGAGCGCCGCGTAGCCGGTGGCCACGGGCTCGCCGTCCACCACGTACCGGTTGAAGCGGTCGAGGATCCCGGCCATCGGCAGCACCGGCGTGACCGGGGTGCCGTCGTGCCAGTGCGCGTACGCCGTCGAGGGTCAGCAGGCTGATCGTGCGTGCGCACCCCGGCCACGTGCGGCAGCCCCGGCCGCGCGTCCGGGCCGCGGAGGAACCCGGCGATCCGCACGCCGCGGCGGATCTCGATCCCGGGCTCCTCCTCGGCGGCCGTGGCCAGCACGGCCTCGATCACGGGCCGCCGCCCGGTGACGAACCCGAACCGTTCGTCACCGGGGCGCCGCTCCCGGTCCGGCACCGCCGGGGGCAGGATCTTCAGGTAGTCGGTCCACGCGCAGCCCGCGTCGACGAGTTTCCCGGTGATCCCCGGCAGTTCCTGATCACAAACCTCGCTGAATCGCGAGAACAGATTGTGCGGCTGCCGGAATTGCGCGACCCCGCCGCGGCGCCAGTCCCGCCAGGCCTCGTCGGCGTCCGCCGGCACCGGGCCCGCGTCGTTTTCCAGCACAGTGACCGCATGCCCGTCCGCGGCCAGCATCAACGCGCCCAGCAACCCGGCCGGACCCCCGCCGCAGAATATGATCTCCCCCATCGCGAGCTCCCCTGCTCCCGTTTTCTCCTGCCCTTTCCGAATGGTGACACCGTGGGCGGGAATTAGCCAGGAAACGGGACCCTTACCGGGGAACGGGGGCGGCCGAAGAATTATTTTCCACGGCCGGTATCCACGATTCGATGGCCGCGCGGGCGTCCGGGCATTCGTGGAAGCTCAACGGGCATTCCAGCGCGTGCTCCAGGAGCGCCTTGGCTTCCCTCGCTTCGGCGATGCGCCTGTCGAGCGCCTCGACCTGCGCCCGCAAGAGCGCGGCTTCCTCGGCGGCGTCACGGTTTTCGACCAGCGCGCGCACCTGCCGAAGGCTCAGCCCGACTCGCTTGCCCATCAGGATCAGCGCCACCCGGACCAGCTCGTCGTGGCTGTAGCGGCGTTGGCCACCGTCACGAGCCGGCGCCAGCAGGCCGACGCTTTCCCAGTGCCGCAACACATGCGTGGGCAACCCGAAGCGGGCCGCCACCTCACCGATCGCGAGATCGCTTGACTTCATGCCCACATTAACGACCAGAGTGGCCCCCATGAGCAACCCCGCCACCCGCGCCCGGCCGATGGCGCGCCTGCTGGACCGGATGTTCGTCCGGGGCACGGTAGAAGAGATCGAGGACCTGACCCCGCGGCTGCGCCGGATCCGGATCACCGGTGACGCGGTCGGCGCCCTGGAGTGGACGCCCGGGCAGCACGTGCGTGTTCGCGTCGGCCCAGGTCTGCGAGACATGCTGCGCACGTATTCCGTCTGGGCGTTCGGTTCCGGCGGTCTGGACCTGTGCGTCTTCGAGCACGGCGAGGACGGGCCGGGGTCCCGCTGGGCGCGGGAGGTGCGGCAGGGGCAGCGCGTGTCGTTCACCAAACCCGAAGGCCGGTTCGTGCCGCGGCCGGACGCGCCGTACCACGTGTTCGCCGGGGACGAGACGGCGTCGGTCGCGTTCGGCGCGATCCTCCGCGCGCTGCCCGCCGGGGCACCGGTGTACGGGGTTGTCGAACTCGGCTCTCCGGAAGACGCACTGCCGCTGCGGGATCTCGGCACCACGGAACGCGGCTCGCTCGTGGCCGCCGTCCGTGCGCTGGAACTCCCGTCGGAGCCGGGCGTCGCGTACCTCGCCGGGGAAACCCGCACCTGCCAGGCCGTGCGTTCGCATCTCGTCCGCGAACGCGGCTGGCCGCGCCGGTCGGTGCTGATCAAACCGTTCTGGATGCCGGGAAAGCGCGGGATGGACTAGAAACCGGCTCGCCCCGGGGCGCCGCGTTCGGTACGGTCACCGGCGGTTCCGAGGTGAAAGCAGGTTTCGTGATGGCGTGCCGCATCGGTGAGCTCGTGCTCGGTTGCCGCGACCCGGAGGCGCTGGCGCGGTTCTGGTGCGAGGTACTGGACTTCGTGGTGCTCGACCGCGAGGACGACGGCTCGGTGGAGATCGGGCCGCGCGCCGGTTTCGGTGGCGCGCAGCCGACGCTCTTCCTCAGCCGCCGCGAGAAGCCGGAGCCCGGCAAATCCCGGTTACACATCGACGTCAACGCCACCGACCGCGATCAGGACGCCGAGCTCGAACGCCTGCTGGCGCTCGGGGCGCGCCCGGCCGACATCGGCCAGACCGGCGAAGAGCCGTGGCACGTCCTCGCCGACCCCGAAGGCAACGAGTTCTGTCTCCTGAAGGCGCGCCTCGACCCGCTCTGAGCGGTCACGGGCCGCGGCACGGGCCGGATGTCAGAAGGGCCGGTCCCCCGCGATCGCCACGCGCTCGGCGATGCGGACCTCCGGGGCGTAGTCGTTCACCGCGTAGTGCTGTGTCGCGCGGTTGTCCCAGAACGCCACGGCGTTTTCGGTCCAGTGGAAGCGAACCTGGAACTCCGGCACGTGCGCCTGCACGAACAGGTACCGCAGCAGCTCGTCGCTTTCGTCGCGGTCCATGCCGACGATGTGCGTGGTGAACGACTGGTTCACGAACAGCGTGCGGCGCCCGGTCTCCGGGTGGATCCGCACCACCGGATGCTCGACCGGCGGGAACTCGTCCTGCCGTGAGGCGAGGAAGTCGTTGTCGGAGAAGCGTTCGAAGCCCGGGACGAAGTCGTGCACCGCGCGCAGTCCTTCGAGGCGACGCCGGACGTCGGCGGGCAGGTTGTCATACGCCGCGGCCATGTCGGCCCAGATCGTGTCGCCCCCGACCGGCGGCACCCGCACCAGCCGCAGCACCGAACCGAGCGCCGGGTTGGGCCGGAACGTCACGTCCACGTGCCAGACGTTCTCGAACCCGGGCATCGCCGCGGTGCGCGTGAACCGGGTGACCTCGTCGGAATCCCCCTTGGGCAGGAACGGGTTCGTCTCCAGCGGACCCCAGTGCCGGGCGAAGGCGCGCTGCTGTTCCGCGGTGATGTCCTGGTCGCGGAAGAAGATCACCTTCCACTCCAGCAGCGCGCGGTTCAGCTCCTCGCGCAGTTCGGGGGTGAGCGGCCGGGCGAGGTCGACGCCCTCGATCTCGGCGCCGATCACGCGGCCCAGCGGCCGTACTCCGAACAAGTGGTAGGGCCGCGGCTCGGCGTCTTCGGGCAGACGCCGCAGCACGCGCGGGCCTTCGAGGATGCCCCCGGCGGGCACCCGGGTCCGGCGCAGGGCAGGACGGAACGACTGATCCACGGACATGGGGAAACTCCTTGCTGCGTAACGGGATGCGATGCGTGGCGGACGGCTCAGCAGGGTGGCGAGCCGAGACGGCCACGGCGCAGCAGCAGGGCGACCACGCCGACCTCGGACGAGATGCGGGGCCCGGAGTTCGACATACCCTTGATCATCACCGCCTCCCGCGGTGCGGTCAAGGATGCCCACGATGCGGGACTCGTCACACCGGGACCGGGTGTGCTTGACTGCTCGGGGATCTCCAGCACACGGACGAAAGGGATGCGGGTGGCGACCTGGCGGGAGCTCGTGACGTTCATCAGGCAGTCGTACAGGGTGATCCGGGACGAGCCCGAGGAGCTGCGGATCCGGGTGCACTTCCGCCGGGACCCGGACGAGGAGGAGCGCACCCAGATGGTGGTGATCGCGCGCGAGGTGCTCGACAAGCGCGAGGAGTGGGTGCAGATCGCCACGCCGTTCGCCAACGCGCACGAGGTGGACCTCATCTCGGTGCTCTCGGAGATCGGGCACACCACCGTCGTCGGCGGCGCCGTGGTGATGGGCGACTACCTGGTACTGCGGCATTCCCTGCCACTGGTGAACCTCGACATCAACGAGTTCACCGACCCCCTCGAACTGGTCACCGGCGCGGCCGAGACCCTCGAAGAGCAGATCACCGGACGCGACGAGTACTGAGGCGCATTACTGGCAGGAATTTGCCGATGATGTGCAGAACTGCCACTCGTCGGGCGGGGCCGGGCGGCGCATCCTGGGGCCATGTCCGGAAACTTCCTGACCCGCCTCCGGGAATTCCTGGCCACACAGGCAGAACTGGCCGAGCGGCAGGCTCTGCTGAACCGGCCATGGGAAGAGGAGTTCCTGCACTGGTCCCGTGACGGCGAGCTGCACGGCCACCTGATCCCGCCCCGCGGCCGCCCGCGCGGCGTTACCCGCGACGGCTGGTGCCCCGGCCTCCGCCATCACCGGAAACCCTTGGCAGACAAGGAACACCGGTGAACGTCACGCCGCCGCCAGGCACCGGCGGACCGTGCGCAACACGGGCCCGCCGGGATCGGCCAGCCGCGCGACCGCCGAGCGCCGCGTGAGCAGGCTGCCCAGCACGAGATCGACCAGCGCGGCGCCGACCTCGTCCACGCTCCGCCTGCCCGCCGGGTCGTACCAGGCGTAGGCCCATTGCGCCGAACCGAACATCAGCAGGCTCTGCACGGGCACGTCCACGGGCCGGAACTGGCCGCTGGCCACCCCGTCGCTGATCACTCCGCGCACGAGGTCCACATACTCCGCGCGCAGCTGCACCCCCGACTCCTCGCGCGCCAGCCGGACCACCTCGCGCTGGAACGCGATCGTCGCGTCGCGGTCGTGCTCCTGGTAGAGGATGAACGCGAACAACAGCCCCGCCAGCCGCTGCGCCGGGGTGTCGAGGCTCGCCATGATCAGCTCCGCCTCGCGGAGCCGCCGCCGGAGGTAGGACTCGTGCAGCGCCGCCAGCAGCCGGTCCTTCGTGCCGTAGTGGTGCACGATGGTGCCCTTGGAAATGCCCAGCCTGCCGGCGATCTCGCCGAAGTTCGCCCCGTCATAGCCGCTCGCGGCGACCTGTTTCGTGAATACCGCCAGGATTTCCGCGGCCTTGCCCACCTTCGGCTCCCCACTGACCGTACGTACAGCCGGGACGACTCTAAGGCCGCCGGGCAGGACCGGCTGTCCGGCCGGGGTCAGCTTTTCGGGTAGTCCTCAGGGGGTCAGAAATCCCGCGACCGTCAGGATCGCCCGGAACGGTACTGGGCGATGTAGCGCTCCAGCGCCGCTTCGTCCTCTTCGCGGTGCGCCTCCGCGCGGATCCGTTTGCCGGTGCCGCGCGGATATCCGTGCTTCGCGAGCCTGTTCTCGGCGGCTTCTTCCATGTAGACGAACGAGTAGAAGTAGCCGACGAGCGCGGCCATCAGCACCAGCGCGAGCCGCAGCCCGATCGGCGCGGGCAGCAGGAGCCACACGGCCATCAACGGCGCGAGCAGGACGGTGCTGCGCGCCGCGTGCCGCCAGACCCAGGTGCGTGAGGTGGTGTCGTGCAGGACCCATTCCCGGCAGCGTTCCGGCAGCCGCCCGCCGAGGGCGTACCAGAGCCACTGCACCGGGTTCGGACGCGTCTTCACGTCCGCCATAGTACGCTAATAGTTAGCACACTAACAAAGGAGCCGGGATGATCGACCTTGGCGAGAACCCACTGGCGCTGGACAGGCAGGTGTGTTTCGCGCTGTCCGTGGCGTCGCGCAGCGTCATCGCGATCTACCGGCCGCTGCTCAAGCCCTACGGCCTGACGCACCCGCAGTACCTGGTGCTGCTCGCGCTGTGGGATTCCGCGCCGCGCACGGTGAAGGACCTGTGCGAGACGCTGCGCCACGAGCCGGCCACGCTTTCCCCGCTCCTCAAGCGGCTGGAGACGCTCGGCTACGTCACCCGCGGCCGCAACCGCGACGACGAGCGCGCGCTGTCGGTCGATCTCACCGACTCGGGCCGCGCGCTCCGCAAGGAGGCGGAGAAGATCCCGTACCGGGTGGTGGAGGAACTCGGGATGGACGTGGCGGAACTGGAGGCGCTGCACGCCGCGCTGAGCCGCGTGATCGCCGCGACGGGCCGGAACTCCTGACCCAGGCCCGGAATCGCGCCGGCGGCGCGATTCCGGGCGGCCCACTCCCGCCGGGCGTGTTTGCCGCTCCGGTCGGCGTGTTTGCCGTCCCCGCTCGCGTGTTTGCCGCCCCCGCTGGCGTGTTTGCCGCCCCCGCT
>NZ_VMNW02000112.1 GCF_007713735.2 Amycolatopsis acidicola | reverse complement strand
GTGCCCGTGGGTGGGGGTGGCTGGGGTGGCTGACGCTGACTCGGCGGTGCCCGCGCGCGAGCCGGGGGCGCACCAGCGCGGGCGGCCCACACGCCAACGCGCGCGGCCAACACACCAACGCGGCCAGCCAACACGCCAACGCGGGCAGCCAACACACCAACGGGGGCGGCAAACACGCGCGCGCGGGAGGCACGAACGGGCGCCCCACCGAACCAGGCCGAGCCCCCACAAGCCCTTTAGTCCATTGTGGACTCCCGCAGCAGGGTCATCAGCGCCGGGCGGAGGGGCGCGCCGACGGCGATGGTGGCGGCGGAGGCGGTGGTGTGCTGGCTGCCGTCGGCGTCGAGGACCACTCCCCCGGCTTCGCGGACCAGGAGCACGCCGGCGAGGGTGTCCCACGGCAGGTTGGCGAGGATGACGGAGGCGTCCAACTTGCCCTCCGCGACCCAGGCGAGGTCGATCGCGGCGGTGCCGAGCATCCGCACCCGCTGGGCCCGCGCGCCGAGCCGGGACAGCAGGGCGATCCGGACGCGGTTCTTCTCCTCGGCGCCGGGGCTGACGGCGAAGTCTCCGATCGAGACGATCGCGTCGGCGATCTCGTGCACTGTGGAGGCGGCGATGAGGTCCTCGCCGGCGTAGGCGCCTTCGCCTTCCGCGGCGGTGTAGCGGACGTCGAGGAAGGGCAGGTCGATCGCCGCGACCACCGCGCGTTCGCCGGAGACGAGGGCGAGGGAGACTCCGCACAGGGGGATGCCGCGGGAGAAGTTGGCGGTGCCGTCGACCGGGTCGAGCGCCCACCACAGTCCGCCGGTGGCACCGGTGTGCCCGCTTTCCTCGCCGAGGATGCCGATTTCCGGGGTTTCCCGTTCCAGGAACCGGCGGACCTCGTCCTCGACGGCGAGGTCGATGTCGGTGACGAGGTCACGCTCGGCCTTCGCGGTGATCGTCGCCGGGGCGCGGGAGCGGATGACGCGGCGGGCGATGCCGGCGGCTTCGCGGGCGACGGGCAGCAGTTCGGCGCTCATTTTCCGGCGAAGTTCTCGAGTTGCGGGAGGTCGTGCCCGAGTTTGTCGCGTTTGGCGGTCAGGTAGCGGATGTTGTCGGCGCTGGGCTGGGCGAGCAGCGGGACGCGGGCGGCGACGCGGATGCCGTGGTCCTCCAGCGCGGCGATCTTGTCCGGGTTGTTCGACATCAGCCGCACCGAGCGCACGCCGAGGTGGCGCAGCACGCGGGCGGCGGGGGCGTAGTCGCGCACGTCGACCGGGAATCCGAGGCTGGTGGCGGAATCCACGGTGTCGAGGCCTTCGTCCTGCAGGATGTGGGTGCGGATCTTGGCGACGAGCCCGATCCCGCGTCCTTCGTGGCCGCGGAGGTAGATCAGGATCCCGCTGCCCTCGGCCACGATCGTCTCCAGCGCGGCGTCCAGTTGTTCGCCGCATTCGCAGCGGGTGGAGCCGAACAGGTCGCCGGTCATGCATTCGGAATGGACGCGCACGAGCACATCCGTTCCCGGCGCGGGATTTCCGTGCACGAGTGCGAGGTGTTCGGCGCCGTCCCGGAACGCGACCGCGCGGAATGTGCCCCGGCGGGTCACGAGCGTGGATTCGGCGATGTCTTCGCTTGCGATGGATTTCGGCATTCGTCCCTCGTATCGTCGTCGACAGCGCGCTCATCCCGGTATACCCGAGGCTGGTACTCCTCACCACGAAAGGCTGGACCGATGGACCTGCTGCCCCAGGCCACGACCACCGACGTGCAGCGCGGGCGGGCCGGTGTGGCGGTGCTGCCGGTGGGTAGTTTCGAACAGCACGGCCCGTTCCTGCCGCTGGCCACCGACACCGTGATCGCCTGCGTGATAGCCGCGGCGATCGCGGAAAAACATCCGGTCCGGGTGCTGCCGCCGATCACCATTTCCTGTTCGCACGAACACGAGCAGTGGCCGGGCACGGTCAGCATTTCCGCGCGCACGCTGAATTCGGTGGTACTCGACATCGCCGATTCGCTGCGCCGCGGCGGGGTGCCGGCACTGGTGCTGGTCAACGGGCACGGCGGGAACTACGTGCTGGGCAACGTGGTGCAGGAATCCGGGGGCGGGATGGCGTTGTTCCCCGGCCTGGCCGACTGGGAGTCCGCGCGGGCGTTCGCGGGCGTGGAAACCCCGCTGGATTCCGATATGCACGCGGGTGAGGTGGAGACGTCGATCCTGTTGCACGCGCATCCGGAGCTGGTGCGGCCGGGCTACGAGACGGGTGATGTGGTGGCCGACGACCGGCGTCATCTGCTCACACTCGGGCTGGCCGCGTACACGGCGTCCGGGATCGTGGGGCGCCCGTCGCGTGCTTCGGCCCAGAAGGGCAAGGAGTTGCTGGAGGGGCTGGTCGCGGCTTTCGGCGAGTACCTGCCGATCCTGGACTCGTAGCCGAGGACGAGCACGCCGGGCAGCGCCGAGACGAGGGTGAGTACGCCGTAGACGACGCCCGCGGTGAGGCCCTGGCTCGCGCCGAGTCCGGCGGCGCCGAACGCGAGCGCGAGGAACGCTTCGCGCGGGCCCCAGCCGCCGATGTTGAGCGGCAGGCCCATCACGACCAAAGCCAGCACCAGCAACGGGATCAGCGTGGTCGCCGGGGCGCTCGCGCCCGCTGCGTGCGCGGCGACGAGGAACAGTCCGACGTGCCCGGCGACGGTGATCAGCGACAGCACCGCCACGCGGGGCCCGGTCTCGCGGGCGAGCAGGCAGCGCGCGTCGGCAAGCGACGTGGTGACGGCGCGGCGAAGCTTGGCCGCGCCGTGGCCGTTGCGTGCCCACAGCGCGGCCGTCGCCACGAGCGCGGCGAGTGCGAGCACGCCGAGCAGGATTTCCTTGCCGGGTAAGAGGTTCCCGGCCACGGACGGGTGCAGCACGAGCACGGCGGCGCCGAGGGACAGCAGGACTGCCTGTCCGGCGAAGCGTTCCAGGAACACCGCCCGCACGCCGCGCCCGACGTCGCCGGAGCGGCGGCCGTGGTCGACGGCGCGGTGCACGTCGCCGAGGATTCCGGCCGGGAGGACGGCGTTGAGCAGCAGCGCGCGGTAGTAGTGACCGACCGCCTCGCGGAGGGTGAGTGCGAGGCCGAGGCGGCGGGCGATCAGGCACCAGCGGGCCGCGCTGCACACGGTGGTGAGCAGGCCGATCGCGAGCGCCACGAGCAGCGAGCCCGGGCTGATCACGCGCAGCCCGTCGAGGAACGCGCCGGTGCCCAGCCGCCAGCAGAGCCCGGCGAGGATGCCGAGGGCGAGGAGAAGCCGCAGCCACGGCCACATGCGGCGGGTCATGACGCCGCTCCGGGCAGTGCGAGGAGGTCTTCGTGGTGGACGACGATCTCGACCCCGTCCTGGCTTCGCCGCCGCAGGTAGGCATCGGCGTGGCGGGTGAGTCCGGGGTCCTGTTCGCAGGCCGCGGCGACCCAGCCGCGCAGCCATTCGGCGGTCAGCGCGGCGTTGCGCGGCCCGAGGCGCCAGGGGCTGGGGGCGGAGTGCACGCTGGCGCCGAGTGCGCGGAACGCGGCGGCGGTGACAGCGGGGGCGTCCGGCCCGAGCAGCAGGCCGCGTCGCTGGTGGGCGTTGAACGCCGCGGTGAACGCGGTGTCGAGTGGTTCGGCTGGCGTCATTTCGACCCTCCCGGCGACCGAAAGCGTGAGCAGTGCTGGACTTCCGGCGTGCACGCACGCGGCGGCGAGGCGGTTCACCTCCTCGGCGGTGAGCAGGTCCAGCAGGGCCGAGGCGGTCACCAACGACGTACCGGTCAGGTCCTCGGCTCGCAGACCGGTGAGATCGCCTTCGCGTGTCTCCACCGCTAACACGGGTCCGCGCGCCGAGAGGTTCAACCGGGCCTGGGCGAGGAGCGCGGGGTCGTGGTCGTGGAGGATCCAGCGCTGCGGGGCGGGCAGTCTGCCGGACAGCCAGCGGCCCATCGAGCCGGTGCCGCAGCCGAGGTCGCGGACGGTGAGTTCGGTGGCGCCGTCGAGGAAATCACCCAGCGGGGCGAGGAGTTCCGTCGAGCGGGCGGTGGCGTCAGCCTGTTCGCGCAGGGCCAGCCAGTCCGGGGAGAAGCTCACAGCGCCGCCAGTACTTCGGCCATGTCCCGCGCGGTGCGTTCCCAGCCGGGTAGCCGCGGCCGGTACTCGCGGAGGCGGGCGCGCAGGGCGGGGTCGTCGAACCACCGGCGCAGGGCCTCGGCGAGGGCGGCCGGGTCGTCGGCCGGGACGAGGATTCCGTGCGGGCCCAGGGTTTCCGCGACCGCGTCGGTGGCCAGCACCGGGATGCCGCGGGCGAGAGCCTCGGTGACGACCATGCCGTAGGTCTCGGCGCGCGAGGGCAGCACCACGAGGTCCGCCTCGGCGTAGAGGGTGTCGAGGTCGGCGCCGGTGCGCGGGCCGAGCAGCTCGATTCGTTCCCCGAGGCCGTGTCTCGCGATCAGGTCCCGGATTTGTCCGGTGTACAAGGGATCGCGCGTGACAGGTCCGGCAAGACGGCAGCGCCACGGCAGGTCCGCGACCCGCGCGAGCGCTTCGACAAGGATGTCCTGCCCCTTGCGCGGAGTCACCGAAGCGACGCACAACAGCTGCGATTTCCCATCCGTACCAAGCGCGCGTGGCTTCGGATCGATCCCGGGCGGCACGACGTGCACCAGCTCCAGCCCGTGATGAGCGGCGAGCCGCCCCGCCGCGGAGGGGCTGGTGGCGACGACCGCGTCGGCGGCGTGCAGGACAGCGCGTTCCTTCGCGTCCAGTTCCGCCGCGACGGCCGGGCTCAGGCCGGTTTCCTCCGCGAGCGGCAGGTGCACGAGCACGACCTGGCGGAGCCTGCCCGCTTGCGGCACCACGATTTCCGGGGCGGGGCAGGCGAGCAGTCCGTCGAGCAGCACAACCGAATCCACGGGTAAGGCGGCGATCCGGTTCACTTCGGTGTGCTCCCGTACCGTCCATCCCGCCGACCACAGGCCCTGGGCGAGCCTGCGGTCGTAGACGTTGCCGCCACTGGGAACCGCCGGGTCGTCGACGTCGGCGGGCAGTACGAAGTGGACGGTGTTCACAGCGCGCGCTCGTAGCTCGCCCACGCGACATGCGACTCGTGCAGCGTGACGCTCAGCCCCGACAGGCCGCGCGCGCCCTCGCCCAGCGCGCCGGCGGAGATGCGCTCGGCGAGCCGGTCGGCGATCACTTTCGCGAGGTACTCGGTGGAGGTGTTGATGCCGTCGAACTCGGGCAGCTCGTCGAGGTTGCGGTAGTTCAGGACGGCGAGGGTGTCCTTGAGCTGTTCGGTGGCCAGCCCGATGTCGACGACGATGTTGTCCGCGTCGAGCTCCTCGCGGCGGAAGGTGGCGTCCACGACGAACGTCGCGCCGTGCAGGCGTTGCGCGGGCCCGAAGACCTCGCCCTGGAAACTGTGCGCGACCATCACGTGATCGCGGACGGTGATGCTGAACAAACGATCCTCCTACGGGTAGACGATCCGGTGGCACAACGCGGGCAGCTCCCCGCCCGCGAGCATGGGCAGCACGCGGGGCAGCTCGTCGAAGGTGCTTTCCCCGGTGATCAGGGCGTCGAACCGTGGGTCGGCCAGCAGGTCCAGCGCGAGGGCGAGGCGTTCGCGGTAGCTGCGCCCCCGCGCGGGCGAGACGGTGCCGACCTGGCTGGAGCGGATCGTCAGCCGGCGTGAGTGGAAGTACTCGCCCAGTGGCAGGCTGATCCGGCGGTCGCCGTACCAGCTCAGCTCGATCACGCGGCCCTCGGGCGCGAGCAGTTCGAGCGCCCGCGTCAGGCCCGCCTCGGTCGCGCTCGCGTGGATCACCAGATCGCATTCGCCGCGCGCTGCTTCCGGCGTGGTGAAGGGGACGCCGAGCGCGTCCGCGATCGCGGCGCGGGTGGGGTCGGGATCGGCCAGCTCCAGCCGCACGCCCGGAATTCCCGCGACGAGCGCCGCGACGCTGCACCCGATCATGCCCGCGCCGAGTACGGCCACCCGGTCTCCGATCAGCGGCGCCGCGTCCCACAGCGCGTTGACCGCCGTTTCCACCGTCCCCGCGAGGATCGCCCGGCCAGGCGGGACGGAATCGGGCACGACGGTCACCGCGTCGGCCGGCACGACGTAGCGGGTCTGGTGCGGGTACAGGCAGAACACGGTCCGCCCGGTCATCGGGCCCTCCTCGACGACGCCGACGTTGAGGTAGCCGTACTTGACCGGGCCGGGGAACTCGCCTTCCTGGAAGGGCGCGCGCATCACCGCGTACTGGTTTTCCGGCACCCCGCCGCGGAAAACCAGGGTTTCGGTGCCCCGGCTCACGCCGGAGAACAGGGTCCGCACCAGCACTTCTCCGTCGCCCGGCGCGGGTACGCCGGTTTCGCGGAGCTCGCACTCGCCGGGCGTTTTGAACCAGAACGCCCGAGCCGAACGTGTCATGGAGGACCTCCCAGAAAGGTTCGGGGACCACGATGATCACACGAGCACAGCAGAATCCGGTCTACACGCCCGGCGTCCCGGCCGCAGGCCTCACCGCGCAGATACTGTTGCTGGCGGTGCTCGGCGCGGGCGTCGGGCTCGGTACCGCGGGCTGGCTGACCGGCGCTTTCTATGGGCTGGCGCTGGTGCTGCTGCTCGGTTCGGCGATGCGCCACGCCCGGCGCGCCACGCTGAGCCCCGCCGACCACGTGACCTTCGCGCGTGCCGTGCTCGCCGGTGGTGTGACAGCGCTGGTCGCCGACCACCTCGGCACACCGGCCCCGCTCGCCGCGCTCGTTCCCCTCGCCTCGGTGGCGCTGGCGCTCGACGCGGTGGACGGCAAGGTCGCGCGCCGCACCGGCACGGTGTCGAAGCTGGGCGCGCGGTTCGACATGGAGGTCGACGCGTTCCTGATCCTGACCCTGAGTGTGCACATTTCGCTCACCGTCGGCCTGTGGGCGCTCGCGATCGGCGCGATGCGGTACGTGTTCGTCGCCGCCGCGTGGCTCGCGCCGTGGCTGCGCGCGGAGCTGCCGGGCAGTATCGCGCGGAAAACCGTTGCCGCGCTTCAGGGTGTGGCGCTGGTCGTCGCGAGCGTGTGCCCGCTGCCCGCCGCTGTGGCGGTGACAGCGCTCGCGCTGGCGGCACTGGCGTGGTCGTTCGGGCGGGACGTCCGGTGGCTCAACCGGGAGCGAGCCCGTGCCGGTACGCGTAACTGACCGCCTGCGCCCGGTCGCGGGCGCCGATCTTGCCGAAGATCCGGTTCACGTGGCTCTTCACCGTCGCTTCGCTGACCGTCAGCAGCTGCGCGATCTCGCCGTTCGACAACCCGCCCGCGATGTGGCCGAGCACCTCCGCCTCGCGGCGGGTCAGCCCGTCCGGCGCCCGCTCCGCCACCGGCGTGGGACCGGATACGGCGGCGATGAGGTGGTGTTGCACGGCCGGATCGACCGCCGCCTGCCCGCTCACCACCTGCTCGAGCGCCCGCCGGATGTCCTCCGCGCCCGCATCCTTCGTCAGGTAGCCCAGCGCCCCGGCGCGCAAGGCGTCGAGGACGGACTTGTCGTCGGCATACGTCGTCAGCGCCACCACGCGCACGTCCGGTGCTTCCGATCGCATCCGTCGGGTGGCTTCGATCCCGTCGCAGCGCGGCATTCGCAGGTCCATCAGCACCACGTCCGGGCCCAGCTCGCGGGCCATCGCGATCGCCTGGTCCCCGTCCGCCGCCGCGCCGACGATCTCCACGCCGGGCAGCAACCCCAGCAGCATCGCCAGCCCCTCGCGCACGACGCGCTGGTCGTCGGCGAGCATCACCCGGATCACGCCGGGACCCGCAGCGTCACCCGGAATCCGGCCCCGGTGGGCTCCGCCGCGAGCGTGCCCCCGGCCAGTTCGGCCCGCTCCCGCATGCCCGTCACCCCGTATCCCTGTCCCGTGTCCTCGCGTCGCGCCGGCGTCCCGAAATCCTCCACGGTGAGCACCACCTGGTCCGGACGATAGCCCAGCCGCAGCTCGACCTGCCGGGCCTCGGCGTGTTTGCGGACGTTGGTCAGCGCCTCCTGCGCCACCCGGTACACCGTGAGCCTGGTGTCCGCCGCCAACTCCTTGGGCTCCCCGGAAACCGTGTAGCAGCAAGCGATCCCGGTGTCCCGTTCGAACTCGGCGGCCAGCGCGCGCAGCCGCTCGGGGCCGGGGAGCTCGTCGTCGCGCAACGTCCCGATCGCCTGCCGTGCTTCGCCGAGCCCGGCCTGCGCCAGATGATGGGCACGGTCGAGCGCGTCGTTCAGCCGCGGATCGGCCGGGTCCGTCGCCGCCAGCAAGCGCGCGCCCTCCAGCTGCAAGACCAGTCCGGACAACGAATGCGCCAGCACGTCGTGCATCTCGCGCGCCAGCCGCTGCCGTTCCGCGAGCGTCGCCGCCCGGACCTGCGCCTGCCGTGTCTCCCGCAGCTCCTCCACCAGCCGCTCGGATTCCGCCGTGCGCGCCTCGAGCCGGTTGGCGTACAACCCGAGCCGGAAGAACGCCACCGCGCCGAGTTCGTTGAGCAGCACGTTCACCACCGGGCGGTGCGCCGCCACGACCGCGACCACCCCGATGGCCACGAGGAACAACCCTGCCACGAGCGGCCCGCGCCGCCCGATGCTGCGGAACGCCAGCGCGCTCGCGATGATGAACGCCCCGAAGTACCCGACGCCGTTGGGTTCGAACCACGCCAGCAGCAGCGAGCCGAGCATCACCAGCCCGACCACCGCCGGCTCCGCCCACGGCCTCCTCGCCGGCAGCCCGAAAAGCAGGGCACCGCCCCCGACGAGCACCACCATCATCGACACCAGCACGAGCACTCCCGTGCCGTGCGTCAGCGAACCCGGCTCGGTCCGGACCGCCGTCACCGCCACGACGACGAGCAGGACCAGCGCCGCCAGCCGGCGCCGCATACTCGCCCTGGGGCGCGAAACGAAGGCCACGCCCCCGAAACTACCGGGACCGGGCGCCGGGTTCCTGCACCCGTGGGTGGAAATCCGGCTGCACCCGCGGGTGGCAGCGGTCCACTCCGGACCGCAAATCCCGGTCCCCACCCCGGAGCCGACGCGCTCCCCGGCATGGGCGCGCCACCATCGACGGCATGAACATTCCTGGGGAGACAAGGAAAAAGCTGTTCCGCCGGATCGGGCCCGGCATCGCCCTCAACGCGATCCTGCCCCTGGTGGCCTATCTGCTGCTGCGCCCGCACGTCCTGAGCGACCTGACCGCGCTCGCCCTCGCGGCTGCGATCCCAGTGCTCGTCACGCTCGCCGAGTTCGCGGTGCGCCGCAAGGTGGACCCGGTCGGCGCGGTCATGATCGTGGCGTTCGGTGCCGCGCTCCTCGTGGCCGCCGCGACCGGCGGCAGCACGCTGGTGATCGAGACCCACGACGCGGTGATCACCGGCCCACTCGGGCTGATCCTGCTCGGCTCGGTCGCCGTGCGCCGTCCGCTGCTTCTCGTCGTGCTGCGGTTTCTCGCGCGGCGCACCGGAAATCCCGTCCGGATCGGCCCGCGCCCCGCCGCCGTGCTGACCGCGCTCATCGGCACCGTCGCCGTCGTCCACGCGGCTGTGCTGCTGATTCTCGCGGTGTGCCTGCCCGTCGCGACCTTCCTCGCGATCGGCCGCCCGATCGGCTGGGTCGTCCTCGGCCTCGGCGCCGCGGCCCTCCTGTGGTACCGCGCGCGCATCAAAATCGCCTGAACGCGTGAAGAGCCGCCCGGCTCCCCCACCGGGCGGCTCTTCTTCTTACGCGCTAAGGAATGACGACTCCCTCCGGCAGATCCGGCCGCGACTCCGCCAGCTCCTGCGCCGTGCGGCGCGGCGGCACCTTCGCGGCGATCCACTGTCCCAGCAGGAGCGCGACCTTCGCCCGCATTTCCGTGCGCAGGCGGTGGAACGAGTCGGCCGGGTTCGCCCCGACCTGTCCCAGCAACAGCCACCACGCCCACGCCGCGGCACCGGCGTTGGCCACGAAGTCCGGGATCACCGGAATCCCCCGCGCCGCCAGCATCGCCTCCGCCTCCGGCGTGGTCGCCGCGTTCGCCGCCTCCACCACGACCTTCGCCGCCACGTCGATCGAGTTGTCCGGCGTGAGCGCGTACGAGATCGCGGCGGGCACCAGGATGTCCGCCTCCATCCCGACGATCGCGTTGCGCGGCAACAACTCCACGTCACCCGGCAGCCGCGACCGGTCGATCTCCCCGTACCCGTCCCGCAGCTCCAGCAGCTCCGGGATGTCCAGACCACCGGCCCGGTACAGCGTCCCCGCGGCATCGGCCACGGCGACCACCCGCATTCCCGCTTCGTGCAGGTACCACGCCGCGCCGCCGCCCATCGTGCCGATGCCCTGGATCGCCACGGTGGTCGCCCCGGTCTCCCAGCCGTGTGCGTCGGCCACGCCGAGACACGCCTGCGCCACCCCGTATCCGCCGATCACGTCGCCCAGCAGCAAACCGCCGGGCACCGGCGCGTTCAGCCCCGCGCGGACCCGCCGCAGCGTCCGCGCCGGATCCACCGAACGCCGGATCGCCGCGTGGTAGGACTGCTCCAGGCCCAGCCGCGAGAACACCTCGTCGATGAGATGCTGCGGCACCCCGAGGTCCTCCGCCGTCACCCAATGGGCGTCCAGCCACGGCCGCATCGCCTGGCAGAACCGCTCCAGGACCCCCACCGCGTCCGGGTGCTTCGGGTCGAAATCGATCCCGCCCTTCGCGCCGCCGACCGGCAGCTCGAACGTGGCGGTCTTCGCGGCCATGCCCCGCGCGAGGTCCTCGACCTCCGACATCGTGCAGCCCGCCCGCATCCGGGTGCCTCCGGTCGCCAGCCCCGACACCAGCGTGTGCACCACGAGGTAGCCGTGCGCGCCGGTGACGCGGTCGGTCCAGGTCAGCCGCAGCAACGGCTCGGCGGGCGCGGACACGGGTGCGATGGGCAGCTGCGGAAGGGGCGTACCCCCTTCATGCATCATCGTCACGGCACAAACCTCCTTGACTTGGGCACGGCAAAGCCCGGACCTGGGAAGAAGAGAACTCCCGGCCCGCCCGGCCGGTAACACCAGCGTGCGGCAGAAGATCCGCGCGCGTCCAGTTAAGGATCTTGCACGGTTCCGTTCAGCCTTCCTGCACAGCGGCCCGGCCTTGCTTAGGCTGAGGCGCATGGAGCTTTCGTTGCACCGTTTGCGGATGCTTCGCGAACTACACCGCCGCGGCACCGTCACCGCGGCCGCCGCCGCGCTGCACTACACGGCTTCCGCGGTGTCCCAGCAACTCGCCCAGCTCGAACGCGACGTCGGCGCCAAGCTCTTCGAACGGCTCGGCCGCCGCGTCCAGCTCACCGAGCTCGGCATGGTGCTGACCGAGCACGCCGACGAAATCCTGCGCTCGGTGGAACGCGCCACCATGGCACTGGAGGAAGCGCAGGAAGGCGTGTCCGCCCGGCTCACCGGCGGCGTGTGGGCGTCCGTCGCGTCGGGCCTGCTGCCCAAGGCGCTCACGCTCCTCGCCGCCGACCACCCCGGAATCGAGGTCCGCACCAAGGAACTCGCCCCCGAGGACACGGCGGGCGCGGTCCGCGACGGCGCGCTCGACTTCTCGTTCGTGATCGACTACTCCGACTATCCGATGCCCTGGGATCCCGCGCTCACCCGGGTCGTCATCGCCGTCGAACGCCTCCACGCCGCCGTCCCCCACGGCGTCGTCCCGGCCGCCAACATCCACCTCACCGAACTCGCCGAGCAGCCGTGGATCCTCGCCGGGCCGCGCTCGCATTTCGGCCGCGCCGTGCGTCTTGCCTGTCAGCGCCACGGCTTCGAGCCCAAGATCAACCACGAAGTCGGCGAACAGGCCACGGCGCTTTCGATGGTCGGCGCCGGCCTCGGCGTCACGCTCGTCTCGGACCTCGGCCTTTCCTTGTTGCCGTCCGGGGTCGACATCGTCGCCCTCACCGAACCGGTGATGCGCACGGTCTCGATCGCGCACCGCACGGTCAACTCCCGCAGGCCGTCCCTGCAGCTGGTGATCGACGCCGTGCGCGCGGCGGCGGCCGAGATCGGGCTCGGCGCCGCCGCCCCGCTGCCCGGCCCTAACCAGCCATCCGTAACAGGAACCATCCCACCCGCCGCCGGAACAGCCACATGACCCCGAGGCACAGCTCCGGCGCCACCCGCCGCAGCTCGCCCCGCACCCCGCGCGCCAGCAGCGACGTGCCCGAGTAGTCGAGCACCACGCACTCCCTGGCGTCCACCCAGCTCGGGCCCGGTTCGACGAACGCCTCCATCGACCGCACCGGACCCAGCTGGGTGACCAGCGACTGCCCGTCCGGCGAGAACACGCCGTGCCAGGCGGCGAGCCGCGCGAGGTTCGCCGTCAGCCCGGAACCCGGTGCCACCAACGCCGTCCCGTCCGCCGGCCCGGCCGGCAGCTCGCCGACCGGGCTCGTGCGGAACAACCGGTCCAGCTCCCTGTCCGTGGCGTGCAGCAACGCCTCCTCGCTCACGCAGACGGCCGTCACGGCCAGTTCCAGTGCGCCAGGAAGTCGTCGACGGCCTTCGCCCCGCGATCCAGCAGCATCCGCCGATCCTGGTCGTGCAGCCCGAAATCGACGATCCCGACGCCGGAGGTGTCCACGTTGATCATCCGCGATCGCACGCCCGGCAGGTCGAGGTGCGTCTGGTCCCTGCCCACCATCGCCGTCGCCACCACCTGCACGGCCAGCGTCAGCTGCGTCGGCAGCCAGCCCAGCACGGGGAAGACGGCCGGCAGCCCGCCGGGCAGATCCGGGAACAGCCGCACCCCGAACGTCGGCCACCGCGGGGCTTTCTCGTCCGTGCGGTCGAAGGTCTCCACCGGGAAGTTCGACAGCACCCCGCCGTCCACGATCGTCGACACCGCGCCACCCGGGTGTTCGGTCAGGGTTTGCGGCTGGAAGTAGAACGGGATCGACAGCGACATCCGCACCGCGTCCGCCACCAGCTGCTCGTCGGGGTCCAGCCCGTACAGCCGCCGGTAGTCCCACGGCAGCCGCAGCAGCCGGCCGTGCGTGATGTCCGTCGCCGTCACCACCAGCTTGTACCGCTGCTCGTCACCGAGGTTCGCGTCGTCGCCCTCGTCGTGCCGCCGCAGATCCGCGAACGTCCGCACGCCGAGTTCCGCCAGCTCCCCCAGCAACCACTCCCGGATGTAGGCGCCCTGGTACAGATGCCCGCCGGTGAGCCACGAAAGCCCCTCCGACACCAGCGCGATCGGCGGCGGCGCCCGGTCCGGCACCTTCCGTAGCACCAGCCGCGACATCGCCCGCCGCATCCCGTCCGCGTCCGCGCCGGCCGCGACGAGCGCCGCCGCCACCGCGCCCACCGAAGTCCCCGCCACGCGCGGGAACCGGTGACCACGCTCCATCAGCCGTACCACCGCGCCCAGCGTGCCGAGTCCCTTCACTCCGCCGCCTTCGAGCACCAGATCGGCCTGCTTGACGTCACTCATCCCGTCGCCGCCCACGGCTCGAACGCGTTCGTCACCGACGCCAGCGCCGGCCGCAACGCCGGATAATGCCGCAGCAGCACCGAAGCCATCGAGTTGTCCTGCACCCAGTCCAGGCCGGCCTGCCCGTAGACCGAGGGCCGGTAGTACTCGGTGAAGAACCGGTCGCTGTTGAGCCGCCGCGAGGCCATCAGGATGAAAATCCGGAAAGCCGTGTCACTGAAGGCGAATCCGGCCGGGCGCCGCTCCGCGAACATGCCCACCGACAGGTCCACCCGCTCGATGTCCCCGTCGTAGACCCGGCTGATCTCCTCCGCCCACCGCGGATCGTCGGTCAGCTCCTCGAAGCTGTGCGCCGGATCCAGGTGCAGCAGCCGCCGGAACTCGTTGTAGCGCGGCACACCGAGCTCTCGCGACCGCAGGATGTCCGTCGCGCCGAGGTCCTGCAGATGCCCGTCCGGGCGCTGGAACTCCTGGAGGTACTTCGGGAAGTTGTGCAGGGTCACCAGTCCCGGGTGCAGCGTGCCGAACGAGTACAGCAGGTCCGTGACGGAAATGCTGTTGAGCACCTTCATCGCGTTCGGCCCCGCGATGTCCGGGAACTCCGCCTCCAGCACCGGCTCGTTGTCCCGCGCCGAGCGGAACTCCCACTGGTCCCGGATCAGCGGGTGCATCCGGTACACCGCGACGAACTCCTCGGTCAGCGCGTAGGGCACGCCGTAGTGATCGGTGTCGCCGCCCGGGATCCCGCTGATCACCTCGTTGTCCACGAGCCGCCCGAACAGCTTGTGCACGCGCTCGCCCGCGATGCCGAACCAGTTGGCACGCAACGCCGCCTTCGTCGTCGGATGGCTGATCACCGCGGGCGTCCACTCCACCGTGTGGATCTTCGCCAGGAGCGCCGAGTTCACCAGCCGCGCCCGCTGGAACAGCTCGTCGTCGTCCCACGACGGGTACACCTGGTGCAGCCGGTCGCAGATCGCGTTGTGTTCCAAGGAGAACAGCGTCCGCAGCAACTCCGTGCCCAGCCAGAACCCGGGCACCCGCGCCGGGTCCTTCTCGGGATCCTCCGGCACCGGGAGCAGGCCGTTGTCCAGCACCCGCAGCTTCCCGCCTTCACCGGCGCGGGCCCAGTGCTCGGCCTCGGGGCCGATCCCGTAGACCTGTGAGCCGTCCCACCAGTGCGTCAGCACGTTCACCGTGGTCTGCGGCAGATCCGCGTCCGCGGGCGGGCGCGTGGGGTCCTCCGGCGTGCGCATGATGTGCATCGGCCGTTCCGGCCACGGGTCGTTGTCCGCGAGCGGGACCTCCCACGGGTTGTCCTTCGGGCTCGTGCCGTGGCTGAACCAGTCGCGGATCATGAACTGCAGCCACGCCGCCACCAGCGAGTTCACCGAGCCCGCCGGCACGAAAGCCGTGCGGGTCAGCAGTTTCCGGCTCACCTCACGCGGGTTCGGCGTCAGCACCGACTCCGCGTCCGAGGGCACGATCTTCTTCAGCGGGATGTTCCGGCCGAACCGTGAACCCGCCATCCCCATCGCCGGGGCGCCGAGATCGTTGTGCGTCCCGTCCGTGGTCCGGCGCACCAGGAACTCGGGCCGGAACGGCGGGACCGGCGGCGTGTTGACCGCGGGCAGCGCAGAAGTGTCGTGCAGATTCTCCTGCCGCAGTTTCGTGCGCAGCCCGATCAGCTCGAGCAGGCCCAGCGGGACGGGCAGGTTGTCCCAGCCGATCACCCGGTCGACGAGATCCGCGGCGCCGACGTAAAGCCGCCACGGCAACGTCTTCCGATAGCCGGGAACGGACGTTTCAGGTTTTGTCATCGCAAGCTCCCCGATTCTTTCCGGTGCGCAATGCGGCGGCGGCCAGCGCCGTGTTCGACGCGGAGATGCCGATGATGAAGACCGCCGTCGCCACCGAGACCTTCCGGCGGGCGCCGAGCGTCACCGCGGTCGCCGCGTCCACGGCGTGGATGAGCGCTCCCTCCCGCAACGCGTAGCGAAGCCGGTCGCCGTCCGCGAACAGCAGCTGGAGACCGAGCAGTACAGTGCGGATTCCGAACATCCGGAACGCGTACACCGCGGCCGGGCTCGGCTCCCGGCCCGGATCGAGCCGCCCGATCAGCAGGCCCGGCACCAGCAACGCCAGCGTCCCGTTCACGATCCGGACCACCGCGAGTATCCGCACAGCCATCCCGCCGCCCCGTTTCTCCGCCGGGGAATCAGCCTCGCATCGCGCACCAGGGGTGTCCACGGAAAACCGGAATTCGGCATTCCCGCAACCCGTTGGGAGTAGCCTTCCCTGATTGTTTCAGCAATTCACGGCGTTTCCGATGATTCATTGACCGGAAATGGCGGGACGCCAGCAGACGAGGGACTTAAGTCCCTTTTCCGGCTTCGCTCGCGTATTTCTCGGTCATCCGCGCGACGGCCGCGAGTTGTGCTTCCGCGTGCGCGGCGCGCGCTGGGCGGTGTCGATCGTCGACTGCGCGTGCGTGCGGCCCGTGCCTTGGGAGTGCGGCATCACCGGAACCACGGCATGATCCCGTGTTCGACGTCGCGGTACGCCTGCTCGCGGGTCTCGGCGACGTGCATCGGGCTGACCCGCCGCCAGCCCGCCCGGTCCGGCTCCGGGCGGCCGAAATGCGCGGCCCGCTCGGTCACGACGTCCCAGTGGAGGGCGAGCGCGTCGAACCCGGCCTCGGTCAGGGTCGCGCCGATCGACAGCAGCCCGGCGCCGTGCCGCCCGGGTTGTGGTAGCTCAGCGAGGTGACGCCGGTGCCGAAGCGGAGCGACCGGGTGCGTTCGGCGGCCGCGGCGATGAAGATCTCCGGCGACGCGATGATCTCGTGGCCCGCGGAATGGTGCTCGCCCACCCACAGCTCGTCGAACCCGAGCGCGTCCAGGTGCTCCGCGATCCCCAGATCCCGGTGCAGGGCGAGCGTCGGGTTCTCACCCGCGGTGTGGAACGGTCCGAGGAACGCAGCCTGGTCATGGGGCCTCCTGCTCGTCGGCGAGTGCGGCCCCTCCGGTGTCCGGTGATCAGCCGAGCTTGCGGAAGTCCCAGCTGGCGATCTTCTGCGGGACGATGCGCAGCCAGGCGTGCCTGCCGTCGTGGAACATCGTGTCCCCGCCGGTGTATTTGCGCGCGAAGGCCAGTTCCGGCTCCTTCAGCTCGGGCACGTCCTCGCCGGTGCGCGGCGCTTCCCCGACCACCTCGGCGCGGCCGGTGATCTCGACGCCACGCAGCTCCTGGTACTCGCTGCCGGCGTCGACGACGATGCCGATGCGCGGGTCCCGTTGCAGGTCAGCCCACCGCTGGCTGCGGGTGAGCGACGTGAGCCAGATGGCGCGGCCCTGCCAGACGAACCACAGTGGTGTCGCATGTGGACCGTCGGGGCCGATGGTGGCCACGCGGCAGGTGCGCTGCTCGCCGAGGAACGCGTCGAGCTCGTCGTCGGTCATGGCGATCTTGCGGCCGCGCTTCTGCGGGCGGAGTTCTTCGCTCATCGTCAGCCTTCGGTAAACGGGATACCGCCTTGGTATCCCTCCGGAAGCTAACATCAACAGCGGGTGAGTTGCCCGGCCGTGTATAGCGTCACACATCGAGCAGGCCGCCCTGCTTCGGTTTCGGCCTCGGCTTTGACGCGGCGCGCGAGCCGGTCCCACGCCGCACTCCTGGCGTTGTCGCCCTTGACGATCCACGGTTTGAGGGCGGCGGTCATCAGCGGTTTCCCGGCGAGCGCTGGGACCAGGACGGCGATCCCGATCGTGCTGCTGACCCCGCGGGCTCGCGGGGCATGCCGAACGTCCGGGAGCGGGCATGACATCTGCAAGCGCCGGTTTTCGCGGCAAGCTCGGCGGGTATGCGGACGGCAGAGGTGATGAGAACGATGAAGGTCACCGTCGACGAACTGGACAGACTGCTGAGGGCCGAGGTCAGTGACCCCAAGCTGATTCTCGACCACGAAGAGTTCCGCGTCGTGCCCGTCGGCACCCTGCGCCGCTACCCCGGGGCACGGGGCGTGATTTCCCAGGCTGCCCTCCGAGCCCAACTGCCCCGCGGCCGCAAACCGACGACCCGCGAACTGGCCACCCGAGCCACGATCCTCAACTCCCGCCTGAAGCAACGCCTCTGAGCGCGCGGCGTGCCACATTCCCTGTCCCGCCGCGCCGAGCAAGCCCTCTTCCAGCGAACGGCGCTCGCTTGCTCGGCCGCCGGCGGGGTCGGGCGGTTCTGTGTCGACGAAGGCGAAGGCGAGGGCGTGCTGAGCGTCCGCGCCGAGGATCCGGCGCTGGTGTTCCTGTGTCGGAAGAGCTCGCCACGTCTCACCACATTCGCGCGGCAGGCTTGACCCGGGTCGATGACCGGCTGCTCGCCCTGAAAGAACTCGCGACCGCCGAGCCGCGGGCACGCACCGTCGTCGAGGCGAGCAACCGCGACCGATTCGTGCGTGTTCTCTTGGCAGGCTACGACGCTGCGGGAACGGTCGCCGAGTTCATCGAAGCCGAACACCGGAGCCCCCGGGTGCGGGCGTTCTTCGCCATGGCCGACGGGAGCCCGATCGCTGCCGCGGCAATGACGGTCCACGGGGACGCCGCCGTGCTGGGCGGCGCTTCCACCCTCCCCACCCATCGGCGCCAGGGCGCCCAAACCGACCTCATCAGGCACCGACTGAACAAGGCAGCCGAGGCTGGGGCCACGCTCGCTGTCGCGACCGCGCGCCCAGCCTCGGCCAGTGCGGCGAACCTCGCCCGTGCCGGGTTCCGGCTCATGCGGCAGGTTGCGTTCAGTGCTCTGTGACCGTGATCCGCACCGTGGCGGTGGTCGTTTCGGCCGGGAGTTTCGTGGTGTCGATGGCGAGGAACTCGCCGTCGTCCTGGGTGCCGTCGGGGAGGGTCTTCGGGTGCAGTTCGTACGGCGGCGCGTCGTTGGTGACCCCGTCGATGCCGAAGTCGCTGTCGTTGCTGACGACGACCGTGCGACCGCCGTCCGTGGTGGCCACGCCCTCGACCTTGTCGTGCCCGAAGAAGCCGCCGCTCGGGTCGAGCATGGTCACCAGCCCGCCGACGTCCACGGCCAGCGACTTCGCCACCGGCGTGATCCCCGCCGCCGCGAGGTCTTCCGTGGACTTGTCCGTGCCGTCGGTGCCGCTCAGCACTTCGATGCTCCGGCCGCCGACCAGCAGCCCGCCCTTGGCCGCGTCATACGTCGCGCCCTTGACCTCCGAAGACGGGCCGACGTCGGTCGCCTTCGAGAGGTCGATCTTGTACAGCTTCTTGTAGGCGCCCGGCTCGAACTCCCCGTCCCGCTCGTCGACGAGGAAGTGCGTGGCGTCCAGCGCGGTGATCTCGCTGACCGCGGTGCCGGTGTCCTTCGGATTGTCCAGCAGGTACAGGTATTCGCGCGTCTTCCTGGTGCGCAGGTCGTAGGTGACGATGCGCACCGGCGCGACGTTGCCGGGCTTCTTGGTCAGGTCCGGCTGCTGCAGCGCCGACTGCATGATCCCGACGAGCGTGTGGCCGTCCGGCGTGACGGTCAGCCCTTCCATGCCCTTGTTCGCGACGCGGTTCGCCAGCTCGGCCGGCAGTGAGCCGTCGAACGGCGAGAGGCGCTCGATCGCCCGGCCCTGCGCGTCGAAATGGGTGATGAACGGCCCGTACTCGTCCGAGACCCAGAACGTGCCGTCCGGCAGCGCGACCAGTCCCTCGGAGTCGTACCCGTTCTTGCTGGCAGGCAACGTGTTCCCGCTGCGGTCGACGATCGTCTCGCCGGTGTTCGCGTCGGTGTTGGCCTGCCCGTTGTACGGCGTGCCGTCCTTGGCGCGCAACGGGATGGTCTCCTTCAGCACCGCTTTCCCGTTCACCAGCTGGAACCGGCCGATCGCGGGCGTGAAGCCCGGCAGCGGCTCGACCTTCTCACCGTCAGGGCCGTCGACGTTCGGGCCGCGGTCGGTCAGCCCGTAGTACTCCCCCGCCTTGCCCGGCACGGGTGTGAGCGACGAGCCGTACGAGCCGCCGGTGATGGTGACCCCGTCGATCGTCGCGAGCGGCGGCAGGTTCGTGCGGTACAGCTTGACCGCGTCGCTCGTGCTGTAGGTGAAGGAGTCGGTGCCGGTGAACCCGGCCTCGGGGGTGTAGCTGAACGAACCGTCCGGGTTGATCTTCAACGTGCCGTGCGCGGGCGCGGTGTGCGAGACCAGGGTTCCCGCGCCGGCGTCGTTCGCCAGCACGCTGTGTCCCTGCAACGTTTTCCCTTGCTGCACGCGGTAACTGTCGTCCTTCACGCGCAGCGGGTTCGCCGCTTCCGCGGTGCCCGCGACGGTGCACGACAGGGCGAGCGCACCGGCGACGGCGGTGACTCCTAGACGTTTCATCCAGCCTCCTCGATTCGACGCCCGAGTCTGGCCAACCGAGGTGAACGGAAAATGGTGCGCGGGCTAACGGTTTCACCGGAGCAACCGGCCACCCACGGAAGGCTCAGCCCCGCCCCGGCCGGTGCCGCGAAGTCGTCGTCGTGGTTTCGCAGCCGAAGACGCACGTGGGGATCGTGGTCGGCAGGGTGGGCTTCCCGATCGTCGGCTTGCCGTGGGGCGGGCCGGGCTGCTCGGTCGTCGTCGGTGGTGGTGGTTCCGTCGTGGTGGGCGGGGTCGTGGTGACCGGCGGCGGCGCGGTGATCAGCGGAACCTGCGGGAAAGCCTGCACCGGCTTCCCGTTGAGGTAGGCGTCCATGTACGCCTGCCAGATGTAGCCCGGTTCCTCGCGGCCGTACACGTCGTAGCCGCGTTCTTTGCCCTTCCCGTTGTGGTAGTTGCCGTAGATCGGCGCGGGTTGTTTCTCGTTGCCGAACCACACCGCCGTCACCACCTGCGGTGTGTAGCCGACCATCCACGCCTCGGAGTTGTGCCCGGTGTCGCCGAACTGCGCCGTGCCCGTCTTCGCCGAGTTGGGCCGCGCGCCGGAAAGGCCGTCACCGGAGGACGCGGCCACGTCCGCCATCGACGCCGTCACGGTGCCCGCGATCGACGCGTTCGTCGCCGTGTCCTCGCTGAACGCCTTCTTCGGCGCGGTGTTGAACTCGTACAGCTGGCCGCCGCTGTCGTCGGTCACCCGCGAAACCAGGTGCAGCGGCACGTACATCCCGTTGTTGGCGAAGGTCGCATACCCCTGTGCCTGGTCGAGCGGGCGCACCGGGTACTGGCCGATCGAGATGCCCAGCTCGGTGGTCCCGGTGCCCGCGCCGGTGGCCGGGTCGTCGTTCTGCAGCGAGTCGAACGTGCCGCCGAGCGAGGTCGTGATCTTCTGCGGGATACCCGCGTCCCATGCTGCCTGCCGCACCGCCTGCACCCCGACCTGCGAGCCCATCCGGTAGAAGACGGTGTTGACCGACTCGGTCATCGCGTCCTTCACCGTGATGCGCGGCGCGCCCTCGCCGTCGGAGTTGTGCACCAGCTGCCCGGCGATGGTCTGGTTGTCGCTGCCGTCGTAAATCGTGTCGAGGCCGATGTGCTCGGGGTCGGCGCGCAGCCCGGCGGCGAGCACGTAGGGCTTGAACGAGGAACCGGGCTGCTGCGGGGTGGTCGCGAGGTCGTAGGACGTCGAGCCGTCGCCACCGTAGTAGGCGATGACCTCCCCCGTCGCCGGGTTCGCCGACACCAGCGCGCTGCCCTCGTCCGGGTAGTCCTGGTCGGCGGCCATGATCTTGGCGACGGACTGCTCCGCCGCGGTCTGCGCTGGCGGCTGGATGGTGGTGTAGATCCGCGCGCCGGACGCGGCGAGTTTGTCCTCGGAATAGCCTCGTTGAGCCAGTTCCGCGAACGCCTGGGACACGATGTACTGCCGGTCGGCGAGGTTCGAGCCGCCGTTCTTCGCCGCGTCGCCCACCGGCGCGGGGAACCGCGCGGCCTCGAACTCGGCCTGGGTGATCCAGTGGTTCGCCTGCAGCCGTCCCATCACGTAGGCCCACCGGCGCTGCTGGTAGTCCGGATTGTTGGCGCTGCCGGGGGATTGCACGAGCCCGGCGAGCAACGCGGCCTGCTCGTTGGTGAGTTTCCCGACGTCCTCGTTGAAATACGCCTGCGCCGCCGCCTGGACACCGTAGGCGCCGCGTCCGAAGTAGACGGTGTTGAGGTACGCGGTGAGGATGTCCTGCTTCGAATAGGTGCGCGTCATCTTGAACGACTGCACCATCTCCACCCATTTGCGGCTCAGCGTGGGATCTTCGTTGCCGGTGGCCTTCTTGACGTACTGCTGGCCGATCGTGGAGCCGCCGCCGGTGCCGCCGGTGGCCTGGTTCCACACCGTGCGCGCGATCGCCTTGAGGTCGAAACCGTTGTTCGTCATGAACGTCTCGTCCTCGGCGGCCATCTGCGCGTTCTTCATCGACTGCGGGATCTGCTCCCACGTGACGAGCGCGTGGCTTTGCTCGCTTCCCTTCGAGTACAGGGTGGAGCCGTCGGCGTAGTACAGCGTGACCGGCTGGTTGAGGCTGGCCGCGAGCGCGTTCGGGTCGGGCACGTTCACCATGAAGTAAGTGATCACGAAGGCCGCGACGGGGCCGAGGATCGCGAGCCCGATCAGCCAGTACAGCACGTGCCGGATCCGCCGCCAGACGGTCCGGCGCCCGCGCCGCGCGTGCCGGGGAACCGCCCGCCCGGTGCCCGGATTTCCCGGCCGGGCGGGCGTTCTCCGAAAGCCACCACCGTCGTCCACGAGTCGACCTCCGCTTCGTCGCGGGCCACTCTAATGGACGAACGGGGGTCAGTTGCGGGACAGCATCCCGTGCGGGTCGAGCACGTACTTGCGGGCCGCGCCCTGGTCGAACTCGTGGTACCCGCGGGGTGCCTCGACGAGCGGGATCGGGGTCGCGTTCACCGCCTTCGCGATCTGGACCTTGTCGTGCAGTATCGCCATCATGAGTTTCCGGTGGTAGCGCATCACGGGGCACTGGCCGGTGGTGAACGCGTGCGATTTCGCCCACCCCAGCCCGATCCGCAGGGAAAGCGCTCCCTCGCGGGCCGCCTCGTCGGCCGCTCCCGGGTCCCCGGTCACGTACAGGCCCGGGATGCCCAGCGCGCCGCCGGCGCGGGTGAAGTCCATCAGCGAGTTCAGCACCGTGGCGGGCTTTTCCGTGGCGGAGTCACGGCCGTGCCCGCGCGCCTCGAAGCCGACCGCGTCCACGCCGCAGTCCACCTCGGGCACCCCGAGGATCTCGTTGAGCTGGTCCTTCGGGTCGCCCTGGGAGACGTCCACGGTCTCGCAGCCGAAACTGCGGGCCTGGGCGAGGCGTTCGGCGTTGAGGTCCCCGACGATGACCACCGCCGCGCCGAGGAGCTGGGCCGACGCGGCCGCGGCGAGCCCGACCGGCCCCGCGCCCGCGATGTAGACCGTGGAGCCGACCGTGACCCCGGCGCTGACGCAGCCGTGGAAGCCGGTCGGGAAGATGTCGGAGAGCATGGTCAGGTCGAGGATCTTCGCCAGTGCCTGGTCGCGGTCCGGGAACTTCAGCAGGTTCCAGTCCGCGTAGGGCACCATCACGTACTCGGCCTGCCCGCCGACCCAGCCGCCCATGTCCACGTAGCCGTAGGCCGAGCCGGGCCGGTCCGGGTTGACGTTGAGGCAGATCCCGGTCTTGCCCTCCTTGCAGTTGCGGCAGCGCCCGCAGGCGATGTTGAACGGCACGGACACGATGTCGCCGGTGTGCACGAATTCGACGTCGCGGCCCGTCTCCACGACTTCGCCGGTGATCTCATGCCCCAGCACGAGTCCTTCCGGGGCGGTGGTGCGCCCGCGGACCATGTGCTGGTCGCTGCCGCAGATGTTGGTCGCGATGTTCCGCAGGATGACGCCGTGGTGGCATTCCCGCCCCACGTTCGCCTTGTTGACCCCGGGACCGTCGTGCAGGACGAAGCCCGGGTACTCGATCTCCTGGACCTCGACGCTGCCCTTGCCGATGTACGCCACCGCTTTGTTTCCGGTCATCAGTGCAGCCACCTCGTTTCGTCTCGAACCGGCGGCGCGGGCGCGGGTGACGCCCGTCACCACGCAGGCCGCCATGCTAAGCACGCCGCGAGCCCGGCCCGTACCGCCGAACGCGGGATGCGGGTACCCTAGGGGGGTATACGAGAGGAGTCGTCGTGCACGAGCACCACCACCCCACCCCGGCCACCTGGTCCGCGGCCGCGCAGGCGACGTTGCACTGCCTGACCGGTTGCGCCATCGGGGAAATCCTGGGCATGGTCATCGGCACCGCGTTCGGGCTGTCCAACGCGGCCACCGTGGTCCTGTCCATCGCGCTGGCCTTCGTGTTCGGCTACGCGCTGACCATGCGCGGCGTGCTGCGCGCGGGGCTGAGCCTTGGCGCGGCGTTCCAGGTCGCGCTGGCGGCGGACACGGTGTCGATAGCGGTGATGGAGATCCTGGACAACCTGGTGATCGTCGCCGTCCCCGGCGCGATGGACGCCGGGCTCGGGGACGCGCTGTTCTGGGGCTCGCTGGCCGCGTCGCTGGTGGTGGCTTTCGTCCTCACCACACCGGTGAACAAGCTGATGATCTCGCGCGGGCTCGGGCACGCGGTGGTGCACCAGTACCACCACTGAGGCCGGGCGTCAGGAACGAAGGGAGCGAAGGCCGGTGCGGATTTCGCCGACCAGGATCCCGGGCTGTTCCAGTGCCGCGAAGTGCCCGCCTTTGTCGGCCTCGCCGTAGTGGATCAGGGTGCGGTAGGTGTCTTCGATCCAGCTTCGCGGCAGGCGCGGGATGTCTTTCGGGAAGACGGTCACCGCGACCGGAAGCGTGAGTTCGGGGCCGGCGAAGGTGGCTGTTTTGTTCTCCCAGTAAATACGGCCGGACGACGCCGCGCTGTTGGTGAACCAGTAGAGCGATATCGCGTCGAGAATGTCGTCGCGGCTGAGGACATCCTCGGCGAGCCCGTGGTTGTCGGTCTTGGACTGGAACTTTTCGTAGATCCAGGCCGCCTGTCCGGCGGGAGAATCCGCGAGGGCGAATCCGACGGTCTCCGGCTTCGTGCCCTGAAGGTGGTTCGATCCCCCGAGATCGCCGGTATAGAGGGCGAGGGTTTCCACGGCGTAGCGTTGTTCGGGCGTCAAGGTCTCGGGTATCCGCTCGGGAAAGGCGTACTGGGTGTTCAGGTGGATTCCGAGAAGCCCCTCGGGTTGCATGGCCCCGAGCGCGGTGGTGACGACGGCGCCCCAATCGCCGCCTTGCGCGGCCCACTTCGTATAGCCGAGACGCTTCATCAATTCCGCCCACGCCCTGGCGATGCGCGAGGCATCCCATCCCGTCTCCGTGGGTTTTCGCGAGAACCCGAACCCGGGGAGTGACGGGATGACGACGTCGAAGGAATCGGCGGCGTCTCCCCCGAACACGACCGGATCGGTCAGCGGGCCGATCAGGTTCAGGAACTCGACGATCGAGCCCGGCCAGCCGTGTGTGAGGAGCAGCGGCATCGCGCCGGGATTCCGGGACCTGACGTGGATGAAATGGATGTCCAGCCCGTCGATTTCGGTCAGGAACTGGGGGAAGCGATTGAGCCGGGACTCGAAACGCCGAAAGTCGTAGCCGTGTTCCCAGTACCCGACCAGAGATCTGGCGTGCTCGACGCGGACCCCTTGCGACCAGTCGCCCACGGTTTCCGGATCCGGCCAGCGGGTTCGGGCCAGCCGCCGCTTCAGCTCGTCGATCTCCGGATCCGGGATCGAGACGGTGAACGGGCGGACGAGGGCCGGTGCGGTCATTGCCTTCTCCTGGGCTTCGCGGCACAACTCTTCGTTGCACACTGGTGTGCAATCTACGTCATTGCACACCAGTGTGCAACAATGGTTTCGTGCCTGCCGAGTCCTCCCGCGCGCGCTCGATGGCCGAGACGCGCGACCGCATTCTCGACGTCGCCCTCGAGGTGCTGGGAGAAAATCCCGACGCCGGGATGGGCGACATCGCCTCCGCGGCCGGTGTCGTCCGCCGCACGGTCTATGGCCATTTCCCCTCGCGCCTCGATCTCATCCGGACGCTCACGGAACGGGCCGTCACCGAGATGACAGCTGTGCTCACGGAAGTCGCCGCCTCCGACGCGGACGCGGCGTGGGCCGAGTTCATCGCGCGGCTCTGGCCGGTGGCGCACCGGTACCGGGTGCTGGTGGCGCTGCGCCGTGGCGAGTACAGCGAGGCGATCCACGGCCTGCTCGGGCCGGTCGACGAGCTCCTCGCGGGCCTCGTGAAACGGGGCCAGGACAGCGACGTGTTCGCACGGCACCTGCCGGCGGGCCTCCTGAGCCAGCTTGCCTACGGCGTCGTGTTCTCGATCGCGGACAGCGCCCTGCCGGACGGTGCCAGGGCGGCGACGATCACGAGCCTGCTGATGCTGGGAGTTCCCGAGAAGCGGTCCCTCGCCCTCGCGGGCGCCCACCCCTGACC
>NZ_VMNW02000111.1 GCF_007713735.2 Amycolatopsis acidicola | reverse complement strand
CCCCGAAACCCGAAGGGGACGAGGAAGAGACCCAGCCCTAGGGCTGGGTCTCTTCCTCGTCCGGGCGCGAGTTGGCCGCGCCGGTGGGCGTGTTGGCCGTATGGGCGCGGGCTGGGTGCACCGGTTCGCGAGTTGGCCATTCCGGGGCGCGAGTTGGCCGCCGCCGGTGGGCGTGTTGGCCGCTGCCGGGCATGTGTTGGCCGCCCGGGGACGTGAGTTGGCCGCGCACGTGGACGAGTTGGCCGCGCCGGTGGGCGTGTTGGCGATGCGGACGCAGGCCGGGCGCTCCGGCGCGCGAGTTGGCCATTCCGGGACGCCAGTTGGCCGCCGCCGGACATGTGTTGGCCGCGCCGGTGGGCGTGTTGGCCGCGCCGGTGGGCGTGTTGGCCGCGCCGGGGCGCGAGTTGGCCGCGCCGGTGGGCGTGTTGGCCGCGCCGGGGCGCGAGTTGGCCGCGCCGGTGGGCGTGTTGGCCGCGCCGGGGCGCGAGTTGGCGGTTCCCGGGCGTGTGTTCGCCGCGCCCGGGTGTGAATTCGCCACACCCGGGGCGCATCTTGGCCGCGCCCGGGGCACGTTTGCCGCCCCCGGGCGCGAGTCGCCCCCTCGAATGTGGCGGCTCAGAGCCGTCCGGCGAGGGCGCGGGCCGCGGGGAGGATGTCGCCGTCGGCGGAAAGTACTTGGATGGCAACGTGATCCGCGCCCGCGGTCAGGTGTCGTCGCAGCCCGGCGGCGACAGCGTCCGCGTCACCGTGGATCGCGAGCGCGTCGACGAGCCGGTCGCTGCCCGGCGGCGTCACGTCCTCGGTGCCGAAACCGAGGCGGCGCAGGTTGCTCACGTAGTTCAGCAACCCCAGATACGGGCCGACCCGCTCACGCCCGATCTCCCGCGCCCGCACGGAATCGGCGTCCATGACCACCTTCTGTTCCGCCACCAGCAGCGCCCCGGGCCCGAGCTGCGCGCGGGCATCGCGGGTGTGGTCCGGGGTGATGAGGTACGGCAACGCCCCCGCCGTGCGGACGCGCGCGAGCTCCAGATTCCGCGGCCCCAGCGCGGCCAGCGCACGCCGCTCCGCAGGCACGCCATGGCGATCGAGCTCGTCGAGGTAGTCCACCAGCGCCTCGTACGGCTTGCGGTAGTCCGCGTTGTTCTCCCGGTGTCCCGCGCCGATCCCGAGCAGGAACCGTCCCGGGTACTTCGCCTCCAGCCGGTGGAACGATTCCGCGACCGGCCCGGGCTCCGCCGTCCACATGTTGACGATGCTGGTGCCGACGATCAACCGCTCCGTCGCTTCCAACAACGGATCGACCATCTCCAGCCCGGCGCCGGGCGAGGCGCCCAGCCAGAGCGCCGAGTACCCGAGCCCTTCCAGTTCGCCCGCGAGTTCCGGGGTGAACGCCGAATGCCGCGCCCAGATCCCGGCCCGGCCCAGATTTTCGATCATGCCGAACCGAACCCGCCCACCGCGCGGGCTATTCCCCCGGCGCCGAACTTGTCATAGCGGCCTGGGTTGTGCGCTGGGTCACCACCGAAGTACGGTTGCTCTGTAATAGAGCGTAGGTTTCGATAATAGAGCGAGAGTCCAGGATGGGGATCGGCGGCGGCGCGACGGAACGGAGCACGGGGTGACCCACTCCCGGTCCGGCGGCCACCTGCTGAGCACCGGTTCGGTGCCGGCGGCCGACAGCCTCGACTACTGGCGGCAGGGCATTTCCGAGGCCTTCGTGCCCTTGCACGCCGACGCGGGCGGCGGGGAGTTCCACGGCCGGATGCGCGTCGACGACCTCGGCGCGATGCTGGTTTCGCGGGTGGACGCCGACGCGCACCGGGTGCGCCGCACCCCGGCCCTGATCTCGCGCAGCGAACGTGGCCGGTACAAGCTCGGGCTGCAGCTGCACGGCAGCTGCCTGCTGGTCCAAAATGGACGCGAGACGGTGCTGCGTCCCGGCGATTTCGCCTTGTACGACACGGATCGCCCGTACACGCTGGCGTTCGGCGAGCCGACGTCGATGGCGGTGTTCATGTTTCCCAGGCAGCGGCTGGGCCTGCCGGGTGAGCATGTGCTGGCGCGGCGGATCGGTCTCGACGAGGAGCCGGGGTCGCTGCTGTCCCCGTTGTTCCTGCGGCTGGTGAAGGATGCGGGCCGACGCGCGACGGCCGCCGCCCCGCTGGCCAGTGCCACGCTCGACCTCCTCTCCGCACTGCTCACCGAACAACTCGCCGACCGCGCGCCCGCCGTCCCGCACGACGCGCTTGTATTGCGCGCCAAGGCTTTCATCGACGAACACCTCGCCGATCCCGGGCTGTGCCCGGACGTCGTCGCGACCGCGCTGCACATCTCCACGCGGTACCTGCAGAAGCTGTTCGCGGGCGAAGGCGCGACCGTGTCGGCGTGGATCCGCTCGCGCAGGCTCGAACACTGCCGCCGCGAACTGGCCGGGCCGCAGGCACTCGGCAAACCGGTCAGCGCGGTCGGCGCCGCCTGGGGCCTGCCCGACGCCGCGCACTTCAGCCGCTCCTTCAAAGCGGCCTACGGCCTGAGCCCACGGGAGTTCCGCGCACAGGCGCTCGCGGGTTAGGTTTTGTTTGGGAAGCGGCGGAGCCGCTTGCGGTGTGGGACTCAGCTCGTACCGCCGGGGGTTTGAATCGGCGGAGTCGCGCGGAGCGTGTCGGTTGAGGGTGGTGGCGGGCGACGGGTGGGCGGTTCCTGGCGAGGACAGCGCCGAAGTGGTGAATCGGCATTCATGATGAGGCGATCCCACAGCCAGGGGCCGCCTCAGGTTCCCCTACCCGCACCGCCACGCAAGCCACTTCGAACCAGTCTAGTGCGGGGATCGTCAAGAAGCGTTCGCTCACAAGCAAGACAGCGCTCTCTCGCCGGAGCATCCTGGGGCCGACCTACGCCCTCGTGAGGAGAACGGCCCATGCCCACCATCGGTATCGTCGGCGCCGGGATCGCCGGACTGCACCTCGGCCTGCTGCTGCGGCAGCACGACGTCCCGGTGACGATCTACACCGACAAGACCGCCGAGCAGCTGGCGAGCGGCAGACTGCTCAACAGCGTCGCCCACCACGCCCCGACCATCAAGCGCGAACGCGCGCTGGGCGTGCATTTCTGGCCGGTCGAGGAGTACGGCTACTCCTGCCACCACCACTACGTCGGCGGCCCGCAACCGCTGTCGTTCCGCGGGAACTTCACCCACTGGTCCAGCGCGCTCGACTACCGGCTCTACCTGCCGAAGCTGATGGAGGCGTTCGAGGAGCGCGGCGGCCGTCTGCAGATCCGGACGCTGGGCGCGGACGACATCGAACCGCTGGCCGAACGGCACGACCTGCTCGTGGTCGCGGCCGGGCGCGGCGCCTTCGCGTCGCTGTTCCCCCGGCGCCCGGAGGCGAGCCCGTACGACCGGCCGCAGCGGGCGCTGGCTGTCGGGTTGTTCGACGGCATCACCGAGTCCTCACCGAAGGGCGTCACGATCAGCGCTTCGCCAGGGCACGGGGAGCTGCTGGAGATCCCGATGTACGGCCCGCAGGGGTTCACCACCGCGCTGCTGTTCGAGAACGTGCCGGGCGGGGACCTCGAGGTGCTCGCCAAGACCCGGTACGAGGACGACCCGCGCGGCTTCGAGCGTCTCGTGCTGCAGAAGCTGGAGCAGCACCACCCACAGACCTTCGCCCGCGTCGACCCGGCGCGGTTCGCGCTCACCGGCCCGCTCGACATCCTGCAGGGCGCGATCACCCCGACCGTGCGGGAGGACTTCGCCCGGCTGCCCAACGGGAAGTTCGCGCTGGCGGTCGGCGACGTGCACACGGTCGTCGACCCGGTGATCGGCCAGGGCGCGAACTCCGCGTCGCATTCCGCGTGGGTGGCCGGGGAGGAGATCGTCTCCGACTACGGGCTCGACGAGCTGTTCTGCCGCCGGGTCGCCGCTCGCCGTGCGGAAGTGGTGCTGGGTGCGGCAAACTGGACGAACCTGATGCTCGCACCGCCGCCGGAGCACCTGCTCCAGCTGTTCGGCGCGATGGCGCGGGACCAGGCCGTCGCCGACGAGTTCACCGACAACTTCGACTATCCGGACCGGCAGTGGCGCATCCTCGCCACCCCGGAGCGCACCGCCGGATTCCTGGCGCGCCGCGCGAAGACCACCGTCTGAAAAGGACTGTCCCATGTACCGGATGACCGTGCTCTACCCGCCGCCCACCGACCCCGACCACTTCCGCGAGTACTACGTGAACACGCATCTGCCACTGGCCGCGCGGCTGCCCGGGCTGCGCGCGATGCGGTACAGCCTCGACGTTTCGGGCGCGGGCGCCGAAAGCCCGTATTTCGCGATCTTCGAGGGCGAGTTCGATTCGGCCGAGGCGATGGCCGCCGCGATGTCCTCCCCGGAGGGCAAGGCCGTCGCCGCCGACGTGCCGAACTACGCCAGCGGCGGCGCGCAGATCCTGCACTTCGCGCCCATCGAAGGCTCCTGACCGGCTACCGGGCGGCGGCCGCCGGCGGGCCCCAGTCCGCCGCCAGCGCCGACTTCAGCGCCGCGACGGCGTCGTCGCCGATGCGCCGGGCCAGTTCGCGCTCCGCGCCGGCCAGGATCCGCTCGGCCTCCTCGTGCGTGCGCTTGCCCTCCACGGTCCGCCGGACCAGCCGCTGCCGCCCCGACGTCGGGTCGGGCACCTGCTCCAGCAGGCCGAGCTTCGCCAGGCCCTGCACGGCCTGGTGCACGGTCTGCCGCGTCACGCCCATCCGCCGCGCCAGCTCGGCCGTGGTGGTGCCGCCGAGGTCGAGGACGGAGAACAGCCCGACCTGGGTGGCGGAGATGGGCGCGGCGCCGCACGCCGCGAGCCCGGCCAGCAGCGCCTCGTCGAACCAGCGGCGCGCTTCCCCGAGCGCCTGGGCGAGATTGCGGTCGTCGGCTTGCACGGGAGGAGACTATATGTCAGGCTGCCTGACGTTCGCCACCGCCGTCGCTTCCGGGAGTCACCATGACGATGGAGTTCGCCACCCCGTACCGCCGCGCGTCGCGGATCCCCGCCGAACCGGGTAAGCCGTACTTCATCGAGAAGGGCGAAGGGGACCGCGCGCACCTGTTCGGCGACCTGTTCACGATCTACGCCGGCGCCGAGCAGACCGAGGGCACGTTCAACTTCTTCACCTGCGAGGGCCCGCGCGGCGAGATCATCCCGGCGCACGTGCACGCCGACACCTACGAGGTCTTCTACATCACCGCGGGCGCGGTGCGGCTGTTCGTCGAGGACACCGGCGGCGAGCAGTACGAGAAGCTGCTCACGCCCGGCGATTTCGGCTTCGTGCCGAAGAACTGCCCGCACGCGTACCGGATGGAGCGGCACCACAGCCAGATCGTCGGCGTCGCGGCCGGGCCGGGCGGCACGTTCGAGCGGTTCTTCGAAACCCTCGGCGCCCCCGCCCAGCAACTCGGCCTGCCAGCCGAGCCGCTGATCCCGGCGCCGGAGAAGTTCGGCACCGTGCCGGAAAAGTACGACGTGCGGTTCCTGCCCGAGCACCGGTGGCAGTCGTGAGCGGACTCTCGCACGTCCTCGCCTCGCCGCATCCGGACTTCGCGCCGATCCCCGAAGATCCGGGTGTCCTGCGCGGGATCCCGTACCGGGACACGCCCGGCGGGCGGCCGCTGGAACTGGACCTGTGGCGCCCGGAGGGCACGGATCCCTTGCCGCTGCTGGTTTTCGTGCACGGCGGTGGCTGGCGCCGCGGCCGCCGCGACGACATGGGACTGCGGATGCGCGAGTGGACGCCGGGCCCGTTCGCCCGGCTCGCGGCCGCCGGTTTCGCGGTCGCGTCGGTGGACTACCGGCTCAGCGGCGAAGCCGTCTTTCCCGCGGCGCTCGACGACGTGCGCGCCGCCGTGCGCTGGCTTTCCTTGCGCGCCAGGGAACTCCGCATCGATCCGGACCGGCTCGTCGTCTGGGGCGAATCCGCGGGCGGGCATCTCGCGTCGCTGCTCGCGCTGACCGAACCGGCCGTACGCGGCGCGGTGATCTGGTACGGGCCCAGCGATCTGCAGACCCCGCGCGAGGGCTTCGACCCCGCCGCCCCGCACACGCCCGAAGCGCTCCTCCTCGGCGCCGCTCCCGCGGCCGTGCCCGGCCTGGCGCGCGAGGCGAGCCCCATCGACCACGTCCACGAAGACGCGCCGCCCTTCCTCCTCATGCACGGCCTGCGGGACAGCATGGTCCCGTACGGGCACAGCGAAGATCTCGCCGCCGCGCTCCCCCGCGCCGAACTGCGCCTGGTGCCGGACGCGGACCACGTCTGGTACGGACTGCCGGACGAGCAGGTGGCGCAGATCTTCTTGGACAGCCTGGACTTCGCGCTCAGCCACGCCGGGTGAGCGCGGGGCTCACTCCTCGACGGCGTCCGGTGCGGGCCCGTCGAACCCGTTGGCCCAGAAGCGGCCTCGCAGCGAGAGATTCAGCAGCACCTCGGTGACCTCCTCGGGCCCCGGCCGGGGCGGCTCGGCCTCCAGCCACCAGCCCAGCACGGTGATCTGCTGGCCGACCCACGCCCTGGCGGGCACCTCCATGTCGATGCGCGGGGCGACCTTCGCGTGGTCGGCGCGGGCCTGGAACACCGCGGCGGCCGTCGCGGCGCGCGCGTCGACGAACTCGCGCAGCGCCCGGCCGTCGCCCTCGCCGCGCAGGATGATCCGGTAGGTGTCGCGTTCCTCCAGCGCGTGCCGGAACATCTCCAGCACCGGCTTGCCGGTGAACCCGCGCGAGGACGCCGCGACCAGCGGGCGCAGCCGTTCGTCGAGCTCCTCGGTCAGGTTCTTGACCACCTGCGAGAGCACCGCGTCCTTGTCGGTGTAGCCGCGTTCCGGCACGAGCGACACCAGCGCGTCGCGCAGCAGCCTGCGGGTGCGCCGGGTCCGCCGATCACCTTCGGGCATCGCCCCTCCTCGTCTCCCGGTCGGGCCCGGCCGAGGCGGTCGGCACCTACGCCGGCAACAGCGCGCAGGTCGTGGAAACCGAGATGGCGTTGCACAAGGGCGGTTTCCTGCGCGTGCCGGTGAACGCGCGGCTCGCCGAGGCGGAGGTCGCGCACGTCCTGGCCGACGCCTCCGTGCGCGTGCTGTTCGTGGACGCCGAGCACGCGGACGCGGCCACCGCCTACTACGCGGCGCGCGGCATGACCTACGACGCGCTGGCGGCGCTCGACGCGGGGCGCCCGGTGCGCACCGAGGCGTTCATGTGCAAGCTCTTCGTCGCGGAGAGCGCTTTCCGGATCGCCGACGAGGCCGTGCAGATCCACGGCAAGGCCGGGATGGTGCGCGGTTCGGAGGTCGAATGGCTGTTCCGGCGGCTGCGGATGTTCCGCGTCCTCACCGGCTCCTCGGAGATCCAGAAGAACGGCATCGGCCTGCTCGCCTCGGGAGCCTGATCCCCGGCGGTGGGCGCCAGGGGGCACCCACCGCCGCTCCCCTACCCGACGGGTTCCGCGACCCGGCTCGCGTCGTTCCGGCGGGCGTTCGCGACGGCGTCGTCCGGGGCTTCCTGCGCCGAACGCTCGGCCTCGACCCGCGCGAGGTATCCGGCGATTTCCCGCTGCCGCCGGGTTTCGTCCCAGCCCAGCAGCGGGGCGATCAGCCCGGCGACGACGGGCGCCGCCGCCACGCCGCGGTCGCTTTCCTCGATGGAGATCCGCGTCCGGCGGGTGAGGACGTCCTCCAGATGCAGGGCGCCCTCGTGCGAAACCGCATACACCGCTTCGGCTTTCAGGTACTCCGAGCCGTCCGTGATCGGCGAAGCCAGTTCGGGCCGCTCCCCGATCAGCTCCACCAGATTCCAGATGCGCGTGCCGTACCGCTGCAAGAGGTGTTCGACGCGGGCGAGCGGCAAACCCATGCGGGACGCCAACGCGGCGCGGTCCTCCCACAGCTCGTGGTAGCCCTCGGCGCCGGCGATCGGCAGCCGGTCGGTCCACGACGGCGGCGCGGGACGGCCCAGCTCGTCGACCACGACGTCGACCGTGTCGGCCGCCATCACCCGGTACGTCGTGTACTTGCCGCCGGCCACGATGACCAGTCCCGGCACCGGATGCGCCACGGCGTGCTCGCGCGACAGCTTCGTCGTCGCGGCGGCCTTCGCCGCGAGCAGCGGGCGAAGCCCCGCGTAAACGCCCTCGATGTCGTCGTGGGTCACCGGGGTGCGGAGTACGGCGTTGAGGTGGTCGAGCACGTAGTCGACGTCCGCGCCGCTGGCCGCCGGGTGGTCGCGGTCGAGGTCCCATTCGGTGTCGGTGGTGCCGACGATCCAGTGCCGGCCCCACGGGATCACGAACAGCACGCTCTTCTCCGTGCGCAGGATCAGCCCCGTGCCGAGATCGATCTTCTCGCGCGGCACCACGAGGTGGATGCCCTTCGACGCCCGCACGGTGAACGGCGCGGGGATCCCGGCCGATTCCGCCATGTCGTCGCTCCACACGCCGGTGGCCGAGACGACCACCTTCGCGCGCACCTCGAACTCGGTCCCGTTCTCGAGGTCGGTGATCTTCGCGCCGGCAACCCGCTCGCCGTCGCGCAGCAGCGAAGTGACACGAGCGCGCGTCAGCACCGAAGCACCTTGCTCCGCGGCGGTCCGCGCGATCGTCATCGTGTGGCGGGCGTCGTCGACCTGCGCGTCGTAGTACTGGATCGCGCCGATCAGCGCGTCGTCCGCGAGCCCGGGCGCCACCTCGAAAGCGCGGCGCTTCGACAGATGCCGGTGGCGCGGCAAGGTGCGCGCACCGCCGAGCGTGTCGTACAGCGTGACGCCCGCGCCGATGTAACCGCGCTCCCACACGCGGTGCCGCAACGGAACCAGGAACTGCACCGGCCGCACCAGATGCGGCGCCAGTTTGTGCAACAGCAGCCCGCGTTCCTTCAGCGCCTCGCGCACCAGCTTGAAGTCCAGCTGCTCCAGGTAACGCAGACCGCCGTGGATCAGTTTGGACGACCGGCTGGACGTGCCGGCGGCGAAGTCCCGCGCCTCGACCAGGGCGACGGACAGCCCGCGCGACGCCGCGTCGAGCGCGACACCGGCGCCAGTCACTCCCCCGCCGACGACCAGCACGTCGACCTCTTCGCGCACCAGGTTCCCGAGCGTCTCCGCGCGGTACCGGGGCGACAACGGCACGGTTTTCACCGAACTCCTCCTCGTGTTCACTGCACCTCGACCCAGTCGAGCGTCCGGCCCACGGCTTTCTGCCAGCCCGCGTAGCCCTCCGCCCGCTGGGCACCGGACCAGGACGGCGCCCAGCGCTTGTCCTCGTTCCAGTTCTGTTCCAGCTCGTCGGTCGATCCCCAGAACCCGACGGCCAGCCCGGCCGCGTACGCGGCGCCGAGCGCGGTGGTCTCGGCGACGACCGGCTTCGACACCGGCACGCCGAGGATGTCCGCCTGCAGCTGCATGCACAGCTCGTTGGCGGTGACACCGCCGTCCACCCGCAGCACGTCGAGCGTGACGCCGGAGTCGTTCTGCATGGCCTCGACGACGTCGCGGGTCTGGTAGCAGATCGCTTCGAGCGTGGCCCTCGCGATGTGGGCGTTGGTGGTGGCGCGGGTGAGCCCGACGATCGCGCCGCGGGCGTCCGAACGCCAGTACGGGGCGAACAGACCGGAAAACGCCGGGACGAAGTACGCGCCGCCGTTGTCCTCGACCTGGCGCGCCAGGCTTTCGCTCTGCGCCGCGCCGCTGATGATGCCCAGCTGATCACGCAGCCACTGCACGGCCGAGCCGGTGACGGCGATCGAACCTTCCAGCGCGTAGACGGGTTTCTCGTCGCCGAACTGGTAGCACAACGTCGTCAGCAGGCCGTGCTGCGAGCGGACCAGCTCGTGCCCGGTGTTGAGCAGCAGGAAATTGCCGGTGCCGTAGGTGTTCTTGGCCTCGCCGGGGCGGAAGCAGACCTGGCCGACGGTGGCCGCCTGCTGGTCGCCGAGGACGCCGGTGAGCGCGACCTCGCCGCCGAGCGGGCCGTCCGCGCGGGTGGTGCCGAACCCGCCGGGGTTCGACGAAGGCCGGATCCGGGGCAGCATTTTCCTTGGTACGCCGAAGAAGGACAGCAGCTCGTCGTCCCAGTCCAGCGTCTCCAGGTCCATCAGCATGGTGCGGGAGGCGTTGGTCGGGTCGGTGACGTGCACGCCGCCGTCCGGTCCGCCGGTGAGGTTCCAGATGAGCCACGAGTCGGTCGTGCCGAAGAGCGCGTCGCCCTTCTCGGCGTCCTCGCGCACGCCGTCGACGTTCTCCAGGATCCACTGCAGCTTGCCGCCGGAGAAGTACGTCGCGGGCGGCAGCCCGGCCTTGCGGCGGATGACGTCGCCCTTGCCGTCACGCTCCAAAGCGGACGCGATCCGGTCCGTGCGGGTGTCCTGCCAGACGATCGCGTTGGAGTAGGGGCGCCCGGTGCGGCGGTTCCAGACGACGGTGGTCTCGCGCTGGTTGGTGATGCCGAGCGCGGCCAGGTCACCGGCGGTCAGGCCGGCCTTGTTGAGCGCGGTCGCGATCACCGAGCGGGTGCGTTCCCAGATCTCGATCGCGTCGTGCTCGACCCAGCCCGGCCTGGGCAGGATCTGCTCGTGCTCGAGCTGATGGCGGGCGATCTCGCGACCGCCGTGGTCGAAGATCATGAAGCGGGTGCTGGTGGTGCCCTGGTCGACGGCACCGACGTAGTCCGGCATGGTTCTCTCCTTGTCAGGCGGCGGGCTCGAGGTCCTTGGCGGGCAGGGCTTCCGCCGGTTCCCCGGTGGGCAGGTAGCGTTCGATGAAGAACTTGTAGACGGCGCCGCCGATGAGCGCGCCGAGCACGGGCGCGACGATCGGGATCCACCAGTACGGATAGCCGTACTGGTCGGACCACGCGGTGTCGTAACCGGTCAGCCAGGACGCGAGGCGCGGGCCGAAGTCGCGGGCGGGGTTGATCGCGTAGCCGGCGTCGGTGCCCCAGGCCATGCCGATGGCGACGACGAGGAACCCGACGACGACCGGAGCGAGGTTCGCGGCGGGCGCGGTGTTGCGGAGGTCGGTGATCGCGAAGATCAGCAGCGCGAGGATGGCGGTGCCGATGATCTGGTCGCGGAAGGCGCCCCAGTCGCCCACCGGGAGCTCGCCGTTGCCCGGCAGCGTGGAGAACACGCTCTGCGTCTTGAGCGTGAGGCCGGGATCCTTGGCGTGCAGGACTTCGGTGTAGTTCCAGCGCACGAGCAGCGCGGCGAGGAACGCGCCGGCGGTCTGCGCGAGGGCATAGGGGGCGACCTTGCGCCAGGAGAAACCCTTGAACACCGCGAGCGCGACGGTCACGGCCGGGTTCAGGTGCGCGCCGCTGATCCGCGAGGCCACGTAGATCCCCAGTGTGACACCGATTCCCCACGCCCAGGCGATGCTGTCGTGGTCCCCGATCCCGGCCGCGGCGACCTGCGCCACCACCCCGCAGCCGAACAGGATGAGGATCATCGTCCCCACGAACTCGGCGGCCATTTCGCCGGCGAGCCCGTGGGCCTTGAGGTTTCGCGCCATTGCTTTCCTCCACAAAGGATCGTCCTGCCCCCTGCCGCGAAAGTTAAGTTCGCGAAAACCCCGGGTCAACGGCGCCCGGTCGGCATTGTCGAACGGCTCCGGACCCCCGTTCGACATTGTCGAATCAGGGCCGGTCGGGTTAGGGTGCGGCCGTGCCCGGTCCGATCCAGTCCATCGAACGCGCCGCCGCGATCCTGCGGCTGCTGGCCCGTGGTTCGGGCAGGCTCGGCGTCGGCGAGATCGCCGAGTCGCTCGAACTCGCGAAGGCCACCGCGCACGGGATCCTGCGCACGCTGCAGGGCGTCGGCTTCGTCGAGCAGGACCGCGAAACGGGCAAGTACCACCTCGGCGCGGCGCTGCTGCACCTCGGCACGAGCTACCTGGACGTCAACGAACTGCGTTCCCGCGCGATCAACTGGGCCGACGCGCTCGCCGCGCGCAGCGGCGAGGCTGTCCGGATCGGGGCGATCCTGGAGGGCCGGGTTCTGGTGGTGCATCACGTGTTCCGGCCGGACGACAGCCTGCAGACCCTCGACGTGGGCACCCTGCTGCCGCTGCACGCGACCGCGCTCGGCAAGGTTTTACTGGCCTACGACAGCACTCTCGTGGCATCCTTGCGCACCGGCGAACCGGAGGCCTACACCCGCCGGACCCTGACCACCCAGACCGCGATCAAGCGCGCCTGCGCGAAGGTGCGGGAAACGGGCTGGGCGGTCGAGAACGGCGAGATGCTGTCCGGCGAAGCGGGGATAGCCGCGCCGATCCGCGGCCACGGCGGGATCGTGGTCGGGGCGATCGGCGTGTCCGGCCCGGCCGAGCGGATCTGCGATCGCGACGGGAGCCCGGCGCCGAAGCTACTGGGCCACGTGCGCGACGCGGCCCGCGCGGTGTCGCGCGACCTGGGCGCGTCCCGATGGTGAGGGAGGTGCTGGCGTGGTCCAGCGGTACGTGATGTCCATCGACCAGGGCACCACGTCCACGCGCTGCATCCTGTTCGACGCCAGGGGACGGCTCGTGTCGGTGGCGCAGCGCGAGCATCAGCAGCACTTCCCCCGTCCCGGCTGGGTCGAGCACGACGCGACCGAGATCTGGCGGAACGTCGCCCGCATCGTCCCGCAGGCGCTCGCCGACGCGGGCGCCACGGCCGACCAGGTCGTCGGGCTCGGGATCGCCAACCAGCGCGAAACCACCGTGCTGTGGGACAGGCACACCGGCCATCCCGTGGGGCGCGCGATCGTCTGGCAGGACACCCGCACCGACGCGATGCTCGAACAGCTCGCCCGCGAGCCCGGCGCCGCCCGCGTCCGGCAGCTGTGCGGCCTGCCGCTCGCGACGTACTTCTCCGCGCCCCGCGTCCGCTGGCTCCTCGAACGCACGCCCGGCCTGCGCGAGCGCGCCGAACGCGGCGACATTCTCTTCGGCACCCTCGAAAGCTGGCTGATCTGGAATCTCACCGGCGGCGCGGAGGGCGGCGTGCACGTCACCGACGTCACCAACGCTTCGCGCACGATGCTGATGAACCTGCGCACGCTGTCGTGGGACGACGAGCTGCTGGATTTCTTCGACGTGCCAAGGCGGATGCTGCCGGAGATCCGGTCGTCGACCGAGGTGTACGGGAAGACTTCCCGTGTCGTGCCCGGGATCCGGATCGCGGCCGCGCTCGGCGACCAGCAGGCGGCGCTGTTCGGCCAGACGTGTTTCGCCCCGGGCGAGGCCAAATGCACTTACGGCACAGGGAGTTTCCTGCTGCTCAACACCGGCCAGACCCCGGTGCTCTCCACGCACGGCATGCTGACCACGGTCGGGTTCAAGATCGGTGAGGAGCCCGCCGTGTACGCGCTGGAGGGGTCGATCGCGGTCACCGGGTCACTGGTGCAGTGGTTCCGCGACGGGCTCGAACTGATCGGCAGCGCGCCGGAGATCGAGACGCTCGCGCGAACGGTCGACGACAACGGCGGCTGCTACATCGTGCCCGCGTTCTCCGGACTGTTCGCGCCGCACTGGCACAGCGAGGCGCGCGGCGTGATCGCCGGGCTGACCTCGTACATCACGAAGGGGCATCTGGCGCGGGCCGTCCTGGAGGCGACAGGCTGGCAGACCCGCGAGGTCGTGGACGCGATGAACGCCGACTCCGGGCTCGCGCTGTCGAGCCTGCGGGTCGACGGCGGGATGACCGCCGACAACCTGCTGATGCAGTTCGTCGCCGATGTCCTCGACGTGCCGGTGGTCCGGCCGATGGTGGCCGAGACGGTGTCGCTCGGCGCGGCGTACGCGGCGGGGCTGGCGGTGGGTTACTGGCCGGATTTGGAGGGGCTGCGGCGGAACTGGCACCGCGCGGGCCAGTGGCTGCCCGCGATGGACCCGGCCCGGCGCGATTCCGAGTACGCACACTGGCGCCAGGCGGTGGAGCTGACGTTCGGGTGGATGCGGCCCGGGCCCGCCGCCGTGGCGCCCGGGTCCGATCTGGTCGACGTCCTGCTCGCCGATCACCACCGCTTCGAGCAGCTGCTGCGCGAACTTCGCAACACCGCGGCCGACCGCCCCGCGCTGGTGGCCGAGCTGGCCGCGGAACTGGTCGCCCACGCGACGGCGACGGACCGCATCCTCGGCGCGGACGGCGAGCCGTTCGCCGACGAGCTGCTGGCCGTGCTCGACGGGGACGACTTCGAGAAAGCCTTGCTGCGCCTGGAAACCGTAGTCGACCGCCATGTACGCGCCGAGGAACGGGGACCGCTGAACGAGCTGCGCGCCACAATGTCCACTTCGGACCGGACGGGCCTCGGCCGCGCCTTCGCGGCCGAGCGGCGCCGCCAGCTGGACCTGCGCTGCGGCGAGCCCGGGCACATCCGCGAACTGGGCGCCCGCCTGAAGCTTTAGCGCCCAGGAAACCCGGCGCTACGAAACGGCCGAGGGGCGAAGGGGAAAAACCCGGCGACACTGAGCAGCCGGATTTGCTACCCTCGGTGGCGGATCATTCCCGGCCGAGGAGCAGACGTGGCAGGTGAAGACGACATCTCCGGGTGAGCCCGAAGGTGCCCGGCCATCGGTGAAAGCGCGCAGGCGCCGCCGTGGCCTCATTGTCGTTCCCTGAAAATCCGCGCCTTCGCGCGTCCACACGTTCCGAGGTTCCCGTATGTCTCTCGTTTGTTCCGCGCTGTCCTTTTCCTGGCCTGATGGCACCGTCGTGTTCTCCGGCCTCACCACCGCCGTGCCCGGCGGCCGCACCGGCCTGGTCGCGCCGAACGGAGCGGGCAAGAGCACGCTGCTCAAACTGCTCGCCGGGCAGTACACCCCGTCCGGCGGCAGCGTGTCGGCCGACGGCGTCGTCGGCTACCTGCCGCAGAACCTGCCCTTCACCGGTGAGCTGACCGTGGCCGAGGTGCTCGGCATCGCGCCGGTGCTCAGCGCGCTGGCGGCGATCGAGTCCGGTGACGCGGCCGAAGCGCATTTCACCACTATCGGCACCGACTGGGATATCGAGGAACGCACCCGCGCCGAGCTCGACAGGCTCGGGCTCGGCGGGCTTTCCTTCGACCGCAGGCTGAACACGCTTTCGGGCGGGCAGGTCGTTTCGCTCGGCCTGGCCGCGCAGCTGCTGAAGCGCCCGGACGTGCTGCTGCTCGACGAGCCGACCAACAACCTGGATCTGGAGGCGCGCCACCGGCTCTATTCCGTGCTCTCGGACTGGACCGGCTGCCTGCTGGTGGTCAGCCACGACCGTGAGCTGCTGGACCGGATGGACCGCATCGCCGAGCTCGGCCAGGACGAAATCCGGTACTACGGCGGGAATTTCACCGAGTACGAGGAGGCGGTGCGGGCCGAGCGCGAGGTCGCCGAGCGCAACGTCCGCAACGCCGAACAGCTCGTGAAAAAGGAGAAGCGCGAGATGCAGCAGGCCCGCGAGCGGGCCGCCCGGCGATCCAGCACCGCCGCGCGGAACGTCGCCGACGCGGGGCTGCCGAAGATCCTCGCCGGTGCCCGGCAGCGCAAGGCGCAGGAGTCGGCGGGCAAGGCGAACGACCTGCACTCCGCCAGGGTCAACGACGCCAAGGCAAAGCTCGACGCGGCCGAGCGCTCGGTCCGGGAGGACCAGAAGATCGCACTCGACCTGCCGGGCACCAGCGTGCCGGCGGGGCGGGTCTTGTTCGAGGGTAAGGATTTGCGGGTCCGCGGCCTGTTCCCGGACGGGATCGGGCTGAGCGTCCGCGGCCCGGAGCGCATCGCGCTGACCGGCGCCAACGGGGCCGGGAAATCCACGCTCCTGCGTTTGCTCACCGGCGAACTGGAGCCGGAGGCCGGAACGGTGAAACGGGCGGAGGGCCGCATAGCGTATTTGTCGCAGCGGCTGGATCTGCTGGATCCGGATCGCACGATCGCGGAGAATTTCGCTTCCTACGCCCCGGATCTGCCCGAGTCGCAACGGATGACACTGCTGGCGCGTTTCCTGTTCCGCGGCGCGCGCACCGCGCTGCCGGTGGGCGCTTTGTCCGGCGGGGAAAGGCTTCGCGCGACGCTGGCGTGCGTGCTGTTCGCCGAACCCGCGCCGCAGCTGCTGTTGCTCGACGAGCCGACGAACAACCTGGACCTGGTGAGCGTCGGCCAGCTGGAGAGCGCGCTCAACGCGTACCGGGGCGCGTTCGTGGTGGTGAGCCACGACGAACGGTTCCTCTCCGGCATCGGCGTGAACCGCAGGCTCAGGCTGGCGGGCGGGAAACTCGCCGAGGGCTGAGCCCGGTCAGTGCAGCAGACGCGAGTCGTCGCAGTCGGGCAGCGCGAGCAGTTCCTCCAGCACGTCCCCGGCCTCGCCCCGGCAACGCCACAGCATCCGGCGCGGGGCGAGGACGTTGGGCTCGTCTTCGGGGACGCGGAACGCCGTCGCGTCGTCCTCGCCGTCGAGCCGGACGATGTCGACCACGGCGCCGTGCGCGCGGATACCGACCACCGCGACCACGGCGCCGTCGTCGGCGCGGGGGTGCAGGAACCGGTAGCCTCGGTCGATGAGGTCGCTCAGTCGTTGCTCGACTGGCGTGGTCTGGTCGGTGCGGCTCATGGTCGAACTCGCCGTCCTTCACGCTCTGGGCCGATAGGTCGATCCGGCCAGCCCCCCAGCAGCCGAATGCACGTGCATCTTGCAGCCAGCAAACTACCAGTGCCGGCTGCACGCGTAAATGCACACGCACCCTGCACGTGCAAATTGCCCCGTACGGGCTAGCCTGACCCCGTCGACCTGCAAGAACGGGAAAAAGCAGCCATCCGGGGGGGGGGGCCGACACGCCGGTGACACGCCGCAGCCGGTGACTCACTGCGGGCAGCTGTCCCGAAGCGTAGGCGAGCGGTCACGGACGGCGGACACCCGGGGCAGGGTCATGCCACCGCCGGTAGAGCTCACCAGCGGGAGAAGACCGCGAGCGCTTCGGCGTCCGAGGGCACCGAACGGACGTTGTGCTCGATGAAATCCTCGAGCTCCGGGTAGCCCGCCGCGCCGGCCCGGAAGATCCGCGCGGCCTCGTCGGCGTCGTAGTGCGTCTCGCGGAGGACGACGTCCGGGCCGAGCATCGCCCAGTGCGCGCCCGGCCGGCCGTACGGCATCCCGACGCTGCCCGGGTTCACGAACCGGCGGCCTTCGGCGAGCCTGTCGAAGGGCATATGCGTGTGCCCCAGCACGACCACGGGCTCCGGCGCCTCCGCGAACGCTTCGCGGAACCGCTCCACCGGCGAATCCACCAGCACGATCCCGGTGTCGGCGGCCGGGGTCGCGTGGCAGAAGCGCACCAGGCCGAGCCCGGGCACGTGGATCGTCACCGACAACGGCAGCCCGGCCAGCAGGTCGCGGTGCTCGCGGCTGATCCGGGACGCCGCGTACCGGCTCGGCGGCCGGGCGGGCGCGGGCAGATCCGTCTCCTCCGCGCCGTCGAAGATCTCGACGAGCGCGCGATCGGCGTTGCCGCGCACCCAGATCGCGCGGCCGCCCAGCCCGGCGAGCCGGTCCAGTGTCTCCGCCGGCATCGGGCCGGTGGCGAGGTCACCGTTGAGCACGAACAGATCCGCGCCGCCGGCGTCGGCCAGCACGGCGTCGAGCGCGGGAAGATTACCGTGGATGTCGGACAGGACCGCGACGCGCATGTCCCCTACCCCTTCGCCGCCGGCCACTCCGCCGTGGCCGGCCCCCCGAAGCGAGTTCGGCGTTCGGCCGAAACCCTTGTGCCACAAAGAGTACCCGCTCACGCGGAAGACTTGGTGATCACACGGTGCGCGTAGGCCCCGGTTGCGCCACCTCGCCGAGACGGCGGGCCAGTGCCGCGAGCTCGGCGCGTAATTCGTCCGGACGGCGGACGGCGAACGGCCATTCGAGGGAAGCGAGCAGGCGCGCTCGCCGCCGCGGGCGCGGCCGGGCCGAGTCCCAGCCGCTCCCCCGCCGCCAGGCCGAGCACGACCGCCAGCGCCTCGTCGTCGCCCAGCACCAGCGGCGGCATCCCCAGCTCACGCGGCAACGCCAGCACGCGGGTCAGCGGCAGGGTCATCGGGGATTTTCCCGCAAACAGGGCGGATACTGTCCTGTTTCGAGTCTACGGTCTTCGCCATGAGCACATTTCTTCTCGTTCCCGGGGCCTGGCTGGGCGGCTGGGTGTGGGCCGACACCGTGGCGGCGCTGGCGCAGCGCGGGCATGACGCGCGTCCGCTGACGCTCACCGGTCTCGCCGAGCGCGCCGGTGAAGCGACCCCCGAAACCGATCTCACGACGCACATCGACGACATCCTGCGCGCGGCAGCAGGGTTGCACGACCTCACGCTCGTGGCCCACAGCTACGCCGCGGCCCCAGTCACGACCGCTGCCGCGCGGCTCGGCGACCGGCTCGCCCGCGTCGTGTACGTGGACAGCGCGCCGTTCTCCGAGGGCATGCGGATGCTCGATCTGATGCCGCCCGAAGCGGCGGACGCGCTGCGTGCACAGCTGGTGGATCACCGCCTGCCCTTCGACCCGCTTTCGGGCAGTACCACCGGACTCGGCCCGCGCGAACAGGAACTGCTGCGCGCACGCGCCACTCCCCAGCCCTTCGGCACCTACGAGCAGCGGCTTCCCGGGCCGGTGGAACCCGGCCCCGGCGTGGACCGCGTACTGGTGGCGTGCGAGGAGTTCACGACGATGCTGGACGCGGGCGTGCCCGCGCTGGCGGCACTGACCCGGCCGCCGTGGCGGCGGTTCGACCTCGCGACCGGGCATTGGCCGATGCTCTCGGAACCCGCGCGGCTGGCCGAGGTGCTCGACCGCGCCGTCAAGTCCACTTAGGACGATTCCGGGGTGTCCCCGAAGAACAGCAGCACGAACGTCATCACGCCGAGGAGGAACCACCACGCGTCCGCGTTGATCGCGGCCGCGACGATGCCGAGCACGAACGCCGCCAGCGCCATCGCCCGCGCGGGGCCGAGCGCGGGCAGGCCGGGCTTGGAAGGTGTGGTCACCCCGTCAGTCTCCTCCTTTCCCGGCCCGCGGGCCATGATCCGAACGGGGCACGCCCGGCCCCACGGCGAAGGCCGCCGCCGCGAGGACCACGCCCAGCACGGCGAATCCCGCGCCGAGCCCGCCGGCGGCGGCCACCGCGCCGACCAGTAGCGGCCCTCCGGCGTCGCCGATCTCCCGGCCGACTTCGGCGGCGCCGAGGGTCTGCCCGACCCGCTCGGGCGGAGCAGCCGCGACCAGCCGCGCGAATCCCGCCGGGGTCGCCACCCCGACGCCGGTGCCGATCGCGAGCGCGGCCACGAAAATGCCCGCCACGCCGGGAATCGCCAGTGCGGCAAGGCCTCCGGACGTCAACAGCAACCCGCCGGACAACCCCCAGCGCAACCGCCCGGCGTCGTTGGCGCGCCCGGCGGGCGGCTGCACCAGCGCGGCCGTCGCGGCCAGCACGGACACCGAAACCCCGGTCAGCAGCGGCCCGAGACCGCGATGCGAGCCCAGCACCGGCAGGAACCCGACCGCCACCGCCAGCACGCCCGTCGTGCCCGCGAGCGCGAGCACCGGCCGGACGAACTCCCCGCCGGTGAGCCGGCGCACGAGGTCGACCACCGTCTGCCGCTTCCTCGGCAACGGCTCCACCACCGGCACGGCGAGCCACGCCCACACCGCGACGACCACGGCGAGCCCGGCCAGCGTCAGGAAAAGCGCCGGATAACCGCTGACCGTGATGAGCACGCCGCCCACCACCGGGCCGAGCGTGTAGCCGAGCCCCTTCCACGCGCCGTACCCGCCGAACGCCCGGCCGCGCCCGGTTTCCGGGGTCAGCCGCGCGACCAGCGCGCCCGCCGCCGGTGAGAATGCCGCGGCCGCCGCGCCCTGGCCCAGCCGGACGACGCCGACCAGCGCCGGATCACCGGCGAACACGAACGCTCCCGACGCGAGCGCGAACCCGGTCAGCCCGCCGAGCAGCACCCGGCGTGGCCCGATCCGGTCGGCCAGCGCGCCGAAGACGGGCTTGAGCAGGATCTCGGCACCGTCGTACACCGCGAGCACGATCCCGAGCGCGAGCAGGGAACCATGGCCGCCCTGGGTGTAACCCCCGAGGCCTGCCGCGACGCTGTGCGCGCCGAACGCTGTCACGAAACCCGCGCCGTAGAGCGGGAGCAAGGCCGGCCTACGCATGACTCACTCCCACGGTCACATTCTCAGGGTCCTCACAGCGACCGGCGCGCACGGTGTCCGCGACGACCGCGACCGCGGTCTCGAAGGAGTGCGTCCCCACAGTGGTCAACCTGAGCCCGTCCCGTCCCGCGACCAGGGCTGCCCGCCGGCTGCCCGCCCGCACCAGGCTGGCCGTCGCCGCGGGCCGCGCCGCCGCCACGCTTTCGCGCCGCTGCGGCCTCGGCGGTGGCGGCATCATCGGCGGCCGGGTGAGTCTGCTGCTGGATCCGCATGTCCTGGGCCACCTCGCTGCCGGCCGCCGGGTAGTGCTCGTGACCGGCACCAACGGTAAGACCACCACGGCGCTCATGCTCGCCAAGGCGCTCCGCACGCTGGGGCCGGTCGCCGCCAACAGCGACGGCGCGAACCTGCCCGACGGCGTGGCCGCCGCGCTCGCCGCCCGGCCGGACGCGCCCTACGCCGTACTCGAGGTCGACGAGACGTACCTTCCTTCCGTGGCGCGGCAAACCCATCCCGCCGCGATCGTGCTCCTCAACCTCAGCCGCGATCAGCTCGACCGGGTCGGTGAAGTGCGCTCCACCGAACGCGACCTGCGCGCCGCGTTCACCGAAAACCCCGGCGCCGCCGTCATCGCCAACGCGGACGACGTGCTCGTCGCCTCGGCCGCGCTCGCCGCGGCGCGCCCGGTGTGGATCAGCCCCGGCCCCGGCTGGCGAGGGGACGCGCTTTCCTGCCCGCGCTGCGGAAACGCCGTGCTGCACGACGGTGACCACTGGTCCTGCCCGTGCGGCCTGCGACGCCCGCCGCCGCACTGGGTGCTGGCTGGCAGCGAACTCCACGGGCCCGACGGCCGGATGGCGCTGGACCTGCGCCTGCCGGGCGCGGTCAACCTGGTCAACGCCGCGTTCGCGATCGCGGCCGCGCACGAAGCCGGCGTGCCGGTCCCCCACGCCGCGCGGGCGGTGGAGTCGATCGAGGCGGTGGCGGGCCGGTACCGGCTGATCCGTGACGGCGCCCGGTCCGTCCGGCTGCTGCTGGCCAAGAACCCGGCCGGCTGGCGGGAAACGTTGCGGCTGCTGGGAACGCACCGCCCGGTGGTGATCGCGGTCAACGGACGCGAAGCCGACGGGCGCGACCTGTCGTGGCTGTGGGACGTGGAGTTCGAGCGGCTGCGCGGCCGCCCGATCGTCGCCAGCGGAGAACGCGCGGCCGATCTCGCCGTGCGGCTGCGCTACGCGGATCTGCCGCACCGCGTCGAGCCCGATCCGGTGCGCGCGGTGGCGGGGTTCGCCGCCGGCACCGTGGAGGTGGTCGCCAACTACACCGCGTTCCGGGAACTCAACGCCAGGGCCGACCATGACTGACTCGACCGTCCACATCGGACTCATCCTGCCCGACGTCCTGGGCACCTACGGCGACTCCGGTAACGCCACCGTGCTGGCGCAACGACTTCGCTGGCGTGGCACGCGCAGCGAGATCGTGCCGGTGCTCCTGGGCGAGCCCGTCCCGGACTCGCTCGACCTGTACGTGCTCGGCGGCGGCGAAGACGACGCGCAGATACTGGCCGCCCAGCAACTGAGCGGGCAACCCGGGTTGCGGCGCGCCGTGGAGCGAGGCGCGCCCGTGTTCGGCGTGTGCGCCGGGCTGCAGGTGCTCGGCTCGTGGTTCCGCACCTCCAGCGGGACCCAGCAGCAGGGCCTCGGCCTGCTCGACGCGAGCACCGTCCCGGGCCGGCGCCGGGCGGTCGGCGAAGTGGTCGTGCGGCTCGATCCGGCATTCGGCAGGGAACCGCTCACCGGGTTCGAAAACCACCGCGGGCACACGACGCTCGGGCCGGGCAGCGTGCCGCTGGGCCGGGTGCGGCGCGGGACCGGCAACGGCGACCGCACCGAAGGCGCTTGCACCGGCCGCATCGTGGCCACCTATCTGCACGGGCCGGTTCTCGCCCGCAACCCCGGCCTCGCGGACCTTCTGCTGGGCTGGGTGTTCGGGCACGACCTGCCGCCCCTGCCGTTACCCGAGGTCGCGGCGCTGCGAAGGGCACGGCTGGGCCGCCGCGGATGAAGGTGCGTGCTTACGCTGCACCGGTGACGGGCGAGAACAGGCTGAACCGGATCGGGCTCTCCCGGACGGGCGTGCGCACGCGCGCGACCGTGGTGGCCGTCGTCGTGCTGGCGCTCGCGCTGGCCACGCTGGGCATCCTGCTGGTGGTGCTGCTGAACTGGTCGCTGAGCAACGCCACCACCGACAGCGCCCGCAGCTCGGGCAAGCAGGTGGCGAACCAGATCGTCCGCGAGGGAGCCAAGGAGCTCAGCGAGAGCGACGTCGCCAGCACCGGCGACGCCGAAGCGGTGATCCAGGTGCTCGACCGCACCGGCCAGCCGGTCGCGGCCGACCCGTCGATCAGCGGACGCGGCCCGCTCACCCCGGCCCGGCCCGCGCCGGGCCACGAGATCGTCGAAACGGTGCGGCTGACGGTGAACGACACCGAGCAGTCCTACCGCCTGGTGACCAGCGGCGTGAACGGGCCCGGCGGGCCGTTCACGATCATCTCGGCGAGGTCGCTGGAGTACGTGAGCGCCGCGTCGGTGCGGCTGACGCTGTTGCTGGGCACGGCCGCGCTGCCGCTGCTGGTGATCGCCGCGCTGGCCGTGCACCGCGCGGTGGGCTCGGCGCTGCGGCCGGTCGAGGAAATGCGCCGCACCGTCGCGGACCTGTCCGCCCGCGATCTCACTTCGCGTGTGCCGCTGCCCGCGCCCCAGGACGAAATCCGCCGGCTCGCCACCACCCTCAACGGGATGCTGGACCGGCTCGGTTCGGCGCAGCAGGCGCAACGGCGCTTCGTCGCCGACGCCAGTCACGAGCTGCGGTCGCCGCTGTCCACGATCACCACCGCGCTCGAGGTTTCCGAGCACCATCCCGAGGCGATGCCCCGCGCCGAACTCGTCGGCGTCGTATCGCGCGAAACGGCGCGGCTGCGCGAACTCGTCGACGATCTGCTCGTGCTCGCGCGCACCGACGACACCACGGAATCCCCCGCCCGCACCGAAACCGACCTCGACGACCTCGCCAGGATCGAGGCCGACCGGGTGCACACCGCGAACGGCCTGCACGTGGAGCTCGACGCGCGGCCGGCGAAGGTGCGGGGGACCCCGGCCCAGCTGCAGCGCGCCATCCGGAACCTCGTGGACAACGCGCGCGACCACGCGCGGGCGCGCATCCGCATCTCCACCGGCACCGCGAACGGCGTCGCCACGGTGGAGGTCTCCGACGACGGGCCGGGGGTGCCCGAAGCGGACCGGCTGCGCGTGTTCGAACGGTTCGTCCGCCTGGACGACTCACGGCAGCGCCGGGTCGGCGCGTCCACCGGGCTGGGGCTGGCCATCGTCGCGGGTATCGCCGCCCGCCACGGCGGCCGCGCCTACTACGTGCCACGGGACGAGCCTGGCGCCTGTTTCCGGCTGGAACTGCCCGCCGACGGAGAGGGGTGAACACCGATGCGGGTACTGGTGGTCGAAGACGAGCAGTCGTTCGCGGAGACGCTGCGGCGAGGGCTGATCGCGGAAGGGTTCAGCGTCGATCTCGCGCACACCGGAACCGAGGGGTTGTGGGCCGCGTCCGAGCACGCCTACGACGTGATCGTGCTGGACATCATGCTGCCGGGCCTGTCCGGCTACGAGGTCCTCAAACGGCTTCGGGAAGCCGAACAGTGGACGCCGGTGCTGATGCTGACCGCGAAGGACGGCGAGTACGACGAAGCCGACGCCTTCGACCTCGGCGCCGACGACTACCTCACCAAACCGTTCTCCTACGTGGTGCTGCTCGCCCGGCTCCGTGCGCTGCTGCGGCGCGGCGCCCCGGTGCGGCCCGCCGTGCTCACGGTGGCCGACCTGCGGCTGGACCCGGCCGCCCGGACCGTCCACAGAGGAGGGACGCCGATCGAGCTGACCGCGCGGGAGTTCGGGCTGCTGGAGTTCCTGCTGCGCCGGCGGGGCGAGGCGCTGACCAAGACCGAGATCCTGCAGCATGTGTGGGACGCGCACTACGACGGCGACGAGAACGTGGTCGAGGTCTACATCGGCTATCTGCGGCGCAAGATCGACACCCCGTTCGGCGCGCACACGATCGAAACCCTGCGCGGCGTGGGCTACCGGCTGCGCGAGGACTAGGGACTCAGCCGCCCGCGGCCAGAGTTCGCAGTCGTTCCCACGTCTCGCGAATGAGGTCGGGCAGGTCTTGATCCTCGACGCCGGTGACCCATCGCGAGAAGGCGACGCGGAACACGGCGATGCTGGTCTCGGCGGCCAGGCTGGCCTCGATGTCGCCGATGCCCCGCTGCCGTAACCGGGTGGCCAGCGCGGCCGACAGGGACGTGAGCTTGATCAACTCGCGTTCGCGGAGATCGGCGTTGGCCATGATCACGAGCTGCCGCTTCCGCGCGAGCTCACGGTCGTCACCCACCAGCCGGGCCACGGTGTCGAGTACGGCCGCGACAGCGTCCAGCGCCGGCGTCGTGGCCGGCAACTCGTCGAGAGCAGCCAGCGATTTCTCTTCCAGCGCAGCGGAATCGTCGAAGAGGACCTCGCGTTTGTCGGCGAAATACCGGAAGAAGGTGCGAGCGGTGACGCCCGCGCGGCCGGCGATGTCCGCCACCATCGTCTGCTCGAAGCCTCGCTCCAGATAGAGCGACAACGCGGCCTCGCGCAGCCGGTCACCGGCCCCGGGCTTCCACCGTCCCATGTCGCCAGTTTAGGTGATGTCACTTGGTGACATCGACGTGGTAGGGTGATGTCATTCGATGACATCACCCGGGAGGCACCCATGAAGCGCATCCAGTACCACCAATACGGCGGACCCGAAGTCCTACACCTGGAGGAGTTCGAGCCGGCTCGTCCCGGTTCGGGCGAAGTCCTGGTCCGTGTACGGGCAGCCGCGGCCAACCCGATGGACTGGGGTATCCGCGGCGGCGCCATGAAAATGGTGACGGGGCGGAAGTTCCCGCGCGGGCTCGGCTACGACTTCGCGGGCGTCGTCGAGGCGGTCGGCGAGGGCGTCACCCGGCTCGCCGTCGGCGACGAAGTGCTCGGCGGGGCGTCGATCAAGGCGTCGGGAGCCTTCGCCGAGATGGTGCTGGCCGCCGAAAAAGGGGTCGTGAAGAAGCCCGCGGGGCTCTCTTTCGAGGAGGCCGCCGCCCTCCCGACCGTGGGACTGACCGCGTTCCAAGCCGTGCTCAAGAAGGGAAAGCTGCGGCCGGGTCAGTCGGTCTTCGTCAACGGCTGCCTCGGTGGAGTCGGCCGGGCCGGCGCCCAGATCGCGCTCGCGCACGGCGCCTCGGTGGGAGGCAGCTGCCGCGACACGGCCACACAGGACGCGCGCGACCTCGGCCTCGACCCGATCGTCGGCTTTGGCTTCGACCCGGCGACGCTCAGCGGCAGATTCGACCTCGTCCTCGACACCGCCGACACGCTCCCGGCCGACGCGGCGAAGAAGATGCTCAAGCCCGGCGGGCGCATCGTCAGCATCCACCCCACGCCCGCGAGTATCGCGAAGAGCGCGCTGCCGGGCCCGTACAACGTCTTGATCACGAGGCCCGTCACCGACGACCTCGAGGAGGTCGCGCGCGCCGCCGGACGCGGCACACTGCGGGTGCCGATCGCCCGCACGGTATCCCTGACGGAAGCCATCCCGGCACTCACCGAGCTCGAACGCGCCGGCACCCCCAAGGGCGGCAAGCTCGTCATCACCCCCTGACGACCCGATGACCTGATGACCGCAGGGGCGCGGGTGTCGTCTCCCCGCGCCCACCGGCTCGGTGCACAACGCTCGCGGAGCAGCTTCCTCCGACTCCCGACCAGGCCACCCACCACCGTGAGTCCCCTCGAACCGTGCCACCGCCTTGCCCCCACCCAACCACGACGAGGCCACCCAGCACCGCGCGAGCCCCCGCGACCCGTGCCACCTACTAGCCCCCACC
>NZ_VMNW02000110.1 GCF_007713735.2 Amycolatopsis acidicola | reverse complement strand
CTCCTAGTCAGGACCTCTGGCGCTCTTTCGCCGTCCAGCCCTGCTCAAGCAGGTCGAAGATCGTGGTGAGGGCCTCTTCGGCGTCGTCGCTGTGGCGGGCCAGGTCGCGTGCTTCGAGTGCGAAGCGGGCCAGCGCGGCGCAGGCGATGTCGCCTTCCGGGGCGCCGACGTCCTCGGCGATCGCTTGCGCCAGCGCGGTTTCGTGCCGGAGCCACATGCGGTGCGCGTAGTCGCGTAGCGCGGGGGTTTCCTCGACCATCCGGAAGAACCGGGCGCTCTCGGGCGTACCCGGAACCTGGATCACGCCGCCCAGCAAGTGTTCCTTGAGCGCGCCCGGGATGCTCTGGCCGGGCTCGCGCTCGCGGACGGCCGCGAGCAGTTCCGCTTCGATGTCGTCGTCCCGGTCGAAGACCAGTGCTTCCTTGCTCGGGAAGTGCTTGAACAGCGTCGTCACGGCCACGTCGGCGGCGTCGGCCACATCCTTCACGCCCACCGCGTCGTACCCGCGTTCGAGGAACAGGCGCAGGGCCGCGTCGGCCAGGGCCTCCCGCGTCTGGGCCTTCTTGCGTTCGCGGCGGCTGGTCGGTTCTCCCACGTCAGGAACCCTAGCAAGAACGTGTATCGACAGCAAAAGACTAGTGATTGCACTTTTGTAGTGAGTGTGCTTTTATGACGGTGTCCGCACCGCCGGGAAGGAGTGATCACCATGAGTCGAATCGCTGTAGTAGGGGCTGGTCCGGGAGGGCTGGCCTGCGCCCGCGCGCTCCACTTGCACGGCCTCGACGTGACTGTGTTCGAGCGGGAGGCGTCGCGCGACGCGCGCTGGCAGGGCGGCACGCTCGACCTGCACGAAGAAACCGGCCAGGCCGCTCTGCGCGCCGTGGGCCTGTTCGACGGGTTCCTCGCGAAAGCCCGGCCGGAGGCGCAGGACCTGCGCGGGGTGGACCCGTTCACCGCGGAGATCGTCTTACACCAGCCGCCGAGCGCCGGGGACGTCTCCGCGCCCGAGATCGACCGAGGCGATCTGCGCACGCTGCTGCTGGATTCCTTGCCCAGTAACGTGATCCGCTGGGGGAGCGCGGTCGAGGCTGTGACGCCGCTCCCCGGCGGCGGCGCCCGGCCGGCCCTCATGGACGGGACGGCCGAGGACTTCGACCTCGTCGTCGGCGCCGACGGCGCCTGGTCGCGCGTCCGTCCCGCCGTCTCCTCGGCGGTGCCGGAATACCTGGGCGACAGCTTCGTCGAGTGTCGGCTGGAGGACGTCGACGCTCGCTACCCCGAGCTGGCGCGGCTGGTCGGCCCCGGCTCGTTCGTCGCGAAAGCCGACGGCAAAGCCCTGTTCGTGCACCGCACGAGCGCGGGCGAGATCCTTGCCTACGCCCGGCTCGCCGTGCCGCGGGACTGGTACGTCACCGCCGGGGTCGACCTCGCCGACCCCGAATCGGTGCGCGCGCATCTGCTCACCGTGTTCGGCGACTGGCACGGCACGATGCTCGATTTCCTGCGCCACAGCAGCGAATTCGTCAACCGCGCGCTGCACGTCCTGCCCGTCGGGCACACGTGGGAGCACGTCCCCGGGGTCACGCTGCTCGGCGACGCCGCGCATCTCATGCCCCCGATGGGTATCGGCGCCAACCTCTCCCTCGTCGACGGCACGGACCTCGCCGCCGCCATCGCCTCCCACGCCGACCTCGACGAGGCCGTACGCGCGTACGAAGCCACGATGCTGCCCCGCGCGGCCGCCGCCGCCCAAGCCTGCGTCGAACTGACGGCCGCGCTGAACAACGGCAGCGGGGTCAGCGCGAACGACGCCCGGAAGGAGCTCAACGACCGCATCCTGCGGCGCTGAGCCGGGAAAGGTGACCGGAAGCTGTCATCCTTCCCTTATCGGACAAACATCCATGCGATCATCGGCTCTCCGTGAGGATCACTGGGGAGAACAGCATGCAGTCACTGGGTCCGTCGGCTCCGCGGCAGGTCGGGGCGTACCGGGTGCTCGCCGAACTGGGGCGCGGCGGGATGGGCCGGGTGCTGCTGGGCAGCGGGCCGGACGGGCGGCTGGTCGCCGTGAAGCTGGTGCACGAGCAGTTCGCCGCGGACGAAGGGTTCCGGGCGCGCTTCCGCCGCGAGGTGGACGCTTCCCGCGCGGTGTCCGGCGCGTACACCGCCGCGGTCGTCGACGCCGACCCGGACGCGCCCACCCCGTGGCTGGCGTCGGTGTTCGTGCCCGGGCCTTCCTTGCACGACACGGTGGCGGCGGTCGGCGCGCTGCCGGAGGAAGCGGTGCTGCGGCTGGCGGCGGGGCTCGCGGCGGCGCTCGTGCAGATCCACCGTGCCGGGCTGGTGCACCGGGATCTCAAGCCCTCCAACGTGTTGCTGGCCGACGACGGCCCCCGGGTGATCGACTTCGGGATCGTCCGGGCCGCCGACGGGGACCGGGCCGGAGACCTGACCCGCTCGGGCTGGCTGGTCGGCTCGCCCGCGTTCATGTCGCCGGAGCAGGCGAAAGGCGAGCCGGTGACGGCGGCCAGCGACGTCTTCTCGTTCGCCTCGGTCATCGTCGCGGCCTGCGCGGGGGACAGTCCGTTCACCGACGCGTCGACGCTGCAGACCCTCAACAACGTCGTGCTGACCCGCCCCGACCTGTCCGCGCTCCCGGCCGCGGTCCGGCGCGTCGTGGAACCGTGCCTGGCCAAGGAACCCGCGGACCGGCCGACGCCCGCGCGGCTGGTGAAGTCGATCGGCGAGATCGCTCCGGCGTCGCGGCCGTGGCCGGCCGGGGTGCACCAGCTGATCGCGGGACGGCAGGCCGACGTCGCCCGGATCCTCGACCCTGTACCGAATCCGACGCTCCAGTCCGGCCCGGTGACGCTGATCGAGACCAAAGTGGACACTGGAGTCCCGCCAGGGCCACGCTCGCGAGGCTGGCCGAAGTACGCCGCGGCTGCCGCCGCCGTGGTGCTGGCGGGCTCCCTGACGTGGGCGCTGTGGCCGTCGCCCCAGGCAAGCCCGTCTCTTTCGGCGCCGGAAACCACGCAGGCGCTCCCGTCCTCCCCGGCGCTCCCGTCCTCACCTGCGCTTCCGCTGGCGGGGGTGATCATGAGCGCGACGCCGGTGCTGCTGGCGAAGTTCAGTCCGGACGGTCACACGCTCGCGACCGTCCACGCCGACGCGACCGTGCAGCTGTGGGACGTGGCCAGCCGGCGCCAGATCGGGCAGATCCTCGGTCCGTTCGGGGAGGACAACCCCAGCGACCTGGCGTTCAGCGCGGACGGCCGCACCCTGGTCGTGGCCGAGCGCGGTGTGGAGAGTGCCGTTGTGCGGCAATGGGATGTGGCCAGCGGGCGCCAGGTCGGCGGGACGCTGGACGTCGAGGCCGGTGGCTCCACGGACGGGGTGATGCTCACCGGGGACGGCCGGGTCGCGGCCGTCCCCAGCCCCGACCACGAAACCGTGCTGCGGCTGTGGGACGTGGCCAGTGGCAAGCAGGTCGGCGCGATCACCGGCTCGAGGTACACCGTCTACAGCACCTTGTTCAGCCCGGACGGCCACACGATGGCCGTCTCCAAGGACGACGGACTCGTCCTGTGGGACTGGACCCGGCAGCAGCAGATCGGCCACTCGATCGACGTGCCGGGGGGTTTGAGCGACTACGCGTTCACCTCCGACGGTGCCCGGCTGGTCACCACGAACGCGGAGGCCACGGCCCCGGTCGTGCGGGTGTGGGACACCGCCAGCCAGAACCAGCTGCGCCAGCCCGTGACCCTCGCCGGTGGCCCGGGTTACCTGGCCGCGCTCAGCCCGGACGGGCGCACCGCGGCCACCATCGATTTTCGCCCCGAGAGCGGCGACGGACCCGGAACCGTCACGCTGCGGGACCTCGGCGACGGCAGGGAACTGGCCAGGATCGACGGCGTCGCCAGCGCCGCCTTCAGCCCCGACGGGCGGACCCTCGCCACCGCGGGGGCGGACCAGAACGTGCGGCTGTGGACCGTGCCCGCCTAGAGATGGCCGTGAATCCCGTTCATTGAAACGATCTCGTTGCCCCGTGCCAGCCCCACTCGCCATGCTGTCCCCCTGACGACGCAGGAGGACACGACGTGGTGGCCGAAGAACCTGACAACAGCGAACTCGTGACCCGGCGCCGGATCGCCGTGATCGGCGGGCTGACCGGGCTGGTGCTCTTCCTGGCCGTGCCGGCGTTGACGGCGTTCACGACGCTGTTCGACGGCAAGGTCGGGCCGGTGGGCGCGGGGTACGTCGCGGCGGCCTTCGCGATCCTGTTTCCCTTGGCCGGAGCCCATTTCTACACCCGGTGGGCCAACCGCTGGGAGGACCGCCGGTGAACGTCCTCGCCGTCGTGCTCGTCGCGGCCATCGTCGCCGTCACGCTCGGGATCACCAGCTACGCCGCCCGCCGCAACCGCACCACCGACGACCACTACGTCGCGGGCGGGCGCGTTTCGGGCTGGCAGAACGGGCTCGCGCTCGCGGGCGACCAGCTCTCCGCCGCCTCGTTCCTCGGCATCACCGGCGCCGTGGCGCTCACCGGGTTCAGCGGCGTGTACCTCGCGCTGGGCATCCCGATCGCGTACCTGCTGGTGATGCTCGTGATCGCCGAACCACTGCGCAACCTCGGCCGCTTCACCCTCGCCGACGCGGTCGCCGCCCGGTTCGACGGCAGGCTGCTGCGCGGGGTGCTGGCGATCGCGTCGCTCGTGCTTTCGATCGTGTACATGGTGATCCAGTTCGTCGGCGCGGGCGTGCTGGCGCAGCTGCTGCTCGGCGTGAGCTTCCCGGTGGCGGTGATCGTGATCGGCGTGCTGATGACCCTCTACACCTCGATCGGCGGCATGGTCGGCACCACCTACATCCAGGTGTTCAAGGCGATCCTGCTGATCGCGACGGTGCTGGTGCTGCTGGTGGTCGTCATGGCGCGCACCGGCTGGAACCCGTTCGGCCCGATGATCGAGGCCGAGCGCGCGCACGGCGCCGCGGTCGTGACGCCTTCGCATTCGAGCGTCGCCACGGGGCTCAACAACGTGTCGCTGAACCTCGGCCTTGCCCTGGGGATCATGGGCCTGCCGCACGTCATGGTGCGCTTCCTGACCGTCCGCGACGCGCGCGCCGCCCGCAGTTCCGCGCAGCTCGCGATGTGGATCTTCGCGGTGTTCTTCCTGCTGCTGCCCATTTTCGGCTACGCGGCGCTGAACGAAGTCGGCCGCGACCAGATCGTGCACGACAACAAGGCGGGCAACCTCGCCGCGGCCAGGCTCGCCGAGGTGGTCGGCGGGAACGTGCTGTTCGCGGTGGTGGTCGGGGTCGTGATGGCGACGATCCTCGCCGTGCTGGCCGGGTTGTCGATCGCCTCGTCCGGCGCGGTGGCGCACGACCTGTACAACACGGCGTTGCGCGGCGGGCAGGTCAGCCCGCGGCGGCAGCTCGTCGTGAGCCGGGTCGCGGGGGTGGGCATCTCCCTGGCCGCGATCCTGCTCGCGCTGGGGCTGCAGTCCTGGAACATCGCGTTCCTCGCCAACGTGGCGTTCGCGATCGCGGCCAGCACCACGATGCCGGTGCTGCTGCTGACGATCTACTGGCGCGGCTTCAACCGGGTCGGCGCGACGGCGGGTCTCGTCGGCGGGCTCGTGGTGTCCGTCGGGCTCGTGCTGATCGGCCCCGACGTGATGGGGTCCGCGCACCTGTTCCCGCTCACCATCCCCGCGCTCGTCTCCGTGCCCGCCGGGTTCCTGTGCTGCTGGCTCGGCAGTCTCGCCGGCCGCAAAAACCCCGCGGCGCAAGGAGTTCCCTACGACGAGCTCGCGGCGCGAGCCTTCCCGCGCCGGGGCAGGGCGAAGGAAGCCGAGGTCGTTCCGTGACCTACACGACCAGCACCGCTTTCCTGGAGGCGCTGGGCGAAGCGGGTGTGCGGTACCTGTTCGCGAATCTGGGCAGCGACCATCCCGGACTCATCGAGGCCTACGCCCGCGCGCGGGCGGACGGCGGGGCTTCGGCGTTCCCCGAGCTGGTCGTCTGTCCACATGAGAGCGTCGCCTTCTCCGCGGCGCAGGGCTACGCGCAGGTCAGCGGTGAGCCGCAGGCGGTGCTGGTGCACGTCGAATGCGGCACGCAGAACATCGGCGGCATGCTGCACAACGCGGCGAAGGGCCGGGTACCGGTGCTCGTGTTCGCCGGCGCGTCCCCGGTGACCCAGGAGGGCGAGCTGCCCGGCGGCCGCAACGAGTTCATCCAGTGGATCCAGGACGTGCACGACCAGCGGGGGATCGTGCGCGGCTACACCAAGTACGACAACGAGATCCGCACCGGGCACAACGTGAAGCAGCTGGTGTTCCGTGCGCTGCAGATCGCCCGCAGCGAACCCGCCGGGCCGGTGTACCTGATGGGCGCGCGCGAGGTGATGGAGTCCGGGATCCCGCGCCAGGAGACCGATCCCGCGTGGTTCGCCCCCGTCGAGCCGGCCGCGCTGGCACCGTCCACAGTGGAGCTGATCGCGGAAGCCCTTGCCGGGGCGGAGAACCCGGTGATCGTCACGTCCTATCTCGGCCGTGACCCGGAAGCCGTGCCCGCGCTGGTGCGGCTGTGCGAGCTGGCCGCGGTGCCGGTGATCCAGTCGGTGCCGATGTGGTTCAACTTCCCGTCCGGGCATCCGCTGCACTGGGGGTTCCAGTGGAACACCACCGGGCCGAACCCGTTGCTCGCCGCCGCGGACGTGGTGCTGGTGCTGGGCAGCGACGTGCCGTGGATCCCGTCGGAGAACCGGCCGGACGCGGCCGCGCGGCTGTTCGTGGTGGACGTGGACCCGGTCAAGGAGCAGATGCCGCTGTGGCACGTGCCCGCGGAATGCTTCGCGCGCGCGGATCTCCGCACCGCCGTGAACCAGCTGGCCGACGCCTTGCGTGGCCGCGTCGACCGGTCGGCGGTGGCCGATCGCGGAGTGCGCGCGGCCGGGGAGCACCGGGCGTACCAGGATGCCGTCGCCGAACGGGAACGCACGAACGGCGAGCGCATCACGGTCGAGTTCCTGCTCGCCTGCGTGCGGGAAGCGATCGACGACGAGACGCTGGTGCTGACCGAGGCGATTTCGGGCTACCAGGCGGTATGCGACCACATCCACCGCCGGCTGCCGGGCTCGCTGATCGGCTCCGGCGGCGGTTCGCTCGGCTGGGCCGCGGGCGCGTCGATCGGCGCGAAGCTGGCCGCGCCGGAGCGCATGGTGGTGTCCATTGTGGGCGATGGGTCCTACCTATTCGGCGTTCCCTCCTCGGCGCAGTGGGTCGCGCGCCGGTACCACGCCCCGAGTCTGACGATCGTGCTCGACAACCGGGGCTGGAAGTCGCCGAAGCTGTCCACGCTGGGGGTGCATCCCGAGGGCATGGCCGCGCGCAACGACGACTTCAACGTGAGCTTCGAGCCGGAGGCGGACCTGCCGGGCATCGCGGCCGCCGCGGGTGGCGCGTGGGGCCGCACCACCCGCGTGGCCTCGGACGTCGAGCGTGATCTGGACGAGGCGCTCAAGGCTGTCCGAAATGGACGGTCCGCGGTGCTTTCCGTGCACCTGGACCGGGTCTGAGGGTCAGAACGGGTAGCCCGCGACGTCCCCGCGCGCGGTGACCCAGCGGGTCTCCGTGAACGCCTCGATGTTGGCCGCCGCGCCGCCGAACCGCGAGCCGGTCCCGGAAGCCGCGACGCCGCCGAACGGGGCCAGCGCTTCGTCGTTGACCGTCTGGTCGTTGATGTGCGCGATACCGGTGGGGATCCGGTCCGCCAGCGCGAGGCCCTGGTTCACGTCCGCGGTGATGATGCCCAGCGAAAGGCCGTATTCGCTGTCCGACGCGAGGCGCACGGCTTCGTCCACAGTGGAGAACTTCGCGACCGGGGCGACCGGGCCGAACACCTCCTGGTCGTACGCCGGCACGGACGGGCCGGCCCCGGCGAGCACGGTGGCCTTGTAGAAGAGGTCCTCGTAGGTGCCGCCGGCGGCGAGTTTGGCGCCCGCCTCGACGCTGCCGGTGACGAGCCCGTGGATCTTGTCGCGCTGGGCGGCGTCGATGATCGGGCCGAGCGCGACCTCGTCGGTGGCGGGGTTGCCGACCGGCAGGTGCTCGGCCTTGGCCGCGAGCCGCTCCACGTACTCGTCGTAGCGCGAGGAGTGCACCAGGTGCCTGCCGGTGGTCATGCAGATCTGGCCCTGGTGGAAGAAGGAACCCCAGGCGGCGGCGCTCATCGCGGCGTCGAGGTCGGCGTCTTCGAGCACCACCAGCGCGGAGTTCCCGCCCAGTTCCAGGTGCGCGCGCTTGAGGTGCCTGCCCGCGAGTTCGCCCACCGCGCGCCCGGCCGCCGTCGAACCGGTGAACGAGATGACGCGGACGTGCGGGTCCTCGACCATCGCCGCGCCGGTGTCCGCGCCGCCGGGCAGCACATGCAGCACCCCGGCGGGCAGCCCGGCTTCCTCGAAGATCCGGGCCAGCGCCACGCCACCACAGACGGCGGTGCGCGGGTCCGGCTTCAGCACGACGCTGTTGCCCAGTGCCAGCGCGGGAGCGACCGAGCGGATGGCGAGGATCAGCGGCGCGTTGAACGGCGAGATCACGCCGACGACCCCGGCGGGCACGCGGCGCACCATGCTCAGCCGCGGCGCCTCGCTCGGCAGCAGCTCGCCCACGGAGTGCGACGGGAGCGCGGACGCCTCGAAGCATTCCTGCGCGGCCACGTGCAGTTCGAAGTCCGCCTTGCCGGGGATGCTCCCGGCCTCGCGGATCAGCCAGCCCTTCAGCTCCTCGGCGTGCTCCTGCCACAGCTCGCCCGCACGCCGCAGGATCGCGGCCCGCTCTTGGAAAGGCGTTGCGGCCCAAGCGCTTTGGGCTTCCGCGGCGCGTGTCGCCGAAGCGTTCACATCCGCCGGGGAGGCGAGCCCGGTGCGGCCCAGCTCCTGCCCGGTGGCAGGCTCCACGACGGGCGCGTCTCCGCCCGCCGCGCGTGTCCAGTCGCCGGTGAAGACCCGGCTGGTCCACTTCTCCTCGTCGAGAAAGGTCACGGTCACTCCCGCGTTCGCGTCGTCGTTGCCACCATCCAAGTGGCAGGCGTGATCGCGCGCAGCAGGCCTTTCACTCAGCGGGAGACGGCCAGGGAACCACCTCGTAGCGGCCGGGCCGGGCTCCTTCGATGAGCGCGCCCACCTTGTCGCGGGTGGCGGCGATGAGCCCGTTTTCCTTGGTGGCGCGGGAGAAGGACTCCTCGTCCGCCCAGTGCATCTGGTTGATCACCTGCGTGCCGTCCACGCTGCGGAGCAGGTGCATGGACTTCAGGCCGGGGATCACGGCGGGATCACCGGCCCCGACGATGCAGTCGACCAGTGCCTGCTGGTTTTCCGGCCGCACGGTGAAGACGTTGATCGCCAGGATGCCGTCGCCGGTGGGGAGGATGTTCATGGCTCTCACGCTAGGGCCGGAACTGTGCCAGATGTGTAACACTTACGCGCGTGCCCGAAGCCCGGCGCCGGGGTGATGCCCGGCGCAACGACCAGCTCATCCTCGAAGCCGCCGCGCGGCTGCTGGCGGCCGATCCGCGGACGACCATCCAGGCCGTCGCGGACGAGGCGGGCGTCGTGCGGCTCACCGTGTATCGCCGCTATCCCAACAAGAACGCGTTGCGGCGGGCGATCTTCGAGGCCGCCGCGGAGGAGGCGCATCGCGTGGTCACCGGCACGCTCGCGCGCGATCTCGGCGCGGTGGAAGCGTTACGGGAGCTGATCATCGGGATGGCCGCCATCGCGCGGCGATATCCGCTGCTGTCGGTGGGCACGGATCTGCAGCCCCTGCCCGGCGACGCGCGGCGTCCCGTGCCGCCGCCGATGAGCGGGGCGATGCAGCGCGCGGTACTCGAGCTGATCCGGCGCGGGCAGCGGGAGGGGAGTCTGCGCGCGGATCTGCCCGCGGAGTTGCTGCCGCAGGCGATCGTCGGCACGCTGCGCACGACGCTGCGCTTCGCCCGGAGCCTCGGCTCGGATCCCGCGCGCCTCGGCGCGCAGGTGGCGGATCTCCTGCTCGGCGGGTTCGCCCTCAGCGATAAAGAACACGTGTTCGACGACCGCCCTTGACACTGCATCGAACGAATGTTCGACTATACTGATGCGGTGGGACGGTCAGCGCGCGGGCAACGATCCGCAACAGGCATTGCCCGGGCTCGACGGATTGGTGCGCTCGGTGCGTTCCCCGGAGTTCCAGGGCATCACTTTCCATGAGGTGCGAGCGCGTTCGGTGCTGAACCGGGTGCCGGGCCAGTCCGTGGTCCCGTTCAGCTGGACGGTGAATCCCTACCGGGGTTGTTCCCATTCCTGCGTCTACTGCCTGTCCGGCGACACCCCGATCCTGATGGCCGACGGCCGCACGAAACCCCTCTCCGCCGTACGCGTCGGGGACGAGATCTACGGCACCGAGACGCGGGGCGCTCGGCGGCACTACGTCCGCACCACGGTGCTGGCGCACTGGCGCACGCGCAAGCCCGCCTACCGCGTCGAGCTGGCGGACGGCACGCGGCTGGTCGCCGGTGGTGATCACCGTTTCCTGTCCGACCGAGGCTGGAAACACGTCAGCGGCGGGGAAAACCGGCCGCACCTGACGGCGGGCGCCCGGGTGATGAGCACCGGTGGTTTCCCCGCGCCGCCCGAGCGGAACGAGGCCTACGTCCGCGGCTATCTCCACGGCACCGACGGCCTACTGGACGACCACGGGCGCAAGGGTTTCCTCGCGGGCGTCTTCGACACGGCGGGCACGTACGCGGAGGGAACCCTGCGCCTGCACGCCACGGATCCGGAGACGACCGAGGCGATCTGCTTGGCGCTCAAGCATCTCGGCTTCTCCGCCGCCATCGAGGACAGCGGCGTGCGAGTACTCGGGGGACTCGGCGAACATCTCCGCTTCCTGCACACCGTCGCCCCGGAGGAGGCGCGGAAGCTCGCGCTCGACGGCGCCCCGGTGGACGCTTCGCTCGAAGTGCGCGCGGTGACGTCACTGGGCGTGGAGCTGCCGATGTTCGACATCACGACCGGCACCGGCGACTTCATCGCCGACGGCGTGGTGAGCCACAACTGCTTCGCCCGCAACACGCACACGTATCTGGATTTCGACTCCGGCGCGGATTTCGACTCGCAGGTGGTTGTGAAGGTCAACGCCGCCGAGGTGCTCGCCTCGCAGCTGCGCCGCCCGTCGTGGCGCGGGGAGCACGTCGCGATGGGCACGAACACCGACCCGTACCAGCGGGCGGAGGGGCGCTACCAGCTCATGCCCGGCATCATCCGCGCCTTCGCCGAGCACGGCACGCCGTTCTCGATCCTCACCAAGGGCACCACGCTCAGCCGCGACCTCCCGTTGCTCAGCAGCGTGTCGGCGGAGGTCGACGTCGGGCTCGGGGTGTCGATCGCCGTGCTGGACAGGGAACTGCACTCGAGCGTCGAGCCGGGCACGCCGAGTCCGCAGGCCCGCCTCGAACTCGTGCGGCGGATCCGGGACGCGGGCCTGCCGTGCGGCGTGATGATCGCGCCCGTGCTGCCCGGGCTCACCGATTCCGACGAGCACCTCGACGCATTGCTGGCCGCGGTCGCCGACGCGGGCGCCACCAGCGCGACGGTCCTGGCGCTGCACCTCCGGCCCGGCGCCCGCGAGTGGTACGCGCAATGGCTGGCCCGCGAATTCCCGGCGCTCGTCCCGCGCTATCGCAAGATCTACGGCCGGGGCAGCTACGCGCACGCGAGCTACCGCCGCACGCTCGCCGCGCGGGTCGGGCCGTTGCTGCGGCGGTACGGGTTCGGCAGGGAAGACGAGGCGTCACACCGGGTTCCCGAGCCGCGCGAAGCCGAGCCCGCCCCGCGAGCGGAGCAGATGCGGCTGCTCTGAGAACCGCTCCGAGAACCACTCCGAGAAACCTGGTGGCGCGCCCCCCAGGCACGTTCGTTAGCCTTGACGCGCAGTAATTCCCCTGCTAGCCACCTGCCTTCGAGGAGAGCAACCGCAGTGCTACGCACCCACGAAGCCGGCACCCTGCGTGCCGGTCAAGCCGGACAGATCGTCACGCTCACCGGGTGGGTCGCCCGGCGGCGCGATCACGGCGGGGTGATCTTCATCGATCTGCGCGACGCCAGCGGGGTCGCCCAGGTCGTCTTCCGCGAGGGCGAGATGGCCGAGCGCGCGCACCAGCTGCGCTCGGAGTACTGCGTCAAGGTCGTCGGCGAGGTGAGCAAGCGCCCGGACGGCAACGAGAACACCGAGATCCCCACCGGCGAGATCGAGGTGCTGGCCACCGGGCTCGAGGTGCTGTCCGAGGCCGCGGTGCTGCCCTTCCCGATCGACGACCGGGTCGACGTGGGGGAGGAGGTCCGCCTCAAGTACCGCTACCTGGACCTGCGCCGCAGCGGCCCGGCGTCGGCGATGCGGCTGCGCAGCGAGGTCAACCGCGCGGCCCGCGAGGTGCTGCACGCGCAGGACTTCGTCGAGATCGAGACCCCGACCATGACCCGTTCCACGCCCGAGGGCGCGCGGGACTTCGTGGTCCCGGCCCGGCTTCGGCCCGGCTCCTGGTACGCGCTGCCGCAGTCGCCCCAGCTGTTCAAGCAGCTGCTGATGGTCGGCGGCATGGAGCGCTACTACCAGATCGCGCGCTGCTACCGCGACGAGGACTTCCGTGCCGACCGGCAGCCGGAGTTCACCCAGCTCGACATCGAGATGAGCTTCGTCGAGCAGGACGACGTGATCAAGGTCGGCGAGGACATCGTCGCCGCGCTGTGGAAGCTGATCGGGCACGAGGTGCCCCGGCCGATCTCGCGGATCACCTTCGCCGACGCGATGGCCAAGTACGGCACGGACAAGCCGGACCTGCGCTTCGGGCTCGAACTCACCGAGCTCACCGACTACTTCACCGACACCCCGTTCCGCGTGTTCCAGGCGCCCTACGTCGGCGCCGTGGTGATGCCCGGTGGCGGCAGCCAGCCGCGGCGCACCCTCGACGCCTGGCAGGAGTGGGCGAAGCAGCGCGGCGCGAAGGGCCTGGCGTACGTGCTGATCGGCGAGGACGGCACGCTGTCCGGCCCGGTCGCCAAGAACATCTCCGAGACCGAGCGCGAGGGCCTGGCCGCGAAGGTCGGCGCCAAGCCGGGTGACTGCGTGTTCTTCGCCGCCGGCGCGCCGACGTCGTCCCGCGCGCTGCTCGGCGCGGCGCGCGTGGAGATCGGGCACCGGCTCGGGCTGATCGACGAGAACGAGTGGTCGTTCGTCTGGGTCGTGGACGCGCCGCTGTTCGCCCCGGTCGACGAGATCGGCGACGACGTGGCCGTCGGCTCCGGCAAGTGGACCGCCGTGCACCACGCGTTCACCTCGCCCACCCCGGAGTGGATCGACAAGTTCGAGCAGGACCCGGGCAGCGCGCTCGCCTACGCCTACGACATCGTCTGCAACGGCAACGAGATCGGCGGCGGGTCCATCCGTATCCACCGCGCCGACGTGCAGAAGCGGGTCTTCGAGGTGATGGGGCTGTCCGAGGAGGAGGCCCAGGAGAAGTTCGGCTTCCTGCTCGACGCGTTCCAGTTCGGCCCGCCGCCGCACGGCGGCATCGCCTTCGGCTGGGACCGGATCACCATGCTGCTCGCCGGTGCCGAGTCGCTGCGCGAGGTGATCGCGTTCCCGAAGACCGGCGGCGGCTACGACCCGCTGACCGGTGCCCCGGCGCCGATCACCGCGCAGCAGCGCAAGGAGGCGGGCATCGACGCCAAGCCGCCGGTGAAGCCCCAGCCCCAGAACTGAACCGGCGCGCGGTGGCGCGCCCGCGGGCGCGCCACTGTGGCGGCTCTCACCGCGTGACCGGGCCTTCTCGCGGGGCTGGTCGCGCCGGTGATCTTGGGCCGGCCCGGGTTACTTGACCGTTCTTGGCTCGATTCTTTGTGGTGAGGCCGGTGCGCGCGCTAGTAGGGTCGAAGACGATGACCGTGGACACTTCCGAAGAAGGCACCGCCGCCGAAGGCGCAGCCGGAATGGCGGCAACCACCTTGGCGGCACAAGCGGTCGAAGCCGGTGAAGCGGTGCTGGCGCACCGGTTCGGCAGCTCCATCGACCTGGTCGAGCCCGAGGTCCTGCCCGGATCGGGCCCCGCGACGGTGGTGCGCGCCCGTATCGCGACCTCGCCCTTCGGGCTCCCGCGGACACTGGTGATCAAGCACTACCCGGAGCCTGCCCCGAAGGGCGCGCCGGACCCGTTCGCGCAGGAGGCGGTCAGCTACCAGCTGTTCACCGCGCTGCCCCCGGAAGACAGGATGTGCCCGGAGCTGCTCGCGCACGACGGGCCGCGCCGGGTGCTGGTGATCGACGACCTCGGCCGCGCGCCAACGCTGCAGGACAAACTGCGTGGCGGTGACGCCCGCGCGGCGGAGCGTTCGCTGCTTTCCTGGGCCCGTTCCCTCGGCCGCATGCACGCCACCACGGCCGGCCGTGAGGCCGATTTCGACGCGCTGCTGCGCCGCCTCGGCGGCCCGGTCAAACACGAGGACAGCACCCCGGTCACGGCCTGCGAGCAGCTGCCCGGACTGCTGGCGGAACAGGTCGGCGTCAGCACGCCGGACGCCGTCCGCGAGTTCGCGGCGGGCGCGCTGAAGCGGGCCAAATCCCTGCTGTACCGCGCGTTCAGCCCGGTGGATCTCAGCCCGGACAACAACCTCGTCACCAGCGGCGGGGTGCGGTTCCTCGACTTCGAACGCGGCCGCGTGCGCAACGCGCTGATCGACGCCGCGCACCTGCGCGTGCCGTTCGCGTCCTGCGCCGAGCCGCGGGCGCTGCCCGCGGGCATGAGCGAGGCGATGGTCGCGGCGTGGAGCGCCGAGGTCACGCAGGTGTGGCCGGGACTGGCGGACAACGAGGTGCTGTCCGCGCATCTGCTGGATCACCAGCTGCTGCTGGTCTGGGTGAACACCTGGAGCGCGCTGTCCGGCACCGGCGACAAACCCGCCGCGCTCGTCACGTGGTGGCACAACCTCGAAGCGGCCGCGAGCGGCGAGCTGGCCGCGTACGCCGGCAGGGTCGCCGAGGCGCTCGACGCCCGCTTCGGGCCGGCGCTCGAGCTGCCCCTGTATCCGGCGTTCCGGTAATTTCCTCTCGCGGTACCGGGCTCGTTACCCGGTGCTCACCGCTGGTGAGCTTGCGTGTCCGATGGTCTGTAGTCGTGACCGCGGTGAGCGAGCAGATCCCCCTGACCCCTCTACCCCGCCGGGCCGAGCGGCTGGCAGTTCTCGGCGATTCCACGGCAGTGGGCCTCGGTGACCCCGTGCCCGGCCGTGGCTGGCGCGGTGTCGGCCCGTTCGTGGCGGCCGCGCTCGGCATCCCGCCGGGCGGTTATCTCAACACCGCCTTCACCGGCGCCCGGATGAACTGCGTGCGGACCGACCAGCTGCCCGCGGCGGCCGCGCACCGGCCGGACGTGGCGCTGGTGATCGTCGGGATGAACGACACCCTGCGCTCGGATTTCGACGCGGGTTCGATCGCCCGTGACCTCGAGCAGGTGGTGGCCACGCTGGCCGGGCTCGGCACCATCGTCGTGCCGGTGCGCTTCCACGACCACGGCCGCGTTTTCCGGCTGCCGGGCCCGATCCACCGTGCGCTGAAGGCGCGCATCGACGAGCTGAACGCGGCGATCGAGTCCGTGGTGGCGCGGCACGACCTGCCCTGCCTCGACCTCGACGCGCTGCCCGGCGCCTACGACCTGGCGTCGTGGAGCGTGGACCGGCTGCACCCGTCCGAACTCGGGCACCGGATGCTCGCCGACGGGCTGACCACGGCGCTGGCGGGACACGGCGTGCTGGTGGCGGAGCCGGTGAGCCTGGAGTGCTCCGGCGGCATCCGGCCGCGCACCATCGACCACGTCGGATGGCTTGTGCTGAAAGGGCTTCCGTGGCTGTGGCGGCGGGGCCGGGACCTGCTGCCCTACGCCTTCAGCATCCTGTTCGCCGCGGCCGTCGCGGCGTGGCGGGACGATCAGCCCTTGCCGCCGGTGCCTCCGGTCGAGTCCGCCCCGGCGCCGGTCCAGCGGGCCTCGTAACCGGTCGCACTGAAACGCCTGCTGAGCCAGGTCCGCGAAGTCCTGCGGCGGTGATGTCGGACCTCGCCATTACGGTGGGAGATGTGCAGCAGGACGAACTCTTCACCGTCAACCCCGAGGTGAGCCCGCCGGATCCGGTGGGCGAGCCCGCCCGGCCCGTGGTGCCGCCCGGCTCGCCGCTGGCCGTGCGGATGCGCCCGCGGACGCTCGACGAGGTGGTCGGCCAGCAGCATCTGCTGCGGGAAGGCGCGCCGCTGCGCAGGCTCGTGGAGGGCGCCGCGCCCGCGTCGGTGCTGCTCTACGGTCCGCCCGGCACGGGAAAGACCACGCTGGCGAACCTCGTCTCCACGGCCACCGGCCGCCGTTTCGTGGCGCTGTCCGCGTTGTCGGCCGGGGTGAAGGAGGTGCGCGGGGTCATCGAGGAGGCCCGGCGGCGCCGGATGTACAACTCCGAGAACACGGTGCTGTTCATCGACGAGGTGCACCGGTTTTCCAAGACCCAGCAGGACGCGCTGCTCGGCGCGGTCGAGGACAGGACGGTCCTGCTCGTCGCCGCCACCACGGAGAACCCGTCGTTCTCGGTCGTCTCCCCGTTGCTCTCGCGCTCGCTGGTGCTGCAGCTGCGCCCGCTGACGGACGAGGACGTGCGCGGCCTGATCCACCGCGCGCTGGCCGACGAACGCGGCCTCGGCGGCGAACTCGAACTGACCGATGAGGCCGAGGAACACTTGGTGCGCCTGGCATCCGGCGACGCGCGCCGGGCGCTGACGGCACTGGAGGCGGCGGCCGACGCGGCGGCGGCCACCGAGCACCGCACGATCGGCCTCGCCACCGTCGAGTCCACTGTGGACAAGGCGGCGGTGCGCTACGACCGCGACGGCGACCAGCACTACGACGTGATCAGCGCGTTCATCAAGTCCATCCGCGGGTCCGACGTGGACGCGGCGCTGCACTACCTGGCGCGGATGATCGAGGCGGGGGAGGACCCGCGGTTCCTCGCGCGCCGGCTCGTCGTGCACGCCAGCGAGGACATCGGGCTGGCCGATCCGACGGCGTTGCAGGCGGCGGTCGCGGCCTCGCACGCGGTGCAGTTCATCGGCATGCCCGAAGGCCGCCTCGCGCTCGCGCAGGCGACGATCCACCTCGCCACCGCGCCGAAGTCCAACGCGGTGGTCACGGCGATCGACGCCGCGCTGGCCGACGTGCGCGCCGGGCGGATCGGGACGGTGCCGCCGCATCTGCGCGACGGGCACTACGCGGGCGCGGCGAAACTCGGCAACGCGCAGGGCTACCGGTATCCGCACGACGTGCCGGAAGGCGTGCTGCGCCAGCAGTATCCGCCGGACGAGCTGGTCGGCCGGGACTACTACGAGCCGACCCAGCGCGGCGGCGAGCGGCCGCTGGCCGAGCGCGTGCCGAAGCTGCGCCGCACCATCCGGGGCGAGTAAAGGAGCTTTTACCGGGTGTTGACCGGTGGCTGGCCGACTGTATGCCCGCCGTTCAGCCCGAAGTCCCGGGCAGGGCATGCGCGGCGGCGAATATGCGCCCATGGAAATCCCGAGAGTAGGCCTCCCCGACACACTCGCATCCCGGCTCTCCATCGCCGAGCAGCACGAGTACCTCAGCCGCCGGTCCCTGCTGAAGGGCGCGGCCGCGGGCGGCGCGCTGCTCGCGGCCGGGCCGATCCTGCTGCCGCAGGCCGCGTACGCCGCCGGTGACCAGGTCGTCCCCACCGGCCGTCACCTCGCCTTCGGGCGCAACCCGCGCACCTCCGTCCGCTTCGGCTGGCAGGTCCCCACCGCGGTGCGCAACCCGTTCGTCCGCATCGCCGAGCGGAACGGCCAGTGGAGCCACAAGATCCCGGCCGAGCTGCGCGTGCTGCACTCCGAGGTGGCAGGCGTGATCGCGCCGCGCGACCAGTTCTACGTGCACGCCGAAGCGGACAAGCTGCGGCCCGGCGGCAGCTACCGCTACATCGTGGGGCACGACGGCTACGACCCCACCGGCACGTCCGGCTATCCCTTCGAGACCGCGCCCGCGCGCGGATTTCCCAGTGAGCGCTTCACTTTCACCGCCTTCGGAGACCAGGGCGTGAGCGCGCACGCGCTCGCGCAGGACGGCACGATCGCGAAGCAGAACCCGGCTTTCCACCTGCTGGCTGGCGACATCGCCTACGCCGACCCCTCGGGCGCGGGCCTGCCGATCGGCCCGGTCGCCGATCCGGCGCACGACGTCTTCGACCCCTCGGTGTGGGACTCCTACCTCGCCCAGATCGAGCCGGTCGCCGCGTCCGTGCCGTGGATGGTCACCACCGGCAACCACGACATGGAGGCGCTGTACTCGCCGGACGGCTACGGCGGCCAGATCGCGCGCTGGGACTTCCCGGGTTCCGGGCCCTCGGACTGCCCGAGCGTGTACTCGTTCATCTACGGCAACGTCGGCGTGATCTCGCTCGACGCCAACGACGTGTCGAACGAGATCCAGGCCAACCGCGGCTACTCCTCCGGCGGGCAGACCGCGTGGCTCAAGCGCCGCCTGAAGTTCCTCCGGCTGCAGTCCGATGTGGACTTCATCGTGGTGTTCTTCCACCACTGCGCCTACTCCACGACCAACCAGCACGCCTCCGAGGGCGGGGTCCGCGCGGACTGGGTGCCGCTGTTCGACCAGTACCACGTGGACCTGGTGATCAACGGGCACAACCACGTGTACGAGCGCAGCGACGCCTTGCGCGCCAACCACGTCACGCGCCCGGTGCCCATCGGCGGCAGCGTGGACCCGGACCGCGACGGCACGGTGTACGCGACCGTCGGCGGTGGTGGACGGAGCCTGTACAGCTTCCCGGTGGCCGACTCGTACCTCGGCCACGAGACCCCGCACACCGAGGTGCCTTCGTACTACTGGAGCCCCGACGGCACGAAGGTCACGGAGACCATCACCTGGTCCCGCGTGCGCTACACGGGCTACTCGTTCGTCGCGATCGACGTCGAACCGGCCTTCCGCGGCCGCAAGACGACGCTGACCCTGCGGGCGCTGAAGGAGGACGGCACCGAGATCGACCGGTTCACGATCGAGCGCACCGCGGGGCTCCAGCGCGGATTCAGCCACATCGGCGTGGGCTCCGACTCCGGCGACGAGTAACTAGTGTCTCGTGATCTTGTGGTCTTGACGCGCGGGTGTGTTTGCCCGCCAGGGCGCCGAGTTGGCCCCTGGCGTCGCCGAGTTGGCTCGGGGCGTCGCCGAGTTGGCTCGGGGCGTGGCCGAGTTGGCCGACCGCTGCCGCCGTGGGCAAACTCAGCGACCGGACCGGCAAAATCAGTGACGCAGCGGGCAAACTCACCGACCGCACGGGCAAACACGGCAACATAAACCGGACAGGGTCACGAAACACGAAACACTAGGGGAGGAACAACGTCGAATCGCCGAACTCGTGCCAGAGGTAGCGGCGGTCGACGGCGGCCTCGTACGCGGCTTCGACCAGCCCGCGGCCGGCCACCGCTTCGAGCAGGAGGAGGTGGCTGGCCTCGGGCGCGTGCAAGCCCGTGACGAGGCCGTTCACCACCCGAGCCGGGCGGTCCGGGCCGAGCACGAGCCCGGTCCACCCGGTCGCGGCGCGCACCTCGCCGTCCGGCGCGGCGCTTTCCAGCGCCCGCACCACGGTGGTGCCCACCGCGACGATCCGCCCGCCGGCCGCGCGCACCAGGTTCACCAGGCGCGCGGTGGCGCCCGGCACGGAAAACCTTTCCCTGGTGGGAGGTTCGTGCAGTTCCGGGCTGGACACCCCGGCGTGCAGCACGACCGGGGCGACGGTCACCCCGCGCGCCATCAGCCGCACCAGCAGCGGTTCGGTGAACGGGCGGCCCGCGCTCGCCATCTCCGCGCTGCCCGGCTCGGTCGCGTACACGGTCTGGTAGTCGCCGAGCGGATAGCGCCCGGCGAGGTAGCCGTAGCCGATCGGCCGACCGTGCCGGGGCAGGTAGTCGCGGGCCGCGACGGCCGGATCCGGGATCGCCCGCCACAGCCGGGAGATCTGCGCTTTCGGCTCCGGGTAAGGATTCTCGAGCGTCAGCTGGATCTCGCCGGGCAGTGTCAGCACGTCGCCGCGGCGGGCGGTGAGGTCGGGCCCGCTGCCGTCGAGCAGCCGGATCTCGACCACCCAGCTGCCGTCGTCCAGCGGGGTAGACACGTGCAGCGGGGCGCGGCTCCCGTCCTCCCGGCGCGCGTCCACGGCCGCGGGCAGCGTCGCCGAAGTGTTCACCACGACGAGGTCGCCGGGCGCCAGGAACGACGGCAGATCCCGGAAATGCCGGTGCTCGATGGGTTTTCCGGCCTGCGCCACCAGCAGCCGCACGCCGTCCCGGCACAGGCCGCGGCGTTCGGGCGGGCTGCCGGCTTCGCTGTCCGGCGGGAGCGAGAACTCGATCGTCATGCCGGCACCCCGAGGTCGGCGGCCCGGTAGCGGCCGCTGGGCAGGTCACCCTCGATGAGCCGGAACAGGGCGGGCACGACCGTTTCCGGGCTCGGCCGGTCGGAGATGTCCTCGCCGGGAAACGCCAGCTGGTGCATCGCGGTGTTCATGTCGCCGGGATCGACGGAGTAGACCCGGATCTCCGGTTCCTCCGCGGCGAGGATCGCGGTCAGCTGGTCCAGCGCCGCCTTCGAGGAGCCGTAGCCGCCCCAGCCTTCGTACGGTTCGACGGCGGCGTCGGAGCTGATGTCGAGAATCCGGCCGCGCGCCGCGCGAAGCCCGGGCAGGAGCAGCTGGACGAGCGCGAGCGGCGCGAACGTGTTGACGGCGTAGACGTGTTCGAGCTCCGCGAGCGGGTAGTCCGCGAGCCGGGGCATCGGGCTCGGGCCGAGCGCGCTCGCGTTGTTCACGAGCAGGTTCACGCCATGGTGTGTCGTTTCGGCGAGCTGCCGCCGGTGCGCGGGGTCGGTAACGTCGCCGGGGACGAAGGTGACACCGGGCAGGCTCGTGAGTTCCGGGCCCGGCCGGCGGGCGTCGGCGGCGACGTGCCAGGCACGCCGCGAAAGCTCCCTGGTCAAGGCCAGGCCGAGGCCGCGGGAGGCGCCGGTGACGACCGCGGTCGGCTGCGCTGTGGTCATGAGCCCAGGATGAAACCTCGACCTAACTGGAAGTCAAGGAAAGGACCAGCGATGACGACGGTGGCCGTGCTCGGGACGGGGATCATGGGGCGGCCGATGGCGGCCAACCTGCTCGGGGCCGGGCTGTCGGTGCGCGCGTGGAACCGCACGCGCGTGAAGGCCGAACCGCTGGGGGAGCAGGGCGCGCAGGTCTGTGACTCCGCCGCGGAAGCCGTCCGGGGCGCGGATTTCGTGCTCACCATGCTTTCCGACGGGCCCACCGTGCACGAGGTCGTGTCCGGCGCGCTCGGCGAGATTCCCGCGGACGCGGTGTGGGTGCAGATGAGCACGGTCGGGGACGAGTGGACGGGCAAGCTCGCCGCGCTGGCGGGCAAAGCGGGCCTGGCGTTCGTGGACGCGCCCGTGCTGGGCACGAAACAGCCTGCGGAACAAGGAAAACTCGTTGTGCTCGGCGCCGGCCCCGACAAGCTGCGCGAGCGCTGCGCCCCGGTGTTCGATGCCGTCGGCGGCCGCACGATCTGGGTCGGCGAGACCGGCGCGGCCAGCAGGCTCAAGCTCGTCGCCAACGCGTGGGTGCTCGCGCTGACCAACGCGACCGCGGAAAGCGTCGCGCTCGCCGAAACCCTCGGCGTGGACCCGAAACTGTTCCTGGAGTCGATCAAAGGCGGCGCCCTCGACGTGCCCTACGCCCACCTCAAGGGCGGCGCGATGATCTCGGGCGAGTACCCGCTGGCCTTCCCCGCGAAGCACGCCGCCAAGGACGCGCGCCTCGTGCTCGGCGCGGCCGGCGACGGTCACCCCGATCTCGGCGCCGCGCGCGCCGCGCTCGCCCATCTGGAAAAGGCCATCGAGCAGGGTCACGGCGACGAAGACATGGCCGCGCTCTATTACGGCACACGCTGACCGCGACGCGCGGCAGGCCCGACCGGCCTCCACGCGCGACGCACGGTAGCCTGACCGGCATCCGAGCCGCCGCCTTTACGAGGAGGAACCCGTGTCGGCAGGGCAGATCGCCGCGCTGATCGCCGCTGGTGCATTCGTGCTGTTGGTGGTGCTGCTGGCGATCCCGTTGATCAAGCTCGGCCGCACGCTGGACGAGGCCACGATCGCGATCCGCAAGGCGCACGAGAACACCGACCCGCTGCTGATCGGCGCGAACGACACGATCACGCACGTCAACACCCAGCTCGAGCGGGTGGACGGGATCACGGCCAACGCGCAGGCCGTCAGCGGCAACGTGTCGGCGCTGTCGTCGGTCTTCACGGCCACGCTGGGCAGCCCGCTGGTCAAGACCGCCGCGTTCTCCTACGGCGTGAGCAAAGCGATCCGCGCCCGCCGCAAGGCGAAGACGGGCGCGGAGGGCCGGCACACGCGCCGTGGCGGGAAGGCCACGTCATGAAGCGGTTATTCTGGATGGGGGTGGGCGTCGCGACCGGTGTCGCGATCTCCCGCAAAGCCAACAAGACGGCTCGTCAGGCCACTCCCGCGGGGCTGGCCTCGAACCTGGGTGACGCCGTGTCGGAGCTGGCAGGCGCCATCGGGTCGTTCGGCGCGGACATCCGCGCCGGGATGAGCGAACGCGAGCAGGAGTTGCGCGAAGTGGTGGAGCACGCTTCCGGGGTCCCGGTGGCCCGGCCGCTCGAAGGCCGCCACGCCGCGCGCCCCCGTCCGGCGCGAGCGCGCCGGGCGGAGAGCTGACCACGCCCGCTCTCCGCCGTCGCCGCACCCCGATTCCCGGCGCGGCGCTCGCGCGCCCTGCCGCCAGGCCCAAGGAAAAGACCAGTGGAAACACACGAGATCAACAAGCGCTTCCTCGACCATTTCGAGTCGAAGGGCCATACCCGCGTGCCCAGCGCGTCGCTCATCCTGGACGACCCGACGCTGCTGTTCGTGAACGCGGGCATGGTGCAGTTCAAGCCGTACTTCCTCGGTGAGGTCCCGCCGCCGTACCCGCGCGCGACCAGCATCCAGAAGTGCGTGCGCACCGGCGACATCGACGAGGTCGGCAAGACCACCCGGCACAACACCTTCTTCCAGATGGCGGGGAACTTCTCCTTCGGCGACTACTTCAAGGAAGGCGCCATCTCCAACGCCTGGGAGCTGATCACCAACTCGGTCGAGAACGGCGGCTTCGGGCTGAACCCGGACAAGCTGTGGGCCACCGTGTGGGAGCACGACGCGGAGACCACCGCGTTGTGGCGCAAGGCCACCGGCATCCCCGAGGAGCGCATCCAGCTGCGCGGCGCCGACGACAACTACTGGGACATGGGCGTTCCCGGTCCCGGCGGGCCCTGCTCCGAGATCTACTACGACCGCGGGCCCGAGCACGGCCGCGAGGGCGGCCCGGCGATGGACGAGGACCGCTACCTGGAGATCTGGAACCTGGTCTTCATGCAGGACGTCCGCGGGGACGTCAGCCCGAAGAAGGGCGGCCCGGTGCTGGGGTCGCTGCCGAAGAAGAACATCGACACCGGCATGGGCGTCGAGCGCGTCGCGTACCTGCTCCAGGGCGTGGACAACGTCTACGAGACCGACCTGGTGCGCCCGGTGATCGCGAAGGCCGAGGAGTTCTCCGGCCGCCGCTACGGCTCCGACCACACCGACGACGTCCGCTTCCGCGTGATCGCCGACCACGCCCGCTCCGGCGTGATGCTGATCGGCGACGGCGTGACCCCGGGCAACGAGGCGCGCGGCTACGTGCTGCGCCGCCTGCTGCGCCGGATCGTGCGCTCCATCCGCCTGCTCGGCGTGCACGAGCCGGTGCTGCCCGAGTTCGCGGCCGTGGTGCGGGACGCGATGGCGCCGTCGTACCCGGAGATCGCCCGCGACTTCGACCGCATCAGCGACGTGATGCGCGTGGAGGAGGAGACCTTCCTCGCCACGCTCACCAGCGGTTCGCGCATCTTCGACCTCGCCGCCGAGCAGACCAAGTCCTCGGGTGGCTCGGTGCTGGCCGGGGACAAGGCCTTCCAGCTGCACGACACCTACGGCTTCCCGATCGACCTGACCCTGGAGATGGCTTCCGAGCAGGGCCTCGAGGTCGACGAAGAGGGCTTCCGCAGCCTGATGGAGGAGCAGCGCCAGCGCGCGAAGGCCGATGCCGCGTCCCGTAAGAAGGGCCACGGCGACCTGTCGGTCTACCGCGAGCTGCTCGAGAAGCACGGCGAGACGGACTTCCTCGGCTACACCGACCTGCAGTCGGCCTCGCGGGTCATCGGCCTGCTCAAGGACGGACAGGGCGTGCGCAGCGTCAAGGCCGGGGACAAGGCCGAGCTGATCCTGGACCGCACCCCGTTCTACGCGGAGAGCGGTGGCCAGGTCGCCGACACCGGCGTGCTCGTCGGCGAAGGCGGCGAGGCCAAGGTCCTCGACGTGCAGAAGATCGTGCCCGGGCTGTGGGTGCACCGCGTCGAGGTGACCGAGGGCGAGATCGGCCTCGACACCGAGGTGACGGGCTCGGTCGACGCGGGCCGCCGCGGTTCCATCGAGCGGTCCCACTCCGCCACGCACCTCGTGCACGCCGCCGTCCGCGGCGCGTACGGCCGCCGCGCCGCGCAGGCCGGTTCGCTGAACTCGCCGGGCCGGATGCGGTTCGACTTCACCACCCCGGGCCCGGTGTCGGCGGACATCCTCACCGAGGTCGAGGAGGAGGTCAACGACTACCTCCAGACCGACGTCGAGGTGCAGTCCTACGTCACCACCAAGGACAAGGCGCTCGAGCTCGGCGCGATAGCGCTGTTCGGCGAGAAGTACGGCAACGACGTCCGCGTGGTCGACATGGGCGACTACTCGCGTGAGCTGTGCGGGGGCACGCACGTCGGCCGCATCGGCGAGCTGGGACTGGTGAAACTGGTCTCCGACTCGTCGATCGGCTCCGGCGTGCACCGCGTCGAAGCGCTCGTGGGGCAGGACGCGCTGAAGCACGTCCGCAAGGAGCAGCTGCTGGTCTCGCAGCTGGCGAGCACGCTCAAGGTGCCGACCGCCGAGCTGCCCGGCCGCATCGACGACGTGCTCTCCCGGCTGCGCGCGGCCGAGAAGGAGATCGAGCAGCTGCGCACGCAGCAGGTGCTCGGCTCGGCGGGATCGCTGGCGGACAAGGCTTCCGACGTCAACGGCGTGGCGCTGGTCGCGGAGCGGGTCGACGGCGGCGTCGACGCGAACGGCCTGCGCGCGCTCGCGATGGAGGTCCGCGCCAAGCTCGGCTCGCGGCCCGGAGTGGTGGCGCTTTTCGCGCCACAGGGCGAAAAAGTCAGCTTCGTGGTCGCTACCACGGAAGCCGCGCGCGACAAGGGTTTCGCGGCGGGCAAGCTCGTGCCCGCCTTCGCTCCCGCGGTGGGAGGCCGCGGTGGCGGCAAGGCGGACATGGCCCAAGGCGGCGGCACCAATCCTGGGGGAGTGGACGAGGCGGTCACCGCGCTGCGGACCGCGGTCGCCGGCGGGTGAACGCGCCGGAAGCCGACCGGCCCGGGGAGCAGGATCCCGGGGCCGGCCGGAGGCTTGCCGTGGATGTCGGTTCCGTCCGGGTCGGGGTCGCGCTGAGCGATCCCGCCCCCTTCCTGGCAACCCCGCTCGTTACCCTGTCGCGGGACGAACGGGCCGAGAGCGATCTGGACCAGCTCGCGGGGCTCGTCGCCGAGCACGACGTGGTGGAGGTGATCGTGGGATTGCCGAGGACCCTCGCGGACCGCCACGGCACGGCGGCCGAGATCGCCGTTGCCTACGCGGCCAGGGTCGCCGACCGTATCTCTCCGGTTCCGGTACGGTTGGCCGACGAACGCTTGACCACAGTGAGCGCGGCCCGCATGCTGGCGCAGCGCGGGGTTCGGGGGCGCAAGCAGCGCGCGGTGGTCGACCAGGCCGCCGCGGTGGAAATTCTGCAGGGCTGGCTGGACGGCCGGGCCGCGTACCTGGCTCGGGAGGGCCGACAGTGAGCCGAGACCTACCGCCGCCCCCACCCCCGGGCGGCCGACGCAGGCCGCCCGGGGGTG
>NZ_VMNW02000010.1 GCF_007713735.2 Amycolatopsis acidicola | reverse complement strand
GGTCGTCATCGGGGTAGGGCGGGGCGACGCGTGCCTTGCCCAGCTCGGACTCGCTCCCGCGCCCCTGGGGCCGTTCGACCGGTTCCTCGACCACCTCGCCAAGTACCTGACCGGCGTGTCCGTGCCGCTCGGTGAACTCGCTGCGGACGGGTACCGGCCGGTGTCCGACATGGGGGTCGCGGAGGTTCCCGAGGGCAGCACGCTCCAGCGGCTCGACGACTCGGTGCCGGTGGTCCCGGTGGATGTGGCCGCGACGGGGCCCAAGGTCATCGGCATCGGGGCCCGGCGGTCCCGGCACGTCAGTTTCACCGTGGGGGCCGACGAGGAGCGCATCCGGAAAGCGATCGAAACCGCCCGTGCGGCAAGGGAAACAGCCGGCCTGAACCCGGACGAGCTGTCGTTCGGCGCGTATGTCAACGTCGTCTGCCACGACGACATCGAGGTCGCGCGCCGCGTCGCCGCGAGCGGGGTGAGCATCTTCTCCCGGTTTTCGGCGATGTACGGCAAGGCGCAGGCGGGCGTCGGGGCGGCCGCGGCGGCGTCGCTCGAGAAACTCTCGGCTGCCTACGACGTCCGCCACCACGGTGAACTCGACGCCGGCCACAACGGGGCCGTGGACCTGGACTTCATGAACCGCTTCGCCATCGTCGGTTCTCCCGGCTACTGCGCCGAACGCCTCGCGCGGTTGGAGAAACTCGGCCTCGATCGCGTGGTCGTGATGAGCGGCCTCGACGACGGGAGCGCCGAAACCGCGCGCCAGGTGCGGGAATGCCGCGAAGCTCTGGACAACGGCGTGCTGCCCCTGCCGGCGCGGCACGAGGTCGCACGATGAGGACGCGTGCCGCCCTGGTCCGGGCGGCGGGAAAACCGTTCGAGGTCGCCGAGGTCGAGCTGGACGCGCCGCGCCAGGGCGAGATCCAGGTCAAGATGGCCGCGAGTGGCCTGTGCCATTCCGACGACCACTTGCAGACCGGTGACACGATCACCGGCCACTACCCGATCATCGGCGGGCACGAGGGCGCCGGTGTGGTCGAGCAGGTCGGGCCGAGCACGCCCGGCTGGAGTGTGGGCGACCACGTCGTGTTCTCGTTCGTGGCGTCCTGCGGGCGCTGCCGCTGGTGTGCGGAGGGCCGGACGAACCTGTGCGATCTCGGCCGTTTTTCCCTGACCGGCTCCCGTTACGACGATCCGGGCAGTTACCGGTTCGCGCTGGACGGTGCGGCTGTCGGGCAGTTATGCGGAGTCGGTTCCTTCGCGGAGCGCACCGTCGTGTCGGTCGATTCGGCGATCAAGGTCGCCGACGACCTTCCGCTGGACAAGATCTGCCTGCTCGGCTGTGCGGTGGGCACCGGCTGGGGCTCCGCGGTCTACGCCGCCGAGGTGCGTCCCGGCGACGTGACGATCGTGCAGGGCGCCGGAGGCGTCGGCATCAACGCCGTGCAGGGGGCCGCGCACGCCGGCGCGGAAGCGGTCATCGCCGTGGATCCCGTGGAGTTCAAGCGGGAGACGGCGATCAGGCTGGGAGCGACCGTCGCCTTCGCCGACATGGCAGACGCCGCCGATTTCGCCCGGTCGCTGACCAACGGGCAGGGAGCCGATCAAGCGATCGTCACGGTCGGCGTGGTGCGGGGCGAACACGTGGCGCAGGCGTTCGGCTCCATCCGGAAGGCGGGCACCGTGGTGGTGACCGGCATGGCGCCATCGGACGACGCCGGCGGCATCCCGGTCAGCACACGCGAGCTCACCCTGCTGCAGAAGCGGCTCCAGGGCTCGCTTTTCGGACACTGCAACCCCATGGCCGACATTCCGCGGCAGATCGGGATGTACCGCTCGGGCGCACTGAACCTGGATGACCTGATCACCCGCACGTACGGGCTCGACGAACTGCGCGCGGGGTACCGCGATCTGCACGACGGCCTGAACCTGCGCGGCGTGATCCTCTTCGACTGAACCGGAGCAGACATGACAACGACGAACCAGGGCGCGGGCGGCATCGTCGCGCGTAGTGCTGGAATCGGGGCCCGGATCGAACGCCTGCCCGTCGCGCCTTTCCGGGCGCAGGCGCGGGTTTTCCTCGTGGTCCTCTACTTCTTCGCCTTCTACGACGTGAGTTCGATGTCGGTGGCGCTGCCGTCGGTGGTCCGCGAATTCGGCCTGACGACGGCGCAGGCCGCGCTGCCGGCCACGCTGAACCTCATCGGCTACATCGTGGGTGCCTACGTGTTCGGCTCGATCGCGGACTACCTTGGCCGCCGCCGCGCCATGATCGGCGCACTCGGGCTGCTGACCGTGGGCGGTTTGCTGTGCGGGTTCGCCACGGGAATCACCACATTGTCGGCCTATCGCTTCGTCGTGGGCATCGCCGTCGGTGCGCTGATCGCGCTGCTTTCCACCTATGTCAGCGAAACCACGCCCGCGAACGCCCGCGGCCGGTTCACGATGATCAACGCCTTCTACGGCAACATCGGCCTGGCCAGCACGCCCTGGATCGGGCTCGCGTTCATCGGGGCGCCCGCAGTCGGCTGGCGCCTGCTGCTCGGTTTCGGCGGGATCGCCGGGCTGGTCGCCGTGTTCGCCCGCTGGCTGCCCGAATCGCCGCGCTGGCTGGTGCTGCACGGACGGGAGGCCGAGGCGGACCGGGTCGTCTCGGAGATGGAGAGGTTCGCCGAACAGCGGACCGGCCGCCCGCTGCCTCCGCCAGGACCGGGCAGGGCCGAGGTCCGCACCGGCCGGTTCCCGACGCTCGCCCTGCTGCGCAAGCCGTACGTCCAGCGGATGCTGATCGTGCTGGTGTTCTGGATCGCCTGGTACATCTCGAACTACGCGGTGCTCGGGTTCGCGCCGACCCTGCTCCACAGCCTTGGGCTGTCCGCCGCGACGACTCTGCTGTTCTCCGGGATCGGGAGCATCGGGTACCCCCTGGGCAGCCTCGCGGCGGCCCAGGTGATCGAACGGTTCCACCGCAAGTGGGTGATCACCGGGTTCCTCGGCGTGTTCGTCCTGGGGATGCTGCTGCAGGCGGTTTCACATCACCCGGCCACGATCATCATCGGCACTTTCCTCGTGTCCATGGGAATCGGCGGTGGTTCCGGTTCCGCGTACACCTACACATCCGAGATCTTCCCGACGAGCGTGCGCGCGTCGGCGAACTCGATCGGGGTGGGGATCGGCCACATCGGCGGCGCGATCGCGCCGGTGATCACGCTGTCCGCGTTGTCGGCGTGGGGGAGCAGCGGGACCTACGGGCTGATGGCCGGGATCACCGCCGTCGCCGCCGCGGCCATCGTGATCGGCGGGCTGCGCACCACGGGCATCGCGCTGAACACGGTGTCCGGGGCTCCGGCCGGTGAACCGGCGGAGCAGGTCGTGCGGGAGCCCTGATGGTGGACGACGTTCTCCGCGGGGCCGTGGACATGCACGTCCACGGCTACCCCGACGCCTCGCCGCAGTGGCCGATGCGCACCGACGACGAGACCCTCGTATCGGCCGCGCGGGACTGCGGGATGCGCGGGCTGGTGCTGAAGTCGCATTTCTGGCCGACCATGGACCGGGCCCGCCGCCTCACCGAAACCCTGGCGGACCCCGGGTTCACCGTCTTCGGTTCGATCACCCTGAACCCGCTCATCGGTGGCCTGCAGCCCGCCACGGTCGAGGCCGCCGCCGGGCACGGCGCGAAGGTGGTCTTCATGCCGACCTGGGGGTCTGCCAACGACGCGCGGCACCGCGGTTTCGTCCGCGAGAAGATCGTCGACCGGTGGTTCCCGAGGCTGAGCGCCGACCTGGCGGATTCGGCGATCACCGTTCTCGACGGCAGCGGCCGGTTGCGCGGGGAGGCGCGCGAAATCGTATCGATCGCCCAAGAACAGGGCATGGTCGTGTCCACTGGGCACCTCGGCGTCGCGGAGAGCGTGGCGCTCGCCGAGTACTCCGCCGAAATCGGGTTCCGCGGGCTGGTCTTCTGCCATCCGTTCTCCTCTTCCGTCGATGCCGACCTCGGCGCGATGAAGACGGTCGTCGGTCTTGGCGGCGCGGTCGAGATGACCGCTGTCCACGCGTTCCTGCCGACGAGCCCGGTGACGCCGGTCCAGGTGTATGAAGCCATTCGCGAACTCGGTGCCGGGAACGTCGTGCTGAGTTCGGACGTGTTCTTCGACTGGATGCCCTCGCACGCCGAGATGTTGCGGTGCTTCACGGGACAGTTGCGGATGCTGGGCCTGTCCCAGGCGGAGCTGCGCACGATGCTGGCCGGCACCCCGCGCCGGTTGCTCGGCCTGGGACAGGCCGAATCAATCGCCTGACAGGTCATTGCCGGTCTATCTAATGTCTGACATACTTTCGACGGTAGATTTTAGGACCGCATGTTTTCGCACCGAGTACGGAAAGGGAGGGCATGGTGGCCTTTCTCGAAAACCAGGTGGCACTCGTGACCGGCGGCGGGCGCGGTCTCGGCCGGAGTGTGGCGCTGGAGCTGGCCGCGCAGGGAGCCGCGGTCGCGATCGACGATGTCTACCGCGACGAGTCCGGCACCGGTGCGGCGGAGTCCGCGGTGCGAGAGATCGAAGAAGCAGGCGGCACCGCGCTGGCGCTGACCGAGGACGTGACCACCACCGAAGGCGCCGAGCGGATGGTCGGCACGACCGTCGACAAGTTCGGCAGGCTGGACATCCTCGTTACCTGTGCGGGGAACAACGTGCGCGGCCCGCTGCAGGAACTGACCGAGCAGCAGTGGGATTCCCTGATGAGCCTGCACCTGAAGGGGCATTTCCTCAGTTGCAAGATGGCGCTGCCGCACATGATCGAGCAGGACAGCGGCCGGATCGTCACGGTCAGCTCCCGGGGTGCCTTCTTCCAGGTGCCTGCGAGCAAGCAGGACTCCAAGGACCTCCGTAAACCGCCGAGTACCGCCTACAGCGCGGCCAAGGCGGGCATTCTCGGGCTCACGACCACGCTCGCGGTCGAATTGTGGGAAACCGGCATCACCGTCAACGCGTTGCTGCCGAGCGCCAGCACCCAGCTGTTCCCGGAAACCAAGGCGCGGATGGTGGGCGGCGTACCGGCGTCGCAATCCCTCGATCCCGGCGATGTCGCCCCGGCGGTGGCGTTCCTGTGCAGTGACGCGGCGGCCGATATCAGCGGCCGGATCGTCTACGCCTCCGGCGGTGACGTGATTCTCTACGGTAACCAGCTCGACCTGGGTGGCAGCCGCATGATCCGCAAGGACGGCCGCTGGACCCACGACGAGCTGGCCAAGCTGCTCCCGCCGCTGGCCGGTGTGGCCCCCGGGGCGTGACGGCGATGGAACAGGACTTCCTGGGCCGGAAGGTGCTGGTCTCCGGCGGAACGGCGGGGATCGGTTTCGCCGCGGCGAAGCATTTCGCCCGCCGGGGCGCGACGGTGACGGTGACCGGGCGTTCGGCCGAGCGCGGGAAGAGCGCGCTGGAAGACCTGGGAGACCGGGGTTTCTTTCAGCAGGGCGATTCGGGCGACGCGGACGAGGCGGCGACCGTCGTCTCTGCCGCCGCGGAGGTGATGGACGGGATCGACGTCGTGGTCAGCGCCGGTGCGGAGAACCACGCCACGTTGACCACGTTCGCGGAGATGACACCGGCGCAGATCAGGGGCACCTTCGACAGCTTGATCTACCCGCGGCTGTTCCCGTTGCATGCCGCCGTGCCGTACCTGCGGGACAGTGGCGGCGGTTCGATGGTGCTGATCGGCAGCGACGCGGCGCGGCACGCGACCAGAGGGGAATCCCTCGTGGGTGCCGCCGGTGCCGCGGTGATCCTGATGACCAAGGCGCTCGCCAGGGAGCTGGCCCGTGACCGGATCCGGGTCAACTCGATCGCACTCACCATCACCTCCGGCACCCCGGGCTGGGAGCACGCGTTCGGTCACGAGTTCGGCCGGAAGCTGTTCGCCAGGGCGATTGAGCGGTTCCCCTTTGGACGCCCACCCGAGGCCGAGGAGGTCGCCGACGCGATCGTCTTCCTGGCCAGTGCGGTGGCCTCGCAGATCAGCGGCCAGACCGTGAGCGTGAACGGCGGCCTGTCCTTTGGCGGCTGGTGACACCCGCACCCGACAACGAGGAGGAGCACGATGGAGGATTTCACCGATCACCTGGTGAACGGCGCATGGCGCAAGGGATCCGGTGGCGAGTTCGAGTCCGTCGATCCTTACCTGCGCAAGCCGTGGGCGCGGTTGACCGCGGCCTCGGAGTCCGATGTGGACGGAGCGGTCACCGCCGCTCGCGCCGCCTGGCCGGCTTGGCGTCGTATGCCCGCCTACGAACGGGCCAAGCTGCTGTTCCGGCTGGCCGATCTGATCGAGCGGGACGCGGACGAGCTGGCGGAGTACGACACCCGCGACAACGGCAAGATCTTCAAAGAACAACGCGGCCAGAACCTGTTCGCGGCGCGCAACATCCGGTTCATCGCGGGCGCGGCGGACAAGGTGCTCGGTGAGACGAAACCGCAGGACACCTACGATCTGATCGATTTCACGGTCCGGGAACCGCTCGGGGTCGTGGCCGCCATCAGTGCCTGGAACGGGCCGCTGCAGAACGCGGTGAACAAGGTCGCCCCCGCGGTGGCCGCCGGGAACTGCGTCGTGCTCAAGCCTTCGGAGTTCACCAGCGTGAGCGCGCTGGCCTTGGGAAAGCTCGTCGTAGAGGCGGGATTCCCGCCCGGGGTCGTCAACATCATCACCGGCGCGGCCGAAACCGGCCAGGCACTGACCGCGCATCCGGGGATCAACAAGGTCGCGTTCACCGGCGGAATCGAGGCCGCCCGCCGGATCGCGGGCAACACGGCCCGGAACATGGTGCCGGGGCTGTACGAACTGGGCGGAAAGTCCGCGAGCATCGTGTTCGCGGACGCTGACCTCGGCCGGGCCGTACCCGGGGCGGTTGCCGGGATCTTCGCCGCGGCGGGCCAGAGTTGCGTGGCCGGGTCGCGGCTTCTGGTGCACGAGAGCGTCTACGACGAGGTCATCGATGGCATTGTCGACATGGCGGGCAAGATCAGCTTCGGCAACCCGCTGGACCCGGCCACCCAGGTCGGCCCGGTCGCGCACGAGGCGCATTTCCAGCGCATCCAGCAGGCGATCGGCGAGGCGGTCGAGGACGGCGCCCGCCTCGTGATCGGCGGCGGGAACCCGGAGGGCCTGGACGGCACGCTGTTCGCCGCCCCCACGTTGTTCGCCGACGTCACACCGGACATGCGACTCGCCCAGCGGGAGGTGTTCGGCCCGGTCCTGGCGGTGCTGAAGTTTTCCTCGGACGAGGAAGCGATCGACATCGCGAACGGCACCGAATACGGCTTGGCGGCGGGGATCTGGACCACCGACTTCGCCAGGGCTCACCGGGTGGCCAGGGAGCTGATCGCGGGCACCGTGTGGATCAACACGTACCGGACCATCAGTGCCACCGCCCCGTTCGGAGGGTTCAACCGCAGTGGTTACGGGCGCGAGCGCGGCACCGACGTTTTGGCGGAGTACACCGCGACGAAGAACCTGATGCTCGACATCTCCGATGGTGCCCGTGATCCCTTCATGATGCGCACCGGGAAGTAGTCGACATGACGGACATCGCCGAAGTGCTCGCCGGGCATGCTACGGCTCAGACCTTCGACAACCTGGCAGGAACGACCGTGTCGGCCACGACCGACGCGTTGTTTGACTCGCTCGCGGTCGCGCTCGCGGGCGTGGACGCGCCCGGTGTTCCCGCCGCGCGCCAGGCGTTCGCCCCCTGGGCGGGCGGCACCGTGCCGGTGTGGGGGACTTCCCTGACCATGCCGGCACCGTTCGCCGCGCTCCTGAACGCCGGGTCCTTGCACGCCTTGGACTACGACGACACCGACGACGGCGTTCCCTTGCACGCCAACAGTGTCGTGTTGCCGGTGCTGCTCGCGGACGTGCTGGAGAACGCTCCGGACTGTGGCGGGCGGGAGTTCCTGACCGCGCTGAGCGCAGGGATCGACGCCGCCATGCGGGTCGGCAGAGCCGGCGGGCCGAGGGGCAGCCGGGGCTGGAACTACAGCGTGGTCAGCGGGGGCATGGGCGCCGTGCTGGCGCTCGCCCGGCTGCGCCGCTGGGACGTCGCGACCACCGTCAGCGCGCTGGGGCACCAGCTCGCCCAGACCGCGGGCAGCCTGCAGTCGATCATCGACGGCAGCCTGGCCAAACGGTTCCAGCCCGCGATGGTGGCGAAGGACGTGCTGACCGGTGCCGCGCTCGCGGAGGCCGGAATCGACGGTCCCCGCAATGTCTTCGAGGGCAAGGCGGGCTTCTTCACGCTGTACCAGGACGGCTCCTACGACCGGGACGTGCTGCTCGACGGCGCCGCCCGGGCGTCCCTTGTGGACGATCTGAGCCTGAAACCGTATCCCTCGTGCCGGTTCACCCACGCCGCCATCGACGTCGCGCTGCGGATCCACCGCGACGGCATCGATCCCCGCCGGATCGCGCGGATCAGGTTCCTGGTGAGCGGGCAGGCGATGAACATGGTCGGACGCGCGTTCGACCCGGCCACCGCCGGTGTCGTCGACGCCCAGTTCAGCATCGCGTACACAGCCGCGGTCGGGCTGCACCGCGGTGCGGTGCTCATCGACGATTTCAGTCCCGCGAGCATCCGCGACCCGGAGGTCGGGGGCTTCGCCGCGCGGCGTGTCGTGATCGAGCCGACCGAGGCGGTTCCGCACCTCGCGATGGCGCCGGTCACCGCACAACTCGACCTCGACGACGGCCGTCAGGTGGAATACCTCGGGAAGACCGTCTCCGGCAGCCCGGAGGCCCGGCTTACCGCGGAGCAGCTGAAATCCAAGGCAGCGGACTGTCTGCGGCACGGGCGGTCGCAGGTCGGTGTGGACGAGCTGTGGGCCGCCGTACATGGCCTGGCCGAGGACGAACCGGTCTCGCGGATACTCCGCCTGCTGCATCGACCGGTCCGGTAACCGGAGGCAGGTATGTCCTTCGAAGGCGCCAGAGCGCGGCGTGATGACGGTAAACCGGTGCTGGGGCGCCGGGTCGTGCGGCCGCGGGAGCAGGTGGAGGACACACTGCGGGCCTCCGTCCTGAATGGACGGCTGGCTGCGGGGGAGCGGCTGCCGGCTGAGGCCGAGCTGGCGCGCCAGTTCAGCGTTTCGCGGCCGACGATCCGGCAGGCCTTGTCGGCGCTGGAAACACAGGGGTTGATTCGCAAGGTTCCCGGGGCCCGTGGTGGCTGGTTCGTGCGGCCACCGCTCCCCGAGAGGTGAGCACTGTCGCTCGACGAAGAGGAACGACGATGGACCAACGAGATGCCACGACCGAACCCGCGGCCACGCCGGCCCCGAACCTGTCCAAACGTGACCGTCGGCGGATCGCGGTGGCGAGCTTCAGCGGCACCCTGATCGAGTTCTACGACTTCCAGATCTACGGCACCGCTGCCGCGCTCGTCTTCCCGCACGTGCTGTTCCCGGCCCTCGGCACTGCGGCGGGCACGCTCGCGTCGATCGCGACCTTCGGCGTCGCGTTCGTCGCGCGACCCATCGGCAGCGTCCTTTTCGGACACTTCGGCGACCGGATCGGCCGGAAACGCACGCTGGTTTCGACCTTGCTGCTCATGGGCGGATCGACGGTGGTGGTCGGCCTGGTCCCGACGGCCGCGCAGGTCGGTGTCGCCGCGCCGATCCTGGTCACTCTGTTGCGGGTGGTCCAGGGGCTCGCCGCAGGTGGCGAGTGGGCGGGAGCGGCCCTGTTCGCGGGGGAGTCCGCGCCCAAGGAGAAGCGCGGGTTCTGGGGGATGTTCCCGCAACTGGGCGGGAACAGCGCGATTCTGCTGGTCAACGCGACGTTCCTGCTCACCGCGGTGAGTATGAGCAACGCGACCTTCCTCAGCTGGGGGTGGCGGATCCCGTTCCTCGCCAGCGCGGTGCTGGTCGGCGTCGGGCTGTGGGTACGGATGAAGCTCGAGGAAACGCCCGTCTTCACCAAGGAAATCGAGCAAAAGGGCGAGGCGAAGCTTCCGTTCTCGGAGGTGCTCAAACAGCAACCGCGCGCCCTGTTCCTGGCGACGGGCGCCTCCCTGACGATCTTCGTCTACTACTACCTCTGGACCGTGTACCTGGCCGGATATGCGGTGAACACGCTGCACCTGACGCGGATCTTCGTCCTGGAGCTGGGGCTCGCCGCCGGTGCGCTGCTCGTGCTGGTCACGGTGTTCAGTGGGATGCTCGCCGACCGGGTGGGGCGCCGGACCGTGGTCGGCTGGGCGAACGTTGCGGGCGCGGTGTTCGGGTTCGTGCTGTTCCCGCTGCTGGAACTGGAACCGAAACTCGCCTTGACCATCGCGTTCTGCGTGATGGCGGTGATCGCGGGCGTGCACTACGCGCCGCTCGGGGCGTTCATCCCCGAGCTCTTCCGGACGCGCTACCGGTACACGGCCTCCGGTATCGCCTACGCGCTGTCCAGCCTGGTCGGCGGCACGCTGGTGCCACTCCTCGCCCCGGTGATCATCGGTGGTCTCGGTTCGTTCGCGATGGGCTGTTTCGTGGCGCTGCTGTGCGTCGTGGCCACGGCGTGCACGTTCGCGTTGCCCGAGACCAGGAACACGGACCTGGACCACGTCTAGGGAGTGTTTCGAGTGTGGTTTGCGTGGCGGTGCGGGTAGGGGAAACAAAACAGCTAGGCGAGGAGAACCATGATCACGGTCAACGCCCGTGCGACCACGGGACCCGGTGAGCCGTTCCGACCGGTCACCATCGAACGGCGGGATGTCGGCCCGCGTGACGTGCTGATCGACATCGCCTACACGGGTATCTGCCACACCGACGTCCACTACGCGAGCAGTCCCGCATCTCGTTACCCGGTGGTGCCGGGCCACGAGATCGCCGGCACGGTCGTCGCCGTCGGCGGGGAGGTGACGCGCTTCGCGGTCGGTGATCAGGCCGGGGTCGGGTGCATGATCGGATCCTGCCGCGACTGCGACAAATGCCGGGCGGGGCTGGAGCAGTTCTGCCGCCAGGGGTACGTGCGCACCTACGGTTCACCGGGGCCGGACGGCGTGCCCACGCAGGGCGGCTACTGCGAGAAGATCGTCGTGGACGAGGCGTTCGTGCTGAGGATCCCGCCCGGCCTGCCCTTGGCGGAGGCGGCACCGTTGTTCTGCGCGGGGATCACGATGTATTCGCCGCTGCGGCACTGGAAAGCCGGGCCAGGAACCCGCGTCGGGATCCTCGGCCTCGGCGGTCTCGGCCATGTCGGTGTGCGCATCGCCAAGGCGCTCGGCGCCCACACCACGGTCCTGGACCTGGCTCCCGGCAAACGCGAGGACGGCCTGCGGCTCGGGGCCGACGAGTTCTACCCGACCACCCAGGCGGCCACGTTCAAGGAACTGGACGAGGCGTTCGACCTGCTGCTGTCCACGGTCCCGGCGAGCGTCGACTTCAATCCCTTCCTCGACCTGCTCGCCCTGGACGGCACGCTGGTCCACCTCGGTGCCGCGCCCGCCCCGCTGAGCGTTTCCAGTGCTTCGCTGCGGCTCAACCGGCGCTCGATCGCCGGAACGAGGCTCGGCGGGATCGCGGAGACACAAGAGATGATCGATTTCTGCGCACGGCACCGGATCGGCGCCGAGGTCGAAGTGATCGAGGCCGGCGGCATCGACGAGGCGTACAACCGCGTGATCGCCGGCGACGTCCGGTTCCGTTTCGTCCTCGACATCGAAACCCTTGCCTGACAGGAGGAGACCCCGCATGGATGAGCAGCCGGTCCTGCTGACCGAGTACAGCGACGGGATCGCACACCTGACGATCAACCGCCCGCATCGGCTCAACACGTTGAACCGTCCGCTGATGGCAGCGCTGCGCAAGGCTTTCCGTGACCTCGCCGAAGACCGGGACGTGCGGATCGTGCGGCTGTCCGCCGCCGGGGAGAAGGCGTTCTGCGCCGGCGCGGACCTCAAGGAGCCGGATACGCACGACTACTCCGGCCTGCCCGAGTTCCTGCGTGAGCAGCCCGGCATCTTCGACCGGATGGCGCGCTGCCCGCAGATCATCGTCAGCGAGGTCAACGGCTGGGCCCTCGGCGGCGGACTGCAGCTGGCGCTCTTCTCGGATCTGGTCTATGCCTCGGAAAGTGCTTCCTTCAAGCTGCCCCAGGTCGGCCTCGGGCTGATTCCGCCCTACGGCACCACGGTCCGGCTCGCCCGGCACATCGGCCAGGGGCGGGCGATGGAGATGATGCTGCTGGGCGCCGCCATGTCCGGCAGGCAGGCGTTCGACTGGGGCTTCGCGCAGGGGGTCGAGCCGGACGCGGCCGCGCTGCGCGATCGCGTCGGCGATGTGGTCGCGACATTGGCGAAGATGCCCGCGGAAAGCCTTGCGCTGGCGAAGGAATCGCTCGTGTCAGGGTGGGACATGAGCACCGAGGGTGCCGCGCTGGCGGACCGGTTCCGGTCCTTCGCGCTCAAGCAGAGCAGTGTCACGAAGCAGATCCACGAGAACTGGCGTACCTCGAAGTAGCGGTCTCCCTAAGGACGAGAGCCGGGCAGGATCTGGTGCCGCGGCGCGAGTCACGTCGTTCGACTCGATCAACCTCTGACGTCCATACCCACCATGCCCGGTCCGCGGACGTGGCGCTCACCTCCCGGCGCGGGCGCCCTGGTGTCTTGACAAGTCGTTAGCTCGGCTAGCAATATGCAGGTAGCTTAATGTCAGGCTATTAGCCATATGGCGGAATGGACGTGAGTGACAATGGAGACGATGGCGTCCGTCGTCGGCATCGGGGCGCTGCCGGTCGGCAAGTACGTCGATGTCCTGGAACATGAGATGGTGCTCGAGGCTCTGGTCGAGGCCGTTGCCGACGCCGGACTGACCAAACGCGACATCGACGCGCTGGTCTTCTCGTTGCCGCGGCCCTACGCGGAACAGCGCTACTTCGGCACTTTCATGGCGGGCTACCTCGAGATCCCGATCGACGACATCCTGCTCGAGGTGCTGGGCAACGGGATGACCGGTGGCCTCGCCTTCGATCTCGCGGTGAACCGCGTCGCGTCCGGGCAGGCGAAGGTCGCCGTCGCGCTCGGCGTGAACCGCGAGCTGCACGTGCCCACCGGTGAGCACATGCACCTGTCGATGCGCGCGGTCGGTGATGTGGATTTCCACGTGCCGTTCGGTGTCACGCCCATCTCGTGGTACGCGCTCAACGCCACGAGGTACATGCACGACTACGGGCTGACCCGTGAGCAGCTGGCGGCGATCCCGGTGAAGAACCGGAAACACGCGTCGCTGAACCCGATCGCGCAGCTGCGCAAGGAAATCAGCGTCGAGGACGTGCTGAACGCACGGCCCATCGTGCGGCCGCTGGGGCTGCTCGACGTGCCGCCGCGTTCGGATGGCGCCGTCGCGATCGTCGTCGCCGCCCCGGAGGTCGCGCGCAAGCTCGGCCACCGCTACGTCGACGTCGTGGGTCGTGGTTTCTACCACGAGGGAATCCACCAGGTGTCCAGCCGCCCGCGCGACCTGACCAGGTTCGAGTCGGCGGAGATCGCGTCCTCGAAGGCTTACCAGACTGCCGGGATCACCGCGGCGGATCTGGATTTCCTCGAGGTGTACGCACCCTGCTCGATCGTCGAACTGATCCTCACCGAGGCGGTGGGCCTGTTCCCGAAGGGCACCGGCGGTGAGGCCGCGGCCGCGGGCGCGACCAGCATCGGCGGCCAGATTCCCGTGTCGCCATCGGGCGGGCTCGCGAGCCGGGGGCACCCGCCGCACGTCACGCCTTTGTACAACGTGTACGAGGCGGTCCAGCAACTGCGCGGTGAGGCTGGGCCGAGGCAGGTCACGGGGGCGAGCGTGGGCGCCGTGACCGCGGAGCTGGGGGATTACAACGCGACCATGATGCACGTTCTGACCAACGCCTCCGGCGCCTAGAAAGGGGGATCGGCGATGACTAGTGGAACCATTCCGGAGCTGGCGTATCCGCCCCGGATCACCCCGTTCACCAAAACGTTCTGGGACGGGCTGCGCGAGGGCAGGTTCAGCACCACGCGCTGCCGTCAGTGTTCGCATATGACCTTCCCGCCCAAGCCGGTGTGCCCGGAGTGCTGGTCGAAGGACGTGGAGTGGGTCGAGCTGAGCGGGCGCGGCGTGCTGCGCAGCTACACCGAGGTGACCGCCGCTCCGTCGATGTTCGCTGCCGAAGCGCCGTACATCCTGTGCCTCGTCGACCTGGACGAGGGCATCCGCTGCCTGTCCCGGGTGATCGCGGACTGGGGCGAGCTCGTACCGGACAAGCGGGTCCGCGTCCAAGTCCGGGAAGCCGAGCCTGCTTACCTGTTCGACTTCGTGCTCGACGAGGGAGGGAACTGACGTGGCCGCTACCGCGCAGACCGGACAGGGAGTGCTGGCGGGGCTCAAGGTCGTCGAGCTGTGCCATCTCATCGCGGGGCCCTACTGCGGGATGCTGCTCGCGGACGAGGGCGCCGAGGTGATCAAGGTCGAGCCGCCCACGGGGGAGCTGACCCGGACCAGGGAGCCGATCCGCACCACCGAGGCGGGCAGCATGTCCGGCTACTTCGGATCGCTCAACCGCCGCAAGGAAAGCGTCGTCCTCGACCTGAAGACCGAGGCGGGCATCGGCCTGATGCACGACCTGCTCGCCGGCGCGGACGTGTTCATCACGAACATGCGGCCGCAGGCGCTGCGGCGGCTGGGTCTGCACCCGGAAACCCTGCGGGAGCGGTATTCCTCCCTGGTGGTCGCGTCGATGACGGGCTTCGGGCTGGAGAACGCCGGCCCCGACGCGAACCGCGCCGGGCTGGCCATGGTCGCCGAGGCGCTGGCCGGGACGAACGGCCTGACCCGCGACCGTTCCGGGCAGCCGGTCTGGTGCGGGTTCGCGCTCGGCGACATCGTCACCGGGATGACGGCGCACGCCGGGATCCTGCTCGCGCTGCGCCACCGGGACCTGACCGGTGAGGGACGACTGGTGGACCTGGCGCTCACCGAGTGCACGCTGCCGCTGACCTCGGTCGCGCTCGCCCGGGTGCAGGCCGCGGACTCGACGATGGCGGAAACGGCGGGCTCCAACGATTTCCACGGCGTCCCCTACGGCACCTTCGCGGCCAGGGACGGGTTTTACAACCTGGGCGTGAACCGGGACGACTTCTGGGCCCGGCTGGCCAAGGCGATGGGCAGGCCGGAACTGGGGGAGGACCGGCGCTACGCGACCTACCTGGAGCGCGCGAAGCGGCAGGCCGAGGTCCACGGGCTCGTGGAGGAATGGAGCAAGCAGCTCCCGCGGGACGAGGTGGTCGCGGCGATCACCGACGCCGACGTGCCGGTGGCGCCGGTGCTCACGATGGCCGAGGTGCTCGAACTGGAGCATTTCCACAGCCGCGGCACCTTCGTCGAAGTGGACGACGGGATCGGCGGCACGTTGCGCCAGCCGTCCGACCCGACTGGGTTCGCGGTTCCGGAACAGGCACGAGTGCCGAAGCTGGGCGAGCAGCGAGACGCCGTGCTGGCCCGCCTCGGGCTGACGCCGGAACAGATTGAAACCTTGGCCGCGCAAGGGGCCTTCGGCCGGCCCGCCGTGCCGGCCACCGATGCCATCACCGCGTCCGCGGTGCGCTGAGAGAAAGAGGTTCAGCCGAAATGTCCGTGACTACCACCGAGGCCGCCGGCACCGAGGTCACCCTCGACGACGTCCGCGACGCGGCCAGGGCGGTCACGTCGCGCTATCCCGACGAGTACTACCGGGAGCTCGACAAGAACGGCGGGTATCCGCACGACTTCATCTCCGAAGCCATGGAAAGCGGGCTCGCCGCGGTCATGGTGCCCACCGAGTACGGCGGGATGGGGCTCGGCGTCCGCGAGGCGTCGGTGATCACCGAGGAGATCAACCGGTCCGGCGGCGCCGGAGCGTGCATCCACGCCCAGATGTTCACCATGGGCATCGTCGCGCGGCACGGTACCGAGTCCCAGAAGGCGCGCTGGCTTCCCGAGGTCTCGAGTGGACGGTTGCGGCTGCAGTCCTTCGCGCTGACCGAGCCCGACGCCGGAACCGAGACCGCGAAGATCCGGACCACCGCACGGCTCGAAGGTGACGAGTGGGTCTTCAACGGGCAGAAGATCTTCATCTCGCGCGCCGCTCACACCGACCTGATGGTGATCATGGCCCGGACCAGCCCGTCGCCCGACCCCAAGAAGCCCGGTCTCGGGATTTCGTGTTTTCTCGTGGACGTCCGTGACGTCGATCCGAAGCACCTGAGCATGCGCAAGGTCGACGTGATGTTCAACCACCACACCTACGAGCTGTTCTTCGACGACTTCCGGGTGCCGGCCGACTCGCTGATCGGCGAGGAGGGCAAGGGCTTCCGGTACCTGATGGACGGTCTCAACGCGGAGCGGATCGTCGTGGCGGCGGAATGCATCGGCGACGGCCGGTGGTTCATCGACCGATCGGTGCGCTACGCGAACGAGCGGGTCATCTTCGGCAGGCCGATCGGGGCCAACCAGGGCGTGCAGTTCCCGATCGCGCGCGGGTTCGCCGACATCGAGGCCGCCGACCTGATGCGGTGGAAGGCCGCGGAGATGTTCGACCGCGGCGAGAAATGCGGTGCGGAGTCCAATATGGCCAAGCTGCTGGCCTCGGAGGCTTCCTGGAGCCTGGCCAATGTGGCGATGCAGACCCACGGCGGCTACAGCATGGCCTCGGAGTACGACATCGAACGGAAGTTCCGGGAAAACCGGATTTTCCAGGTCGCGCCCGTGTCGACCAACATGATCCTCAACTTCCTCGGCCAGCACGTGCTCGGCCTCCCGCGCTCCTACTGAAAGGGCTGAGCCATGAAGTCGTTGTTCTTCGAAGAGTACGAAATGGGCATGGTCTCCGAGACCGGCAGGCGAACGGTGACCGACTACGACGTGTCCACCTACATCGGGCTGGCGGGCTACCGCGGGCCGATGTGGTACGACCTCGAGTACGCGGCCAAGGATGCCTACTACGGCGGGCGGCTCGTGCCCGGGATGCTGGTGCTCACGCTCGCGGAGGGCCTCGTCATCGGATCCGGGATCATGGAGGACCGTGGCCTCGCGCTGATGGAGGTGACCCCGAAGTTCCGCAAGCCGGTTCTCGTCGGCGACACGATCTACACCTCCAGCGTCGTGACCGGGCTGCACCTCACCTCCCGCGGTGATCGCGGCGTGGTGACCACGGACAACTCGGTGCTCACCACCAGCGGCAAGACCGCCGTCGAGTACCAGGCCGTGCGCATGATCCGGGGCAAGGCGTTCAGCGAAGAGACCAAGGCGTAAGGGAATCCCCGTGGAGAAGCCGCAGTACTACTTCGAGGACTTCGAGGTAGGGGACAAGTTCATCACCCCGGCCCGCACCGTCACCGACTACGAGATCGGCCAGTTCGCGGGGCTGTCCGGGGACTTCAACCCGATCCACACCGACGATACCTTCGCGCAGGAAAGCGCCTTCAAACAGCGCATCGGGCACGGGCTGCTCACGCTGAGCGTGACCACCGGGCTGGCCAACCGGCTGGGCATCTTCGAAGCCTGCACGATCGCCCTGCTGGGTATCGAGGACTGGCGTTTCCTCGGGCCGGTGTTCTCCGGCGACACCGTGCACGCGGAGGTACTGATCAAGGAGAAACGGCTGACGAGCGACGGTCGGCGCGGGGTGCTCACCCGTGAATACACCATCGTCAACCAACGCGGCGAAGCCGTGCAGCGGGGAGTCCTCCCGCTGCTGGCCAAGTGCAGGCCCGCCGCCTGACCCGGCTCGATCCGTGTGCCGCGGGACCTGGCGCGGGTCCCGCGGTACACCTGTGCCCGTAGTGAGAGGAGTTCCTTCCATGCGTGACCTCGCGGGTGCGGTCGCGGGCCTGGACACTGCGATCCGTGCCGCGCTCGGCAGTGTGCGGAACGGCGCGTCGCATTTCTACGCCAACTTTGGTGGGCTCAGCTATGACGAGATCGGCGACGGCCGAAGCGCCGTGTTGGTGGCCGCCTCTCCTCAGGCGCTGACGGAGGACGGCGAGTTCGCCGAAGGAATCGTGGCGATGATGTTCGATCTGGCACTCGCGGCGGCGGTGCGTTCGGTCGTCGGCAAGGAACGCCGTTTTCCGACCGTGTCGCTGAAGATCGAATACCTGAGGCATCCCGTGCGTGCCGAGAAGCTGGTGTGCCGAGCGGCTACCGCGCACCGGATCGGCGACCTCGCGGCCGCGGACGCCCGGCTGGAAACAGAGGACGGACGGCTCGTCGCGCTGGCCACCGGGCGTTTCCTGCTGCTGCGTCCGAAACCGGGCACGGGGTTTCCGTTGTATCCCTGGGAAAGCGACCCGCCGCGCGTGCTCGACTTCGGGGACCTGAGCCCGCTTGAGCGGGAGATCCGGTCGTTCCTGCTCGCCGACATCGAGCGGTGGACCACCACCAGCGGGGTTCACCGGCAGATCCACCGGATCGACGTCGCTGGCTCGGACGGCCGTGCGGAGGCCCGGCAGCCGGTCGGCCCGCACCTGGCCAACCGCAACGGGAACGTGCAGGGCGGCATCCTGACGGGCCTGCTCGGCGAAGCCTGCGCGCATGCCGCGCGCACGAGCGATCCGGAACTTTCGCTGGTATCACTGCAAAGTACGTTCCTGCGGCCCGGGATGTTGTCCGGTTCCGCGCTTGCCGCGAAGGCGTCGACGGTCTTCACCGGCCGGCGGCTGGCCTGCGTCAGTGGCGAGGTTTTCGATGACAGCGGCGAATGCCTGGTCCGCGGCGAAGCTTTGTTCACGGCTTCCGGTCGGCCCCGATGAGCACGGCGGCGACGACGCACGGCTCGGCCGCGCGGTTGCGCCAGGCGTGCCAGGTGCCCTGCTGGACGACGCAGTCCCCGGCACGCACCGGCACTTCGCCGTCGTCGAGTTCCAGTGTCATCTCGCCCGAGATGACGTAGGTGTAGTCGATCGTGTCGGTGCGGTGCATCCCCGGCCGGTCCTTGTCGAACGCGTCCAGCAGCCCGGGCATCGGATCTCCTTGCCGCACCACGATTCGCGGGGCGGCGCCCGGTTCGGGCAGGAACTCGAAGACGACGAACCGGTGGCCGCCGGGGCCGGGGAAGAACGGTTCGGTCACCGCGTCCGGCTGCTCACCGGCACCGACCGTCGACGTGCCGTCGGTGGTCCCCCAGACGAGATTGCCGCCGAAGGTGGGGCGGCCGAGGTCGTCGACGGAGGTGCGCCGGGCGACGAGCCGCTCGGTCATCCCGGACGTACCGTCGTCGTTGATGTGGGTCACGATCGTGCGAACCTGATCGGGCATCGTTGCCTTCCTCTTCTGCTGTGCGGGTTCAGGCCAGGACTTTCCTGGTACGAAGGTCGTCGATCGCCGCTTGGTCGTAGCCGAGTTCGGTGAGGATGTCGTCGCCGTGCTCGCCGAGCCGTGGTGGCGCGTACCGGATTTCCACCGGGCTGGCGGAAAGGTGGATCGGTGAGCCCACCGTCGTGAAGCGGCCTTCGACGGGATGGTCCACGTCGAGCAGGACGTCGTTGACCTTCGTTTGCGGGTGCCGCAGGGCTTCGGCGATCGTCTGGATGCGGCTGCACATGATGTCGACCGATTCCAGCCGCTTCAGCCAGTAGGCGGTGGGTTTGGTCCGCAAGCGTTCGCGGAACAGGCCTTGCAGCGCGTCCTTGTTCGCGAACTGCAGCTCGGTGGTCCGGAACTCCGGGCGCTCGGACAGATCGTCGTCGAACTCCAGTGCGGTCGAGATGTCCTGCAGGGCGTTGTCGTGGAAGACACCGATCACCATGATCTCACCGTCTGCGGTGGGGAAAACGCCGTTGAGGGGCATCCGCCCGAAGTTCAGTTCTTCCCCGCGGGTCAGCTGCACGGTGGCCTCCATCGACTGCAGGGCCAGCGCCGAGTCGTACAGCGACACTTCGACCTTCTGCCCGTGCCCGGTGCGCCCGCGCGCGATCAGGGCGAGCAGGATGCCCTGCGCGAGGTGCATCGCGGTGGTGTAGTCGCAGATCATGGTGGGGTAGATGGTCATCGGCGCGGTGTCGGAGGTGCGGCGCGCGATGAGGCCGGTCAGCGCCTGGGCGATCTGGTCGACGCCGGCGCGGTGCCGGAAGGGCCCGCTCGACCCGTACGCGGTGCCCGACGCCCAGATGATCCGCGGGTTCAGCTCGGAGAGGGTGTCGTACCCGAAGCCCATCTTCTCCATGACGCCCGGCCGGAAGTTGCTGACCACGACGTCGGCACGGGCGGCGAGGTCGTGCACGATGCCGCGTCCCTCCGCGGTCTTGGTGTTGAGTACGATGCTGCGCTTGTTGCGGTTGAGGCTGAGGAACACCGGGTTGTCCGGGCCGCTGCGGTCCGGGATGACCGACCGCATCAGGTCACCGGCGGCGCGCTCGACCTTGATGACGTCCGCGCCGTAGTCACCGAGGACCTGGGTCGCGGAAGGGCCCAGCAGCGACTGGGTGAAGTCCAGTACGCGGATGCCGTCCAGGGGTTTCGTGGGATGTGCCAAAGGAATCCCTTCTCTCGGCGGTGGCGGTCAGGCCCGGGGGTTGAACGGGTCGGCGATGGTGCTGCCGGTATCGATCCACGCCGTCTTGACCTCGGTGTACTCGTCGGTGGCGTGGACCCCGTTCTCGCGGCCGATCCCGCTTTCCTTGAACCCGCCGAACGGCGCGACGTGGTTGGTCTTGCGGTAGTTGTTGATCCAGACGCTGCCCGCCCGCAGCCGCTTGATCATCCGGTGTGCGCGCGCGACATCCCGGGTCCAGACACCGGCCGCGAGCCCGAAGGACGTGTCGTTCGCGATGCGCACGGCGTCGTCCTCGCCCGAGAACTTGATGACCACCGCGACCGGCCCGAAGACCTCTTCGCGCGCGATCCGCATGTCGTTCGTGACACCGGTGAACACGGTGGGTTCGACGAACAGGCCCTGGCGCAACGCGGGGTCCTCGGGGTGTTTCCCGCCGGCGGCCAGGTGCGCGCCTTCGGCCTTGGCGATCTCGATGTAGTTCAGGACTTTGTCGTATTGAGCCTTGCACGCGACCGTGCCCATTTCGGATCCGGGATCGAGGGGATCGCCGAGCTTGATCTGCCGGGCCCTTTCGGTGAGCTGTTTGCTGAACCGGTCGTAGATGTCCTCATGCACCAGGACCCGCGAACCTGCCATGCACGTCTGGCCCGTCGCGGCGAAGATGCCGGCCATCACACCGTTGACGGTGTTGGCCAGGTCCGCGTCCGGGAAGACGATGTTAGGAGATTTCCCGCCCAGCTCCAGGGATACTCGCGCCAGCCGCTCGGCCGCGGTCACCGCGATTTTCTTACCCACCGCGGTAGACCCGGTGAAGGCGATCTTGTCCACGCCGGGGTGTGCGGCCAGCGCCGCACCTGCTTCGCCCGCGCCGGTGACGACGTTGACCACACCGTCCGGGAAGCCGGCTTCCTGGATCAGGCGCGCGAGGAAGAGCGTGGAGACCGGCGTGATCTCCGAGGGTTTGACCACGACCGTGCAGCCGACGGCGAGCGCGGGGCAGAGTTTCCACAGCAGCAAGGAGACCGGGCTGTTCCATGGGGTGATCGCGGCGACCACGCCGACCGGCTCGCGGACCGTGAACACCTGCATGTCCGGCACGCTCGACGAGAGGGTTTCGCCGGAGGGCTGCTCGGCGACGCCGGCGAAGAAGTAGCAGTGGTTGGCGAGCGCGGTCGTCTGCCCGGCCATCTCCCGGATCAGCTTGCCGTTCTCGCGCACCTGGATCCGGGCGAGCTCGTCGGCGTTTTCCTTGATCAGGTCACCGAGCCTGCGCAGCAGGGCGGCACGGTGCAGCGGGGTGGACCGCGCCCACGGGCCGTCGTCGAAGGCGCGCCGGGCGGCCTGTACCGCGTCATCGATGTCCTGTGCGGTAGCTGAGGGGACGGTGGCCCACGCTGTGCCGTCGAACGGGTTGACCGACGCGAGCGTCGCGCCCCCGGCGGCGGCGCGCCACTGGCCGTCGATCACCATCGCGTGAGTTTCGGCAGACATTCGGTATCTCTCCCAGGAATCGGCTTCGGCAAGTCCGATACTGTCGGACATTAGATAATGCGTCAACTAGCGGCATCAAGTGTCTTGACACTATCAGTAAAGTCAGACATTCTGGTGATATTGCGCACGGTTTTGCCTGGTCGGAGACTTGCCGACGGTGCGCGCGATCCCTGAATCCACCGAAGGAGGACGACAATGACGTCGCCCGTGACCGCGCGCCGCCGCATCGCCGGCGCTTCGATCGGCAATCTGGGGGAGCTGTACGACTTCTTCCTGTTCGGCTTCTCGGCACCCGTGCTAGCCGTCCACTTCTTCCCGAAGTCGAACCCCACGGCCGCGATGCTGGGCACCTTCGCCGTCTACGCGCTGGCGTTCTTCGCCCGCCCGCTCGGCGGCCTCCTCTTCGGTTTCCTGGGAGACCGGAAAGGACGGATCAACGTCCTCACCACGACCGTGCTGCTGATGGGTGCCTGTACGACGGCAGCCGGGCTGTTGCCCACCTTCGAAAGCGTGGGCGTGCTCGCGCCGGTCCTGCTGGTGGTGTGCAGGCTCGGCCAGGGCCTGTCACTGGGCGGGGAATCCAGCGGAAGCTACGCGTACGTGATCGAGTCCGCCCCCGAGGGGCGGCGCGCCCGCTGGGTCGGCTTCGCCGCCTGCACCGCGTTCCTGCCCGCCGCGCTCGTCGGGATTCTCGTTTTGGCAGTGCGGTCCGGGATGGGGGAGGCCGCGTACGTCGGCTGGGGCTGGCGGATCCCGTTCCTCATCGGCGGAGTGCTGGGCGCGGCCGGTTTCTGGCTGCGCAAACGACTCGACGACCCCGAAGAGTTCACCGAAGCCGCGATCGAGAAGGCGGCGGACGATCCACTTCGGACAGCGGCGCGACCGAGGATCAAGTCGATGCTGCTGGTCACCCTGCTGGGCTCCGCGCACGCCGTCGTGTCGTACCTGCTGCTCGGGTTCATGTACACGTTCCTGGTCCAGGTCGCGGGTCTCGGGCACACGGCGGCACTGCTGTCCAACGCCGGGGCGGTCGCGGTCCTTGCCCTGCTGTTTCCGGTCTTCGGTGCGCTGGCGGACCGCGTCGGCCGCAAACCGTTGCTGCTCAGCGGAACCGCGCTGCTCGCCGTCGTCGCGTACCCGGCGTTCAAGCTGGCCTCGTCCGGCACCGTCGCGGGTGCGTGTCTGGGCCAGGTGCTGCTGGTGCTCGCGGCCGCGCCCTGCGTCGCCGCCGGGTTCGTGGCGCAGCTCGAGCTGTTCCCGACCGCGGTCCGCTGCACCGGGCACGCGATATCCAGCAACCTGGGCAACGCCATCTTCGGCGGTACCGCGCCGCTGATCGCGGCGGCACTCGTCACTGGCTTCGGGTCACCGCTGGCGCCCGCCTTCTACGGCGTGGCGATCGGTGTGTTCGCGTTCCTGGTCGTGCTGGTCTTGCCCGAGACCAGGCGGTACCGGCTCCGCGACGCCTCCGCGCGCCGCGACGAGGAGCGGAAAGTGCTCCAGGCAGAAGGGTGAAACAGTGGAATTCGGCTTGATGCTGGCCAATCAGCAACCGCTCGGCACCGACCAGAGGGAGGCGCTGGACGAACAGCTGCGGTTGCTGCGGGTGGCCCGGGATTCCGGGTGGCACGCGGTGTTCACCGGCCAGCACTTCCTCAGTGGCGAGGTCACCGACATGCAGCCGGTGCCGTTCCTGGCCCGGCTCGCGGCGGACGCGGGCGATATGCGGGTGGGCGTCGGCATTCTCCTGCTCGCGTTGCACAACCCGGTCGAAGTGGCGGAGCATTTCGCCGCGCTCGACGTGATCTCGGGCGGGCGGCTGACCTTCGGGGTCGGGCTCGGCTACCGCCAACCCGAATACGATGCGCTCGGCGTCCCGATGACCGGGAGCGCGGCCCGCTTCGAGGCCAATCTCGACGTGGTGACCCGGCTGTGGGCCGGTGAGACGGTCGACGCCGACCTGCCCTGGTGCAGGCTGGACGGGGCGCGGCTCGCGCTCAGGCCGCTGCAGCAGCCGCGGCCCCCGGTCTGGATGGCCGCCAACAGCGACCCCGCGGTGCGCCGGGCCGCTCGGCTCGCGGACGCGTGGATGATCAACCCTCACGCGACGATCGACACCGTGCGTCGTCAGCTGAAGCTGTTCCACTCCGAGCGTGACGCGACAGGGCTGGCCGCGCCGGTGGAACTCCCCGCGATGCGCGAGATCTTCTGCGCGAAGGACCGAGCCACCGCCGCCGAACTCGCGTCGAAGTACCTCGCCGACAAGTACCGGATGTACGCGAAATGGGGGCAGGACAAGGTGATGCCGGACAAGGAGTCCTTCGACATCCCCTACGACGAACTGGCCGACCAGCGCTTCATCGTGGGCTCGCCCGAAGACTGTGTCCGTGCCCTGCTGCCGTGGCGGGACGAATTGGGCATCGACCACTTCGTCCTGCGTACGCACTGGGCGGGTATGCCTGTCGAGCCGGCCGCGGAATCGGTCCGGCTGATCGGCGAAGAAGTCCTGCCCGCGCTCAGCGCATGACCGGGATGGCCGGCCGGGTGTCACCGGCCGGCCATCCCGGTCAGGTCAGGCTCGCCGCGAACTCCGCGGGCAAGCCGACGGTCTTGAGCTCCACGTACGCGTCGAATCCCTCGGGGCCCATTTCGCGGCCGATCCCGCTTGTCTTGAACCCGCCGGTCGGGGCGTGCCTGCCCACCGGATTCCCGTTCAGCTCGACGGTTCCGGTGCGGATGCGCGCGGCTATGTCGAGCCCGTGGGTGAGGTCCGCGGTGAACACCGCGCCGTTGAGCCCGTAGGCGGAGTCGTTGGCGATCGCGACCGCCTCGTCCTCGTCCTCGTAGGTCAGCACCGCGAGCACCGGCCCGAAGATCTCGTCCTGGGCGATCCGCATTCCGGGCTCCACGCCGGTGAACACGGTGGGCTCCACGAACCATCCCCGGTCCAGGCCCGTGGGACGCCCGCCGCCGAGCGCCAGCTTCGCGCCCTCCGCGCGGCCGATCTCGACATAGGACTCGACGCGTTCCCGCTGGCGCGCGCTCACGAGCGGGCCGATCTGGGTCTCCGGGTCCGCAGGATCTCCGACCGGCATCGACGCGACCATCCCGGTCAGCCGGTCGACGAACTCCGTCTCCCGCGAGCGTGGCACCACGATGCGGGTCTTGAGGCTGCACACCTGGCCGTTGTTGCGCAGGGAGCCCAGCCGCAGGGATTCGACCGTGGCATCGAGATCGGCATCCTCCAGCACGATCGCGGCCGACTTGCCGCCCAGCTCCAGCGTTACGCGGCGGATGTCCTGCCCGCACAGGGAAGCGATCCGCCTGCCCGCGGCCGTGGAGCCGGTGAACGTCACCTTGTCCACGCCAGGGTGCGTGACGAGGTGTTCACTGACCTCCCGCTCCGCTGGGACGACGTTCACCACCCCGGGCGGCAGGCCCGCGGATTCGAGCATTTCGGCGAGCAGGTAGGCGTCCAGCGGTGTTTCCGGCGACGGCTTGAGAACCGCCGTGCAGCCGGCGATGAGCGCGGGCGCGAGCTTCATCACGGAGATCGCCATCGGCACGTTCCAGGGCACGATCGCGGCGACCACACCGACGGGTTCCCGCAGCACCAACGCGTTGCCGGAGTCCGACGTCCGCACGGAACGGAATGGGTAGGACGGGGCGAGTTCGAGGAAGGCCGCGGCGGCGGCCCGGGGCGCGGTCGCCTGGATCTTCTTGGCCAGCGTGATGGGGCAGCCCATCTCCTCGGTGATCAACGCGGCGACGACGTCCTGGTCTTCGGTGAGCCGTGCGTGCAGCCGGCGGACGACCTCCAACCGTTCTTCCAGTGGCAGGCGTGGCCATGGCCCGTGGTCGAACGCGATTCGTGCCGCCGTGACCGCACTGTCCACATCGGATTTCGTCGCGGCCGGAACCTCCGCGATCACCTCTTCGGTGAACGGCGAGATCACCCGGAGCTTGTCGTCCGACGCCGGATCGGCCCACCGGCCGCCGACGAACAGCTTGCCGTAGTTGCCCTGCCAGACCATTGATCTCCCATCTTCGTCAGCGCGCCCCGGCGGGCGCGCCCAGTCCTCGGTCGGTGACGGTCACGGCCAGCAGCACGACGCCCACCCCGGCCAGCGACCAGGCGAGCCGGTGCAGGCCGGCCGACGTGACATGGCTGCCGAAGCACAGCGCGATGAGCGTCGACGCGGCGATGGCGCCGAGGTACTGGGCCGTTCGGAACAGCCCGCTGGCCGTGCCGACCGCGTCCGCGGAAACCTGGCCGTACAACGCTGTCTGGTTCGTCACGCCGATCAGCCCCTGGCCGAGCCCGAAGAGGGCGGCGAGCCCTGCCAGCGCGGCGAACGGGGTGGCCGAAGAGATCGAGAACAGCAACCCCGAGCCACCGCACAACGCGGATGCCGCCAGTACCAGGCGGATCCGGACGCCCGTCGCGCGCCCGGAGGCGGCGGACGCGAGCATGGCGATCACCGACATCGGCACCATCACCAGGCCGGCCTTCGATTCGCTGAACCCGTGCGCCGCTTCGAGCCATTGCGCGTAGCCGTACATCATCGAGTACACGATCAACAGCCCGAGCGCCTGCCGCAGGTAGGTCAGCAGCAGGGCGCTGTTGCCGGCGAGCACGCGCAGGTCGATGAACGGCTCGCCGGCGCGCAGTTCCCGCCAGGCGAACGCGACGGCCAGGACCGCCGTCACGGCGACCAGGTACAACTCGTGCACCGACGGGGCCATGACGAAGAACAGCAAGACGACCAGCGTCGCGGCGAACAACACGATCCCCGCGATGTCGACGGGCACACCGGTCCGTGCCGGGCGCTCGTCCCGCGGCACCCACAGCAGGGCGGACACTAGCGCGACCATCCCGAGCGGGATGTTGACCGCGAAGATGGCGGGCCAGCCGAACAAGCCGATCAGCGCGCCCGCCAGCGCGGGCCCGATCGCCATGACGGTCTGGGAAGACATGCCCAGCACCGACAGCACCCGGCTGGGCACCCCGGAACCGGCGGCGTCCGCCCGCGTCCGCACCACCGCCATCGCGGCGGGGAACCCCGCGCAGGTACCGATTCCCAGCACCACCCGCACCCCGACCAGCCAGGGCAACGAGAGCGCGAGCAGACCGCCGAGACCTGCGGCGATCACCACCGCGGCGCCGGTCAGCAGGACGCGCCGGGCGCCGAACCGGTCCACAAACAGGCCGACGACGGGCTGGGCGACCGCAGTGGCCAGGTAGAGGGAGCTGATGAGCCAGGCCGTCCGGGCGGGCCCGGCACCGAAGGACTGACCGATCGGCACCAATGCCACGGTGATCAGCGTCGAGTTGACCGGATTCAGGACCGCGCTGGCGATGAGCGGCGTTACGACCCGGAAACCGAACGGGGTCCGCTCCGCCGCGCGCTGGGTCGTCATGGCTGCCGGAAAGCAGTGGACATGGGGACATCTTGGGCACCAGCCGAGGTATCGTCAAGTAGTAAGCAGTTCGGCGCCTATTGACACATGCTTTTAATGTCGGACAGTATCGGGTCATGCATTCGCACGCGTCTTCCCGCCGGAGCGGAGTGGCCGGACCACTCGCCGGCGTGAGGGTCCTCGATCTCACGACCTCTTACGCCGGCCCGACCGCTTCGATGTACCTGGCCGACCTCGGCGCCGACGTGATCAAGGTCGAACGACCGGACGTGGGCGACGACTGCCGCGGCTGGGGCCCGCCCTTCGCCGACGGCACGTCCGCGTGGTTCGCCTCGGCGAACCGCAACAAGCGGTCGATGGTGGTCAACCTCCGCACGGCCGAGGGGCTGGAGCTGGTGCACTCGCTGATCGGAAGCGCGGACGTGTTCATGGAGAACATGAACCCGTCCAAGCTGGTTCGCCTCGGGCTCGACCCGGAGACGGTCCGGGCACGCTGTCCCCGGATCGTCTACTGCGCGATGTCGGGTTACGGCCTCGACGGCCCGGACCACCGGCTCCCCGGCTACGACCTGGCGGCGCAAGCGCGATCGGGCCTGATGTCGGTGACCGGGGCGAAAGGCGGCTCGCCGCAGCGAGTCTCGACCGCGCTGTCGGACATCGTCACCGGGATGAGCGCGGCGCTGGCGATCAACGCCGCGCTGGTCCGCCAGCGCACGTCCGGCGACGGCGACCTCATCGACGTTTCCTTGCTGGACACCGACCTCGCCCTGATGGCACCCCGGATCGCGGCCTACCTCGCCGGCGAGCCGGAGCCCGCGCCCAGCGGCGGGACGGACTCCGTGCTCGCGGTCTACCAGCCGTTCCCCACGGCCGACCGCGACATCGTGATCGCGATCGGCAACGACCTGATGTGGCAACGCTTCTGCGCCGCGATCAAACTCGAAGAACTCGCCGCGGACCCGGCCCTTCGCGACAACGCCGGCCGCCGGGCGCACCGCTCCCACCTGACCGAGGTGATCGGCGAACGGCTCCGCGAGCGCACGGCGGCCGAGTGGCTGAAGGTGTTCGCCGAAGCCGACGTGCCCGCGTCGCTGGTACAGACGTTGTCCGAGGTCGTGGCGGATCCCCAGCTCAAGGCGCGCCAGAGTCTACTGCCGGTGCCCGAGCGCGAAGGTCTCTACGGCGTCCGCAGCCCGTTTCGGCTCGGCTCGGTGCCCGAGATCCGCAACACCTGCTTCCCGGCGCTCGGCGCGCACACCCGCGAGGTGCTCGAAGAGATGGGTGTGCCCCACCAGCGGATCACGGAACTGGCCGAGGCCGGGGCGGTCGTGTTCGGGAACGAGGAGAACTGACGCATGTCCGGCAACGAACTGCTCGTGGCGCACGACGGACCGGTCGCGACGATCACGCTCGACCGCCCGAAGGTCCACAATGCACTGAACTCCGCGACCCTGCGCGGTCTGGCGGAGGAAATCAGGCGGCTGACCGCCTCCGGTGCAGGTGCGATCGTCCTCACAGGGGCCGGGGAGAAGGCGTTCAGCGCGGGCGCGGACCTGGACGAGCTGGCCGGCCTCGACGCGCATCGCGCGCAAGAAATCCTCGGCGAGGGCCAGCGCATCCTGGCCGCGATCGAGCACAGCCCGGTGCCGGTCATCGCTGCGGTGAACGGCCTGGCCCTGGGTGGCGGTTTCGAACTCGTGCTCGCGAGTACCTTTTCCGTGCTGTCCCAGCGTGCCTCCTTCGGCCTGCCGGAGTCCGGCCTCGGGCTCATTCCCGGCTATGGCGGCACGCAGCGGCTTCGGCGAGTGGTCGGGACGCCGGTGGCAGCGCACGTGATGCTCTCCGGCAACCGGCTTTCGGCGCAGCGGGCCTACGAACTGGGCCTGAGCCCGCTGGAACCGGTCGAGCCTGGGGAACTGCTTCCCACGGCGGTGAAGCTGGCCGGGGACATCGCGGCCCGGGGCCCGCGCGCGCACGTGGCGATCCTGCGCGCGCTCCGCGTCGGCGCACCGACAGAAGCGGAGCTGGCCTACGAAACCTCGCTGGCCGCCATCGCAACCGGCGGCGCCGAAGCGGCCGAAGGTATCGAGGCTTTCAAACAACGTCGTGCGCCCGAGTTTCCCTCCGTGACACGGGAGAACCGATGACAGCGCTATCCGGCGTCTACGATGCCGACCGCTACGTCGCCGTGCAGAACGCGCTCGACGAGTCGGCCAGCGACCGGTTGCTCGACGACCGCGAACTCGCCGTGCGAGCCCGCGTCCGGGACGTCGTGGCCGCCGAAGTCGCGCCGCGTGCGGAGGAACTGGACCGCACCCACACCTTCGCCCACGACAGCTACCAAGCGCTCGCCGCCGCGGGCCTGGCCGGGCTCATCTTTCCGAAACGCTGGGGCGGCACCGAAGACACCAACGTGGCGTACGCCGTCGCGATGGAGGAGATCGCCGCGGGGTGCGCGGCCACGAGTCTCGTCTACATGACGCAGATGCACGCGGCCTACCCGATCTGGAAGGCCGGGACCGAAGAACTCGCGTCCCGCTACATCCCCGGTCTGCTCGACGGAACGCGCTACGGCTCACTCGGAATCACCGAGCCGGACGCGGGAAGCGACGCGGCGAGCCTGAAAACCCGTGCGGTGCCGAGGACCGAACACGGTCAGGTCGTCGGCTACACCGTGATCGGATCCAAGACGTTCATCACCACCGGGGATCGCGCCGACGTCGTCGTCTGCTTCGCGACAGTCGATCCGGCCATGCGCCGCAAGGGGATCACCGCGCTGGTCGTCGACGGAGACAGCGCAGGGCTCACCCGCGGACAGCCGTTCGTCAAGATGGGCATGCACGGGTCCTCCACTGCGGAACTGTTCCTCTCCGGCGTGGAAGTTCCGGCGGGCAACCGGCTCGGCGCGGAGGGGGATGGCTGGCCGATCGTGCTGACGTCGGTCATCAAGTCCCGGATCAGCGCGGCCGCGCAGGGCGTGGGGATCGCGCGTTCGGTCTACGGGCGGACTCTGACCGCATTGCGGTGTATCCATGGCAAGCGATTCCCGGACGAGGCCACGTTCGCGCTCGCCGATCTGCGCGGCGAAATCCTGCGAGGACGGCTGCTGCTGCTGGCGATCGCGCGCGAAGTCGACCGCGAGGAATCCCCGTCGCCGGGGCAGATCGGGATCATGAAGCAGAGCTGCACCGACCTCGGCTTCCGCGCGGCGGTCGAGGCCGCGCGAATCCTCGGCCCCCACGGCGACCTGGCGGATCTCGGCGTCGAGCGTGGCCTGCGCGACGCGAAGGTCACCCAGATCTATGACGGGACCAACGAAGTCCAGCGCCTGCTGATCGGGCGCGACACCGCACGCAAGGTCGAGGAGCTGGTATGACCGGATCACTCGAAGGCAAGGTCGCCATCGTCACCGGTGCCAGCCGGGGCCTCGGCCGGGCGATCGCCACCACACTGCGCGAGGCCGGTGCCGCCGTCACCGTGGCCGCGCGCACATCGTCCGATTTGGACACGTTCGTCAAGGAAACACAGGCGGCAGGCCGGGAAGCGCTCGCGGTACCCACCGATGTCACCGACGGCAAGGCGGTGCGGAACCTCGTGGACCGGACCGTGGAAGCGTTCGGCCGGGTCGACATCGTCGTCAACAACTCCGGAATCCTCGCCAGCACCCCGTTGCTGGAGCAGGACCCCGAGGAGTGGAACCGGGTGCTGGCCACCAACCTCGGCGGCGCCTACCTGCTGACCAGGGCGGCCGGCGCGCACCTGGTGAAGCAGCGCTCCGGCAAGGTCATCACCGTCGCCTCCAATTTCGGGCTCATGGGTGTCGCCAACCACGCCGCCTACTCGGTGTCGAAAGCCGCCCTCATCGCTTTCACCCGCTCGATGGCCATCGAATGGGCGAGACACAACATCCAGGTCAACGCCATCGCGCCCGGCTACTTCGCCACCGAGCTGAACGCCGAAATGCGCGCGGACGCCGCCACGACGGAGAAAGTCGTGCGCGCGATTCCGGCCAGGCGGATGGGCGAACCCGCCGAGCTGGGCCCGTGGGTGCGCCTGCTGGCCGGCCGCGAATCCGACTTCATGACCGGCGAAACCATCGTCATCGACGGCGGCCAGGCCGCGCACTGAGCCGCTTTCACCAGAGGAGGAGCTGAAGAACGGTGACAAACGCAACCAAGACCGTGGCCGTGCTCGGCGCGGGCACCATGGGCTCGGGCATCGCGACGGTCGCGACGCGCGCGGGGCACCGGACCCTGCTGTACGACCTGACCGACGACCGAGTCGAACGCGGGCTGACGACCGTGCGCGGATTCCTGGACAAGAGCGTGAAGCTCGGCAGGCTGACGGCCGAGCGGGGTGCCGCCGGGTCGGCCGGGATCACCGGTACCACGGATCTCAAGGACCTCGCCGACTGCGACGTGGTCGTCGAAGCCGTGTTCGAAGACCTCGAAGTCAAAAAGGAACTCTTCGGTGAGCTCGACGGCATCGTCTCGGACGAAACCGTCTTCCACACCAACACGTCCACGCTGTCGGTGACGGCGATCGCGTCGGGCTCGAAACGGCCCGAGCGGGTCGTCGGCACGCACTACTGCAACCCGGCGCCGCTGATGAAGCTGGTCGAGGTGGCGAACGGGCGGCACACCGCCGGCTGGGCACACCGCGTCACGGCCGAATACCTGGAGTCGGTCGGCAAGACGATCGTCGTCACGAAGGACAGGCCGGGGTTCATCGTCAACCGCTTCCTGATCCCGTGGGAGAACAGCTGCATCACCGCACTGGAGACAGGGCTCGGCACCAAGGAGTCCATCGACACCGCGGTCACCGGCGCGCTGGGCCACCCGATGGGCCCGTTCCGGCTGCTCGACATCGTCGGCCTCGACATCCACCAGCAGGTCGCGACGCGGTTGTACGAACAGCTCCGGGAGCCGCGGTTCTTCCCGCCGCCGATGGTCGGGCGGATGGTCGCCGCCGGGGATCTGGGGCGCAAGACCGGCCGCGGTTTCTACACCTACGACGACACCCGGTTGTTCGGCTCGTGACCGCCGGGCACCGACAAGCGAGGAGCATCAATGCTTGAGTTCGAAAGGGTCGCGGTCCTCGGCTTCGGCACGATGGGCGCGGGCATCGCCCAGGTCGCGGCTGCCGGTGGCGCGCAGGTCACCGTGCTGGAGGCTGATCAGTCGCGTGGGGACGATGGCATGCGGCGGCTGGGCGAGTTCCTGCAGGGCGGCGTCGACCGCGGCAAGATCACCGCCGACGAGCGCGTCACGATCCTGGGCCGGGTCCGCGCGACGACCACGCTCGCCGACCTCGCTGACGCCCGGCTCGTGATCGAAGCCGTCACCGAACGGGCCGACGTCAAAAAAGTGTTGCTGGCCAAGGTCTCCGAAGTCGTGGCGCCCGACAGTGTGATCGCCACCAACACGTCGGCGCTGTCGGTGTCGGAGCTCGCGACCGCGGTGTCGCACCCGGAACGCTTCGCTGGACTGCACTTCTTCAATCCCGCCCCGCTCATGAAGATCATCGAAATCGTACGGGCACTGCAGACCGCACCCGCGGTGCTCGACCGGCTCAAGGCTTTCGTCCAGGCCGTGGGCAAGGAACCGGTCGTGGTCAAGGACCGGCCAGGGTTCCTGGTCAACCGGCTGCTGATGCCCTACCTCAACGACGTCGTCCAGGCCTTCGACGACGATCTCGCGTCTGCCGAAGACCTCGACATCGCGCTGAAACTCGGCCTCGGCTACCGGCAGGGGCCGCTGGAACTCCTGGACATGATCGGGCTCGACGTGCACGAGCACGCGACCCGCAGCGCTTACGACGCGACGCTCGACCCGGCCTTCGCGCCACCGCCCCTGCTACGGGCGATGGTCGCGGCCGGGCGGCTGGGCACCAAGAACGGCAAGGGATTCCGCACGCGAGAGGCCGGGAAATGACCGACTACGAAGACATCCTCGTCGAGCGCGACGAGCCGGTGCTGACCATCACGATCAACCGGGAGAAAGCGGCGAACAAGTTCCGGCACCAGACCTGCCTGGAGCTGTTCGACGTGCTGCAGCGGTTTCGGCTGGACCCGAGGCTGCGTGCGGCCGTGCTGACGGGCTCGGGCGAGAAGTTCTTCTGCATCGGCGGCGAGCACGACGAGACCACGTCACTGGACCAGTCACAGGTCCTGCCGATCATCGATGTGTACCAGGCGATCGACACCATTCCGAAGCCGGTCATCGCCGCGGTCAACGGGTTCGCGGTCGGTGGCGGCAACGTGCTCGCCAACGTCTGCGACCTCACCGTCGCTTCGGAGAACGCGGTGTTCCGCCAGGTCGGCCCGCTCGTCGGCAGCTTCGACGCCGGATACGGCAGCTGGTACCTGGAGGACTCGATCGGCCGCAAGCGGGCGAAGGAGATGTGGTACCTCAACCGGAAGTACTCCGCCCAGGAAGCATTCGCGCGCGGCCTGGTCAACGACGTCGTCCCCGCCGCGGACCTGCTGGCGCGCGCCCGTTCGGTCGCGAGGGAGATCTCCTCGCGGAGCCCACTGGCCATCGGCGGGATGAAGGCGGCCTTCTCCGCCCGCCACAACGGAGTTTCCGGCCAGGCGCGGATGGCCCACGATCAACAGTTGTCCCTCTACCTCACGACCGGTGAGGCGCACGAGATGAGCAATGCGTTCGCCGAGCGCAGGGCGCCGGACCCCGAAAGGTTCTGGCAGTGAGCGGGATCCCACTGTCCCAGGATCAGCGGGACGTGATCGATCTCGTCGACGCCGTGGTCGCGAAATACGGCGAAGCGCCCGGCGACGACGCCCCGGACAAGATCGGGGAAGCGCGGCACGCCCTGGCCGACGCCGGGCTCTGGACGCTGGGCGCCGGCGAAGAGCGGGGCGGCGGGGGAGCGCCGCTGGTGCTCCGCCTGACCGCGCTGGCCGCGTTGGGACGATATTGGCCGGCGTTGGCCTGGTCGTCGGCACAAGCCCACGCGGCGGCGGAGGTTCTCGACGGACGGGTGCTGGAATCCGTGCACGCGGCACGAGACCTGGTGTGCGTAGTGGACGCCGATTCGCCGCGAAGCGAGCTGAACCAGGACGAAGCTCGTCTGCGTGGGCGTCTGTCGCGTTTGGACCCCGCGGGACGGTCACCGCACGTGCTGGTGCTCGGCGGTGATACCGCCTGGCTGATCGAGCCGGGTTCGCTCGGCTACGGGGATGTGCTGCGCCGAACCGGTCTTGCGGGCGCGATGACCATCTCGGCGACCGTCGACGCACCGGTGAACGGATTTCCCATGACCCCCGGGGTACGCGCACGCCTGCAGCTCGCGGGTGGCGCGATCGCGGCCGGGATAGCCGCTGAGGCGGCGGAGCGCGCCCTCGCCTATTCGCGCGAGCGAGTCCAATTCGGGGCTCCGCTCACCGCGTTGCCCACGGTCCGCCAGTCGCTCTTCGAGCAGTCCGCCACAGCGGCAGAGGCGTTCACGGAAGCCCTGGCCGCGCCCGAAACACCGCACCGGGCGGCCGCGGTGCTCGCCCGGAACTGCGAACGTGCGATCTCCGTCGCTGCGGCCGCGCTGCAATCCCACGGCGGCTACGGCTACCTGGCGGAATACGGCGTGGAGCGTCTTCTGCGTGACGCCGTCTCGCTCCGCGCGGCCACCGATGCCACGCACAGTGCCCGTGCCGCGGCGGCCGGAGCGGACACCGAAGTCCTTCTGGCGCACAGATAAGGAAATTCCCATGACACTGTCACTTTCCGGCCTCATGCGGACCGGTGGCACCCCGATCACCGAGGCGGACGTCGCACGGTTTCGCGCGGAGGGCCACTGGCAGGGCCGCACCATTCGGTCAGTCCTCACTGCGGTCGCCGCCGAACACCCCGAGCGGGAAGCGCTCGTCGGCTATCGGTCGGATGGCACCATCGAGCGGCAGACCTACCGTGAATTCGATGCCGCGGCCACGCACGCCGCGTCCGCGCTCGCTCACCTGGGGGTGGGCGCGGGCGACACGGTCGCCGTGATGCTCCCGAACTGGATCTCCTATGGGGCCCTGCTCTTCGGCATCAACGAGATCGGCGGCATCTATGTCGGCATCCCCGTCGCCTACGGCGAGCGTCAGGTAGAAGCGATCCTCCGGCGAAGCAAGGCCAAGGCCGTCGTGATTCCCCGACGCTGGCGCAGTGTGGAGCACCTCGAGCTCGTTCGGCGCCTACGTGGCGGGCTGCCCTCGCTGGAGCATGTCGTCGTCGTGGATTCCGACGATTCGGATCTGGGCGACGGCGAAATCTTGTGGTCCTCCTTGGACTCCGTGCCCGGTCGCGAATCCGGGGCCGGCGATCCGGACGCGATCTGCTACCTCGGCTTCACTTCGGGCACGACCGGGGAGCCGAAAGGGGCGATGCACACGCACGAAACCTTGATCTACAGCGCCGCCCAGCTCGCCGAGCACGTCGGCCCCGCGACCTTCGGTGACCCGATGATCCAGCTGGTCGCCTCCCCGACGGGGCACCACACGGGGTTCGTGTGGGGTGTGCTGTTCACCGTGTACGTCGCGGGTACGGGGGTGCACGTCGACCGCTGGGACCCGAAGTGGGGCGTCGAGATCATCCGCGCCGAGAAGGTCACCGCGTTCTTCGGAGCGCCGACCTTCCTGCAGGACATGATGCGCACCGACCTGGCGGAAGACCCGGACTGCCCGTTCCGGTGCATCGTGCTCGCGGGCTCCTCGGTGCCACGCAACCTGCCCGCTCAAGCTTCCCGTGCGCTCGGCGCCTACATCGCGCCGGCCTGGGGCATGACCGAATGCAGCATCATCATCTCCAGCACCCCGGCGGAGCCCGATCCGATCCAGACCACGGACGGCTCGGTTTTCGTGGGCTCGGAAGCGAAAGTGGCCGACGGAGCGGGTGCCGATCTGCCCGCCGGGCAGATCGGCGAGCTGCTCGTCCGGGGGCCGTCGCTGTTCCTGGGCTACTACGAGCGCCCGGACGCCACGGACGCCGCTTTCCTGCCTGGCGGGTGGTTCCGCACCGGTGACACCGCGAGCATGGACGAGCACGGCTGGATCTCCTTACGGGGCAGGGTGAAGGACATCGTCATCCGGGGCGGCGAGAACATCCCGGTGACCGAGATCGAAACCGTCCTGTTCGACCACCCCGGCATCCTCAACGCCGCGGTCATCGGTACCCCCGACGAGCGGCTCGGCGAGCGCGCCTGCGCGGTCGTGGTCACCAAGCCGGGCGTGACACTCGATCTCTCCGGGCTCTGCGAATTCCTTGTCGCGCAAGGTCTTTCCCGGCACTACCTGCCCGAGCGCCTCGTGGTGCTCGACGAACTGCCGATGACGCAGAGCGGCAAGATCCAGAAGTTCAAACTGCGCGAGCTCGTCGCCTGAGCCCGGTCGCGGAAAGGAAGGGAGTTTCCATGTCCATCGAGGAAGACTTCAGCCGTGTGCTCGCGCGCCACGTCGTGTCGGCCGGCTTCGACGATCTGACGCCGGAATCGGTCACCGCGGCCAAACAGAGCACGCTGGACACGATCGGTGTGATCCTCGGCGGCGGTGGCCAGATGGCGGCCATCCCCGGAGTCGTGGACCTGGTGAAGGACTGGTCCGGAAAGCCGGAGAGCACGATACTCGGGTTCGGTGGCAAGGTGCCCTGCGTCGATGCCGCCTTCGTCAACGGCGCGATGGCGCACGGCCTCGACTACGACGACCACCTGCCCGAAGGCCACCACCCCAGCAGCGCCACGGTGCCGGCACTACTCGCGCTGTCCGAACGGCTCGGCGGCGCCAGCGGCAAGGACTTCCTGACCGCCCTGGCTCTCGGCCAGGACATCTTCGCCCGCATCCGGACCAACATCGAAACCAAACAGGACTGGCACCTCACTCCCGTGATCGCCACATACACGACCGCGGCCGCCTGCGCGAAACTCCTGGGGCTGGACGAAGAACAGACCGTCGACGCCCTCGGTATCGCGTTCAGCCAGCTGGGTGGGACCTTCGAGCTGGCCTACGGCGTCGGCCACGACCTGCGCGGTATGTACGCGGGTTTCTCGGCCAAGGCCGGCCTGTTCTCCGCGCTGCTCGCGGAAACCGGGGTCAGCGGCATCAAGACCTCGTTCGAAGGCAGTGCCGGCTTCATGAACGTCTATTTCGGCGGCAAATGGGACCGCGCCGGGATGCTCGCCGGGCTCGGCGAGGACTTCCGTGGCTCGACCATCGTGTACAAGCCGTGGCCGAGCTGCGGCGCGAGCCATCCCTACGTGCACACGGTGCTGGGACTGGCACCGAAGATCGGCTCGGTGGACCACATCGAGAAAATCGAGGTCTTCGGCGGTGACTTCGCCAAGCGGCTGTCCGAGCCCGCCGAACGCCGCCGTCACCCGGCCACGGTGCTGGACGCCAAGTTCAGCATCCCTTACACGATCGCGCTGGCCCTGGCCCGTGGCACCGTCAGCCTCGGTGATTTCGACGAGGCGAGCAGGACGGACCCCGCGGTGGGCGCCATCGCCGACAAGATCGAGTTCGTCGACGACCCGAAGTACAACTGGACGTCCAGCCTTCCCACCGGTGCCGTACGTGTCACGTTGCGCGGGGGCGAGACGCTGTTCACCGAAACCAGTCACGACGAAACCCCTGGCAGCACGAGCAATCCGCTGAGCTGGGACGACCTGGTCGCGAAATTCGATGACTGTTGCGGGTACGCCGGGCGGGAGCTGAAGCCAGGGGCGCGCGAGAAGCTCATCGAGCAGACGCGCGTCCTCGAGCAGGTATCCGACGTGTCCGCCCTGCCGGCGCTGTTCGGCTGAGGGGGCACGCGGTGGATCAGCTGCTCGGTTCCCTCGTCGACTTCGTCTGCGAGGTCGATCACAAGACACTCGGCTCCGGAGCGGTGAGCCGCGCGGTGCGGCACACGCTCGACACGATCGGCTGCGGTGCCGGTGGTTTTCACAGCCGGCCGGTGGAGATCGCGCGCGGCATGGCGACTGGCGTGTCGGGCCCGGTGCAAGCCTCGCTCTACGGCAGTCCGAACAGGGTCCTCGTCGATGTCGCGGCCTTCGCCAACATCTCCGCCAACCGGAACCTGGACTTCAACGACTTCGGGCTGTCCGGACACCCCAGCGACATGATCGGCGGCTTGTTCGCGATGGCCGAGGCCAGCTGTGCCACGGGCGCCGACCTCGTGTGCGCCGTCTATCTGGCCTACGAGATCGCGACCGCGCTCGCGGAAGCGTCGCCGCTCTCGGAAAGCGGGTGGGACCAAGGACTTTACTGTTCGCTGGGCGCTGCGGCGGGCATGGCGAAACTGCGTGGCCTCGATCGCGAGCAAGTCGCGAACGCGCTGGCACTGGCGATCGTGCCTTCGGTTCCGCTGCGCGCGACCCGTTCCGGGGAACTGTCTGAATGGAAGGGGTCGGCCACCGCGCACGCGATCATGACGGCGTCGTTCGCCGTCCGGCTCGCGGAGCGGGGTATGACCGGGCCGGCGGAGCCGTTCGAGGGCAAGGACGGGCTGTTCGAGCGGGCCCTGCCGCCGTTCCAGGTCGAGCTTGGTGGCGAGGGGCCGAGCGGGATCGAGCGCGCGACACTCAAGCGGTATCCGGCCTGCTACTGGGGCCAGACCGGGATCGACGCGATGCTCGCGTTGCGCCCGCGGGTCGATGTCGCTCAGGTCGAGCGGATCGACGTGGCCACCTGCCACTCCTCCTGGTGGGTGACTGCCGGCGGATGCGGTGACGCGGACGCGAAGTGGCATCCGCGCACGCGGGAGAGCGCGGACCACAGCCTGCCGTACATGCTGGCCGCCGCGCTGGTGGACGGGAAGGTCACCGACGACTCGTTCTCCGATGAACGCCGCGCCGATCCCGCCCTCGCGGCGGTCGTGGGGCGGGTCCGGGTCGTGGAGGACGCGGAGCTCACCGCCCGCTCGGACCGCGACCGCTGTCCCACCGACGTCACCTTGGTACTCGCCGACGGGCGGCAGGTCAACGAGGTCTGTGACGTTCCCCGCGGTCATCCGGCCAACCCGATGACCGACGTCGAGGTGCGGGAGAAGTTCGACGGCCTGGTCTGCCGTGCGCTGCCGCCGGAGCGCGGTGCCGAACTCGGGGACCGGCTGTCCGCGCTCGACGAGGCTGAGAGCTTGGAGCCGATCGCACGCTTGCTGCGCGCGTTCGACAAAAGGTGATCAATGGTGCCCGGCCACCGTGACACGGGCTGGCCGGGCACCGGATCCGGAGCCGCCGTCCACGCCCTGTCCAGCAGGAAGGCGTGGGCGGCGTGTTCGTATCGGCGTGGCGCGCGGTCATCCGCGGCTCCCGCAGGTCGGTGTCCTACAATTGTCAATAGGTACATATCTTTCGATCGGGTAATCATCCGCTGGAGGGTGGGCATGTCGGCTGGGCTTGGCAATGGGGAGCAGGGGCCTGGTGGCGTGCCGGTTCTCGGACAGCGGGTGCTGCGGCCGCGGCAACAGGTGGAGGACGCCCTGCGGGGTGCGGTCCTGGGCGGAACGCTGAAGACAGGCGATCAGTTGCCTGCCGAGGCCGAGCTGGCGCGGCAGTTCAGCGTGTCCAGGGCGACGATCCGCGAGGCGTTGTCGGCGTTGCAGTCGCAGGGGCTGATCCGGCGGGTCCCCGGGGCGCGGGGCGGTTCGTTCGTCCAGGCCGTGGATCACCATTCGCTGGGCAAGGTCGTGCAGGAGTCGATGCACAACCTGCTGCAGCTGGGGAGCCTGAACTTCGCGGAAGTGGCGATGGTGCGTCAGTACCTCGAAGTACCGTCGGTGGTGCTGGCCGCGGCGAACCGTTCCGAGGAGGACCTCGCGGAGCTGCGCGAGATCGTGCAGCAGCAGAAGGCCGCGTCCGTGGACGACCCCGTCGTGCCGGAGCTGGACGCGCAGTTCCACACGGCGATCGCCCGGATGTCGGGGAACCGGGCGCTGGCGTCGCTGGTGTACGCGCTGCATCGTGAGTCGGAGCCGGTGTCGTATTTGGAACTGTCGCCGACGGTGGGGCGCAAGACCGTTTCTCAGCACCAGCGGATCGTGAAGGCGATCGCGGATCAGGACGAGGCCGCCGCGGAGGCGGCCATCACCGAGCACCTGAAGTACCTGCGCCAGCACATCAAGGCCGCCACCGAGAAGGCCCTCAAGGACTGACTCCCGCCGGACAGCGGCCGGGCCGTGCTCCACCGGATGGTGGGGCACGGCCCGGAGCTCGTCGGTCAGTTATCGTTCATCGTGCTGACGTCGATCACGAACCGGAACCGCACGTCACCCGCGCGAACCCGGTCGTACGCCTCGTCGATCTGGTCGGCGCGGACCACCTCCACCACGGCGCCCACTCCGTGTTCTCCGCAGAAGTCCATCATCTCCTGCGTCTCGGGAATTCCTCCGATGAGGCTGCCGGCCACCGACCTCCGATTGCGCCGGAGCGCGTAGGTCGAGACGGCCAGCGGCTTGTCGGCGGCGCCGATGTTCACCAGGACCCCGCCCACGCCCAGCAGGCCCACGTAGGCGTCGAGGTCGAAATTGGCGGGGACCGTCGAGACGATCAGGTCGAACGAGTCGGCCAGTTCCTTCAAGGTTTCCGGGTCCGTTGTCGCACGGTACTCGTCCGCGCCGAGGCGCAGGCCGTCTTCCCTTTTGTCCAGCGACAGATCCAAGACCGTGGTGTGCGCGCCGAGTGCCTTCGACAGTTGCACGCCGACGTGACCGAGCCCGCCGAAGCCGAGAATGGCCACGCGTTTGCCGGGGCCCGCTCCCCAGGCCTTCAGCGGCGAGTACAGGGTGATTCCGGCGCACAGCAGCGGGGCCGCGTTCGGCAGCGGGATGCTCTCCGGGATCCTGACCGCGAAATCCTCGTCCACCACGATCTTTTCGCTGTACCCGCCCTGGGTGGGTGAGCCGTCCGCCTGAATCGCGTTGTAGGTAGGGGTGAAGCCCTTGCGGCAGAACTGCTCCAGGCCGGCCCGGCAGTTGTCGCACTCCCGGCAGGAGTCGACCATGCAGCCGACCCCCGCGCGATCCCCGACGCCGAATTTCGTGACTTCGGGTCCTACCGCCGATACGACACCCGCGATTTCGTGCCCGGGGATCAGCGGGAACACCGTCGCCGTGTTCTGGGCTTTGTGGATGTCGGAATGGCAGATCCCGGAGTAGACGATGTCGATGAGGACATCGTGCGGCCCGAGATCGCGGCGTTCGATGGTGGCCGGGCGGAATGGTTCGCCGGGGCCGCTCGTCGCGCGTGCCTTGACAGTGATCATGGTCCTCCTTGCGGTCTGCCGTGGGCTCAGTTTGTGAGGGGCTCGGGCGCGGGCGTGGCGGATTCGTCCTTGCCACCCACCGAATCGCGCAGTCGCACGTTCTTGGTCTCCGGCGTGAACGCGATGACGACGATGCCCAGCGCGGCGATGAGCAGCACGTAGAACGCGGGTGCGATCGGCGAGCCGAAGCCGCTGATCAGCGCTTCGGCGATCAACGGGGCTGTGCCGCCGAAGAGGGCGTTGCCGAGGTTGTAGGAGATGGCGTGGCCCGCGCCGCGAACGGCAGTGGGGAACAGCTCCAGCACGGTGACGAAACACGCGGACGCGGTGAGCGCCGAGCCGATCGCGATGAGCAGCTGCCCGAAGTACGCGCCCGCGAACGACCCGGAAGCGGCCAGCTTGAAAGCGGGATACGCGGCGAGCACCAGCCACACCGCGCCGGCGAACAACATCGGTTTGCGGCCGATGCGGTCCACCGCGATGGAGAAGATGGGCAGCAGCACCGCGAGCGTGACGATGGCCGCGGCGTTGGTCAGCAGAGCCGAGGTGTTGCTGAGCTTTGCTGTGTTGACCAGGAACGTGTACATGTAGCCGAGAATTACGTAGGCGCTTACGGCCTGGATCGCGATCAGCAGGGTGACGATGACGATCGACTTGAGGTGCGTGCGCACGGCCTGGGCCAGTGGGTTGCCCACTTTGGCCTCGCGGGCGGCCTCGGTGTACTCCTCGGGGTCGTCGAGGCGCCGCCGGAGCCAGACGCCTGCCACGGCGATGAGGCCGCCGACGATGAACGGGATTCGCCAGCCCCAGTCGATGTAGGCGGCTTTGCCCATCAGCAGTTGCAGCACCAGGATGAAGAGACCCGCCAGCGCGGCGGGAAGGAAGGCGAAGCAGGCGACGAGGTTGACTGATCGCGCGCGTTTGCCGTCCGGCGCCGATTCGATCGTGAAGCTGTAGCTGCCGCTGGCCTCCCCGCCGAGCGAGAGGCCCTGCGCGAGTCGGCACAACACCAGCAGGATCGGCGCCGCGATGCCGATGGTGGTGTAGGCCGGCAGCAGGCCGGTGATCATGGTGCCGGCGCCCATCAGCAACACCGTCAGCACGAGCACCCGGATCCTGCCGCGCCGGTCGGTCAGGTGGCCGAACAGGAGACCACCGAGCGGGCGCACGAGGAATGCGACCGCGTACACCGCGAAGGTGCCCAGGAGCGCGGCAGTGGGATTGCTCTTCGGGAAGAAATGTACCGCCAGCACGGGGGCGGAAAGGCCGTACAGAAAGAAGTCGTACAGTTCCGCGACGTTGCCGATCGCGGCGCCGACTATGCGGCGGCGAGCACTGGAACTCGACATGGGTCCTGATCTCCTCGGGGTAGGCGGCGGTGACTCACCCTCTGCCCGCGCGACATCCTCGGGGCGGAACCGCGCTGGAACAGCGCCGATGGGCGGCGCGACTTCTGCAGTTTGTACGACATTACTTTAAGTGTCAAGACTGTTTAATGTCGAACATTAACGCGCTATTGCCAAGTGCGGACCGGGTCGCTACCTTCGCATTCTGCGCTTGCCGGTGGCCACAGTGGACCGGCTCCGGATCGCTTTTCTTGCGGTCTTCCCGGTAGTTCCGACCTTGCCCGCGGCGCAGCGGGGGATGGGAATCAGATGTCGAATTCGTCTTCCGCGCGGAAGTGGGTGCTGCCCGCGGTCCTGCTCGCGGTGCTGGTACTGGCCGGCTCGGCGCTGCGAGCCGGCGCGGCCGACCCGCGGCCCTTGAGTCCGCGGGTGATTCAGGCGAGCATTTTCGCCAAGGTGGCGCCGACGTACCCGGGCTCGGACTTCGGCGACATCAGCCTGCTGGAGGGCCCCGCGTTCGGTCCGGATGGTGCGCTGTACCTCGTCAGTCTCAACGCGTCCGCCGGGCAGCCGAAGGTGCTGCGGCTCGACACGGGCACGAAGGAGGTTGGTTCTCTTTATACCGACGACCGCAGCGAGTTCTCGTCGCTGCAGTTCAGTCCGCGCGACGGCAAGATCTACCTCACGGACCTCGCTTCCGGTGTGGTGGACCGGATGAACCCCGACGGAACCGGCTTCACCACGGTGTTCGCCGGGCCCGTCGACGGGCGAGTGCTCAAGCCCGACGACCTCGCCTTCGATCCGGATGGCGCCATGTTCATCACGGACATGACCGGTACGCCGTGGAATCCCACGGGCCGGATCGTACGACTCGACGCGGACGCCACTCATGCGACTGTGCTGCTGAACGGGCTCGCGACCCCGAACGGGATCTCCTTCACGCCGGACTACACCGGGCTCTGGGTCAGCGAATACAAAGCCAACCGTGAGGATCACCTCGTCCTCGCGGCCGACCGCGAATCCGTTTCCAGCGGCACGATCGGCATGTACGCCAACAACGGCCCGCAAGGTCTCGACTCGAACGCCGTGGACGCCGCCGGGAACGTCTATCAATGCGTGTATCAGGGTGGCGAGGTCCTGGTCTGGAATCACGACGGTGAGCAGATCGCCACCATCGAACTCGCGGACGGGTTGCCGAAACCCCAGGAGGGCACCACGAACCTGGCGATCCAGCCCGGCACCACCCACGGCTTTCTCGTTGTGGGCGGGGAAAACGGAGGATACGTCTACCGGTTCGACGCGCTCGCGAGGGGGATCGGGCCGTCCAACGGAGGTGGCGCGGCCTTCGGGTAGTTTCCGGCCGTCTTGACAAGTGTTTTCCCATGGCGTTGCATATGTACGATCAGTCAACTGTCAGACGTTAAGGTTCAGGGAGGCGCGCCGTGGATCCGGTGCTCACCGAAGAGATCGAGGCAATCCGGGAGACCGTCAACCGGTTCATGCGCACCGAAGTGGCACCCGTCATGGACGGTTTCGAGGAACGCCACGAGTTCCCGCGCGACCTGGTGGCCAGGGCGGGCGCGGTCGGGCTCTATGGTGCGGCGTTCCCGGAGTCGGTCGGCGGGACGGATGTCGGCTACGTCGCCGCCACGGTGATCCAGGAGGAGATGTCGCGCATCGACGTCCGGTTCGCCGCGTGCAACAACCAGCAGGGCTCCACCTGCCCCACCTGTATCTACGCGGCGGGAACACCTGAGCAGGTGATGAAATACGTTCCCGGGCTCGTGGCGGGCCAGACCATCGGCATGATGTCGCTGAGCGAACCGGGGAGCGGATCCGACGCCGCCGGCGCGATGAAGACAACGGCCAGGCGTGACGGCGATGTCTACCGGATCAACGGCCAGAAGATGTGGGCCTCGATGGCCAACCAGACCGACGTGGGCGTGCTCATCGCGCGCACGAACGCGGAGGCGGGTATCCGCGGGATCTCGGCGTTCATCGTCGAGCCCAAGAAATACCCGGGGTTCACCGCGCAACCCATCGACACCATCCTGTCGAAGGCGATGCGCACCAACCTGGTCTTCCTCGACGACTTCGTCGTGCCTGCCGAAAACCTGCTCGGCGCCGAGGGGCAGGGGTTCAAGATCGTGATGTATGCGCTGCAGTCCGGGCGGGTCACCATCGCGGCCAAGGCGCTCGGCACCGCGCAGGCCTGCCTGGACGAAGCCGTCCGCTATGCGAACGAACGCACCATCAGCGGGCAGCCGATCGGGAAGTTCCAGATGATCCAGTCCGACATCGCGGAGATGACCGCGGCGATCGAGGCCAGCAGGGCGCTCGTGTACAAGGCCGCGTACGCGATGGACCACGGAGCGCCGTTCAACCGCATCGCTTCCATCGCGAAGTACCAGGCCGCGCAGACCGCGAAGTTCTGTGCGGAGAAGGCCCAGCAGATCTTCGGTGGGTACGGGCTGGCGACGGAGTACAAGATCTCCTGGCTGAGCGCCTACGCGAGTTTGTTCGTCAACGGCGAGGGTTCCGCGAACATCCAGAAACTGCTGATCGCGAACGATTCGCTCGGATACAAGTCCGCCGACCGGCATCATGGGAAGACCGGCTTCCGCAACCCGCGGGTCAACGACGTGGCCGACGAAGTCAAGGACCGCGTGGGCTCGTGAACACGCTGATCGCGCGTCCGTACCTGGAGTTGCACGAGGTTGTCCCGGGCGCTCCGATGCCGATCGTGGAAGGCCCGGCCTTCGACCGGTCGGGAGTCTTGTACTTCACCTCGGTGCACGGCGACGCCGAAGGCAACCGGGTCTTCAAGGCGGATTTGCGGTCCCGGACCGTCACGCCGGTCTACGCCGATGAGGACAGCAGTTTCGCCGGGATCGCCATCCACGCCGACGGCAGCCTGTATCTCGCCGATCTGGGCTTGGCGCGCGCAGCCGGCCGCATCGTGCGGATGCGGCCGGACGGCACCGGAGCCGAAACGCTGGTGAGTTCCTGCCAAGGTGAGCCGTTCTACCCGGATGATCTCGTATTCGACCGGCGGGGCGCCCTGTTCTTCAACGACATGCAGGGCAACGTCATGCGCCCCACGGGTAAGATCCTCCAGCGCACACCGGACGGCACGGTGAACCTGGTGTCCGATGGCATCGCGTCCCCGAACGGCATCGCCTTCGATCCTTCGTGGCGGCACCTGTGGGTAAGCGAGCACAACGGGAACCGGCTGCTCGTACTGGATCTGGACGAGGACGGCCGGATCGACGACGGCTATTTCCCTGGTGGCGGCATCACGGTTTTCGCGCATCTGAGCGGCGGTGAGGTCGACTCCCTCACGACGGACGCCGCCGGGAATGTCTACGCGGCCATGTACAAAGCGGGCCGGGTCGACGTCCACGACCCCGTCGGTGCCCCGGTGGCCACGCTCGTGCCGGATGACGGGGAACGCTCTTACCCCAACACGACGCACGTGGTGATCCGCCCCGGAACGTGCGAAGGCTATCTCGTCGCGGCCGGCCCGGAACGCACGATGCTGTTCGAATTCACCGCACTGGCCCCAGGCCTGCAGCTCTACTCGCACAGCACCGGCCGGCCGAGTCCCCCGTCCGGGGGGTGTACTGGCAGTGCCCCTATCGTCAGTTCCTCCCACATGTGACGGCGGCGGGGTTTCATGGCTCCTGCCACCAGAACCGGGTTCGGTCCCGGGTCCGTTTTCACCGTGGAGGACGGAGAACGATGCCCCACTTTCCTGGATACGCCGACGCGCGTAGCGCATTCCACAATGGACACTCCGAGGCGCGTCACGCCGGACGGACCGCCACCGCGGAACGCGTCGACCGGGCCGCGTTGCTCGACTTCATCCGGCCGCGCCACCGTGCCTTGCTCGTGACGACACGCGCTGACGGCGGTGTGCAGATATCACCGGTCACCTGTGGCCTCGACCGCCAGGGGTGGATCGTGGTCGCGAGCTATCCGGACCGAGCCAAGACCCGTAACTCGCGCCGGGATCCGCAGGTATCGATCTGTGTGCTGTCCGACGACTGGACCGGACCGCACGTGCAGGTCGACGGCCTCGCCGATGTCGTGGACACACCGGCGGCACTGGACGATCTCGAGGACTTCTTCAGCCGTCTGCCGGGGGAGCGCCCCGGGCGGGACGGGCAGAGGTCCCTGATCCGGATCGAAATCGAATGCTGGGGCCCGGTCGCCGAAGGTGGGTTCCCGCCCGGGCTCCCGCGTTCGTGAGCACGGACATCCGGCGTGCGGCAAGGGAATTCCTGGCCGTGCGCCGGGGCAGTATCGACCCCGTCCAGGTGGGGCTCCCGGTGGGGCCCCGGCGGCGCGTACCCGGCCTTCGCAGGGACGAGCTGGCCCTGCTGGCCGGGATCGACAGTGAGGCGTGCGCGCTCGTCGAACGCGGCGATCTCACCGCTGTGCCCGCGAGCGTGCTGCACGCGGTGGCCAGCGCCCTGCGGCTGGACAAGGACGACCGGCGGCACCTGTTCGACCTCGCCCGCGGTCTGGGGGCGGCGAGCGCGCGGCGCCGCACGCCGGAGGCCGGACTGCGGGAGCGCCTGCGTCAGGTGCTCGACGGGATCACGTCCGGCCCCGCGCTGGTCCGCAACACGCGGCTCGACATCCTGGGCGGGAACGACCAGGGACGAATGCTTTTCCGGCACCTGTTCGAAGACGAGCTCCCTTCGAACTACGGCCGGTACGTCTTCCTGGACCCCCGCGCCAAGATTTTCCTGCCCGACTGGGCGCACGTCGCCGACGACGCGATCATGCTCCTGCGTGGGGAGGCCGACCGGTACCCCTACGAGCCAGGGCTGACCGAACTCGTCGGGGAGCTGTGCACCCGCAGCGACGAGTTCCGCGTCCGCTGGGCGGCACGCGCCCAGCCGGGCCGGGGTGAGCTCCGGCGGTTCCACCACCCGGCGGCCGGGGATCTCGAACTGACCCGGGATGTGTTCGACCTGGCCGCCGAACCCGGTTTGTCGCTGCTCGTCTTCACCGCGGCTCCCGGCTCGCCTTCCGGCGCCGCGTTGAGATCGCTTGCCTGCCAGTCACACCCCGGCCGCTGACGGGTCTCGCCCCGGCCCCCACTTCCTGAGGAGCTCGAGGGCGTTTTTCGACTTGGGGCGGGAACCCGCCGTGTACGCGATCATGGTGAGTCCCGGATCTGCGGCCAGCTCCAGCGCGGTGTAGTCCAGATCGAAATCGCCGGCGGCCGGGTGCCGGAAGGAGTTCGTGCCGGTGCGGTAGTACCTGACCTCGTGCGCGGCCCAGCGGACCCGGAACTGCTCACTCCCGACCGAAAGTTCACCGATCAGGTCGGACAGTTCCTGGTCGTCCGGATCGTGGACCGCGGCGATCCGCAAGCTGCCGACGGCCTCCTGTGCGATCCTGTTCCAGTTCCGGTAGAACTCCCGCCCCCGGTGATCGAGGAAGACGAACCGGGCGAGATTGCCGCGGTTGGCCGGCTCTTCGTACAACTGGTAGTAAAGGGCGCGGCCGAGCCGGCTCGTGGCCAGCACGTCCATGCGCGCGTTGCGGACGAAAACGGCCGACCCGGTCATCGCTTCGAGGAGATCGCGCACGGTCCGCCGGATCCTGAGCGGAGTGGTCGCCCGGCGCGTCCCTGGCACGGCGTTGGCGATGCGCACCAGTTCTACGAAGTGCGCGCGCTCGATGTCGTTGAGTTGCAGCGCGGCCGCGACGTTTTCGATCACTTCGTCCGAGACGCCGCGGGCGTGCCCGCGCTCCAGGCGCGTGTAGTACTCGATGCTGATCCCGGCCAGCAGCGCCACTTCCTCGCGTCGCAGGCCCGGCACGCGTCGCTTACCACGGAAACTCGGCAGGCCTGCCTCGCTGGGGGTGATCCTGGCCCGCCGGGTCGTGAGGAACTGACCGATGTCGCGGCGGACGCTGTTGTCCGAGCTCACCGGCCCAGCCTAGTCAGAGCCGGGCCCGGCGGCGCCTGGGGAACCGGGCAAGTCGGACTCGGTTTCGTCCTGGTGCCGATCCTCTCTCGCATGATGAATATATTAAACTCCGACAATAGAATGCCGAGAGGATGGATGTGAAGATGACCCTCCGCCTGGGATACAAGGCTTCCGCCGAGCAGTTCGGCCCGAGGGACCTCGTCGAACTGGCCGTTCGCGCGGAGTCGGCCGGGCTCGACAGTGTGTTGATCAGTGACCATTTCCAGCCATGGCGGCATGAGGGCGGTCATGCGCCGTTCTCCCTGTCGTGGCTCGCCGCGGCCGGGGAGCGGACCAGCCGGGTCGTCCTCGGCACGAGCGTGCTGACGGCGACCTTCCGCTATAACCCGGCAGTCGTGGCGCAGGCCTTCGGCACGCTGGGCTGTCTTTTCCCAGGGCGCGTCGTGCTCGGCATCGGCACCGGCGAGGCGCTCAACGAAGTCGCGGTGGCGAAGCTGGACTGGCCGGAGTTCCGCGAGAGGTTCGCGCGGTTGCGGGAAGCGGTCTCGCTGATGCGTGAACTGTGGGCGGGCGAGCGGGTCACGTTCGACGGCGAGTACTACCAGACCACCAACGCGACCGTGTACGACCGCCCGGCGGGCGGGATCCCGGTGTACGTCGCCGCGGGCGGCCCGGTGGTGGCGAAGTACGCCGGCCGGGCGGGGGACGGGTTCATCTGCACCAGCGGTAAGGGGATGGACCTCTACACGGGGAAACTGCTGCCCGCGGTGGCCGAAGGGATGCGGGATGCCGGGCGTGCGCCAGGGGAGCTCGACAGGATGATCGAGATCAAGCTGTCCTACGATCCGGTACCGGGGCGAGCGCTGGAAGACACCCGGTTCTGGGCGCCGTTGGCGCTGTCCGCGGACCAAAAGCACAGTCTGCACGATCCCGTCGAAATGGAGGCCGCCGGCGACGCGCTGTCGATCGATCAGGTCGCGTCGAGGTGGATCGTCGCGTCCGATCCCGACGATGTGGTCGAGCAGGTCCAGCCCTACGTCGACGCGGGTTTCACGCACCTCGTGTTCCATTCGCCGGCCCACGATCAGGGCGCGTTCCTGAAGCGTTTCGGCACGGATGTCGCGCCCCGGCTGCGTCAGCTCGGGGACTGACTCTGGTTGGCCTTCCGGTACTCCTCGTCGGTGACCGGTTCGAGCCAGGTGGTGCCGTCGCCGTCCGCGGTGCCTTCGAGCATGGCCAGGTGGCACATGAAGTTCTCTTCGGTGGCGCCGTGCCAGTGTTCCTCGCCCGGCGGCGTGTACACGGTGTCGCCGGGGCGCATGCGGATGACGGTGCCGTCGCGGGTGACGACGAGGCCGATGCCGTCGGTGACGTGGAGCGTCTGCCCGACGGCGTGGGAGTGCCAGTTGGTGTGGGCGCTGGGGGTGAAGCGCACCAGGCTCACGATCATGCGGGAAGGGGCCTCGCCGCGGTAGACGGGGTTGACATAGACATCGCCGGTGAAGTTGGAGGCGGGTGCCTTGGCGGTGGGCGTGACGGGTTTACGTTCCATTGTGGACTCCTGAAAGCGCGGTCTACTTCGTGCCGCTGGTGATATGGGTGGCGGCCCAGCTGGCAAGCAGGCTGAGTGCGTCGGCGGCTGGGGTGCCGGGTTCGGCCGTGTAGGCGGTCAGAGTGAGTTTTTCGGCGTTGTCGCTGGGCAGGTCCATGGCGTCGAAGTCGAGATCGAGGCGGCCGACGGCGGGGTGGCGGAAGGATTTGAGCCCGGCGCGGTGCAGGCGCACGTTATGCGCACCCCAGCGGGTGCGGAAGGCGTCGCTGCGGGTGGCGAGCTCGCCGACGAGGTCGGTCAGCTCGCGGTTGTGTGGGTCGCGTCCGGCTTCGGTGCGTAGTAGCGCGACGGTGGTGTCGCGGGCGGCATCCCAGTCGGGGTGGAAGGTTTCGGCTCGAGGATCGAGAAAGTTGAAGCGCGCGATGTTGTTGCGGTGCGCGGGTTCGTCGAAGACCCCGGAATAGATCGCACGGCCGAGCGGGTTGGCGGCGAGGATGTCGAGCCGTCCATTGCGGACGAACGCCGCGGTGGTGGTCATCGAGTCGAGAATCCGTTGCACGCTCGGCCGTAGCTGCGATGTGCTGCGGCGCCGGGGTTTTCGCGCGGCGGGCTTGGCGGCGCGCGCGAGGTTGAACAGGTGGGTGTGTTCGGCCTCGTCCAGTTGCAGCGCACGGGCGACGGCGTCGAGTACGTCGTCGGAGACGTCGGCGATGTGGCCCCGTTCGAGCCGGATGTACCAGTCGGTGCTGACCCCGGCCAGGACGGCGACCTCTTCGCGCCGCAGCCCTGGCACCCTCCTGGTGCCGCCTCCACGGGGGAGGCCCACCTGCTCGGGGGTGAGGTGCGCGCGCCGGGTGGCGAGGAAGTCCCGGATCTCGGCTCGCTGGTCCATGGACCTCACTTTACGTCGATCACGGACGTGAGGGAGGGAGAGTTACTACCCCCTATGACGCGCCCTCCCACCAGCGCCGGAACAAGGGTTACCTCGTAAGTGACCAGCGACTACGGGTCGGCCAGGCAACAATCACCAGATGGGGAGAACTCCGGTTGCGATGACCATTCCTATCACTGACAGTAGCCCCCGTGGAGCCAGCGAGGGAGCCCGTCACGCCATTTCGGCTTTGGCCGCGGCGGTCCTCGGGTTCTTCGTCGTCACGTTGGACGCGGTCATCGTCAACGTCACGCTGCCCTCGATCCGGGCGGATCTGGGTGGCGGGGTCAGCGGGTTGCAGTGGCTGGTCGACGGCTACACCCTGATGTTCGCGGCCCTGCTGCTGACCGCGGGCTCGCTGACCGATCGGGTCGGCGCGCGGCGCGCGTTCGGCGGCGGGGTGACACTGTTCGTCCTGGCTTCCGCCGCCTGTGGCTTCGCCCCGACTGCCGGTTTCCTCGTCGGCGCGCGGTTTGTGCAGGGCGTGGCCGCGGCCGTGATGATGCCGTCCTCGATGGCACTGATCCGGCAGGCGTTTCCCGAACCGGTGGCGCGTGGCCGCGCGGTGGCGGTGTGGGCCATGGGCGGCGCGGTCGCGTCGTCCGCCGGGCCGGTGCTCGGCGGTGTGCTGAACCTGCTGGACTGGCGGTGGATCTTCTTCGTCAACCTGCCGGTGGGGGTGGTGGCGCTGGTCCTGCTCGCCCGCGTCGCGCCCTCGCCGCGGCGGCTGGTGCCGTTCGACTATGCCGGGCAGGCCGCCGGGATCGTGGCGATGGGCGGGCTCACCTACGGCGCGATCGAGGCCGGTTCCGCCGGGCTGGCCTCGTCGCGGGTGTTGGCCGCGTTCGTGGTCGCCGTGCTGGGACTCGCCGTGTTCGTTCTGGTGCAGAAACGCACGGCGCATCCGATGGTGCCGCCGGCACTGTTCCGGTCCCGCACGGTCGTGATCACGGTGGTGACCGGGTTCGCGTTCATGGTCGGCTACTACGGACTGCCCTTCGTGCTCAGCTTGTACCTGCAGCAGAACCGCGGCCTGTCCGCGCTCGCCACCGGAGTCGCGTTCCTGCCGATGATGCTGATCGGGGCCGCGCTGACACCGTTCTCGGCACGCCTCGCCGAACGGCTCGGCCGCCGTAGCTTGATCGTGGCCGGGCTCGGGGCCATGACCCTTGGCCTGGTCGCGTTGGGGGTGCTACCGGCGTCGGCGCCGGTGTGGCTGCTGTCGGTGCTGATGGTTCTGGTCGGGCTCGGTGGCCCGCTGGTGGCGCCGCCGGCGACCGCGCTCTTGCTCGACGCAGTCCCCGGTTCGCTGACGGGTGTCGCGTCCGGGGTGTTCAACACCAGCCGTCAGCTCGGCGGCGCGCTGGCAGTCGCTGTTTTCGGTGCGCTGCTGGCAAATCCCGCCACGCTCACCCGTGGCGTCCACGCCAGTCTGCTGCTCGCCGCGGCAGTGCTGATGCTCACCACCGTGGCCGCGCTGCGGCTACGACCCGAACTTGCGAAGGAGTCTCGATGACGAAATGGACCGCCGGAGACCTCGACCGTTTCGGCGACGCCGAGGAACTGGAGATCACCACGCCCCGCGCGGACGGCAGCCCGCGGCCCTGGGTGCCGATCTGGGGCGTGCGCGTCGGCGACGAGTTCTACGTCCGCTCGTACCGCGGCGCCGGCGGCGGCTGGTACCGCCGGGCGAGCGCCGAGGGCAGCGCCCGGATCCGCGCAGCCGGTCTCGAACTTGAGGTCACTGCCGAGCAACCGGGTGGCGACACTCGCGCTGCGGTCGACGCCGCTTATCGCGAGAAATACGCCCGCTATGGAGCTACCTTCCTCAAACCCATGCTCGCAGCCCAGGCGGTCGACGCCACGCTGCGGCTGACACCCCGCTGAAAGGGATTGCCATGTCCGACAACGAACCCTCCGGTGCTCGTAAGGCGTTCGGAGACTTCGCGCCCACCTTCGTCGACCTCACCGACGATGTTCTTTTTGGACGCGTGTGGCCGCGAGAGACGTTGACCCCCAAAGAACGCAGCCTCATCACCGTCGCCGCGCTCGTCACGGGCGGCAACACCGAGCAACTGCGTTACCACCTCGGCCTGGCCAAGGACAACGGCGCCACCCAGGACGAGCTGATAGAGGAAATCACCCACCTGGCGTTCTACGCGGGCTGGCCCAAGGCGATGTCCGCGATGGCCGTGGCCAAGGAAATCTTCACCACCATCTGAAAGGAAGAACCACTATGCGTGGCGCGATTCTGCACGCTCCGGGCGACGTCCGCTTCGAAACCCGCGACGACCCGGAGATCATCGACAACACGGATGCGATCATCCGCATGTCCGCGACCTGCGTCTGCGGGTCTGACCTGTGGGACTACCGTGGCATCAACCCGGTGAGCGAACCGGCCCCGATCGGGCACGAGTATGTCGGCGTCGTCGAGGCCGTCGGCTCGGAGGTCACCACGATCCGGCCTGGCCAGTTCGTCATCGGCAGCTTTTTCGCCTCTGACGGCACCTGCCCGCATTGCCAGGCTGGATATCAAACCTCTTGCCAGCACAGGGAATTCGTCGGCGCGGGCGGTGCACAGGCCGAAGCCTTGCGTGTTCCGCTCGCTGACGGCACCCTCGTTGCCACCCCGGAAATCCCTAGCGACGAGCTCCTGCCCAGCCTCCTCGCCGCCTCCGACGTGCTCGGCACCGGCTGGTACGCCGCCGTCGCCGCCGGGGTCCAGCCCGGCTCCACCGTGGCCGTCGTCGGCGACGGTGCCGTCGGCCTGCTCGGTGTCCTGGCCGCGAAACAACTCGGCGCCGAACGCATCATCGCGATGAGCCGCCACGAACCCCGCCAGCGGCTGGCTCGCGAGTTCGGTGCGAGCGACATCGTGACCGAACGCGGTGACGAGGGCGTCGCCCGGATCATGGACCTCACCCGTGGGGTCGGTGCCGACGCTGTCCTGGAGTGCGTCGGCACCCCGGAGTCGATGCAGCAAGCCTTGCGCTCCACCCGCCCCGGTGGCGGGGTCGGCATCGTCGGCGTGCCGCACGGCGTCTCCATCGACGGGGAGCAACTGTTCTACTCCCACGTCCGCGTCCAGGGCGGTCCCGCGCCCGTCCGCCGCTTCCTGCCCGAACTCGTCGAGCTGATCCTGAACGGCGAAATCAACCCCGGCAAGGTTTTCGACCTCGATCTGCCGCTCAGTGAAGTGGCGGAAGGCTACGCGGCCATGGACGAACGCCGCGCCATCAAGACGCTGCTTCGTCCCTGATCCGTTTCGGCCGGAAGGCACACATGCCCTCCGACTGGCCGAAGTCCAATGCTGGGCTTGACAGCTGGGAATCCCATTCAGCCGGTGGTGTGGTCGGCGGTCGGCGCGGTCCAGCTCCCGAGAAGCTGCAACGCTTCGCCTCTCGCGGAATGCGGTTCCGCGCTGCGGACGAGCATGGTCAGGCCGGGATAGGCGGCGCGACCTCCGCCTTCGACCACCGCGACCCCTCCAGCGTGGGCTGGCTGGGCATCACCCGGTTCGGCACCTGGATCGCGGCCGACCGGTATTTCCCTTGCGATGAAAGGACAACGCACTTCATGACCACGCAAGCACCCACGATCACCCTCAACAACGGCGTCACGATCCCCGCGCTCGGCCTCGGCGTCTTCCAGAGCGCACCCGCGGACACGGCTACCGCCGTCGAGGCCGCACTCGCTACCGGCTACCGGCACATAGACACGGCTGCCGCGTACGGCAATGAGCGACAGGTCGGGGAGGGCATCCGCGGATCCGGGCTCGACCGCTCCGAGGTGTTCGTCGAAACCAAGATCTGGGTCAGCGACTATGGCTACGACCAGACGTTGCACGCCTTCGACAAAAGCGCCACCAAACTCGGTGTCGAGCAGATCGACCTGCTGATCCTTCATCAGCCGATGCCGCAGCACTTCGGGCGCACCGTCGACGCCTACCGGGCCTTGGAACAGCTGCTTGCCGACGGCCGGGTCCGTGCCATCGGGGTCAGCAATTTCATGCCCCACCACCTGTCCGCGCTCGTGGAGCGAGTCGAGGTGGTGCCGGCGGTCAACCAGGTCGAGCTGCACCCGTATTTCACCCAGCCCGAGGTACAGGCCGCCAACGACGGGCACGGCGTCCTGACCCAGGCGTGGTCGCCGATCGGCGGCATCACCTTCTACCCCGGCTGGGGCGACGACCGCACCAGCGCGTTGAAGGATCCCACCATCGGCGAGATCGCCGCCGCTCACGGCAAGAGCCCGGCGCAGGTCATGCTGCGCTGGCACCTGCAGCAGGGCCGCTCGGCGATCCCGAAGTCCATCAAGCCGTCGCGGATCGCGGAGAACTTCGCGGTCTTCGACTTCAGCCTCAGCGCGGACGAGCTGAGCCGCCTCGATGCCCTCGACACCGGAAGGCGTGGCGGACCGGATCCCGACGCCATCGATCCGTCCACCCGGGACATCACCATTCCCGAAGCCTGACCGCCCGCAGCTGATCACATCAGGAGGTCACAAATGCACACCCGGACTCTCGGCCAGGGCCTCCGGTGACCGCGAGGCCATGATCGGTGTCCTACACCAACGAAGACCTGGTCGGTGAAGCCCTCGAGCCCGTCCGCGATCAGGTCGTCCTGGCCACCAAGTTCGGCTGGGACATCCAGGACGGTCGCATGGTCGGGGAGAGAACAGCCGGCCGGAGCAGATCCGGCGAGTGGCCGAGGCCTCGCTGCGCCGGTTGCGCACCGATCACATCGGCCTCTTCTACCAGCACCGCGTGGACCCGGCCGTGCCGATCGAGGAGGTCGTGGGCACCGTCGGTGAGTTCGTCACCGAACGCAAGGTGTGCCATTTCGGTCTCTCCGAGGCCGATGCGGACACGATTCGCCGGGGCCATGGCACTTTCCCGGTGACCGCGGTGCAGAGCGAGTACTCGCTGTGGATCCGGGATCCCGAGCCGGAAGTGCTGCCCGCCCTGGCGGAACTGCGGATCGGATTCGTTCCGTTCCGCCCGCTGGGCAAGGGATTCCTCACCGGCACTGCGGACATGTCCACACCCCTGGATCGCCCCGATTCCCCGCACCCGCCGCATCGAGCGCGTGGAGGAGAACGTGGCCGCGACCGCTCTCGCGCTGTCCACAGATGAACTGGCCGAACTCGACACTCTCGCGAGTTCGCTCGGAGTGCACGGCAACCGTTGCAACGACGCGGGCATGTCCATGGTCGGTCTCTGACACCCTGCTCCGTGTGCTCGCCGACGCGTCGACCTTGCATCCGCGCGCCGACGATAGCCAAGGGCCCATTGGCACAGCGGAGTGTGACGACCACGGTGTCGCAGGTAGTTGCCCCGCCGGGCGCCCGGCTCGGCGGGCGTTTGATCACTTCGCTGGTCGCCAGCGCCGTTCTCCAGCCCATCAACGCGACGCTGATTTCGGTCGCGCTCGTTCCGATCGGACAGTCGCTCGGTGCCTGCGCGGCGGAAATCGCTTGGCTGGTCACGGCTTTGTACCTCGCCTCCGCGGTGGGACAACCCGTCGTCGGGCTGTTCGTGGATCTGCCAAGTACTGACAGACCCTCCCAGGACACCCCGGTCCGGATGTCCACTGGACGGTGGCGGCGAGAGGTCTCGCCGGACGACCGGACTATCCACTGTGGAGTTGTTTTGCTCACTGTCCATGCTTACGCAGCCCCGTCCGCGACGGAGCCGTTGGCCAAGACGACCATTACGCGCCGGGACGTCGGGCCGCACGACGTGCTGATCAAGATCGAGTACGCGGGCATCTGCCATTCCGACATCCACACTGTGCGCAGCGAGTGGGGTGAAGCGCATTACCCGCTGGCCCCCGGGCACGAGATCGCCGGGGTGGTCGTGGAAACCGGTTCGGCGGTCACCAAGCACCGGGTGGGCGACCGGGTCGGCGTCGGCTGCATGGTCGACTCGTGCGGGAAGTGCGTCAGCTGCCGCAACGGCGAAGAGCAGTACTGCCTCGAAGGCATGGTGGCCACCTACGACGGCATCGACCGGGACGGCACCGTCACGCAGGGCGGCTACTCGACGCACGTCGTCGTCGCCGAGGACTTCGTGCTCAAGATCCCCGATGGGCTCGACCTCGCGGTTGCCGCGCCGTTGCTGTGCGCGGGTATCACCACCTACACGCCGTTGCGGCGGCACGGCGCCGGACCGGGCAAGCGGGTCGCCGTGGTCGGGCTCGGTGGCCTGGGGCACATGGCGGTCCAGATCGCCCATGCGATGGGCGCCGAAGTGACTGTCCTGTCGCAATCGCTGAAGAAGCGTGAGGACGGCCTGCGCCTCGGCGCCGACCACTACTACGCGACCAGCGACGAGTCGACCTTCGAGACACTGGCCGGCTCGTTCGACCTGGTGCTCAACACCGTCAGCGCGGTGCTCGACATCGACCGGTACCTGTCGCTACTCGCGGTGGGCGGCACACTGGCGTTCGTCGGTGCCCCGGCGGAGTCACTTGGGTTCGGCGTCTTCCCGCTGCTGACCAACCGCAGGTCCCTGTCGGGTTCGATGATCGGCGGTATCGGACAGACACAGGAGATGCTCGACTTCTGCGCGGAGCACGGGCTGGGAGCTGAGATCGAGATCATCTCCGCGGACCGGATCAACGAGGCGTACGAGCGTGTCCTCGCCTCAGACGTGCGGTACCGCTTCGTCATCGACACGTCTACTTTGGACTAAACGTCGCCCCGGGTGATCCCGCCCCCCAGTGGGTGGGATCACCCATGGTCTCCCGTGCGAAGAGCGGCCGGTGGGGGTTTTCGCAGGACCTGTCAGACCCCGGGATGCTGTGGTTCGCTGAGAACCATGTCGACTTTCGCACTCATCGGGGCCGGTCCCGGTCTGGGGCTCGCCACCGCGAGGCGCTTCGGTGCCGCCGGCCACTCCGTCGCCCTGATTTCCCGCAGCGCCCAGCACCTGGACGAGCTGACGACCGCGCTCACCGGCGACGGTGTCGAGGCGCACGGCTTTCCCGCGGACGTGCTCGAGCCCGCCTCGCTCACTGCGGCGCTCGAGGCGGCCGCTGAAGTTGCCGGGCCTGTCGAGATTCTCCAGTACAGCCCGGTTCCTCGCGCGGATTTCATGAAGCCGGTCGTCGACACGACCGCCGGCGACCTCGATGCGCCGTTGGGCTTTTCCGTGAAAGGACCAGTCACGTGCGTCAGCGCCGTGCTGCCGGGCATGCGAGAGGTGGGGCGTGGCACGGTGTTGTTCGTCAACGGGGCCAGCGCCGTCCGCCCGAATCCTGATCGCGCCGGGACTTCCGTCGCGTTCGCGGCGGAGAGCGCTTACGCACGCATGCTCCACGACGCGCTCGCTCCGGAGAACATCCACGTCGCCCAGTTGATCGTGCCCGGAGCGATCAGGCCCGAGGCCGAGCACAGCAGCCCGGACGTCCTTGCGGGACGCCTGCTGGACATCCATCGGAAGCGAGACGGTTTCCGCCACTACGCCGAACCGATGCCGGATTGAGCGGGCTCACCAGCACTTTTCCGAGCCCGAAAATGGGAGACCATGAAGCCCACATACGACTTCCGCCAGCAGGAGCGCATGCGCACTTCCCTGCCCGCGTGCTCCACAGGTGATGAGGGCGACCTTGCCATCCATCTTTCCCATCTTCCGACTTCCTCACGGCCTTTCCTTGATGGCACGGGCGAGTTCGTCGGGATCGACCGCGATCTCGACGCCTGCCCGTTCCAGCTGGAGTTTGAGATAGGACCGCGAGTCCTGGTCACCGAACCCGCGCGCCAGCGCCTCGGTCATCTCTTCCAGGGTCAGGTTCGACAGCCGCATGGGCACCCCGAGCTCGCGACCGAGCTGGGTAGCGAGTGAGACGTCCTTGTGCGCCAGCTTCATCAGGAACGCGGGCGTTTCGTACTCGCCGGGCAAGAACTGCTTGACCAGCATGTTGGTCGCGGGCTGCTTGCCCACCACCCCGAGCCGCAGGGCCTTCCACAGCTCGAGTGGATCGGCGCCTGCCTTCACGCCCAGCGAGAACGTTTCCGCCAGCGACAGCAGGAACAGATAGCCGGTCATGTTGTGGGCGAGTTTGGTGACGGTGCCGGTGGTCAGGCCACCGACGTAGTGCGGTGTCGAGAACAGCTCCAGGGTTTTCCGGTGCGCGTCGAAGACTTCCCGCGGCCCGCCGACCCAGGTGACGAGGTCACCGGACGCGGCTCCCGTGGGCCCGCCACTGACCGGAGCGTCCATCACGGCCGCCCCATGCTCGGCGAACGCGGCGTCGATCCGGCGGGTGAGCGCGATCGAGCTGGTGGACAGGTCGAACAGGACCTGGCCGGGCCGCAGGTTGGCCAGCACGCCGTCCTCGCCGAAGACGCAGGCCGCAACCTCCGGCGGGCCGGGCAGCGAGGCGAACAGGACGTCGCTGTGCCGGGTCAGCTCGCCGACGTTCGCGGCTACCCGCGCTCCGCGCTCGCGCAACGGCGCGGTCGCATCCGGGGCCAGGTCGTACACGACGAGGTCTTCCTGGCCCGCGGCGAGCCGGGACGCCATTCCACGCCCCATCCGGCCAAGGCCGACGAATCCGACAGTCACGTGTACTCCTTTTCTCCCGCGACGGGGCAGTGGCGGGTCAGTCGTCGAACTCGGCGAGCACCTTCTGCGCGATCCTGGTGGCCGACAAGCCCGCCGGCATTCCCGCGTACACCGCAACCTGCAGCAGGCATTCGCGGATCTCGACCTTGGTGAGGCCATTGGCGATCGCCCCGCGGATGTGCCCGGCCAGTTCGTCCGGTTTGTTCAACACGGCGAGCATGCCGATGTTGAGGATGCTGCGGCTGCGCCGGTCCAGTTCGGTCCTACCCCAGAGTGCGCCCCAGCAGTATTCGGTGACCAGTTCCTGGATCGGGCGGGTGAAGTCGTCAGCGGCCTCAAGCGATTTCCCGACGACGTCCCTGCCGACGACTTCGCCGCGGATACGCTTGCCGCGTTCGAACATTTCGGTGCTCACGTCGCTCGTCACCGCCGCCCGGTCATCATCACCGAAACGATCGTCGTCGTCTTGTCGGTGCGGTTGCTCCATGAGTGTCTCGTCCCCCGCTGGACGATCGTGTCGCCGGGACGCAGGTGCACCTCGCCCTCCTGCAGTTCACACCACAGCTCACCGGAAATCACGGTGAGGAAGTCGACGGTGTCGGTGACGTGGAGGCCGGGGATTCCCTCGTCGTCGAATCCAGGGTTGCCGGTGGGCAGCCGTCCGGTCGCGTCCGCGTAGCCGAGGGAACGGTCCCATTCGGAGTCCGGGGGAAAGGTGACGACGCGGTAGATCAGGCCGCCGAACGGGGGTTCCGTGACGACTTTGCCGTCCGTCATGCCGTCGCCGTCGGTGAGTTTCACCGGAATGCCGTGCACCCGCCAGATGTCGCATTTGGTGTTACCCGGATTCGGAAGGCGATGCGGGGTGAGTTCGTCGCTCTCGACGTAGGAACGCCCCTCGGCGTTGACGCCGGTGACGATGCGGCGCGCCTGGGCGTCGAGATGTCGTCCGGTCACGTCTGGTCAGCTCCTTTGCTGAAGAAGGTCGGCAACGGAACGAGGTTCGCCCGCCGCGGCCGCCATCGGAAAGGGTCTTTCTCGGTAGGCGAGAACCGAATCGCCCGAAGTGCATTGCTCATTAAGTTTGATGCTGCATATATTTTCTGCTCTGGCGCCGGTTCCCGGTGCGTTCCCACTCTCAAGGTCGAGAGGACACGTCGTGGACGTCATCACCGCACTGAGAAGCTCACGGATGGGCCTGGCCCGATGGTGCGCGGTCGCCCTGTGCGTCCTGTGCAACACCATCGACGGCCTCGACCTGATGCTCATGTCCTACGCGCTGCCGCATCTCCCGCCGGGGTTCGCGACAGGCACGCAGAAGGGCTTGCTGATCAGCTTCGGCTTCCTGGGGATGGGGCTCGGTGCGACGCTGCTCGCGCCGTTGGCCGACCGCATCGGACGGAAACGGATGGTCATGTGCGGCCTGCTGCTCTCGGTCCTCGCGCTCGCCGCCACCGCCCTCTCGCCGTCGGTGGAGTGGATGTTGATCGCCCGGCTCCTCGCCGGCGCGGGTGCCGGCACCCTGACACCGGTCGCACTGACCCTGGGCGACGAGTTCTCCTCGGCCGAACGCCGGGGGCTGTGTGTCGGACTCGTCGCGATCGGCTTCGCGATCGGTTCCACGATTGGCGGGCTCATAGGCCTGTTCATCATCACCACGTTCGGCGGCGCGTGGCAGGCGTTGTTCTGGGGCGGTGCGCTGATCAGCGCCGCGGTGCTCGTCCTCGCATCGGCCCTGCCGGAAAGCCCGGCCTACCTCGTGATCCGTGAAACCACCGAAGCCAGGCGGCGCCTCGGCAACGTCGTGTCCCGGCTCGGGCTGGCGGGTGTCGACCTGGCGGAGCGGCCGCTTGCCGAACCCGTCGCCACCGATGCGAAGGTCGGGGTGCTTTCCAAGAGCTTCCGGGGCCGGACGCTGTTGTTGTGGCTGGGCTACAGCACGGCCGCCGCGGCCTGGTACTTCACGACCAGTTGGACCCCGCAGCTCGTCTCGACGGTCAGCGGCAGCGCGGAGCGCGGCACATTGATGGGGACAGTGCTGAGCATGGGTTCCCTCGGCGGCGGCTTCGTCTTCGTCCTGCTCTCCACCCGCGTAAGCAGTACGGCCGTCGTCTGGGCCTGCACGGGTGTGGGAGCGGTGGCCGCGGGGGGATTCGCGCTGACGATCACCGGCGGCGGCGCGGTTGTCGCCGCCGCGGCGATCGGCGTCACCATGCAGGCCGCGCTGTCCGCGTACGTGGCCTCCTGCGCGCGCCTGTATCCGACGGTAATCCGGACCCGTGCCCAAGGCGCGCTGATGGGCGTCAGCCGCGTCGGCACCATCCTCGTCCCGGTCGTGGTTGGCGCGGTGATGGCGGCGCTCTCCGCGCAGACGATGTACTGGATGGCCGCCGCTGTCGTACTGGTGTCCGCTGTCGCGGGCTTCACACTGTGGTCCCGGACGCGGGCGATCGCGGAAGCACCGGCTGGTGCCGGGCACCCGGTCCGCGAGCATGTCTGACCGCTGGGGTTTCAGGGCTTGTCGGTGGCGATCCGTATGCGGTGCAACAGGATCGTCAACTGCGGATCGGCGGGTGCGCTCCCGGCCAGGAACGCGCGCCCGATCCCGCGCGCGGTGGTGTACAACGCCGGGAGCAGGCTCGACTGCGTGCGTGTGTTCGACGGAGTGGTCACCGATAGCGCGGCCAGCGCCGTGCCGTCCCCGGCGAGCACCGGTACGGCCATGCCCACGGCGTCCGGCGACATCCAGGACCGCGCGATGACATGGCCGGTCCGCCGGACCTCCTGCACGATGCGGACGAGGTCCCGCCGCTCTACGACGGTCTCCGCCGTGAAGCGGGTGATCCGGGCCGTGGCGAGGATGCGGTCCCGCACTTCCGGCGTGGAGAAGGCGGTCAGGACAATGCCGGGGGAGGAGGCCAGCACGGGCAGCCGGATTCCAGGCTGGGTCACATTGGTCGCGACCGGGCGGCGTGCGGGAAGCGTCGCCACGTTGAGCACGTCGTCATGGTCGAGGACGCAGAGCAGCGTCGGCGCGTCCACCACCGAGCGCAGGTCTTCCATGTAGGGCACCGCGGCCTCGCGCAGCGTGAACACACCCGACGAGCGGGCGACGATCTCCCACAGCTTCATGCCGATCCGCACCCGGCGATCGGAGTCCCGGTCCAGCACACCTGTCTGCGTCAACTCGGCGACGATCCGGTGCGCGGACGGGCCGGGGATGCCGGCCTGGCGGGCGATCTCCGAAGCGGTGAGCGGACCCGCGCCGGATTTGAACACCTCGAGCACGCGTGTCACCCGCTCGATCATCGACTCTCCGCGAGGGGCCACCATCGCCTCCGATCCGGCAAGGGCGGTCAGGTGTCGTGCAGCACGACCCCGCGAATGGTCGTCCCCTCATACATCGCCGCCCAGCCATCGTTGATCTCGTCCAGGCTGAAGGTCCGGGTGACCATTTCCTCCAGCTTGAGCCGGCCCGAGCGGTAGAGGTCCAGGAGCAGAGGAACGGCCTCGGCGGGCGACATGGCGCCATAGAGACACCCTTGGACGCGCTTCTGGAAGTAGGGGAATCCGGTCAGCGCCAGCGGGGTGGGGCCGGGGTTTTTGGGCGGCACCGCGGTCGCCACGACGGTGCCTGCCTTCCGTACGGCGTCGAGAGCCTGCGCGAGGTACTCCGGCCGCAGGACGCTCGTGGTGACGATCGCGACGTCCGCGCCCTGGCCGTTGGTCAGCGACCGGGCGAGGTCGGTGGCCTCCGCCATCGTCTCGACGGCGTCGGTCGCCCCGAACCCCGGTGCGCTCGTGCGCCGGAAGGGCAGGGGGTCCACGCCGATGATCCGGGACGCTCCGGCGTGCCGGGCGCCTTGGACGGCACTCATGCCGATACCGCCGATGCCCATGACGATCACGACGTCCCCTGGCGACACCCCGCCCGCGTTGACGGCCGAACCCCAGCCGGTCGGCACCCCGCAGCCGAGCAGGGCGGCCGCCTGCAGCGGGATGTCCGGGTCGATCCGGATGCAGCAGCGTTCCGGCACAACGCTGTACTGCGAGAAGGTGCCGAGGAAGCAGGCTTGCGCGACATCGCGCCCTTGCCGGTGCATGCGGTAGGTGCCGTCCAGCATGGCGCCCGCGGCCATGAATGCACCGTTGTCACACAGGTTCTGCCTGCCCACCGCGCAGGGCCGGCACCGGCCGCACCCGGGGATGAACGTTGTGACCACATGGTCGCCGGGCCGGACCAGGGTGACGCCGGGCCCGACTGCCTCGACCACCGAGCCACCCTCGTGGCCGCCGCAGTAGGGAAGGTGATCCTCGCCGACGTCCCCGGTGGCGTGGTGTTCGTCGGAGTGGCACAACCCCGCCGCCACGTGGCGGAGGAGGACTTCACCGGCCATTGGGTCGTCGACCTCGACGTCGGTGACCTCCCACTTACCGGGGACCTCCATGAGCACCGCGGCACTGGACCTCATCGCGTGGACTCCTCTCTCGGCAGTGGTGAGCTGCATCGCCCGGCACACCATAGCTGGTTGAGGAAAGATTATGCATCATCGCTAATATTTTCTATGCTCTGAGGAGGATGAGCGATGGTGGCGGCCGCTCGTGGTCGGTCGACAGTGGACCAGGTCGCCGCGGCGGTCGATCGCACGGTCGAGAGCTTCGACCGGGCTCGACGCGGCCTATAACAACGCGGGAATCCAGATCCCGCCCAGCGACGCCGCGGATGGCCGGCCGAGCGGTTCGACCGCGTCAACGCGATCGACCTCCGTGGCGTCTGGGCCTGCAGGAAGCACGAACTGCGGCACATGTGGCCCCAAGCCAGCGGAGCGATCGTCAACTACTCTTCACTCGGCGGGCTCGTCGGCATCCCGGGCCGCGCCTCCTACCAGGCCTCGAAGCACGGTGTGATCGGCCTGACCACCAGCACCGCGCTCGAATACGCGCCGCGCGGCATCCGCGGCAACGCCGTCTGCCTCGGCACGATCGACACTCCCGGAGCCGGTTTCGTCGTTGGCGTCGCGCTGCCTGTCGACGGCGGTTACGTCGCTCGCTGAAGGTGTTCAGGAGGCGTTCGCGGCGGTGTATTGCTCGTCGGTGACGGGTTCGAGCCACGTGGTGCCATCGCCACCTTCCTCGGGGCCTTCGAGCATGGCGATGTGGCTCATACAGGTGCTGCCGGTGCCGCCGTGCCAGTGTTCTTCGCCGGGTGGGGTCCACACGGTGTCGCCGGCGCGCATGCGGATGACGGTGCCGTCCCGGCTGGCGACGAGCCCGGCGCCTTCGGTGACGTGCAGCGTCTGGCCGTTGACGTGGGAGTGCCAGTTGGTACGCGCGCCCGGGGTGAACCGGACCAGCGACGCCACCAGACGTGACGGCGGCTCGGGTTTCTTGATCGCCGTGACGTAGACGTCGCCGGTGAAGTTGGCGGCCGGTGCTTTCGCGGTGTCGGCCACGGGGGTGATGTCCATTGTGGATTCTCCTGTCTCTGTGAAGTCAGCTGCGAAAGACTTTTTTGGCGACGGCCATCGCGGACATCGCTTGCGGCCAGCCCGCGTAGAAGGCCAGGTGTGTCAGTGCCTCGATCAGCTCGGTCTCGGTGTTGCCGTTCTCCTTGGCGAGGCGGAGGTGGAAGTCGAGCTGCTCGGTGTTGCCGTTGGTGGCCAACGCGGTGACCGTGACGAGACTGCGTTCCTTCGGTGTGAGTTCGGTGCGCGTCCACACCTCGCCGAAGAGAACGTCGTCGGTGAAATGCACCAGCGCGGGCGCGAAATCGCCGAACAGCTTTTCGGCGCCGGACGGTTCCTTGTCACTCATGGGAGATCCCCTTCTCCTTGCATTGTTTTCTAGTGGCGGGTACCCAGCCCCGCCACTCCGAAGCCGATCGCTCCGGCTTCGATCGCGCCGACTACGCCTACGCGACCAGCGCCATCGACGAGGGCATCACCACTGCGGCGGCCGAACCTTGCGCGAACCGGAATGCCACGAGGAGCCCGATGCGCTGGCGAGCCCGCGCGCGATCGAGGCTGCGGTGGTGTCGGATGTGGTCACGTCACGAGGAAACCTCCGTTCGCGCCCGCGCGGGAGGTCGCGTCTATCCGGGTCACGACAGAACCCCTCTCGCCCGCTGGGGCCGTCGTACCGTGGACGGTGTGAGCGCGAAGAATTCCGAGGTCCGTGACTTCCTGGTCACCCGGCGGGCCAAGATCACGCCCGAGCAGGCCGGGCTGAGCCATTACGGCGGCAATCGCCGTGTCCCCGGCTTAAGGCGTGAAGAAGTCGCGATGCTGGCCGGTGTTTCGGCCGATTACTACACGCGGGTGGAGAAGGGCAATCTGGCCGGCGTCTCCGACAGCGTGCTCGACGCCATCGCCGGCGCCCTGCAGCTCGACGAGGCAGAGCGGGTCTACCTGTTCGACCTCGCCCGCGCCGCGAACGCGACAGGCCGCCCGCAAAACGCCTCCGGCCAGCGGCGTCGGCCGCCGCAGCGCGTGCGCCCGGTGGTGCACCAGATCCTGGACAGCATGACCACCACGGCCGCGTTCATCCGCAACGGCCGCTTGGACATCCTCGCTACCAACCTGCTCGGCCGCGCGCTGTATTCACCCGTGTTCGACAGCCCGACCCGGCCCAGCGGCGCCACCCCGCCGAACCTGGCCCGGTTCGGTTTCCTGGACCCGGCCGCGCACGACTACTTTCCCGACTACGACAAGTCCTGTCACACCTCGGTGGCGATCCTGCGCACCGAAGCCGGCCGAGACCCGCACAACCGGGACCTGACCGACCTCGTCGGGGAACTGTGCACGCGCAGCGAGGACTTCCGGGTCCGATGGGCCGCGCACGACGTCCGCCTGCACCGCACCGGAACGAAATCCTTCCGCCATCCCGTCGTCGGCGAGCTGACCCTGAACTTCGAAGCGATGGACCTCACGGCGGATGCCGGGCTCACTCTCACCGCGTACGCCGCCGCCCCGGATACACCGTCGGCCGAGCGACTCCAGCTGCTGTCCACCTGGGCGGCGACCGAAGGGCTGGTCTCCGCCCGGGACTGAGGGGCGAGCCGAGCCCTCCCAAGTGGACGATGCGGCTCCTGGCTTCGGTTCCGTGACTACTTTCGACCAGAAGACGGTCCGGTTACCCTGGCTGACTTACGTTCTCGGTGCTGGGACGTTCCTCATGGGGACCACCGAGTTCGTCATCGCGGGTCTGCTGCCGGAGCTGGCCCACGACCTCGGCGTGAGCGTCGCGCACGCGGGGCTGCTGATCACGGCGTTCGCGTTGGGCATGATCGTCGGCCCGCCCACGATGGCGGTCGCGACGCGGCGGCTGCCTCATCGGCGGACGCTGGTGCTGGCCCTGCTGGCGTTCGCCGCCACGCACGTGGTCGTGGCGCTCGGTTCGAGCTTCACCGTGTTGCTGGTCGCCCGGTTCCTGAGTGCCTTGGCCACGGGGGCTTTCTGGGCGGTGGCCGCTGTGGTGGCCACGCGCGCTGTCGGGCCCGCCGCCGGTTCACGGGCGCTGGGCGTGGTACTCGGGGGTGGCATGCTGGCGAATGTCGTCGGTGTTCCCCTGGGTGCCCTTCGCCGGGCAGTTGGTGGGCTGGCGTGGCCCGTTCTGGGCCTTAGCCGTGCTCGCGATGCTGGCCGTGCCGCTGGTGCGGCGCGCTGTTCCGCACGACGGCCCGGATCTTCAGGCCTCGTCGGTCGAATCGGAGTTCGCGGCGGTCGGCTCGGGCCGGTTGTGGCTGGCGTTGGCGGCATGTGCGACCACCACGGGGAGCGTTCTGGCGACCTACAGCTTCATCTCGCCGTTGCTCACCGAACGAGCCGGGATCGCGGACGGGTTCGTGCCGCTGGTACTGGCCGGGTTCGCGGTGGGTGCGCTGGCCGGTGACGACCATCGTGGCGGCGATCACGACCGCGGTCGTGCTGGTCGCGCTGTGTGTCCTTTCCGGACGACCGTTGTTCGCCGTGATTCTCGTTGCTGTGCTCGGGTTCACCGGGATGACCGCGAATCCGGTGCTGATCTCGCTCGCCGTGCGGTTCGGCCGGGACGCACCCACCCTCGCGTCGGGATTGAGCACGGCGGCGTTCAACTTCGGGACCGCGATCGGTTCCTGGCTGGCGGGTTTCGCGCTGGCTTCTTCGCTGGGCGAGAGCGGCCCGGCCGGGTGGTGTCCGGCGAGTGAACCAGGGGAGGCTCCGGCAGAACCTCCCAACGAGCTGTGTGACCGCCTAGCGTGACGGGTAGTCGCGGCTCGTTTCTCGACTGTCCACAAACGACTGACAAGGAGTGGTGAAATGCGTGGCGTGATTCTGCACGCGCCCGGCGACGTCCGGGTCGAGGAGCGCCGGGATCCCAGGATCGAGCAGCCGACGGACGCGGTCATCCGCGTCGCCGCGGCCTGCGTCTGCGGGTCCGATCTGTGGCCCTACCGCGGCATCGAAGACGTGTCCGGCCCGGCCCCGATGGGCCACGAGTACGTCGGTGTCGTCGAAGAGGTCGGCAGCGAGGTCCGCAACGTCGAGCCCGGCCAGTTCGTGGTCGGTTCGTTCTTCGCCTCCGACAACACCTGCGAGATCTGCCGGGCCGGGTACCAGAGCCGGTGCGTGCACGCGGTGCCGATGGGCGGGATCGGTTCGCAGACCGAGAAACTACGCGTCCCGCTGGCCGACGGCACCCTGGTCGCGACGCCGGGAACGCCGCCGGAGGACTTGATTCCCAGCCTGCTCGCGGCGTCCGACGTCCTCGGCACGGGCTGGTTCGGCGCGGTGGCCGCGGAGGCCGGGCCCGGAAAGACGGTCGCCGTCGTCGGTGACGGCGCGGTCGGGCTGCTGGGTGTACTGGCGGCGAAGGAACTCGGCGCGGAGCGGATCATCGCGATGAGCCGCCACGCCGACCGGCAGAAGCTGGCGCGCGAGTTCGGTGCCACCGACATCGTGGAGCAGCGTGGTGACGAAGGCGTCGAGCGGATCAAGGAGCTGACCGGCGGGCTCGGCGCGCACAGCGTGATCGAGGCGGTCGGCACGCAGGAGTCGATGATGCAGGCGATCCGGTCGACGAGGCCCGGCGGTCATGTCGGGTATGTCGGTGTTTCGCACGATGTGGAGCTGCCCGGCCTGGAGCTGTTCTTCTCCGGGGTGCACCTGCACGGTGGCCCGGCGCCGGTGCGCCGGTTCCTGCCCGAGCTGATCGAGAAGATCTGGCAGCGTCGCATCGATCCGGGCAAGGTGTTCGACCTGACCCTGCCCCTGGACGAGGCGGCCGAGGCGTACCGGGCCATGGACGAGCGCCGGGCCATCAAGGCCCTGCTCACTCTCTGATCACCGGTTCGGGGTCCTGGCAGAACCTCCCAGCACCGGCGCGGCCTGTTTAGCCTGGTGGTATGGACAGAAGGAAAGACGTCCGTGACTTCCTGGTCACCCGGCGTGCTCAGGTGACGCCCGAGCAGGTGGGCCTGCCGCAGTACGACCGGGACAGGCGGGTGCCCGGCCTGCGCCGCGAGGAGGTGGCGATGCTGGCCGGTGTCAGCATCGATTACTACACCAAGCTCGAGCGCGGCAACATCGCCGGCGCTTCGGAGAGCGTGCTCGACGCCGTCGCCCAAGCGCTCCTGCTCAACGACGCCGAGCGCGCCCACCTCTTCGACCTGGCCAGGGCGGTCTCCGCGACGGGCGCCCGCCGCCGTCGCGCGGCGGGCAGCCCGGCCGGGGTGCGGTCCTCGGTGCAGCGGGTGCTGGACGCGATGGACGTCCCGGCGATCGTGAACAACGCCCGCCAGGACCTCGTGGCCGCGAACTCACTCGGGCGGGCGCTGTACGCCCCGCTTTTCGACACCGAGCGGCCGCCGAACATCGCGCGGTTCATCTTCCTCGACCCGCGCGCCCAGGACTACTACGTGGACTGGCCGCTCGCGCGCCGCACGACGTCGGCGATCCTGCGGATGGAAGCCGGGCGCAACCCGCTGGACGAGAAGCTCACCGCGTTGATCGGCGAACTCTCGGCCTGCAGCGCGTCATTCAAAAAGGACTGGGCGCGACACAACGTGCACATCCACCGAACCGGAGTGAAGTCGTTCCGGCACCCGGGCGTCGGGTTGGTCGAAGTGTCCTTCGACGTGTTCGAACTGCCCGGCGAGGCCGGCTTGTCGATCGTCACCTACAGCGCCGAGCCCGGCAGCCCTTCGGCCGACGCGCTCGCGCTGTTGCCGGCATGGGCGGGCTCCCGGGATGCCGCCTCCGTGAAAAATCCGGCGGGGGAGCGCTCGGAGTAGGCTTCCTCCATCAGATGAACATAATATATTATGCTCCCGAGTGAGGACGGTCGCGCGGCGGCGAAACCCGCGCGCGTCCGTCCGATACGGATTGGGAGGCGCGTTGGTGGCGGACAACGAAGCAAAGGCCGGAACGACCGAGCTGACTGGGAAGGTCGCGCTGATCACCGGCGCGACGAGCGGAGTCGGGCTGGTGAGCGCGCTGCGCCTTGCGGAGCGTGGAGCCACGGTGGTGGTGAACGGCCGTTCGGCCGAACGTGGGGCGGAAGCCCTGCGCCGGCTGGGCGAAGTGACTGACCGTGCCGAGTTCGTCGCGGGTGACTGCGCTGACTACGACAGCATCGCGGGGGTCGCGTCCCGTGTGGTCGACGAGCACGGTGCGATCGATCTGCTGATCAGCGCGGGCGCGCCGGGGGGACAAGGGCCGACACCGTTCGCCGAGATGACCGGCGAGCAGCTTTCGCAGGCCTTCGCGAGCCGTTTCTTCCCGCGCGTTTTTCCGGTACACGCGGCATTGCCGGGTTTGCGGGTGCGCGGAGGAGCCGTCGTAATGCTCACGACGGACGCGGCGCGCACGGCGACCGGCGGCGAGTCGATCATGGGCGCCGCGGGGGCCGGAGTCATCTCGATGACGAAGACCCTCGCCAAGGAACTGGCCAGGTGGAAGATCCGGGTCAACAGCGTCGCGATGACGATCACCGCCGGAACCCCTTCCTGGGACCGCATTTTCGCCACGGAGAGCTTCCAGCGGCGGCTGTTCGAGAAAGCGGTGGCGCGGTTCCCGTGGGGTGCTCCGCCGGACGCCGGGGATGTCGCCGACGCGGTCGCCTTCCTGGCGTCGGGCGCGGCGGGCCAGGTCACCGGGCAGACCCTGAGCGTCAACGGCGGCCTGTCCTTCGGCGGCTGGTGAGGCGGGATGCCCGGATTCTCGATCCTCGATCACATCCGTCCCGGCGATCACGTCGCCGTCGCCGAGGCCGCCGCCGAACCACGGGAGCTGGTGGGGCATCTCCTGGCGGCCGCCGGGAAGCTCGATCCGCTCACGGTTTTATGCGGCTACAGCCTGAACGAAGCGTGGCAGACCGTCCAACCAGGACGACCGGCGGTCAAATCCTATGCGGCGCACGGATCTCTGCGGAAACTCGCGGCCGCCGGTGCACTGGAGATCCTGCCCTGCCACCTGTCGAGCCTCGCCCGCTACATCCGGAACGGAACCCTGCCCGTCGACGTGGTCCTGGTCCAGCTGCCTCCGGCCGACGAGGACGGGTACCACAGCCTCGGCCCGTCCATCGGTTATCTCGCCGACGCGATGCGAAAGGCACGGGTGATCCTGGCCGAGATCAATCCGAACGCGCCGAAAACCACCAGCTCACCGCGTATCCACCGCGACCGGATCACTGCGGCGATCCGGTCGGAGTCGCCGTTGCCGACTTCACCGTCCAGGGCGGCAGGGCCCGCCGAGAAGGCGATCGGCGCGATCGTGGCGGATCTCGTTCCCGACGGGGCGAGCCTTCAGCTCGGTATCGGCGCGGTGCCGGGAGAGATCGCCGGGGCGTTGCGGGAGCGGTCCGGGTTGCGGGTGCGGTCGGCGCTGATCGGGGACTGGCTCCTGGAACTCGTCGACAATGGAGCGGTCGACGTGGGAGCCGCCGGAGCGTGTTTGACCGGTATGGCCCTGGGCAGCCGCCGCTTGTACGACTTCGTCGACCACAACGCGGGTGTCGAATTCGTTGCCCCGGGCGAACTCCTGGACCCGGCCGCGCTCGCGTCCTGTGACCCGTTCGTCGTGGTCAACTCCGCGCTGCAGGTTGACCTTTATGGACAGGTCAACGCCGAGGCGCTCGGTGGCCGCTATCTCGGTGCGGTCGGCGGGCAGGTCGATCTGTTCCGTGCGGCCCGCCTCGCCCGCTCCGGGCTGGCTGTGGTCGCGTTGCCGTCCACCGACCCGTCCGGTACCAGGAGCTCGATCGTGCCGCAGCTCGACGGGCCGACGACCTCGCCGCAAAGCGACATCGATATCGTCGCCACCGAGTACGGTCTGGCGGATCTGCGCGCCACGACGGCCGCCGAGCGGGCCCGGCGGCTCGTCGCGATCGCCGCGCCCGAGCATCGAGAAGCCTTGCGGGGCAGCTAAAAGCTAGGCGCCGGCCTGTTCGGCTCGCCGGCTTCCAGGAAGTTGATCCGGTAGACGCGCGAGGCGAACCGCCAGCCTCCTTCGGTGAGCCGGAATTCGTCGCGGTATTCGGCCACGCTGCGCGGGGTCACCCGTGAGGAGAGGATTCCCGGACGCGGGTCCGGCTCGCGGAACACGACCGCGTAGGACGATCCCGTCGCGTGCTCGGCGTCGACGACGTCGACCACCTCGTTGGCGGACAAGTGCCGGCCGAAACGGTTCTTCGGGTAAGCGTGCGCCCACTCGAGAATCGCCGGCCTCCCCACGATCCGCTCCGGTGACGCTGCGGGTTTGTAGACCCCGTCCGGGGCCCAGAGACCCGCGAACTCGTCGAGTTCCAGGTGGTCGAGGTGCAGGCAATAGCGCGCCATCAGCTGCCGGCACGCCTGCTCGATCACGAGACGCTGGAGGTCGTCCACGATTTCCCTTCCTGGTTCAGCGAAGCCGCGAATTCCGGCGGCAGTCCGTACGATTTCGGTTCCACATAGGACTCGAATCCTTCACGGCCGGCTTCCCGGCCGATCCCGCTGGCCTTGAACCCGCCGAACGGGGCGTGGAACCCGGCCGGATTGCCGTTGAGTTCCACGGTCCCGGTGCGGATCCGCCGCGCGACGGCCAGCCCGTGCCCGGGGTCCTGGGTGAACACCGCGCCATTGAGCCCGTAGGAGGAGTTGTTCGCGATGGCGATGGCTTCTTCCTCGTCGGCATAGGAGATCACCGCGAGGACCGGGCCGAAGATCTCCTCCTGCGCGATCCGCATGTCCGGCCGTACGCCGGTGAAGATCGTCGGGTCGACGAACCAGCCCCGCGGTTGCGTGGGCTCACCGCCACCGGCCACCACGGTGGCGCCCTCCTCACGACCGATGCGGATGTATCCGGCGACGCGGTCACGTTGCCGCGCGGTCACCATCGGGCCGATCTGCGTCGCCGGATCGTGCGGATCGCCGACCGGCATCGAGGCGAGCAGACCACGAAGACGATCCACGAACTCGTCGTGGCGGCGGTGCGACACGAGCAGCCGGGTCTTGAGCGTGCAGATCTGCCCGCTGTTGCGCAGTGAACCCAGGCGCAAAGCCTCGACGGTGCTGTCGAGGTCGGCGTCGTCGAGCACCACGGCCGCGGACTTGCCTCCCAGTTCCAGGGTGACCCGCTTGAGGTGCTCGCCGCAGACGGAGGCGATCCGCCTGCCTGCCACGGTCGATCCCGTGAAGGTCACCTTGTCGACCCCGGGATGCCCCACGAGGTACTCGCTCACCTCCCGGCCGGCTGGAACCACGTTGAGCACCCCGGCCGGCAGCCCGGCTTGCCGGAAGAGCTCGGTGAGGGCGTAAACGCTGAGCGGTGTTTCGGGCGCGGGCTTGAGCACGACCGTGCAGCCGGTCAGCAGTGCCGGGGCCAGTTTCTGGACGGTGACGGTGAGCGGGACGTTCCACGGCACCACCGCCGCGACCACGCCGACGGGCTCGCGAGTGACGAGCGCGCTTCCCGACGCCGCGGACCGGATCTCCTCGAACGGGTAGCTCGCGGCCAGTTCGGTGTAGGTGTCGAGGAGCGCGAGGGGAGCACCGATCTGGATCGCGCTGGACTGCGCGATGGGGGAGCCCATCTCGTCGGTGATGAGAGCGGCGAACTCCTGCCGTCGCGCGACGAGGGCCTCGCGGACTCGCCGGAGGACGGCGATCCGCTCCGCGAGTTCCGTGCGGGCCCACCGGCCGTCGTCGAACGCCCGGCGTGCCGCGGCCACCGCGCGGTCCACGTCGCCGGTCGTCGCGGCAGGGACCGTTCCAGTGATTTCCTCGGTCCACGGCGAAATCACGTCGATCCGCCCGGAGCCCTGGGACGGAACCCACTCGCCGTCGAGGAACAGGGTCGTGTGGGTCTTCATCGTTCTCCTTGCTGTGCCAGGGTGTGGCCGGCCTGCTCGTCCGCGTGCTGCCCGTCGAGGTCGTCTTTTCCGGTCTCACGTAAGGAAAAGGTGCAGACCGCGGCTACGGCGGAGATAGCCGCGAGCACGATGCCGAAGACGGTGGTGCCCTGCGCGGAGATGATCACCGGGGCCAGCAGGGGCGCGACGCCGCCGCCGATCACGCCGGTGATCTGGTAGGCGATACCGGCGGCCGTGTAGCGATAGGCGGTCGGGAACTGTTCGGGCACGAAGGCGCCGATGGCGCCGTACCCGAGTCCGGCGATGGCCATCGTGAGGCACATGGCGAGCCCGTAGGCGGCGACCGAACCGGTGTCGAGCAACGGGAAGAGCACCAGGCCCCACACCACGCCGAGAATCTGTGAGCCGCCGATGACCGGGCGACGGCCGAACCGGTCGGACAGGACCGCGCTCAGCATCGTGAACATCGCGAACGCCAGTCCGGACGCGGCGCCCATCGCCAGGACGGCGTTGCGGGAGAGGCCGAGCGAACCAACCCCGTAGTTGGCGACGAAGGCGTTGCCGACGTACACGAAGGTCAGCGCGGTGAGCGAAACCCCTGCCGTGCGCAGGATCGTGCCCGGCTGCCTGCGGAAGGCGGCGAACAACGGAACTCCAGACGTGCCGCCACGCTTCTGCTGGTTCTTGAAGACCGGGGTTTCTTCCACCCTGAGCCGGATGTAGAGGCTGAAGGCGAGCAGCAGGACGCTCGCGATGAACGGCACCCGCCAGCCCCACGCAAGGAAGGTCTCGGGGCTCACCAGCAGGCCGACCAGCAGGAAGGTGCCCGCGGAAAGCGCGTTCGGCATCGAATGCCCGAGCTGGGGGAACATCGCGTACAGCCCGCGGCGCTCCTTGGGCGCGTGTTCCGTCACGAAGAGCACGGCCCCGGCCCATTCACCACCGATCGCGATGCCCTGGATGGCGCGTAGCACGACGATGAGGATCGGCGCCGCGATCCCGATGGTGTCCGCGGACGGGATCAGACCCATCAGCGTGGTGCCCAGGCCCATGCCCGTGACCGTGGCGATCAGGGTGCGTTTGCGGCCGAGCCGGTCACCGAAGTGCCCGAACAGGATCGCGCCGATCGGCCTGCCGGCGAACGCGACGCCGAGTGTGGCGAGCGAAGCGATCGTGCCCGCCGCCGGGCCCAGCGAAGGGAAGAACACCTTCGGGAAGACGAGCGCCGCGGCCAGGCTGTAGAGGACGAAGTCGTAACCCTCGATCAGCGTGCCGACGAGGCTGGCGATCGCGATCCGCCGGAAGTCACGGCGGTCGGCTGAGGTCGTATCCGGTTCGGACGGGGCAGGGGCGCGATCTTCACTGATCGGCATGGCCGGGGTTCCTGTCTGTGCGGAGACATGGACAAGGCAAACTTAATATATAATGCGTGTATGAGAGGTCAAGGGGGTCCCGCGTTCCCGGCCGTGCCGGATGCAGGCGGTGACGGCGGATGGCGATCGTATATTAAGCGTGATCAGGGTGATAGCGTCGCGAGCATGAGCCAGGCTTACTTCGAGGTTACGGGGACCGGGGACACGCTGGTTCCGTGTTCATCGGCCGACAGCCTGTGGGGCGACGGCGGGCAGATGCGGGGAAGCGCGGTCAGCGGAGCATTGGCCCGCGCGGTCGAACAGGTGGTGCCGCCGGGTCCGGGCGGGGTGGCGCGACGGCCTGTCCGCTGGCGCGTCGACTTGTTCCGCCCGGCAGCGATGGCGCCGTGCACGGCGGAGGCGACCATCGTCCGAGCGGGCAGGCAGGTGTGTTTGATCGATGCGGTGCTGCGCCAGGATGGCCGTGAGGTCGCCCGCGCCGGCGCGCTTTTCCTCACGGAGACGACAGCCCCGCAGGGCAAGGTCTTTTCGCCGCGGCTGGATTTCGTGCCGCCGCCGCCCGGAATGCGGCCGGGAAGCTCTGAGGAACGGCTGTACTACAGCGAAGGTGTGGGGTGGACGCCGCTGCCCGACCCGCACCAGAACGAGCGCCGCAAGCAGGTCTGGCTCGCACCGGTCCGGCTCGTGGCAGCTGAGGAACCGAGCCCTTTCCAGCTCACCGCGATGGCCACGGACGTGGTGAACATGGTGGCCAACTGGGGCGAGTTCGGCGTGGAGTTCATCAACGCCGACGCCAGTCTCGTCGTCAGCAGGCTGCCGGCGCCCGGGGAGGGCATCGGGCTGGCCGCCGAGCACCGGTTCGCCGAGGACGGGATCGCGACCGGCACGGCGGTGGTGTTCGACCGCGCGGGGGCGTTCGGCGCGGTGACGGTGTCCGCGGTGGCGAGTCCCGGTGGCGCTATCGATCCCCGGCTGATCGGAGTACGCCGATAGCGCCACGCGGGACCGCTCAGCGGGTGGTGGCCAGCCCGCAGTCGACTGGCAGCATCACCCCGGTGAGCCCGGATCCGGCCGCTGACGCGAGGTAGAGCGCGGCTCCGGCGACGTCGGACGGACCGACGAACCGGCCCAAGGGCACTTCGGCCAGCACGGACGGATCCCGGGGATAATCCTTGCCCTCCCGGCGTATTCCGGTCACGAACATCCCGGGCGCCAGTACGTTGACCGTGATATCCGGTGCGAGCCGGGCCGCCAGATGTGTGCTCAGGTGATGTACGGCCGCCTTCGACGACGAGTACGCGTACACGTCCCGTTTCGCCGCGCGCAGGGCATTGACGGAGCCGACGGTGATCACCCGCGCGGGCGCCTCGGCGGAGCCCGCCGCTTCCAGTAGCGGAAGCAGGGCCTGGACAAGGAAGAACGGCGCCTTGACGTTGACGTCGTGTACCTGGTCCCAGCCTTCCTCGGTGAACTCGGGCAGTGGCTGTTCGTGCTGCGCGCCCGCGTTGTTGACCAGCACGTCCAGTGCGGGCAGCAGCGACCCGATCTCAGCGGCGAACGTCCGGCAACCCTCCACTGTGGACAGATTCGCCCGCAGGGCGCGGCAGCGGCCCGTCTTGCCGAGCTCCGCTTCGGCCTTGACGCAATCCTCCGCGCCGCGCGAAGTGACGATGACGTCCGCCCCGCCGTCCACGAAACCTTGCGCGATGGCGCGGCCTATCCCGCGGACACCTCCGGTCACGACGACACGCTTTCCCTGGACGCCGAACAATTCCTCGATGTACGAGCCGTTCGCTGCCATCCGAATCCCCTTTCTCCGGTCCGGGGATGGACCTTACGCCGTTTCACGTTTAATATATTGTGCGTGACAAACGTGACAATCGGCACGCGGACCGGATACCTCGGCGCGGACGGCCACGTGCTGCCGGCCGACGCTCAAGACTTCGACGTCGAGAACCCGGCCACCGGTGCGGTGATCGGCCAGGCGCACGAGATCCGTTCGTCCGAAGTGGACATGGTCGTCGCGCAGGCGGAGCGGGCTTTCACTGGAACCTGGCGGGATACCGCGCCGGACGTCCGTGGCGCGCTGCTGCGGTCGTGGGCCGATCGGATCACCGCGCACCGTGAGGAGCTCGCGGCACTCGAACTCGCCGAGGTCGGGCACGTCCGCAAGGAGGTGCTGGGCGACATCGACACCGCCGTGCGGGTGCTCACTTACTACGCGGGACTGGCGGACAAGCTGGAAGGCACCACGTTCTCGCGGTACCCGGGCCGGGTGGCCTACGGGATGGACGAGCCGTTCGGCGTCGTCGCGGGAATCAACGCCTACAACGCCAATATCGTGTTCGTGGCGGTCAAGGGCGGGCCGGCGCTGGTCGCGGGCAACTGCATCGTGTACAAGGCCGCCGAGCAGGCACCGGGCTCGACCTTCCGGATGGCCGAACTCGCCCTCGAGGCGGGAATACCGCCCGGGGTCGTGAGCGTGGTGACCGGTCGTGGCGAGACGGCAGGCCCGCTGCTGTGCGAGCATCCGGCCATCGGGATGGTGTCGTTCACCGGCAGTCCCGGTGCCGGCCAGGCGGTGATCCGGCAGTCGGCGTCCACCATCGCGCCGGTGGTGCTGGAACTCGGCGGCAAGAGTCCCGCAATCCTCCTGCCGGACGCGGATCTCGAGCTCGCGCTGCCTTCGGTGCTGCATTCGAACTTCGTCAAAAGCGGCCAGAGTTGCATCGCCGGATCGCGGATCCTGGTGCACGAATCCCGGTATGCCGAGGTGACACAGGAGCTGGCCAAGCGGGCCGCCGCGGTACGGGTGGGGCTGCCCGCCGACAAGCGGTCCGAGATGGGCACGCTGATCAGCAGGCGGCAACGCGACCACGTCCACGGGCTCGTCGGGCGGGCTGTCGCCGCGGGGGCCACGGTGATGACCGGCGGTGCACCGGCAGAAGACGGCCCGCTCGCCGCGGGCTCCTTCTACCAGCCCACGGTGCTGGCCGATGTCACCGACGACAACCCCGCCGCCACCACCGAGGCATTCGGGCCGATGGCAAGCGTGCTGTCGTACTCGGACATCGACGAGGCGCTCGCGCGGGCCAACGCCACGAGTTTCGGGCTGAGCTCGCAGATCTGGGGCAATGACGCCCGGACGATCCACTACCTTGCCGGGCATCTGGTGGCGGGCACGGTCTGGGTGAACGCCCACCGCGCCCTGCATCCCACGGTGCCTTCCGGCGGGATGAAACGCAGCGGCTTCGGCCGTGAGTTCGGCATCGCGGCGGTCCGGGAATTCACCCGCCACAAGTCCGTGGTCTGGGACCTCACGACCGAGCGCGCGCTGCCCTACACCTGAGCCGCCACCGGTGGTGACTCAGGGTTTCCGGAGAGGTTGGTGACATGAAGGTCCAGGCATCGGTGCTCACGGCGCCACTGGCCGACTGGACGACCGCGACCCTGGAGGTCGAGGCACCCCGTGCCGAGGAGGTGCTCGTCCGGGTGCGGTACGCGGGGCTGTGCCGTTCGGACGAACACCGGCGGCATGGCGGAACGGGGACCGGAGGCCGGTACCCGTTGATCGGCGGGCACGAGGGTTCGGGGGTCGTCGAGGCCGTCGGGCCGGGCGTCACCCGGTTCGCCCCGGGCGATCACGTGATCCTTTCCGTGCTGCCGCAGTGCGGCGTGTGCCGGTATTGCACCTCGGGCCGGTCGCGGATGTGCGACTACACGGCGCACGTCCCGACCGGGGCGATGCCGGACGGGACCTTCCGGGCCTCGCTCGACGGGGAACCGCTGGGCGGGTTCTGCATGCTCGGGACCTTCGCCGACCACGTCGTCGTCTCGCAGGCGTCGTGCGTCAAGATCCCCGAGTGGTTCCCGATGGACGTCGCGGCGCTGCTCAGTTGTGGCGTGCCCACGGGATGGGGTTCGGCCGAGTACGTCGGTGAGGTGCAGGCGGGCGACACGGTGATCGTCGCGGGGATCGGCGGCGTGGGGATCAACGCCGTGCAGGGGGCGGCCTTCAAGGGGGCGAGCCATGTCGTGGCCGTGGACCCCGTCGAGTGGAAGCGCGAGTTCGCCCGCTCTGTCGGCGCCACGCATACCGCGGCGAACCTCGAAGAGGCGGGAGAACTGGGCAGGCATCTCTCGCGCGGTTCGGGTGCCGACGTCGTCATCGTGACCGTCGGGGTCCTTCGGCCCGAGATCACCTTGGGGGCGCTGGAAGCCACCGGCAAGGGCGCTCGCCTCGTGCTCACCGCGACCGCCGACGAGGCGTCGGATGTCAACCTGCGATTGCCGGGCAACCGCGTGACCTTCTTCGACGTCAGCGTGCGCGGCGCGCTGCTCGGTGGGTGCAACGCGCATTACGACATTCCGCGGCTTGCCCGGCTCTACGAGGAGGGCAGGCTCAAGCTCGACGAGCTGATCACCCAACGGTACACAGTGGACGGAATCGCCCGGGCTTATGCCGATGTGCGCGACGGAAAGGTGATCCGGGCCCTCGTCGAACACGACCACGAGGGCTGACCGCCGCCCGTCAGGCCTGTGGTCCGATCACCCCCGCGCCGGCGAGTTTCGCCATCTCGGACTCGGACATCCCCAGCTCGTCACGGAGGACTTCCGCGGTGTGCTGGCCGACGCCGGGGGCGGGCCGTGCCGGCGCCTGATGCCCGTCCACGGCGATCGGCGAGCCCGGCGCCAGGTGTTCCCCGACGCCGGGCTGATCGAGCCGGTGCAGCAACGGGTTTTCGTGCAGGGCCAGCTCCGCGAAGGACCGGTACGACGACCACAGGACCCTGGTCTTGTCCAGTGCCGTGGCGATCTCGGCGGCGGTGCGTGTTTCGAACCAGCCTTCGAAGACGCTGCCGAGCAGGCGTCGGTGCCGGTAGCGATCCGCTTCGTCCCCGAAGTCCGCGGGGAGGCTTTCGGCGAGGGCGGTGACCACGGCGCCGGTGCCGGTCACCTCGACGAGATCGTGCCAGTGCCGCTTCGTCAGGGCGACGACCATGACGCGCTTGCCGTCGGAGGTCTGGAAGTCACGGCCGAAAGTGCCGTAGACGTGGTTGCCGTCGGCGGTGCGTTCCTGCCCGCCGAGCTGGACGTCGGCCAGGTAGCCCAGATTGCCCGCCGTGGCCACGGCGATGTCCTCCAGCGCGACGCGGATCTGTTGTGGTTCCCCGGTCAGCTGCCTGCGGCGGTCGGCAGCCAGCAACCCGACGGCGAGGTACAGACCTGCTGTGAGGTCCCAGACCGGTACTACGTGGTTGACCGGCCCGGCCTCGGCGGGGCCGGTGAGGTAAGGAAATCCGGTCGCCGCGTTGACGGTGTAGTCGACGGCCGGTGAGCCGTCGCGGCCGCCGGTCAGGACCGCGCGCACGACGTCCGGGCGGGCCCGGCGCAAGGAATCGAAGGGCAGGATCCGGTCCGAGTTGGTCAGCACGATGCCGCGTCCGGCGACCAGATCGGTGACGAGGTCCCGCCCCGCGGTGGTGGAGAGATCGACCTCGACGGAGCGCTTTCCCTTGTTCAGTCCCGTCCAGTAGAGGCTGGTCCCGCCGCCGGCGCGGGGAAGCCGGGCGCGGTCGGGTGCTCCGCCGACGGGCTCGACCCGGATGACGTCGGCGCCGAGCTGGGAAAGCGTCATCCCGCACAGGGGCGTGGCGACGTAGCCGGAGATTTCCACGATGCGCAGGCCGGCCAGCGGTAGTCCGTAAGGTTCTGCAAGATCACGCACTATATATTTATAACGCGGAATCGCTCGCTCGTAGCGTGGCGATCGCAACAGAGGACCCCGGCGAGGTGGCGCTGTTCCGTCCACTGCGCGCACCCGATATACATGATGCGATGACCGGACCGGTACGCGGCGTGACCGTGGCGTTCGCGCAGGGGGGACACCTGATGAGCTACGACCCGGCGTACGCCAAAGGGGCGGCGAACGGGCGGACACAGCTTCCTGAGGAGGTGGCCGCTCACGCCCGGGAAATGATTGTCTCGGGCGAAGTCCGGCCCGGGGACTACCTTCGCGTGGACGCGCTCCGTGACGCGCTCGGGGTGAGCAACACGCCGGTTCGCGAGGGCTTGTTCATCCTGCAGAGCGAAGGCTTCGTGCGCCTCGTCCCGCGCCGCGGGTTCGTCGTGGAGTCGTTCACCCGGGAAGACCTGCGGGACCTGTTCTGGGCGCAGTCCCAGCTGGCCGGCGAGCTGGCCGCGCGGGCGGCGAAACGGATCACTCCGGAGCAGCTCGCCCGGCTCGAGGCCAATCTCGGACAATACGAAAAAGCCTATGCGTCCGCCGACGGCGAGGCGCTCTCCCACCTGGGGCACCTGTTCCATCGTGAGGTCAACCTCGCGGCGGATTCACGCCGGCTGACACTGCTCCTAGGTTCGATCGTGAAGCAACTGCCCAACCGCTTCTACACAGCCATCACGGGCCATGTCGAGGGCACCAGGGAGGCACACCCGCTGCTGCTGAGGGCGCTGCGGAGCAGGCAGCCCCAGAAGGCGCGGAAGCTGATGACCGAGCACCTGCTCGAAGGGGCGGATCAGCTGATCGAGAGCTTGGAGCGGCGCGGCGTCTGGAACCGGTGAGCCGTCAGGAGGTGCTGGGCGAGTCCGCCCACATGCCACGCTCTTCGAGCATGCCGACGAGCTGTTCGCCGCCTTCGAGAATGTGCTCGGAAATAAGCGAGCGCACCTGGCGGGACGCCCGCTTGCGGATCGCGTCGAGGATCCGCGGGTGCGCTTCCCTCGTGCCGCCGACGTGCCCTTCGATCTGGGCGTAGAAGCGGTTGGGCAGCTGGCTGACGACAGTGCCGAGCAGCAGCGCCAGCCGGTGCGAGTTCGCCGCGAGGTTGATCTGCCGGTGGAACTGGTGCCCGAGCTCGGCGAGCTGGGCCTGGTCACCCGCGTCGAAGGCCCGCTCGTAGTCCGCGACGTTGGTTTCGAGCACCGCCAGCTGGTCGGAGGTGATGGTCTTGGCCGCGCGCGCGCCCAGCTCGCCCGCGAGCTGCGCCTGTGCCCAGAACAGGTCGCGCACGTCTTGGCGGGTGAAGGACGCGACGACGAACCCGCGGCGGGGCACCAGTTCGACGAAACCTTCACTGCGCAGGGAAAGCAGGCCTTCACGGACCGGCGTGTTGCTCACGCCGACGGCTTCGGCGATCGGCTCCATCCGGAGGAACTCTCCTGGCCGCACCTCGCCGGAGATGATGAGCTCACGGACGTAGGAGGCCACCTCTTCGGGAAGCTGCTGCCGTCGTGACCCGCGCCCGCGGACTGTGCTCGCGTCGACCATCGTTCTCTCTATACTTAATGTGATACGGGATATGTTCGGCCCATCATACGGAAACCGGGACCTGCCGTGCGGGAGCCGGGTGTACTCAGGCGCGGCGTGTTACCGATCCGACCGGAAGCAGGCGGACACCAACCGCCGGCGGACCTGCTCATAGCACCCTTTTCCGCCTTGGCTGTGGCCGGATCGGCAACGAACGGGCGTGTCACCACAGGCCGCGGCCGGCCAGGAGCTTGGTGAGGCTTTCGGCGCGCTCGGCGATGTGTTCTTCCATGATCCCGCGTGCCAGCCGGGGCTGCCGCCGGCGCAGGGCGTCCAGTACGAGTGGGTGCTCGTCGCGCGTGGCGTCGACCTGGCCTTCGATCCCGGCATAGAACCGGTTCGGCAGCTGTTTGACGATCGAGCCCAGCACCAGGGTGAGGCGGTGTGAGCCGGCGGCGAGGTTGACCTCGCGGTGGAACTGGTGCCCCAGCGCGGCCAGCCTGCCCCCGTCTCCCGCCGCGCTCGCCCGTTCGTACTCCTCGAGGTTCGCCTCCAGCCTGGCGAGCTGTTCTCCCGTGATGCTCTGGGCCGCGCGCGCCGCCAGCTCCCCGGCGAGGCGGGCCTGTGCCCAGAACAGGTCGCGCACGTCCTGGGGAGTGAAGGGCGCGACCACGAAACCGCGCCGCGGGACGAGCTGGACGAAACCCTCGCTGCGCAGGGTAAGCAGGCCTTCCCGGACAGGGGTGTTGCTGATGCCGACCGCCTGCGCGATGCTTTCCAGCCGCAGGAATTCACCGGGGCGGACCGCTCCCGAGATGATCAGCTCGCGGGCGTAGGAGGCGGCCTCCTCGGGGAGCTGCTTCCGGTGCGTGCGCGTTTCCGCCGGGATGAGGCAGCCCGCCCCCGTCCACCGCGCGGGCCGGTCCGCGTTCACGGCCTGCCCGCGCGACGGGCGGCGATCCGAAATGGACACGCCGATCAGGCGGTCCGGGCGGCCGCCGTGCCGCCGAGCGAGCGCAGGAGACCGCTGATGTCGTCGACCTTTTCCAGTTCCAGCAGTGAGCCGAGCACACTGTCTACTTCGGACTCCGTGAGGACGCCTGTGGCATTGACGCGGAACTTGGCGACCAGCTCGTCGGTGGTGAGCAGGGTCGAGGGGTCCGGGGACGGGCTGCCCTTCGGGAACCGGCGTTCGGCGCTGAACGTCGTGCCACGCGCGTCGACCTCGATGCGGGTGGGCCTGCTGGACGGGTGCTTCTCGATTTCGGTGCCCCAGTCGGGGTGCGGCTGGAAGGTGGTCTTGTCCATCACCTCGCGCACCGAGCTGCCGAACACCAGATCCGGGTCCTGCCAGGCCTTGCTGGGGGTGACACGGTGCGCGCCGACGGCGAGCCCGTGTGCGATGGAGAACTGCGCGTCGTGCACGTGGGAGATCTCGCGGTTGAGCCACACCGGGTGCAGCACCCAGGCCTCGCCCCAGGCGCGGATCGCGTCGATCTCGTCCGGTTTGATGTCGTTGGTCTCGACGATCTCGGTGAGAGCGTCCAGCGGGGCGTGCAGGATCCGGCAGTGCGGGTAAGGCTTGAGAGTCGATTCGGCGGGGAAACGCCACTCGGTGCCCAGTCCGTCGGTGAGCGTTTCGGGCACCCAGCGGCCGGTGCCGATGAACCGCCGGTAGCCGTGCTCCGCGTCGTCCAGGACCTGCAGGTCGCCGCGGTGGCCCAGTTCGGCGAAATGCGCGGCGGTCAATGCCGCCTGCACGAGCACGCCCGCGTTCAGGTACTTGATCGTGGAGCTGGGGGAGTGGGCCAGCCAGGAACGGTGGGAGTTGACGGGCGAGATGTTGGCCGCGATCGCCAGCGCGTTCGCCAGCGTGGCGGCGTCGTAGCCCTTGACCTTGCCGATCGCGGCGGTCGCGCCGAACACCGTGCTGCTGAACCCGAGCACCGGGGAGAGCGCGACTTCACCGTTCTTGGTGTCGCGCAGGTAATCCATGGCCTTGCCGAACCGGTAGCTCATCTCGTGGGAGAGCGCGACGGCCGCGATCAGTTCGCTGCCGGAGATCCCCAGGCTTTCCCCGAACGCGAGCGCGCCGGGCAGGACGTAGGGCGAGACGTGCCCCGGCGGCAGGACGGCGTCGAAGTCGAGCGCGTTCATCAGTTCACCGTTGGCGAAGGCGGCGCCGAACACCGAAGTACGGTCACCGGTGCCGAGGATCGTGGCGTCCCCGCCCGTACCCCCGGTCATCAGGCCGTACTCGATGCCGATGCGCCCGCGCGGTTCTCCGGTGGCGGCGAGCGCGCAGCCGATCGAGTCCAGCACGAGCCGCTTGCTCTCTGCTACGACCGCGTCCGGGAGATTCGGGGTTTCGGTCGCGGCGCTGAACCGGGCGAGCTGTTCGGCGAGTGTGTCAGGCATGGGTTTCCCTTTCCGCTGCGGAGGTTTCGGAGGTGTCTGCGGTGAACAGGACGCCGGCGGCGACGAGTGCGTCCACACGGGACTCGCCGCAGACCTCGGCCGCGATTTCCCGGCTGTGCTGGCCGACGCGCGGTGTGACGCGGCCGCGTTCCGGGCGTGCGCCGGAAAACCGCCACGGCGGGCGCACGAGCGCCAGGCCGTCGGTCTCGGGTTCGGTGACTTCGAGCCATTCGGTCTGCGGGTGCGACAGGTAGCCGCCCATCCCCAGTACGGGGGCGAACGGGACATCGGCCTCGCTGAGCAGTTTTTCCCATTCACGGGCGGGTTTCCGGAGGAACTCGGCCTGCACGATTTCGGCGAGTTCGAAGTAGTTGTCCCAGCGCCGCGCGTAGGTGACGAAGCGCGGGTCATCGGCGAGGTCGTGGCGGCCCATCGCTTCCAGCAACGCCAGCCAGAACTTCTGGGACGACGACAGGTGCAGGGTGATGTCCTCGCCGGAGGCGGTCTTGAGGCAGAAGTTCTGCGCCTGGGGGTGGCGGCTTTGCCGGGCCGGGTCGGTGTGCCCGTCGTCGAAGAACTGGGTGATGGCGTCGATCGTGACGGTGCTGACCGCTTCCATCATCGAGGTCTGGAGATGTTCCCCGAGACCGGAGTCCGCCCGGCCGACCAGCGCGGCGAGGATTCCGGTGGCCGTGGACAGGCCGGTCACCAGATCGGCGAGGCAGGTGCCGGAGATCTGGGCGGAACCCGCGTCGCTGAGGATCGAGTAGATGCCGCCGACGGCCTGGCCGATGGAATCGTAGGCGGCGCGGGCGCGCAGCGGCCCTCCGTCGCCGAACCCGGTGACGGAGGTGTACACGAGATCCGGGCGCAGTTCCCGGCAGACGTCCGGGCCGAGACCGAGCGCGGCGAGCTTGCCCGGCCGCAGGTTCTCCAGCAGCACGTCGAACCGCGGCAGGACCTCCTTGACCAGTTCCACTCCGCGCGGATCCTTGAGATCGACGGCGAAACTGCGCTTCCCGGCGTTGTACTGCCGGAAGTACGGGCTGCGGTCGTCCTGCGCGCGGCGGAAGTCCTCACCGGTTCCCGGCCGCTCGACTTTCACGACGTCCGCTCCGAGCGCCGCGAGCAGTGAGCTCGCGTAGGGGGCGGAGATGTAGCCCCCGAACTCGAGGACACGGATGTTCTGAAGGGGCTTTCGCCGCACCTGCTCACCTCTTCGCCTCGGCGCACCATCGTCGTGCACGTGCTTTCAGTTCCTATCACGTCGCTGTGCCGATGTGAACCCTCTGGCAAGCATCATATATTTAGCTGAATCGCCAAACATGCAGCTAGAAGCGATCTCCGCACCTGCCGTTCTTGTTCCAGCATCATATATTGTGTACTGTTGCAGCCATCTGCCGCGACGAGGAGGTATCGTGAGGCCACTGCGTTCACTGTTGTTCGTGCCGGGCCACCGGGGGAACTGGGCCGAGAAGGGGGTGGCCGCCGGCGCGGACGGGCTGATCCTCGATCTGGAGGACTCGGTTCCGCTCGACCTCAAGGCCCAGGGCCGTGCCGAAGTGGCCGCCACGATCACCCGGCTGCGGAAGGCCGGCTCGGACGTCGCGCTCTATGTGCGGCTGAACTCGCTGGACACCGGCATGTCCGGGGACGACATCGAGGCGGTCGCGATCCCCGGCCTGGACGGGTTCGTGCTCCCGAAGACCTACGGGCCGGACGACATCGTCGGCTTCGACGCACTGGTGACGCACTTCGAACGCCGCAACGGGGTCGAGCCGGGGAAGCTGGAGTTCCTGTGCTCGCTGGAAACCGCTGAGGCATATGCGAACTGCGATCGGATCGCCACCGCTTCGCCCCGGGTGGCGACACTGTTCGCCGGAACGGCCAGGGACGCGGACGTGTCGCGGTCGATCGGGTTCCAGTTCACCCCCGCCGGCGCCGAAACGATGTACCTGCGCAGCAAAGCGTTGCTCGCGGCGCGTGCGGCGGGATTGGAATTCCCGATCGTCGGCGTCTGGCAGGACCTGACCGACACCGAAGGCGCACGGAACTTCTCGCGCCAGAACCGGGAACTCGGGTTCCGCGGCCAGGTGTTGATCCATCCCTCGCACATCGCCGTGGCGAACGAGGTGTTCAGCCCCTCGCGGTTCGAGATCGAGTTCTACGAGGGCATGATCGCCGCCTTCGAGAAGGCGGAGGCCGAAGGCGCCGCGGCCGTGCGCTATGAGGACATGCACATCGACTACGCGCACATCAAGACAGCACGCGAGGTGCTCCAGTACGCCCGTCAGCTCGACGCGGCCGGCGCCGCGGCGAAGTGACCACCGGAAGTGACGAGGAGCCGATGATGCGAGGACCGGGGCCGTCCGCGGCAGCCGCCCATCCGGCATGGGTACCGGATGAGACCGTCCGTGCCCGCAGCCGGTTGCTGCGGGCGATGAAGAGCTGGGGTTTCGACGGGCTCCAGGAACTGCACGAGGCGTCGGTCGCCGATCCGGAATGGTTCTGGCGGTCGGTGGTGGAGGACCTGGACATCACGTTCACCACGCCGTTCGAGCGCGTCGTCGACGAGAGCGCGGGAAGACTGTTCCCCCAATGGTTTCCCGGGGGCCGGATCAACGCGGCGACTCTGTGCGCACACCGGCACGGCGAGAGTGACCTGGCGGCCAAGGAAGCCGTGGTCTACGAAGGAGACGGCGGTCAACGGCGGACGCTGACCTTCGGGGAGCTGAGCGCTCAGGTCCGGCGGTTCGCCGCGAACCTCGCCCAGCTCGGGGTCGGCCGTGGTGACCGGGTGGTGTTGTTCCTGCCCGTCGTGCCCGAGGCGGTCGTGGCCTTCCTCGGCTGCGCGATGCTCGGCGCGATCTCGGTACCGGCCTTCACCGGCTACGGCCCGGATGCGCTGGCGGCACGCCTTCGCGACTCCGGCGCGGTGGCGCTGGTGACCGCCGACGGCACCACGCGCCGGGGCAAGCGGGTCGCGCTGAAGGACATCGCGGACCAGGCCCTGGCGGAGTCTCCCACGGTGCGGCACGCGATCGTGGTGCGGCACCTTGCGGACGGGGTGCCGATGACCGCGGGCCGCGACGTCTACTGGGACGAGCTCCCGGTGGACCCGCCGCCCGTGCCGGTCGCCGACACCGAATCGAACGACCCGCTGACGATCATCTACACCTCCGGGACGACCGGGAAGCCGAAGGGCATCCTGCACTCGCACGCGGGATTCACCGTGAAGGCGGCGACCGATTTCGCGTACGGTTTCGACATCCACGCCGACGACGTGATCGCCTGGATCGCCGACCTCGGCTGGATGCTCGGCCCGCTGATGATCCTGGGCGGGCTGCAGCTCGGCGCGACGATCGTGCTCACCGAAGGTGTGCCCGACTACCCCGGGCCGGGCCGTCTCTGGGAGATCGCCGAACGGAACGGCGTGACCTTCCAGGGCATCGCGCCCACCGCCGCCCGCGCCCTGATGGCCCGCGGCGACCAGGATTTCGGCGACCTGAGCCGGTTGCGGGCGTTCGCCTCCACCGGCGAGGCCTGGGACTCCCCGACCTGGCACTGGCTGTTCGATCAGGTCGGCGGCTCCCGGCGGCCGATCGTGAACTACAGCGGGGGTACCGAAACCGGCGGTGGCATCCTCGTGGCCTACCCGTTCCTGCCCGCGGAACCGGCGTCGTTCAACGGGCCGCTGCCCGGCATGGACGTGGCGGTGCTCGACGCCGCCGGGAAACCGGTGACCGGCCAGGTCGGCGAACTGACCGTGCACAATACGTGGCCCGGGATGACGCACGCGTTCTGGCAGGACCGCGAGCGTTACCTCGAAACCTACTGGAGCAAATGGGACGGGGTCTGGCTGCACGGCGACCTCACGAGCGTCGACGAGTCCGGCACCTGGCGGATCCACGGCCGGTCCGACGACACGATCAAGGTTTCCGGCAGGCGGGTCGGCCCGGCCGAGATCGAGGCCGCGCTGCTCAAGGACCGGCGCATAGCCGAAGCCGCGGTGATCGGCGTGCCGGACGCCCAGCGCGGTCAACGCGTGGTGGCGTTCGTGGTCCCGCGAGGCGAGGCGGGGAATGACGACCTCGTCGCGACCGCGCTGGCCAACGTGGGTAAGGCTTTCGCCCCCTCACTGCACGTCGTGAAGACGTTGCCCAAGACCAAGAACGGGAAGATCATGCGCCGCGCGATCCGCGCGCGCCATCTCGGCGAACCGGTGGGCGACCTGTCCTCGCTCGACCCGGCCACCCCGCTGGACGCCATCCCCGCCGCGAACGCGTAGAGATCTTCGAACGGAAGGAACATCGTGGGACTGCTGCAGGACCAGGTCGCCATCGTGACCGGTGGCGGGCAGGGCATCGGCCTGGCCATCGCGGAGGCGTTCAGCGCGGAAGGCGCGCGTGTACTGATCGCCGACGTGGACGGTGACAAGGCGAAGGCGGCGGCCGGTTCGCTGAACGGCGATGCCGAAGGCCGCCAGTGTGACGTGATGTCCGAACAGGATCAGGCGGAGCTGGTCCAGGCGTGCCTGGACCGGTTCGGCCGCCTGGACGTCCTGGTCAACAACGCGGGCGTGACCCGCGACGGATACCTGGCCAAACTCGCCGGAACCGACTTCGACCTCGTGCTCGGGGTGAGCCTCAAGGGCGCGTGGCTGGGGACGCGGGCGGTCGCGCCGCTGTTCCGCAAGCAGAAGAGCGGCTGTGTGATCAACATGTCCTCGTTGTCGGGCAAGATCGGCAACCCGGGCCAGACCAACTACAGCGCGGCGAAAGCCGGCCTGGTCGGCCTGACCAAAGCCGCGGCCAAGGAGCTCGGCCCCTCCGGAGTGCGCGTGAACGCGGTGCAGCCGGGTCTGGTGCGCACCGCCATGACGCTGGCGATGAAACCGGAGATCTTCGCCGCCAAGGAGGCGGAAGTGCCGCTGGGCCGCGCGGGAGAACCGAGTGAGGTCGCGGGCGCCGCGGTGTTCCTCGCCTCTCCGCTCGCGTCCTATGTGAACGGTGCCGTCCTGGAAGTCACCGGCGGCCGGGGAATTTGACCACCCGAGAAGGAAGGCAGGAGCGGATGCTCGGCAAGTACAAGGAGTTTTCGGGCCTCACGTTCGAGAACACTCAGCCCGGCGTGCTCGAGGTGGTGTTCGACGGCCCCAATCTCAACGCGGTCGACGAGACCGTGCACACCCAGATCGCGAAGATCTGGCCCGTGATCGACGCCGACCCCGCGGTGCGCGCCGTCGTGGTCCGCGGCGCCGGCAAGGCGTTTTCGGCGGGCGGCAGCTTCGATCTGATCGAAGCACAGATCGCCGACTACGGCGTGCGGATGCGCGTGATGCGCGAGTCGCGGGACCTGTTCTACAACCTCCTGAACTGCAACAAGCCGATCATCTCGGCGATTCATGGGCCCGCCGTCGGCGCGGGACTGGTCGTGGCGCTGATGGCCGACATCTCGATCGCGGCGCGCACCGCGCGGATCATCGACGGGCACACCCGGCTCGGTGTCGCGGCCGGGGACCACGCTTCGATGGTGTGGCCGTTGCTGTGCGGGATGGCCAAGGCGAAGTACCTCCTGCTGACGTGCGAGAAGATCTCGGGTGAGGAGGCCGAGCGGGCGGGATTGGTTTCCTTGACGGTCGACGAGAGCGAACTGCTCGACACCGCGCGGGGGATCGCCGAAAAGCTCAGCAGCGGGGCGCAGGAGGCGATCCGCTGGACGAAGTACTCGCTCAACCAGTGGTACCGCCAGGCGGGTCCGTTGTTCGACGCGTCGCTGGGCCTGGAGTTTCTCGGGTTCGGCGGGCCCGACGTGGTCGAAGGTGTCGCCTCGCACCGGGAACGCCGCGCGCCGGTGTTCAAGGGTGAAGTGCACTCATGAGCCGTCCCGTCGCGGAGTTGCTGTTCCGGCCGGAAAGCGTGCTGGTGTACGGCGCTTCGTCGGATCCGGACAAGCTTTCCGGCCGTCCACTGGACTATTTGAAGAAGTACGGCTATCGCGGCAGGATCTACGCGATCAACCCGCGGCACCGTGAAGTACAGGGCGTACCCGCCTACAGCGACATCGCGGACGTCCCCGGCCCGGTCGATCTCGCCATCATCGTGGTGCCCGCGGCTTCGGTGGAAACGGCCGTCCAGCGGTGTGCCGAGGCCGGGGTCGGCGCGGCGATCATCTTCGCTTCGGGGTTCTCGGAGATCGGCGAGGCCGGACAGCCCGCGCAGCAGCGTCTGCTGGACCTGGCACGCCGCGGCGGGATGCGGCTGGTCGGGCCGAACTGCCTGGGCACGTTTTCCGCCGCGCACGGTGCTTTCGCCACGTTCTCCACGGCGTTCGACACCGAGGGGGAACGCCCGGAGTCGCCGGTCGCCTTGGTCTCGCAGAGCGGCGCCGTCGGCACGTTCACCTACAGCACGATGAACGCGCTCGGGCTCGGCGTGCGCTACTTCGCCAACACCGGCAACCAGCCCGACGTCACGGTCATCGAGCTGCTGACCGAGCTGGCCGCGCTGTCCGATGTGGACGTCCTGCTCGGGCACTTCGAAGACGGGGACGATCTTCCCGCGCTGGAGAAGCTGCTGTCCGCCGCCCAAGAGCACCACAAACCCCTGGTGCTGCTGAAATCCGGGCTCACCCCGGCCGGGGCCAGGGCGATCGGAGCGCACACCGCGAGCACGGCCGGTGACGACGACGCCTTCTCACACGCCGTCGCCGAGCACGGCGCGGTGCGGGTGGAAAGCATGGAGGAGATGGCCGATGCCGCGCTGGCCTTCACCAGTGGGCGCCGCGCCGCCGGGCGCAGGCTCACGATCGTCACCCTCAGCGGCGGTGCGGGCGCCCTGGCCACCGACGCCGCGGTACGGGCGGGCCTGGTCGTCGAGCCCTGGCATCCGGCCGATCGCGAACGGGTAGGGGAGTTGTTGCCGTACTTCGGTTCCACGGCCAATCCGATCGACGTGACCGGCTCGATGATCAACGACATCGGCATCCTGGAGAAGACCCTGCGGGTGGTCCGGGACAACGACGAGACCGACGCCGTGCTGGTCGTGCTCGGCAACGCGGACCGGGGAGCGGAGGAGATCGTGGCGACCTTGAAGGCCGCGTACCCGGAAACGGGCAAGCCCTTCTTCGTCGCGTGGACAGGCGGCAGCGGACGGCCGCGCGAGCAACTACTGGCGGCCGGAATCCCCACCTTCACCGACCCGCGCCGCGCCGTACGATCGCTCGGCCGGCTCGTGACCTACAGCCTCAGCGCGGAGAAGAAATGAGCGGAGCGGGGCAGCGGCTGGCCGGGAAGGTGGCGATCGTCGTCGGTGCCGGTCAGCTGCCCGGTGCCACGATCGGCAATGGCCGCGCCGCGGCGGTCCTGTATGCGCGAGAAGGCGCGAAGGTCGTCGCCGCGGACCGCGACCTCGCCGCGGCCGAGGACACGGTCAAGGAGATCACGGCCGCGGGCGGCGACGCGATCGCCGTCCGCGCCGATGTCACCAGCGAAGACGACCTCGTCGCGATGGTCCGCGCCTGCATCGGAAAGTGGGGCCGCGTCGACGTTTTGCACAACAACGTCGGTGTGGCGAAGGCCGCCGGGGACGCGCCGGTCACCGAGATCGAGGCGGCCGCGTTCGCCAGGATCATGGCGATCAACCTCGAAGGCATGGTGCTGGCCTGTAAACACGCCTTGCCGGTGATGTGCGCGCAGGGCTCAGGGGTGATCACGAACATCGCGTCGAACGCCGCGATCACCGACTACCCGACCGTCGGCTACCGCACCTCCAAGGCCGGCGTCGTGTCCCTGACCGAACACCTGGCCATCCGCAACGCCGAGTACGGAGTCCGGGCCAACACCATCCTGCCCGGCCTGATGGAGACCCCGATGGCGGTGGAGGCCAAGGTGGGCCGCGGCGGCGCCACCCGCGACGAGATCGTCGCGGGGCGGAACGCGCGGGTGCCGCTGCGGCGTCGCGGGGGCACCGCGTGGGACGTCGCGAACGCGGCGCTGTTCCTGGCCTCGGAAGAGGCTTCCTTCATCACGGGCGCCGCGCTCGTGGTGGACGGCGGACAGCACCTCGTCACGGGGTGACCTCGGCACAAAGTCACCGCCCGCCCGGCACTTTCGCCGGGCGGGCGGTGGCTTTTCCGGGCTACAGCGTGGTGGCGGTACCGCCGTCGACGGGCAGTACCGTGGCCGGCGAAGCCGACCGCGCTCGACGAGCCGGTGGGTTTCGGTCATGGGCAGGTGCTTGGCAATCCGGGTTTGTGGACGATGCCATCGCCGGTTGCCCGTGCGGATGCCGGGCGAACTCCCTTCCCGGCACGAACGGCGGCCCCGCCTCGGTCATCAGGGCGGCCCGCGTCACAGGGCCTCCCAGGCGGCCAGCGGCCCTCCCGGTTCAGAGCGTGGTGGCGGTACCGCCGTCGACGGGCAGTACCGCGCCGGTGACGTACGAACCCGCGTGGGACGCGAGGTAGATCGCCGCTCCCGCCATGTCCGAGGGAGACACGAAACGCTTGAGCGGCACGGGCGCCAGAACAGCGGCCTCGCCGTGCTTTTCCACCGTGCCCTTGAGCATCTTGCTCGGGAACATGCCCGGGGCGATCACGTTGACGGTGATCGACTCGCGCGCCAGCTGGGCGGCGAGGTGGCGGCTGAGCTGGTGGACCGCGGCCTTCGACGAGGAGTAGGCGTAGGTCTCGTGGTGCGGGATGTGGAAGCCGTCGATCGAGCCGATGTTGATGACCCGCGCAGGGGCGTCCGGCGTGGCGGCCTCTCGCAGGAGCGGCACGAGCGCCTGCACGAGGAAGAAGGACCCCTTGACGTTGAGGTCGAACACCTTGTCCCAGCCGGATTCCGGATAGTCGTCGAGGGTTTCGGCCCAGATCGCGCCGGCGTTGTTGATCAGGACGTCGAGCCGGTCCTCACGAGCTGTCAGCTCGGCGGTGAGGGCGCGTCGTCCTTCCGCGGTGCCGAGGTCCGCGGGAATGGCGCGGCATTCGCCGTACTGGGAGAGTTCCTTCTCGGCCAGCGCGCAGGCTTCCGCGTTGCGTGAGCAGAGGTAGACCCGGGCACCGCATTTCACGAACCCCTCGGCGATGGCCAGGCCGATACCACGGCTTCCGCCGGTCACCAGCACCACTTTGCCTGCCACGCCGAACAATTCCTCGAGCACTGTCCTCGTCCTTTCTTCGGGGTTTTCACGGCCAGCTGCGCGTCGCGACGCGTTCGAGCGTCGCCACCGCTCCGGCAAGCCCGCCGGTGTCGTAGGGCATTTCGAGGATCGCCTCGCGGAAACCCAGCTCGGCATAGGCAGCGAGGGAGTCCTTGTCGATCCCGCCTGCCCGCGGGTCCGGGCCGGGCCCGGGTTTGACGACGAGCTTCAGCTCGTCGAAGTCGCGGTGCGCGTCATCGCAGGCGTCCTTGAGCCGCCGCAGATGTCCCTCCAGCTCTTCGGGGCTCTGCTTGGCGGGAAGCCAGCCGTCACAGGAGGACGCGACCAGCCGCAGCGCGACCGGGCTGAAGCCACCCCAGAGGAACTCCACCGGCGCCGGCGCGGTAGGCGCCATCAGGAAACTCGTCGTGCGCGGCTCGTCGTCCGCGCCGCGGACGCTGTAGTCGCGCCGGCCGCGGGCGAGCAGTTCCCGGATCTCCGCGATGGCCTTCTTCGCCCGGGTGGCGCGATGTTCGAACGGAACACCGATCGCGTCGTACTCCTCGCGTAGCCAGCCCGTGCCGACGCCGAGCGACACCGGGCGGCCCGTCAACCAGGAGACCGTCGCGAGCTGTTTGGCGATCAGGACCGGGTTCCGCAGCGTCAGGATGAGGACGCTGGTGCCCAGCCGCGCGGTGGGCAGCGCGCCGGCGAGCCAGGTCAGCTGCAGCAGTGGGTCGAGCCACGGTGTGTCCGCGCGGAACGGCCGGGCTCCGTCCACAGTGTGCGGATAGACCGAAGAACTCTTCTCAGGCAACAACACGTGGTCGCCGACCCACAGCGTCTCGTAGCCGAGTTCCAGCGCCCGGCGGCTCAGCTCCAGCAGTGCGGACGGGGTGAACTCCGGGCCGGCCAAGGGGAGCCGGACGCCGACAGGGATAGGGGAGGAGCTGGGCATGGGGGTCCTCCGGTGTCGTGATGGGACAGCGCGCTGCCCCGGAAAAAGAAGTTAGAACATTATATATGATCGGTGATGCCAGAAAAAGGGGACATGAGAGGTTCCCTTCCGTGGTTCGAGCATTATATATTGAGCTGCGAACGGGCCGGACGAGCGGCCGCGAGGCGATGCCATGGACCGGCCCACGCCAGGGCTCTTCGGGTGTCGTTCTCCTCCGCCCGGCGGATCGTACGACCTGCAGCCAAGGTGCCACGGCCCGCACGGGCTCATCCCGTGCCGGGAATCGCCGGTCAGCGGTGATCCCGGCGCCACAAGGCTTCCCGTCCAGCGGCCGACCGCGACGCGAAGTCGTCCTTCCATCCGTGAATGAGGAACAGATGAGCATACAAGGACGTATCTCACCCGCCGCCACTACGACGGCCACGCCCCGCCGGGGCCGGATCCTGGTCGCGTCGGTCGCGGCCCAGTCGATCGAGTTCTACGATTTCCTGATCTACGGCACTGCCGCTTCCCTCATCCTCAACAGTCATTTCTTCCCGTCGGCCGATCCGGTCGCCGGTGTGCTCGCGTCCTTCGCGACGTTCGCGGTCGGGTTCGCGGGCCGCCCGGCCGGCGCGGCGATCTTCGGCCACTTCGGGGACAAGGTCGGCCGCAAGCCCGCGTTGCTGGCCGCGCTGATCCTGATGGCGGTGTCGTCGACGCTGATCGGGCTGCTGCCGACGTTCGCCACCCTGGGCGTGGCCGCCCCGATCCTTCTGGTGTTCCTGCGGGTCCTCCAAGGCGTCGCGGTGGGCGGGCAGTGGGGTGGCTCCACGTTGCTGTCGCTGGAGCACGCGCCCGCGAACCGGCGCGGTCTGTTCGGCGCCATCCCGCAACTGGGGGTGTTCGTCGGGATGATCAGCGGCACCCTGGTGTTCCTGTTGATGACGACCGTCACCACCGCCGAACAGTTTTCGAGCTGGGGGTGGCGGGTGCCGTTCCTGCTCACCATCGTGATGTTCCCGCTCGCGTACTACATCCACCGCTACATCGAGGAGACGCCCGAGTTCCGCCGGGCCGAAGCGGTGGCGAAAGAGGGCACGAAGAAGCGGTCGTCCGTCACGACCGTGCTGCGGCACCCGAAGCAGGTGCTGCTGGTCGCGTTCACCTACGTGTCGGCCACGATCAGTTTCTACGTGATCGTCACCGGGATGCTGGACTACGCCACCCGGGATCTGCACATCCCCAAGAGCACGGTGCTCACCGCGGTGATGCTGTCGATGATCGCGTGGGCGATCAGCACGCTCGTGTTCGCCTGGCTGTCGGACATCGTGGGGCGGCGGGCGATCTTCGCGGCCGGTGTCGTCTTCTCCGGAGCCTGGTCCTTCGCCCTCTTCCCTTTGGTGGAAACCCGCAGTTTCCCGCTCATCCTGCTGGCCGCCGCGGTGGGCCAGATCGGGGTCGGGGCGATGTTCGGGCCGGGTACCGCGATGTTCAACGAGATGTTCCCGTCCGGTACCCGGTACTCGGGCGCGTCCATGGGCTACCAGTTCGCCAACGTCCTGGGCGGCGGGCTCGCCCCGTTCATCATGGTCGCGCTGCTCGCGGGTACCCACATGACCGCTTCGGTGTCGATCTACGTCGCCGCCGCGTCGCTCGTCAGCGTGATCGCCGTTTCCTTCATCCGGGTACCGAAGCCGGAAGTGGCCGTCACCACCACGGAGAGCGCCGGATGACCGATGATCGCGTGGCATTGGTGACGGGCGGGGCGGGTGGCCTCGGCGTGGCGATCGCGGAATGCCTGGCGCGGCAGGGAAGTACCGTGGTGCTGGCCGATCTCGACCGCGACGGCGTCACCCGCCAAGCTGAGGAGGTGTCCCGGCGCACGGGCGCCCCGGTCACCGGATGGGCCTGCGATGTGTCGTCGGATGCGGAAAACCGTGCCCTCATCGGGAGAATCGGTGAGACGTATGGTCGGCTCGACCAGTTGGTCAACAATGCCGGGCGGGCTCAGCGCGGTCGGTTCGGCGAGATCGGCGCGCGGGACTGGCACGATGTCATGGCGGTCAACGTCTGGGGTGCCGCGTCGCTGTGCCAGGCCGCTGCCGGGCTGTGGCGGGAGTCCGGGGACGGTGCTCAAGTCGTCAACATGTCGTCGCGGACGTGGCTGGCCGGCGGACCGGCGGCCTACGCGTCGTCGAAGGCGGGCGTGGTCGGCCTGACCCGGGCGCTCGCCGTCGAACTCGCGCCGTACGGGGTCACGGTGAACGCCGTCGCTCCGAGCACGGTGGTGACGCCGATGGTGCGAGGCGGGAAGACGGACGAAGAGCTGGAAGTACATCTCGCTCGAGGCCGGGCGCGGACCCTGCTGCCGCGGTTGGCCACGGCCGAAGATGTCGCCGAAGCGGTGGCCTTTCTCGCCTCGCCCCGTGCCGGTTTCATCACCGGGGAAGTGCTGCACGTCTGCGGCGGTGCCCAGCTCGCGCCACAGTGAAAGGAATTCATGAGAGCGATCGGTTTGACCCGCTTCGGCGGACCGGAAGTCCTGGAGCCACTGGAGTTGCCCGAACCGCGGGCGGGAGCCGGGCAGGTCCGGATCCGCGTCCACGCCGCGGCAGTGAATCCCACGGACACGATGACCCGCGGGGGGACGCGGCCCCAGGCGGACCCGCCGCCGTACGTCCCGGGGATGGACGCCGCGGGTGTCATCGACCAGATCGGCCCTGGCGCGGAGAGCAGGTTCGAACTCGGTGAGGCCGTGGTGGCGCTGATCGCGCCGCAGGGAGCATACGGTGCTTACTCCGAGCGGATCGTCGTCCCGGCCGAGTCGGTGGTTCCCGTCCCGGCGGGTGTCGATTTCGTGCGGGCGGCCACTTTTCTGATGAACAGCATGACCGCGCGGCTGGCACTGGACGCGATGGGACTGTCCACAGGGGACACTCTCGCGGTCACCGGCGCCGCCGGGGCGTTCGGTGGTTCCGTGGTTCAGCTGGCCAAAGCGGACGGCCTCCGTGTGATCGCCGACGCCAAGGACGGCGACCGCGAACTGGTCCGTGAGCTGGGCGCCGACGAGGTGGTCGAGCGCGGCGACGGCGTGGCGGCCCGGATCCGGGAACTGATACCCGGCGGGGTACCCGGCCTGGCCGATGGCGCGTTGCTCAACGAGCGCGCGGCCGAGGCCGTGGCCGACGGCGGCACACTGGCGACGGTGCGCGGCTGGCAGGGCCCGGCCGGGCGTGGCATCAAGGTGTTCCCGGTCTCGGTTCGGACCGCGGTCGGCGATACCGCAGGCCTGGCAAGGCTGGTCAAGCAGGCGGAGGAGGGCGCGCTGAGCTTGCGCGTGGCCAAGGTGTTCCCGGCCGAGCAGGCCGCGGAGGCGCACCGGCTGCTCGAGGCCGGCGGCGTGCGCGGGCGCCTGGTGCTGGACTTCGCCTGAGGGGTGTCCTCGGCGTCTGGTCGATGGGCGCGCGAGCGAGGCTTCCAGGATGCCCCGACGTCAGGCGGATGCCGCGTCGGCCCAGATACCGCGCTCGTCGAGCAGGCCGATGAGCGCGTCCGCGCCTTGCAGCATGTGGTCGGCCATCAGGGTTTGCGCCTTGCGCGCGGCGCGTTTCCTTGTCGCTTCGAGGATCTGCAGATGCAGCTCGCCGGTGTGGGCCGTGCGTCCCTCGAAACTCGCGTAGAAGCGATTCGGCAGCTGGCTGACCACCCCGCCGAGCAGCAGCGCGAGCCGGCGCGACTGGGCGGCCAGGTTGATCTGCCGGTGGAACTGGTGCCCGGCGCTCCCGATGCGCTCCTCGTCGCCCGCGGCGACGGCGTTCCGGTAGTCCTCGACGTACTGTTCGAGGTTCGCGAGCTGGTCACCGGTGATGTTCCTGGCCGCGCGGGCGGCGAGTTCTCCCGCCAGCTGGGCCTGCACCCAGAACAAGTCGCGGATGTCCTGTGGGGTGAAGACCGCCACGACGAACCCGCGCCGGGGAACGAGCTGGACGAATCCTTCGCTGCGCAACGCGAGCAGACCTTCGCGCACCGGGGTGTTGCTGACCCCGACGGCTTCGGCGATCGGTTCCACGCGAAGGAACTCGCCCGGCTTCACCTCGCCCGAAATGATCCGCTCGCGGACGTAGGACGCCACCTCCTCGGGAAGCTGCTGGTGCCTCGGCCCGCGGCCCCGAACCGCCACCGCGTCGGTCATCGTTCCTCCCGCTCCGCGTGGATGTAGCGAAGATCCCGCGTTCCCACCTTACCGAAGACAGTGCATCATACGGAATATTGTCGCCATGGGTGCCGGGGCACCCATGGCGAGCGGGTTCAGGACCGTGACCGGTATTCGCGCAGCAGGCCCTTGCTGATGATGGTCTTCTGGATTTCGCTGGTGCCCTCGCCGATCAGCAGGAACGGTGCCTCACGCATGAGGCGCTCGATTTCGTATTCCTTGGAATAGCCGTAGCCGCCGTGGATGCGGAACGCCTCCTGGGTCACCTCGGCGCAGTACTCCGAGGCGAGCAGCTTGGCCATGCCTGCTTCGACGTCGTTGCGCCGTCCGGCGTCCTTGAGCCGGGCGGCGTTGACCATCATCAGGTGCGCGGCCTCCACCTTGGTCGCCATTTCGGCGAGTTTGAACGCGATGGCCTGGTGCCCGGCGATCGGCTTGCCGAAGCTCCTGCGCTGCTGGGCGTACTCGATGGCCAGTTCGAAGGAGCGGATCGCGATCCCGCACGCGCGCGCGGAAACGTTGACGCGGCCCACTTCCACGCCGTCCATCATGTACGAGAAGCCTTTGCCGGGCGCTTCGCCGAGGACCTGTGTGGCCGGGATACGAAACCCGTCGAACACCGCCTCGGTGGTGTCGACACCCTTGTAGCCCATCTTGTCGATCTTGCCGGGAATGGTGAGCCCCGGCACGACCTCCCCGTAGCCCTCGGGCTTTTCCACGAGGAACGTCGTGAGGTTCTGGTGGGACTTCTCCGCCCCCTCGTCGGTCCGGGCCAGCAGCGCGATCAGGTTCGACGTCCCGCCGTTGGTCAGCCACATCTTCGCGCCGTCGATGACGTAGTCGTCGCCGTCGCGTTTCGCGCGCGTCTTGATGGCGGCGACATCGGAGCCCAGGTCCGGCTCCGACATCGAGAAGGCGCCGCGAACCTCACCGGCCGCCATGCGAGGCAGGTACTTCTGCTTCTGGGGTTCGGTGCCGTGCTGGCGCAGCAGGTAGGCCACGATGAAATGGGTGTTGATCACGCCGGAGACGCTCATCCAGCCGCGCGCGATCTCTTCGACCACGAGCGCGTACGTCAGCAGCGATTCGCCGAGCCCGCCGTAGTCCTCCGGGATCATCAGGCCGAACAGGCCCATTTCCTTCATCCCGTCGACGATGTCCGCCGGATAGGCGTCGGCGTGTTCGAGCTCTTGCGCGTGCGGGATGATCTCCTTGTCCACGAACACGCGCACGGTCGACAGGATTTCCTGCTGGACGTCGGTGAGCCCGGCGGTGCGGGCGAGTCGGGTCACGTTGGGTTCTCCACGGGGTCAGGGCAGCAGCAGCGTGAGCGTCTCGGCCACACAGGCCGGTTTGCCGCCGGTGTCGGATTCGATGGTGTAGCGGGTCCGCAGTTGCGTACCGGCCGCGACCGGGCGGAGTTCGAGGAACTGCGCGCTGGCGCGAACCTGCGCGTCCACCGGTACTGGGGAGGGGAAGCGCACCTTGTCGAGCCCGTAGTTCACCCTGGCGCCGCCGAAATCGAAGCGGAATAACTCGCCGCCGAAACGTGGGATGAGCGACAGTGTCAGGTATCCATGCGCGATGGTGCGGCCGTAAGGACCGTCGGCCGCGCGCCCCGGATCGACGTGGATCCACTGGTGGTCCCCGGTGGCTTCGGCGAACGCGTCGATGTGGTCCTGGCGGATGGGGAACCAGGGGGTGGGCCCGAGTGTGGTGCCGAGCGCGGCTTCGAGATCGCCACGGGCAGGGAACACCGTCGTCATCCGGCGACCCGCTCGAAGATGGCCGTGAGGCCCTGGCCGCCGCCGATGCACATGGTTTCCAGGCCGTAGCGGGCTTCCCGGCGGTGCATTTCGCGCGCGAGGGTGGTCAGGATGCGGGTTCCGGTCGCGCCGACCGGGTGGCCGAGGGAGATACCCGAGCCGTGCACGTTCAAGCGCTCGAAGTCGGCCTCGCCGAAGCCCCATTCCCTGGTGCAAGCGAGTGCCTGCGCCGCGAACGCCTCGTTGAGCTCGATCAGGTCCACATCGGACATCTTCAGCCCGGCCCGTTCCAGCGCTGCCTGCGAAGACGGGACGGGGCCGATGCCCATGACCTTCGGCTGCACCCCGGCCACCGCCCAGGAGACCAACCGGACGAGCGGGCGCAGACCCAGCTGTTCGGCGCGCTCGCGATGGGTGACCACGCACAGTGCGGCAGCGTCGTTCTGGCCGCTGGCGTTGCCCGCGGTCACTGTGGCATCAGGGTCCTGCTTGCCGAGCACGGGCGAGAGCTTCGACAGTGATTCGAGAGAAGCGTCGGCACGCGGGTGCTCGTCGGTGTCGACGACGGTTTCGCCTTTGCGGGTCTTGATGGTGACGGGGACGATCTCGTCGGCGAACACGCCGGACCGTTGTGCCGCGACCGCACGGCGGTGAGAGGTGAGAGCCAGCTCGTCTTGTTCCTCGCGGGTGATCGAGTACTCGCGGCGAAGGTTTTCGGCGGTCTCCAGCATGCCGCCCGGCACGGGGTAGTCCCGCCCGCCGGCGGTGACGCGCCCGCGTGCGAGTCCGTCGTGCAGCTGCACTCCGTTTCCCTTGACGCCCCAACGCATGCTGGTCGAGTAGAACGCGACGTTGCTCATGCTTTCGGCGCCGCCGGCGACGACGACTTCGTTGACGCCGGCGGCAACTTGAAGCCCTGCCTGCAGCACGGCCTGCAGACCCGAGCCGCACCGGCGGTCGACCTGCATTCCGGGAACGGTCACCGGCAGGCCGGCGTTGAGCGCGACCACCCGGCCGATCGCCGGTGCGTCGCTGTTGGGGTAGCAGTGGCCGAGCACGACGTCTTCGACGGCGGCCGGGTCGAGCCCGGTGCGCTGGAGCAGACCCCGCAGCGCGACTTCGCCGAGTTCGGCGGCGGTCAACGCCTTGAGGCTGCCGCCGTACCGGCCGATCGGGGTGCGGATCGGTTCGCAGATCACGACTTCACGCATGTCTTCAGTCCTTTTCGTATTCGTGCTCAGCGGCCTGCGGCCGTGGAGGACTTGACCAGCGAGCCGCCGATGATGAGGCGCTGGATTTCACTGGTGCCCTCGTACAGGCGGAGGAGGCGGACTTCGCGGTAGATGCGTTCGACGGGGACTTCGCGCATGTAGCCGGTGCCGCCGTGGATCTGGACCGCCAGATCGGCGACCCGGCCCGCCATTTCGGTGCAGTACAGCTTCGCGGCGGAGGGCGCGACCCGGCGGTCGGCGCCGCTGTCGTAGGCGATGGCCGCGTCGCGGACGAGCGCGCGCCCCGCGGCCACGCCGGTGTACTGGTCGGCGAGCATGGCCTGGACGAGCTGGTGGTTCCCGACCGGGACCCCGGCTTGAGTGTTGGCAGCGGCGTACGCGACGGACTCGTCGAGCGCGCGCTGGGCCGAGCCGACGGCCAGCGCGGCGATGTGCACCCGGCCTCGGGCCAGTGAGGTCATCGCCGCGCGGTAGCCGACTTCTTCGGAGCCGCCCACGAGCGCGGCGGCCGGAACGCGTACCGAGTCGAAGTGGACGTCGGCGGTCCAGGCGCCTTCCTGGCCCATTTTCGCGTCCTTCGGGCCGACGCTGACACCCGGAGTGTCGGCCGGCACGAGGAACACCGCGATCCCCGGGTCCTTACCCGCGGGCTCCCTGGTGCGCGCGAACGCGATGAACAGGTCCGCGACCGGGGCGTTGGTGATGAACCGCTTCTGCCCGTCGAGCACCCACTCGTCGCCGTCCCGGCGGGCGCGGGTGCGTAGTCCGGCCGGGCTCGATCCGGCACCGGGCTCGGTGAGTGCGAAGGAGGCCACCACCTCGCCCGAGGCGATGCGTTCGAGCCACTGCTTCTTCTGCTCGTCGGTACCGAAGTTCACCAGCACCTGGCCGGCGATTCCGTTGTTGGTGCCGAACATCGAGCGCAGCGCCAGGGTGGTGTAGCCGAACTCCATCGCGAGCTCGACGTCCTGACGCAGGTCCAGTCCCAGCCCTCCCCACTCGCCGGGGATCGCGTACCCGAACAGCCCCATCCCGGCGGCGGCGGCCCGCAGGTCGTCCGGCATCCGATCCGCCGCCATGATCTCGTTCTCCCGCGGCACCACGTCCTCCCGGACGAAACGCCTCACCTGGGCGAGGATCTGCGCGAAGTCCTCCTCGCCGACCTTGTCGCTCATGGCCATCGAACCGGGCCCCCTTCAGCTGCGTGTCAGTGTCCGACTGACGATATAAGATGGATAATATATCTACAACGACGCTGTGGCGGAGAACCCGCCTGCCGAGTAGGGAGACGGCGATGAGGTGGACCACGTAATGCCCCGGCTGGCGATGTTGAACGCCGCGCTGGCGAGGGTCGGGGCCGTGGTGTTGCCGGACCTCGACGTGGGCACGCCCGGTACGGATGCGGTGGCAGCGGCCCTGGCGCGCTCGGCGGAGCCGCGGGCGGTGGAAACGGCCCTCGGCGCCGTTCCGCTTCTCCATGTGCGAGAACACTTGCGCGGCCTTCGGGACACCAGCCCTGAGGAGTTCGAGCTGGTGCGGTCGTTCGTGCTGGCGGCCTATCTGGCCTGTCCCGACACGTGGCGCGTGCCCGGCCTGGCGCGGGGTGGCAGGCCGGGCACGAACTCCTGACGTCTCAGTGGTTCGGGATCGCGGCGGCGGGGGTGAGCTGCAGTTCGTGCGTCCAGCACGAACGGTCCTGGCGGTGCAGGTAGTGGAAGGCGTCCGCGATGGCTCCGGGGTCGATCAGCAGCTCGGGGTGCTGGGCGAACTGGTCAAGGGCCCGGGTTCCGGGGGAGTCGATGAAGCCGTCTACGACCACGTTCGCGACGTGCACGCCGAGCGGTGAATACTCTTCGGTGAGCGCCTGGGCCAGTGCCCGCATCATCGTCCTGGGGTAGTAGAGCGATTCGCCGGTCGCGCGGCGCCTGCCGCGGAGCGAATACTGGTTGTTGGAGAAGAAAACCGAGCCGTGGCCTCGCTCGCGCATCGCGGGCAGGACCTGCTTGGCGACCAGGAACGGCCCCTTGCACGCGGTCGCGAGCGCGATGTCGAAGAGTTCGTCGGGGAAGTGTTCGAGCAGTTCCTGCTCCGGCGGCAGTTCGCGGCCAGCCATGTAGCCGGCGTTGTAGATCAGCACCTCCGGATCGCCGGCCTGTTCGCGGATGGTGGCGAACGCTTGCGACACCGACTCCGGCGAACCGACGTCGAGCTGCACCGCGAGCGAACTCCCGCCCGCTTCGGCGATCGCGTCCGACAATTCCTTGGTGTTGTCGGGATGGCGGCTGGTGAGTACCACCAAATGGCCGGACGAGGCGAACGTCTGGGCCAGCGCGCCGCCGAGTCCCCACCGGGTCATCGCGGGCAGGGCGCTTTCGTCGAGGTCGTGGCCGTGGATGAAGACCGTGTTCCTGCCTTTGGCCTGCCATTTGGACGTCGCGCCCACGATCACCGCGACGGGCAGCCGGTCCGGGTTCGGGTTGTCGCTCACTAGCACTCCAGTATCCGGTTCGGTCTCTTCGCCCGCGGGGACGGTCGGGCCACGGGCCTTGACTGCAATCTTCAGTATTATATATTAAGCTTGGTTTTCGGGGTTCCGGTCGGCGACGGCCGTCCCGGGCAGCCTGGCCCTCCCGCCCGCGTTCTTCCGGGCGGCTCAAAGTCGAGAGACAGGATCTGAGTTCAATGCCGATCTCGGAAAACGGCGGTTCCACCCGGCAGGTGGACCCGGCGCGGGAAGATCCCGCGGCCCATGGCGCGGGCGGACGGTCGTTCCGCCGCATCGCCTTCGCGAGTCTCATCGGGACATTGATCGACGGCTATGACTTCGTGCTGTACAGCGTGGCCGCCGCTCTGGTGTTTCCCAAGGTGTTCTTCCCCTCCTTGGGCGGCGCGGCCGGGACGATCGCCTCCCTGGCCACGCTCGGTGTCGCGTTCGTCGCCCGGCCGATCGGCGCGCTCCTGTTCGGGCATTTCGGTGACCGGCTCGGCCGGAAAAGGACGCTGATCTGGGCCATCCTCGGGATGGGGATCGGCACGACACTGATGGGGCTCATCCCGTCCGCGAACACCATCGGGGTGGCCGCGCCCATCCTCATCGTGGTCCTGCGTGCGGTGCAGGGCCTGGCGGTCGGGGGTGAGTGGGCCGGCTCGGTCCTGTTCGTCACGGAGCACGCGCCCCAGCAGCGACGCGGCCTGTATTCGATGTTCCCGCAACTGGGCCATTCCCTGCCGACGGCGCTGTCCCCGGCGATCCTGCTGCTCGTCGGTGTCCTCTCGACGCCGGAATCCTTCATCGCCTGGGGATGGCGCGTGCCGTTCCTCGCCGGTGCTGTCCTGGTCATCGTCGGGCTGTACATCAGGCTCAAGGTGGAAGAGACACCGGTCTTCGCGAAAAGCAAGCAGCGCGGCCAGACCGGGGTCCCGATGCTCGAGGCGTTCAAACACCAGTCGTGGACGATGCTGCGCGGGATCGGCGTTCCGCTCACCACGATCACCTTCGTCTACGTCGCGCAGTCGTTCGTCTCGAACTACGGCGTCGAGCACCTCGCGCTGTCACGCAACCAGGTGCTGGCCGTGAGCGCGCTGTCCGGGCTTTTCTACGCGGCGTTCACCGTGCTGAGCGCGTTTCTCTCCGACCGTGCCGGGAGGCGGAGGGTGATCGGGGGCGCGCACGTGCTGGGGGTGGTCTGGGGCGTGCTGCTGTTCCCCGTCCTGAACCTCGGCACGTTTCCCGTCTACGCGGCTGCTCTGTGTGTGACGATGGCGATCGCCGGACTGGCCTACGGAGCCGTCGGCGCGTTCCTCCCCGAGCAGTTCCCCACCAGGTACCGGTACACGGCGGCGGGTTTCTCGTACCAGCTCACCGGCGTGCTCGGCGGCGGGCTCGCGCCCCTGCTCGCACCGGTCATCATTTCCTCTTACGGGACAACGACCTTCGGAGTGGTACTGGGCGTGCTGTGCGCCCTCGCCGCGGTCTGCACCTTCTCGTTGAAGGACAGGGCGAACGAGAGCATGGACTGGAATGACCCGGACCAGCGCTGAGCAGAGCGCGTTCTTCGCGCCAGGACAGGAATCGCTGGTTCCCCACCCGGCCGCCAACAGTCAGTGGGGCGGCACGGGCGGCCGCGTTCGCACCGTCCACGACCAAAGTACTACAGCGACGGCGCCGGGTGGACCGGTTCGCCTGATCCTCGTGCCACGGCCGCCCGCGCAGCGACCTGGCAACGGGGACGAGACCGGTCTCGAATTCATCAACGCCGACGTCACCCTGTCGCTGGCCCGTTGCCCGCGGGTGAGCTGGGACTCGTGCTGTCGGAAGTGCCCTCGTCTTCGATCGCACGGGAACGCTGGGCATCGTCGTCGCGAGTGGGCTCGCCAACGGAGCGAATGCCGTGGATCCGACGCAGTTCCGCAGGCGCCTGTGAAACCGGCTTTCCTTGAGGACCCCCGCTCGCGAGAGTAGTGTTCAGAACACAATATATTTTACGTAGGAGTTACCTTGAGTGACACCGTGGTGCGGGTCCTGGCCGATTTCGCCAGTGGCGCGCGGTTCGAAGACCTGCCACCCGAAGTCGTCGAAGAGACCAAACGCATCCTGCTCGACTCGATCGGCTGCGCACTCGGGGGAGTCAGTGCTCCGAAAGGCGCTATCGGCGGCCGCCTGGCGCACCTGATGGGGGAGGGCGGTTCCGCGACGATCATCGGGCGTGGCAGGCGCGCGTCGGTGTTCGGTGCCGCCTTCGCGAACGGCGAGCTCATCAACGCGCTGGATTTCGACGCGATCCTGCCACCGGGCCACGTCGCGCCCTACGTCATCCCGGGCGCGCTCGCGGTCGCCGAAGAAGGACATACGGCAGGCCGCGAGCTCATCACCGCGACCGCGGTGGCGCACGAGATGTCCTACCGCTTCGGCAAGTCGATGGACTACCACCGGGACACGAGCGGGGAGAAGGCCGACACTCCCGGCGTGCTCGGTTTCGCGAGCACCGTGTTCGGCGCGACCGCTGCGGTGGGCAGTGTGCGTGGCCTCCCGGGGGAAACGGTGGCCGACGCGCTGGGGATCGCGGGCAGCATCTCGCCGGTCAACTCGCACCGCTCCTGGCTGATGCACGCGCCCACCTCGACCATCAAGTACACGATGGCGGGCCCGATCGTCCAGGCCGCGCTGACTGCTTCCTTCTCGGCCGAATACGGGCACACCGGCGACCAGCTGATCCTGGACGACGCCGAGTACGGCTACCGCCGGTTCATCGGGGCGCGGCGGTGGGCCCCGGAGAACCTCGTCGGTGAACTCGGTTCCACGTGGCGGTTCCCGGCGGAGAGCACGCACAAGCCGTACCCGCACTGCCGTGTCATGCACGCTCCGTTCGACGCGCTGACCGAGATTCTGGAGAGCAACGACATCCGCCCAGGGGAGATCGAGGGCATCCGTGCCTGGGGCGAGGGCTGGGTCCAGCTGCCGGTGTGGCTGAACGACCGGATCGAGCAGATCCACGACGGCCAGTTCAGCATCGACCACGGCTTGGCCGTGGCCGCGCAGCGCATCCGGCCGGGGCCTGCCTGGCAGTCCCCTGAGGTCGTGCACAGCGAGCAGGTGCTGGGCCTGATGGAGAAGGTCACCTTCCAGGGGCATCCCGACGCGATCTCGGCACTCAACCGCGACCCCCGTAGCCGGCCGACGCGGATCGAGGTCGATGCGCGCGGAACGACCTTCGCCGCCGAACGCCGCTACCCCAAGGGCACGCCCTCCCCGGAGCCGGAGACGTACATGACCACCGAGGAACTGGCCGAAAAGTTCCGCGTCAACGCCGCGGAAGTCCTTTCGCCGCAACAAGCCGAGGACGCCGTCGACGCGCTGCTCAATCTGGAACGGCTGGACGACGTCGGCAAGCTCATGGGATTCGTCAGCGTCGCCTGACTGTCCACAGTGCACAAGAGGGGCGGGCCACGTGGCCCGCCCCTCTTCCGTCGCTTATTTGTCGCTGTACAGGACGCCGGTCTCGAGCAGGTGCTCGATCCGGTCGGCGTCCAGGACCTCCTCGGCGAGATCGCGGGTGTCCTCGCCGACCCGGGGCGCGTCGGGGACGCGGTGCGGCCGTTCGCCGTCGAACTTCCAGGGCGGCCGGACCAGGACCGTGTCCTCGCGGTCCTTGGCGATGAGGTCGAGCCATTCGGTCTGCGGGTGGTTCACGTACTCCGCGATGCTCAGCACCGGCGCGAACGGGACGTCGTACTCGGTGAGCCGGGCTTCCCAATACTCCGCGGGTTCCTTGACGAACTCGGTTTCGAGGATGCCGACGAGCTCGAAGTAGTGCTCCTGCCGGGCGTTGTACCGGGCGAAGCGCGGGTCGGTCGCCAGGTCCGGCCTGCCGACCGCTTCGCAGAGCGCCTCGAAGAACTTCTGGGAGGACGAGAGGTGCACTGTGACGTAGACGCCGGAGGAGGTCTTGAGACAGAAGACCTGTCCTTGCGGATGCCGGCTCTGGCGGGTGGGGGTGACCCCGGAGTCGCAGTACAGGGTGATGGCGTCGATGGTGAGGGCGCTGATCGATTCCATCATCGACGTTTCCACGTGGCTCCCGCGCCCTGTGGCGGCCCGCCCGCAGAGCGCCGCCAGCACACCCGTGACGGTGCACAGGGCCGTGACCAGATCGGCCGACGCGCCCCCGGCCAGCTGGTTCGACCCGGCGTCGGACAGCAGCGAATACAGGCCGCCGTAGGACTGGCCGATGGAGTCGTAGGCCGGGCGCTGTTCGAGGGGCCCGCCGCTGCCGAAGCCGGAAACGGAGCCGTAGACGAGATCCGGCTTCAACGCCCGGCAGACCTCCGGGCCGAGGCCGAGCGCGGCCGTCTTGCCCGGCCGGAGGTTCTCGAGGACTACGTCGAAGTGCGGTACGAGGGACTTCACGAACTCCACGCCGACGGGGTTCTTGAGATCGACCGCGAGACTGCGTTTCCCGGTGTTGAACTGGACGAAGTACGGGCTCTTGTCGTCCATCTGGCGCCGGAAGTCCTCGCCGGTGCCGGGCTTCTCCACCTTGACGACCTCGGCCCCGAGGCTGCACAGCAGCGCGGTCGCGTAGGGGAGGGAGATGTACCCGCCGATTTCGAGAACTCGGATTCCGGCCAGGGGTTTTTCGGTCATTGCTGGTCTCGCACTCTCTGGTGGTGTCCGTTGCGCTGGTCTCCGGTCGCGGGCTATGACGGCCGCGCGCGCGCTTCGGCTTCCGCGTATTCCTCGTCCGACAGCTCCTCCTGCCAGTCCACCCCGCCGAAGGTGATGGCCAGGTGCATCATCGTGCGCGCCGAGGTGGCGCCGTGCCAATGGCGGGTACCGGCCGGAGTCCACACGAGATCGCCCGCGGCAATCCGGATGGTCTCCTGTTCGTCTCCGATGAGCCCTTCGCCGTGCTGCACCACGAGGAGCTGGCCGCCTGGGTGGCTGTGCCAGTAGGTTCGCCCGCACGGGGTGAAGAAGACGTTCCCGAAGGCGTTTCCCTGCTCGTCCTGGTGCAGCAGGTCGCGCCACAGTTCGCCGGTGTAGGGCCCTTCCGAGCGCGCCGAGCAGGCGTTTGCTCCCTGCCTGACCACGATCAGCATGCGTTTTCTCCTTTTCCGGTGTTCAAGAGGGCACGACCCGCGTACCGGCCAGCCGGTCGACGATCCGCGCGGCGGTGTCGACCTGCGCGCCGGCGCCGTTCTCGTCCAGAGCGTTCTGCAGCAGCGACAGCGTCAGATCGCCGTAGGGCGTGGGGACACCCGAGTCCCCGCCGAGCTCGCACGCGAGCCGGACATCCTTGTGCGCCAGGCCGAGGGTGAAGCCGATGTCGAGCCTGCCCTCGACGACCTGCGGGATCATGACCCGCTCCAGGTAGGCGTTACGGCCCCCGCTCGCCTGCAGGATCTCCACGGCCGTGCGGGGGTCGATGCCGTTCTTGGCCGCGAGCGCCACGCCCTCGAAGGCGAGAAACCGCTGCGCTCCGGACAGGAGGTTGTTGACGAGTTTGATGGTGTGCCCGGCGCCGACCGGCCCGGCGTGGAAGACGTTCGGGCTGATCGCGCCGAGCACGGGCCGGACCCGCGCGAACCCCGTCGCGCTCGCGCCGATCATGATCGCGATCGTGCCCGCGGCCGCCCCTGCCCTGCCCCCGCTGACCGGCGCGTCCACGAGAGTCACCTCATGGCGGGCGAGCTCTTCGGCCATTTCCCGGGTGGCGTGCGGGTCCCCGGTCGTCTGGTCGATGATCGTCGTGCCCGGCCGCGCCGAGCCGAGCAGTCCGTCCCGGCCGAATACGACCGAGCGGACGTGGTCCGAAGTCGGCAGGCAGAGGAAGATCGTGTCGCACCCGCTCGCGACTTCGGCCGCGCTCCGTGCGACGACGGCACCGAGCTCTTCGAAGTGGGCGGTCGTGTCACGGTCCTTGTCGTGCACCAGTAGCGGGTGTTTCCGGAGCAGCCTGGCGGCCAGTGCACCGCCCATAGCGCCCAGACCCACGTAGCCGATCGTCATGCGGACAGCCTCCTCGGTTCGACGATGAGCGGGAAATGTCAGTGCGCGACGGAATTCTCAGTATTATATATGAAGTATGGTTTTTGTACACCGCTCGTGGAAGGTCCGGCGGAGTGGGGTTTTGCGACCGACCGTAGTGCCGTATCGGAAAGAACGTCCTTGAATGCTCTGTCCGATGAAAGGTCGGATTTGGCGCGCTGGCTTGACTGGGGCCGGGCGCGTGGGAGACGGCGGGTCGATCCCGGCGAGGGTTCTTGTCGTGATCGGCATCCGGCGGACCCGCTGTGCCGGTCTCGCGCTGAAACAGTGTTCAAAGCACGATATATGATGCGGTTCCGGTGTTCTTCAGTCTCGCGCGCGCCCGGCCTCCGGATCGCCACCTGGCCGCATCTCCTCGATGGGGGCCAGGGGAAACCGCTGGTGAGGCGAGTTTGATCGGCGAGCTTGTGAGAACATTATATATGAAGTATGCTCAGCCGGTCGGTAGGAAGAGAAGCTTGGTCGCCGGCGGGCGCCCCGTCAGGGCGTCCCAGTGGCCCCAACGCGCCGCCGGTGACACATCGGAACAGCAATCTCTCGTCGCCTGGAGACCGCAAGGCCCCCACGAGGATTCGCTCGGCAAAGCAGGAGGAACCCATGCCTGGGCTGTACTTTGAAGAGTTCGAAGAGGGTGCCGTCTTCGAACATGCCACGCGCCGCACCGTGACCGAGGCGGACAACATGTTGTTCAGCAACATGACGCTGAACCTCGCGCCGCTGCACCTGGACGCGGAGTACTCGAAGGGCACCATCTACGGGCAGCGGCTGGTGAACAGCCTGTTCATCCTCGGCCTGGTGGGCGGCATCTGCATGCAGGACACCACGCACGGCACGACGCTGGGCAACCTGGGCTTCGAAGAGGTCAAGTTCCCCAAGCCGGTGTTCCACGGGGACACCATCCGGGTGCGGACCGAAGTCATCGGCAAACGCCTGTCCAAGAGCCGGGACGACTCGGGCATCGTCTTCTTCCGCCACCAGGCGATCAACCAGCGCGACGAGATCGTCTGCGACTGCCGTCGTGCCGGGCTGATGCTGAAGCTCCCCGCCGAAAAGGCAGCCGCGGCGAGCTGAGGCGTCCACCGATCCACGAGAAATCCAGGAGACAAGTCATGAGTACCCCCAACGCGGACGACCTCGAGCTCATTCGCAAGACGACCAGGGAACTCGCTCGGAAGTTCGACCTCGACTACTGGCGGGACAAGGACAAGAAGGGCGAATACCCCTGGGAGTTCGTCAAGGCGTTCGCCGACGGCGGCTGGCTCGGCGTGATGATCCCCGAGGAATACGGCGGCCTGGGGCTGGGCCTCACCGAGGCTGCGGTCATGCTGCACGAGGTCGCCGCTTCGGGCGGCGCGGCCGGCGCGTCCGCCATCCACTTCTACATCTTCCCGCCGGGGCCGGTGCTGCGGCACGGTTCGGAGGAGATGAAGCGCAAGTTCCTGCCCAAGCTCGCCGCGGGTGAATCCCTGATGGCCTTCGGCGTCACCGAGCCTGGCGCGGGCGTGGACACCTCGCGGATCACCACGCGCGCGAAGAAGACGGACGGTGGGTGGGTCATCAACGGGCAGAAGGTGTGGATCACCAACGCCCAGAACGCCAAGAAGATCCTCCTGCTCGCCAGGACCTCCCCGCGCGACGACGCCAATCCCATGCGCGGCATGACGTTGTTCTTCACGGACCTGAACCGCGAGCGGATCACGGTGCGCGAGATCGAGAAGATGGCGCGCTCGGCGGTGGACTCCAACGAGCTGTTCATCGACAACCTCGAAGTGCGGGACGACGAGGTCGTCGGCGAGGTCGACCGCGGGTTCACCTACCTGCTGGACGGGCTCAACCCCGAACGCATCGTGGTCGCGATGGAGATGATCGGGCTCGGCCGCACGGCGCTCGACATGGCGGTCAAATACGCCAACGAGCGCGTGGTGTTCGACCGGCCCATCGGCAAGAACCAGGGCATCGCGCACCCGCTCGCCGACTCGTGGATGCGCCTCGAAGCGGCGGAAATGGTGGCGATGAAGGCGGCGGGGCTGTTCGACGCCCGGCAGCCGTGCGGCCCCGAGGCCAACACCGCGAAGTTCCTCGGCGGGGAGGCCGGGTTCGAGGCCTGCGACCGGGCGATGCAGACGTTCGGCGGGTACTCGTTCGCGAAGGAGTACCACATCGAGCGGTTCTGGCGTGAGTCCCGGCTGCTGAAGATCGCCCCGATCTCGCAGCAAATGGTCATGAACTACATCTCGACCAAGGTGCTCGGCCTGCCGAAGTCCTACTGACCCCCGATCCCGGGCGCCGCGTGAACCACCGGCGGCGTCCGGGACGAAGCACGGGCCATGCGTAATAGAGGAGAGCGGGTCCGTTGAAGCCGTACCGATCGATGCTGTTCGTTCCCGGCCACAAGTCGTCCTGGGCTGAAAAGGGGGTGGCCGCGGGCGCCGACGCGTTGATCCTGGACCTGGAGGACGCGGTGCCCGCCGCGCAGAAGGCGGAGGCCCGGAACCTGGTCCGGGAGACCATCGGCAGGCTCGGCGGCGAGGACACGCGTGCCGATTTGTGGGTGCGGCCCAACAGTTTCGACAGCGCGCTGTTCGGCGCCGACGTCGAGTCCGTGGTTACCGCCGGTCTCGCCGGCCTTGTCCTGCCGAAGGTGTTCTCGGCGGAGGAGGTCGTGCGGATCGACGCGATCGTGTCCCACATCGAGGAGCGGGAAGGACTCGCGCCGGGCAGCGTCGGCCTGATCATCACGTACGAGACCGCGGAATCGATGGCGCGCTGCGAGGAGATCGCCGCCGCGAGCCCGCGGATCGCCAGTCTGCTCGGTGGCACTGGGCCGAACGCCGATGTGGGGCGTTCCCTCGGTTTCGAGTTCACCGTGGAGGGACTCGAGTCGCTGTACGTGCGCAGCCGGATCATCCTGGCGGCGCGCGCTTCCGGCCTGCACCACCCGCTTACCGGCGTGTGGCAGGACCTGACGGACTTGGCGGGATTCCGCCGGTTCGCCGAGGACAGCAGGCGCCTCGGTTTCCGCGGCATGATGTGCATCCACCCTTCGCACGTCGGGCCGTCGAACGAGATCTTCACCCCCTCGCCCGAGACCGTCGCCTTCTACCGCCGGATGGTCGAGGCCTTCCACAAGGCGGCCGCGGAAGGCCATGGGGCCGTGGATTTCGAGGGGATGCACATCGACCTCGCCCATGCCAGGACCGCCGAGGGTGTCCTCGAACTGGCCGACGCGATCGGCGTCTGACCCGGGCCCGAGGTGAGGGAAAAGGCTATGCCAGTGCACAATTCCGGCCCGCTCGCCGGTGTCCGGGTCGTCGCGCTCGCCGGGATGGGACCCACCCCGTTCACCGGGATGGTGCTGGCGGACATGGGGGCCGAAGTCGTCCGCGTGGTCCGGCCGCCGAAGCGGCGGGCGCGCGCGTTGAGCCAGACCGAAGGCATGGGGCCCGAGCACGATCTCGCCAACCGGGGGGTCGTGTCCGTCGAGGCCGATCTGAAGGACCCGGCGGGCGTCGAATCGGTGCTGCGCCTCGCCGAGGCAGCGGACGTCTTCATCGAAGGCTATCGGCCCGGCGTCGCCGAGCGTCTCGGCTTAGGGCCCGCGGAGCTACGCCGGCGCAATCCTCGGCTCGTGTACGCCAGGCTCACCGGTTACGGCCAAAGCGGGCCGCTCGCGCAGCACGCGGGTCACGACATCAATTACGTGGCACAGAGTGGCGCTCTGCACGCGATGGCCAGAGCAGGTGAACCACCGCGCCCGCCGTTGAACCTCCTCGGCGACTACGCGGGCGGCGGGATGGTGGCGGCGTTCGGCATCGTGTGCGCGGTGCTGGAGGCCCGGTCGTCGGGCTGCGGGCAGGTCGTCGACGCCGCGATGGTCGACGGGGTGGCCCTGCTGACCGCCAAGATCCAGGGGCTCCGCGCGGCGGGACGGCACAGCGACGACCCCGGCACCAACTTCCTTGACTCCGGAGCCCCCTTCTACGACACGTACCGGTGCGCGGACGGCCGTTATGTGGCAGTCGGCGCGCTGGAGCCCGACTTCTACGCGGAGTTCGTTTCGAGGCTCGGCGTCGACGCGAGCGCCTGGCCCGAGCAGAACGACCGGGCGAGCTGGCCGCGCTTGCGCGAATTGATCGCCAAGGCGTTCGCCGCGCGCACCCGCGATGAATGGGCCGCCGTCTACGCGGGCACCGACGCCTGTGTCACGCCGGTGCTGACGTTCGACGAGGCCGCGGAACATCCGCACAACGCGCAACGCGAGCTGTATCGCGTGGTGGACGGGGTGCTGCATCCGTCGCCGGCACCCCGGCTGTCCGGCACACCGGCGCGGGAACCGTCGTCGCCTCCGCCGGGCACGCGGGCCCTGGCCGGGGTGCTCGCGGAGTGGAAGCCAGGGGAAACGGAAGGAGCGGGATGAAAACCAGAGCCGCGGTCGTCGAGGAAGGCGGCAAGGCCTTCGAAATCCGTGAACTCGACGTCGACGAACCCCGCGTGGGCGAGGTGCACGTCAAGTTCGTCGCATCGGGACTGTGCCATTCCGATCTGCACCTGATCGACGGCGACATCGTGCCGCGGTTCCCGATCGTCGCCGGGCACGAGGGCGCGGGGATCATCGAGTCCGTGGGGCCCGGCGTGACCCGGCTCGCGCCCGGTGACCATGTCGTCTGCAGCTTCATCCCGAGCTGCGGGACGTGCCGCTACTGCGCTACGGGCCACCAGAACCTGTGCGACCTCGGCGCCCACCTGATGAAGGGCGAGTTCGCCGACGGGACTTTCCGGTATCACGGCGAGGGCCGCGATTACGGCAGCCTTTCCATGATCGGCGCGTTTTCCGAACGGGCTACGCTCTCGCAGCATTCGGTGGTGAAGGTCGACGACTGGCTTCCGCTCGAAGTGGCCGCGATCGTGGGGTGCGCCGTGCCCACGGGCTGGGGCAGCGCCATCAACACCGGCGGCGTGCGAGTCGGTGACACCGTGGTGGTCTACGGCATCGGCGGGATCGGGATCAACGCGATCCAGGCGTCCGCGTATGCCGGCGCGAAGTTCGTGGTGGCCGTGGATCCCGTCGAGTTCAAACGGGAGACCGCGCTGAAACTCGGGGCGACGCATGCCTTCGCGGACCCGGCCGAGGCCGCGGCGAAGGTGAACGAACTGACCTGGGGTCAGGGTGCCGACCAGGCCATCGTGACGGTCGGTGTCGTCGACGAGGAGGTCGTGCGGAACGCTTTCGACATCACCGGCAAGACGGGCACGCTCGTGATCACCGGGCAGTCCCATCCGGAGAAGGTCACCATCCAGATCCCCAGCGCGCTGCTGGTCCGCAACGAGAAGGTGATCCGGGGCTCGCAGTTCGGCTCCAGCAACCCGCAGTACGACATCGTCAAACTGCTGCGCCTCTACGACAACGGTCAGCTCAAGCTCGATGAGCTGATCACGAAGAAGTACACATTGGACCAGATCAACGAGGGCTACCAGGACATGCGCGACGGCACGATCATCCGCGGCGTCATCGTTCACTGAAACCCCCAGCCGGCCTTCACTTCAACGGAGATGTGTGAGATGACTGGATTCCAGATCGAAAACTCGATCGACCTGCATTGCCACTTCCGGCCCGATCACCTCGGCGGCCAGGCCATCGAGAACGGGGTCGACTGCCGGACGGGCACGTCGCCCATCGAATCGGCGAAGGCCGCCATCGCGAGCGGTCAGGCCGGAGCGGTGCTGAAGTCCCACAGCTTCGCCTCGACGGCACTCGTCTCCGCGCTGAACGAGATTTTCCCCGAGCTGAGGCTGTTTTCGGGGATCTGCACCGATTACATCTCGGGTGGCCTGAACATCGACGCGGTCGACGCCGCGCTCCGGATGGGGGCGAAGATCGTCTGGCTGCCCACCCTGCACAGCGTGAACGACATCGAGGGCGGGAACATCACCGGCCACCCCGGCCCGGGGATCGCGGTGATCGACGAGGCCGGGAAACCCGTTGACGACGTCCACCAGATCTTCGAGCTGGTCCGCCAGCACGACGCGATCCTCGCCACGGGACACACTTCGGCCGCCGAGCACTACGGCGTCATCCGCGAGTTCGCCCGGCGGGGCAAGGTACTCGTGACCCACGCCGGTGAACCCGCCGCGGGACCGAAGCTCACCGCCGCCCAATGCGTGGAACTCGCCGATCTCGGCGCCACCATCGAGTTCACCGCCATGCTCTGCCACGACGGCGTCGCCGGCGCCACGGCGAAATCACCCCTGCAGGCCGCCGAGATGATCTACGCCGTGGGCGCCGGACGCTGCGTGCTCGCGACCGATTACGGGTTCATGAAAGGAATCCCGGACCCGGTCCCCGGCTTCGCGAACTTCCTCGAACGCCTGTGGTCGGAAGGCGAGGTCGCGGAAAAGGACCTCGTCCACATGGCGAGCCGCAAACCCGCGGAGCTGCTCGGCATCTCCGTCTGACCGCGCTGGACGAAGGGGGCCTTGGGGCGCCGTCCTTCGAGACGTTTGCTCAGCCGTATCGAGCGTTACAAGGAGGCGGGCGGGCGCAGCCGAAGACTCGACTTGAACCGTCCCGACGCGACACCAGCCGCGCTCGACACGTGGAACCCGCCTTCCACAACGACGAGCGCTGGTGGGACAGGTATCGAAGGCATGGACATGGAGCCGCAGTCCTTGGGTCCGGTGGCTCGTCGGGAAAGCCCGAACAAAAACGTGAGCCCGATGACCAGCCCCATCGTCATTGTGACGAACCTGGCGACGCCCTGCGAGCTTGGCGTTCATGACGTGCCGCTTCGACCATCACGCGCTGCTTGCCATCGCTCGGTGAGGAAAGCCACGAATGAATCCGTGGCGGGCGGCAACGTCCTGGTTGTCAGGTGGGCGAGGGAAATCTGCCGGGTTAGGCCGGGCTCGGTGTCGACGGTGACGACGGGGGCGCCCGCCGGGGTGACGGACGCGGGGGTGATGCCGAAGCCGGTCAGTGTCGAGACCAGGTGCGGGACCAGGTGTGTGTCGTTCACTTCGACGACCGGCGCGGGGTGTGCCTCGCCGGCGGCGAAGAATCGTTGCGCTTCGGCTGAAGTGCCCATGCTGCGGTGCAGGCCGATGTACGGGATTCCGGCCAGGTCGGCTGGACGCATGGGAGCCTTGTCGGCGCGCGGGTGGCCGCTGGGCAGGGCGAGGTGAAGTGGTTCGCGCATCAGGGGTGTATTGGTGATGTCGTCCTCGTTCTGTGCCTCGCAGATGGCCAGGTCGAACTGGCCATCGCGCAGACCGTCGATCATGGCACCGCGCAGCGAGGTGACCAGCGACCACCGCGTGCCCGGGTGGGTTTGCCGGTAGCCGGCGAGGAGGCGGGACACCACGAGACGGAGATCCGGCGTTCCCGATTCTTGTGCACAGTGGCGCGTCGTCAATGTCGACGCCGGAGCCGCGGTGATCGTGCGGGTCCGGAAGGCCGGGCCCGGACGCGAGCCACGACTGCACCGCGCTCCGGCTGGGCGGCGCCGGGAGTGGTGGTTTCACGTCGCGCGGCAACGACGGCGGGAACCTGACGGAACGGCCCTGGCGCTGATGCTGGAAGTGCTGACCCGCGGCAAGCTGACCAATGTCATCGCCGTCGTGTTCCGGTGGTTCTGGTGCCCAGGCTCGGCGCGAGCTGGCTGGAGTACGAATTGCGCGCCTCCCCGTAGCTGCTGCAGCACGCCGACTGCGGGGTGGCGGTCCGGTTCACCGTGGCGGGCCCGCCCGCGGTCTGGCCATTGTGCTTAGGTTTGCGGCTGCAGGACTCCGAGCTGCGACATCTTGTTTCTGTCGAACGCGTGTTCTACTCTAATGGCGTCCTTGGAGGGGGTCAGATATGGGTCCGGCCGATGCTTGGGGGCCGCTTGATGGGTGTCGGTGTTGTGACGTCTAGTGTTCGGGTCTGATCTGCGTGAGGAGTGGTTGGACGTGGCCGACCGTAGTTCGATCGAGTGGACAGAGGCGACCTGGAACCCGACGACAGGTTGCGACCGGGTGTCGGACGGGTGCGATAATTGTTATGCCCTGGCTCTTGCTAAGCGCTTGAAGGGTATGGGTGCGGCGAAGTATCAAACGGACGGCAATCCGAGGACGTCAGGTCCGGGATTCGGTGTCGCGTTGCATCGGGAAGCGTTGGCGCTTCCGTACCGATGGCGGCAGCCGCGGCTGGTGTTCGTCAATTCGATGTCGGACTTGTTCCATGCCAAGGTGCCTGTTGGGTTCATCAGGGACGTTTTCGCAGTCATCGCTGAGACGCCACAGCATACGTATCAGATGCTTACGAAGCGCTCGCTGAAGTTACGTCGCCTGGCAAACAAGTTGGACTGGCCGGACAACCTGTGGATGGGTGTCTCGGTTGAGAACGAGGCGCAGTTGGTCCGGGTGGAGCATCTGCGTGAGGTTCCTGCCGCAGTCAGGTTCATCTCCGCTGAGCCGTTGCTTGCTCCTCTGCCGGGTCTGTCGCTGTCGGGTATCGGCTGGGTCATCACCGGGGGCGAGTCGGGCTCGCGGGCGCGACCCTGCAATGCCGAATGGGTACGTGGTGTCCGAGACGCCTGTGCCGATGCCGGGGTTCCGTTCTTCCACAAGCAGTGGGGTGGAATCCGGCCTAAGTCGCTGGGGCGCGAGCTGGATGGACGCACGCATGACGAAATGCCAGTTCGTCAGACAGAAGTTGCGATGGCTGGCGAGTGAGAGCTAGCGGGCCAGGCGTACAAAACTACTGCGATACAGGCCCGATCGATCACTCTCGACCAACCCGTTGTCTCTTAAACCCTTCAGGGTGCGGATAACGTGCTCCGGCCGGTAAACCGTGTCGAACAAGGCGAAATCACGCAGGGTCTCCACCCTGACGCTGGCTTTGGGCTCGTTCTTCAGGCGCGCGAGTAGCAACCGGCCTAGCGGTGCCAAGGCAGGGTCTGTCAGCTCGAACAGTGTCTCGGCTTGCTCGTCGCGAGGGTCGCGGAAACCGACACCGTAGACCCGATCGACCTCCCACGCCGAGTCCTTCATCTTCTCCAGGCCGCGGCGGTGGTTTGTTCCGAAGACAAGGTAAAGGGACTCGCCACGTCTGTCGACCAGCTCGAAATCGAGCAGGTATTTGAAGCCCGCCTTGGACAGAGTTTGCCGGTAACAGGTGAGGATGTGCTGACGCTTCGCCTGGCCCGTAGCCATAGTGTCGATCCGGCGCCAGTTCGGGTCACCCCCGAAGACTTCATCCGCGCCCGGTCCCATCTTGGAGACAAAGCGGATGAAGTGCTGCGTACCGAGGGTGATGATGACTTCCGACGACTGGTTACGGGCGAGGCGTTGCAAAAGCCGGTAAGTGACCGGGACGTTGCCCCAGGAATCGAGTACAGCGAGAATCGGTTGTTCCCAGGCATCCATCGCGTCGAGTTGGGGCTCGAGCTTGTCGACGCAGGTCCCGAGTTCGATGCTGATCGGCAGCTTCTCCCGGCTGCGCGGGCGTGTCGGAAACTTGCTGTTCAGTTGCTCGCGAAGCATCTTTGTACATCTGGGGTCGTCGTCCACGAAGATCATCTTCACGACAGGCTCGGGATTCGGTACCTGCTTGAGAAGTGCCTCGATCGCGATGATCGGAGAACCGGGATATCCGCCCACGTAAACGCCGGGGCCGGCAAAGCCTTCGGCGTAGGTGGCCGACTTGTAGGCCTTGGAGCCGCCTAGCAGGATCGGGAACCAGCGTTCGAGGTAGCGGCGGTAGATATCGTGCTTTGCCGCTGTGTGGTCTGGCCGTTCCCAAGGCACCGGGCCGTCGACGGGCACTCCAACCCCCTCATGTCACCGTCTGTGACGCTGGCACACCAGTGAGTATTTGTCCATCACGTTACCGGGCACGAGCTTCCAGCTCAACGTTCATCAGGCGCATCTGCTGTCGACGGTTGGGGCCGGATGCCGTTGTATTTCTCGATGCCTCGTGCGTATGGCCTGGGTTCCAGGATGCCTTCCTGGAAGAGTCGGAACAGCGCTTGCCTCAGATGCTTATCCCATGCCTGTCCGAACGTCTCGTAGCCGAACAGTTCGTACGCATCCTCGGGTAGGCTGATCCGGCCGCGTGCACCAAGTACGTCGCGCGCGTGACCCTCGATGATGTCGACCCAGGTTGCCTGGCGTTCTTCCTCTTCTGCCGGAAAAGGGTCCTCGAGAGAGAACAAGCCGTCCTGTTCGGTGTCGGGCGGAGGGCTGCAGTATCGGCGCCACTCTGCGGCGGCCCTCGCCGCGGCGTCACGTATCCACCAAAGGCCATCTGGATGGCGGGTGAAGTGTACGAGCCAATACAGCGGCTGCTTGTGAGCGCGATCCCGAACCGGGATGAGAGTCGCTGCACAACCAGTTCGCTCCTGAATTCGCTGGGCATAGCCGTGCGCGATATCCGCCACGGCCGGTGACGTAGATGTCGATGACAGATAGATCTCCCGCCACCACTCTCCGCCCAGTACGGCATCCAGCTGAGGTGCCGGGAGGTTCTCGGACAGTGGCCCCAACGTAGAATTGGGGTTGACTGACGGGAGTCATTGTGGGGCAGAAACGTTCGCGGTATTCGCCGGAGTTCCGGGAGGTGGCCGCGAAGGAAGTGGTCGAGCGGTCACGCTCGACCACTGAGGTGGCGCGCGAGTTGGGGGTGCTGGAGCAGACTCTCGGGAACTGGGTGAAGAAGTATCGTGAGACTCATCCTGCCGAGGATGAGGAATTGCCGGTTTCGGACCGTGCCCGGTTGAAAGAGCTGGAGCGGCGTGTTCGTGAGTTGGGGCAGGAGAACGAGTTCCTGGGAAAATCGGCGGTGGTCTCAACCGGTCGGTGCAACACCTGAGGTAGAAAGGCACTTCGGAGGTGTTGCAGGGGTGGCGAGGATCGGGCGACCGGGGATGTCGGACGCGCAGAAGCGGGAGGTCTGGCGGCGGTGGAAGGAGGGGCAGTCGCTCAGTGAGATCGGGCGGGCGCTGGGCAAGGTCCCGGGTTCGATTCATGGTGTCGTGGCAGCGAACGGAGGTTTCGTTCCCTCGCAACGGAAACGGGCCGATACGACGCTGTCGTTGAGAGAGCGGGAGGAAATCTCGCGGGGTCTGGCGCGCGACGAGTCGTTCCGGCAGATCGCGGCCAGGTTGACGCGGGCGCCGTCGACGATCAGCCGGGAGGTGGGCCGCAACGGTGGCCGGGAACACTACCGCGCGGCGCGCGCTGATGAGCGGGCCTGGGGCACCGCGAGACGGCCGAAACCCTGTCTGCTGCAGCGCAACCCGCGGTTGCGTGATGTCGTCGCCGGCAAGCTCGCCGAGGACTGGTCTCCGGAGCAGATCGCCGGTTGGCTTGCGCGCCGCTACTCGCCCGGAGAGGCTATGTACGTGTCGCACGAGACCATCTACCGCAGCCTCTTCATTCAGGCCCGGGGTGTGCTGAAGAAGGAACTCGCGCACCACCTGCGGCGGCGACGCACCATGAGGCGAGCGAAAAAGGCCAGCACCGCGGGACAGCAGCGAGGTCAGATCCGCGACGCGGTATCCATTCGTCAGCGTCCCGCCGAGGTCGCTGACCGCGCGATTCCTGGTGCGTGGGAGGGGGATTTGATCACGGGCGCGAATAACAGCCATATCGCCACGCTCGTGGAACGGCACTCCCGCTACGTCGTCCTGGTCCGCGTACCGGGCAAGGACACCACCAGCGTGGTGACCTGTCTGACCCGCCAAGTCAAACGCCTCCCCACCGAGCTGATGACCTCACTGACCTGGGACCGGGGCACCGAAATGGCTGACCACAACCGTTTCACCATCGCCACCAACGTCAAGGTCTTCTTCTGCGACCCGAAAAGCCCATGGCAGCGCGGATCGAACGAGAACACCAACGGCCTGCTACGGCAGTACTTCCCCAAAGGAGCCGACCTCTCCAGCTACACCCAGACCGCCCTCGACGTCATCGCCCGGAAACTCAACACCCGCCCACGGAAAACCCTCGGCTACGAAACGCCTTCTGATAGACTCAATGCAACCGTTGCGTCGACCGGTTGAACCCGCCGCGGCCTTCTTCGCGAAGAAGTTCCGGTGACCGTCAAGTACGCGTTCATCGAATCCGAGGAAGGCAACTACCCGGTCATGTCCATGTGCCGGTGGGCGAAGGTCTCCCGGTCGGGTTACTACCATTGGAAGACGCGGCCACGGTCGGATACCGCCGCACGGCGGGACATTCTCGCAGCGCAGGTGACGTTCGCGTTCGAGTATTCCGACGGCACCTACGGTTATCGCCGCATCCACGCGCAGCTGGCGCGCTGGGGCACCCGAGTGGCCCCGGAGACCGTCCGCTCGCTCATGCGCCAGCTGGACCTGGTGGCCTGCCAGCCACGCCCGTTCCGGCCCGTCACCACTATCGCTGGTGACGCTGGCGGCCTGCCGGACCTTGTGGGCGGTGACTTCACCGCCGACCGGCCTGGCGTGAAACTGATCGGCGACATCACATACATCCGTACCGGTGAGGGCTGGTTGTATTGAGCGACGGTTCTCGACTGTTATTCCAAGAAAGTCGTCGGATACACGATGGCCGACCATATGCGTGCCACGCTCGTCATCGAAGCGCTACAGCGGGCGGCACGCAACGTCAGTACGGTAGCCGGCATCACCGTCTTCCATGCCGACCGCGGCGCGCAATATGTGTCCGCGGAATTCGCGGCAGTGGCCGCGAACCTGCGGATTCGCCGCTCGGCCGGGCGCACGGGGATTTGCTACGATAACGCCTGGGCGGAATCATTCAACGGAACCCTGAAGAATGAGCGCGTCCACCGCGTGCAGTATCCCACCAGAGAAGATGCCCGACGCGATATCACCCGCTACATCGAACTACGCTACAATCAGATCCGACTTCACTCAGCACTCGGATACCGCACACCGAATGAAGTGGAATCCGACTGGATCAACCAACACCAGGCAGCCTGAGAAACCAAAACTCACTGTCCGAAATCTTCCCGGCAGCTCAAAGCCGGCCTGTGGTCGGAGCTGTGGCCTTGTTTGCGGTGAAAGGAGTTCATGGCGGCGGACCGCACTCAATCCGTGTTCACTGTGAGGTAGGTCCAGTTTTTGGTGATGGATAGGGGTTTCCCGGCGCGGTTGGTCTTGGGGGAGATGGTGATGGTCGGGGTGTCATTCCGTGTGGTGCCCCACGCCTTGACGGCAGCACTTAATCGTTGTGCGAGTGCGGGTCCGCGGGTTCCGTGTCCGGTGGCGCCGAGTTCGTAGCGTCCTGTTTGTGGTCCGTGGTTGATGCGGCGGTGGGTGAGGTAGGCGAGGGAGTCGTGTTCGGCGAGGGCTGGTGTGCGGGAGGGGTTGGCTGGCGTGCAGAGTCCGGTGTGGACGGTCGTGGGGTGGGTGGTGAGTCGGCAGGTGCCGGGTTCGGTTCCGGTGAGGCGGAGCCAGATCCCGTCGTAGGATTCGGTGCCGGTGATGGTGATTCCGGACCATGCTTCGGTTTTCGGGGTGGCGAGGACGCCGTGGAGTGTGTCGGGGTTGAGGGTTTGGTCGGGGTCCCAGTGGAGGGTGACGTGGCCGTCGGGGTCGAGGTGGGTGGAGTGTTCGGTGTCGTGGCCGATCATGGGGACGAATCCGCAGAGCCGGGCGGAGTCGGACCGTAGTTCGTTGCCGTGGTGGGTGAGGGCGAGGCTGCGGGTTTGTCCGCGCCAGCGCAGGGGGACGACGAGGCGGCCGTCGGGGGCGATTTGCTGGGTCCAGGTTTTGGGGATGTCGAAGGCACCGACGGTGACGATGATGCGGTCGTAGGGCGCGTGTTCGGGGGCGCCGAGGGTGCCGTCGCGGGTGAGGACGGTGACGTGAGTGTTTCCGGTGGTGTCGAGGTTGTGGCGGGCGCCTGCGGTGACGTCGGGGTCGATGTCGATGCTGGTGACGTGCCCGGTGGGGCCGGTCAGGTGGGCGAGGAGAGCGGCGTTGTAGCCGGTGCCGGCGCCGATTTCGAGGATGGTGTGGCCGGGGTGGACGTCGAGTTGGTCGAGCATCATGGCGACGACGGTGGGCACGGAGGCGCAGCTGAGGGCGGAGCCGTCCGCGGCGCGTTTGGTGATCACGGCGGCGTTGGCGTAGGCGTCGGCGATGGTGGCCGCGGGCACGAACTGGTGGCGGGGCACGGTGCGCAGGGCCTCTTCGACGGCGGGGTTTTCGGCGAATCCGGCGTGGCGGACGTGATCGACCATGCGGGCGCGCGCGGTGTCGGGGGTGAGGTCGGCGGTGGTGTTCATCGGGTCCTTCCGTGCGTTGTGGCGTGAGGTTAGTGGCGACGGGTTCATGTGGTCAGCAGTAAGCAGGCGTCCCATCGGGTGATGAGCGAGTTGTTGTGCTGGGCGAGTGCGATCCCGGCCCGCCCTTCCAAAAGCCCTGGGGCCGAGGGCGATGGGTGTTGGCGCAGGTATGTGGCGAAGCGTCGCCGGAGGGCGGGCAGCACAGTGGTGAGGGGGCTGTCGGGCGCGGCGTCGGCGGCGACGCGGGCGGTGGTGTGGATGAGGCCTGCCCAGCCGTGGCACAGCGTCGCGTCGCGCAGCTGCGACAGTTGGGCAGGGTCGTGGATGCAGTCCGCGAGGACGTGCTCGACGCGGCGCTGGCGAACGGGGTCGTGGAGGGCGAGCGCGGCCAGTTGCTGGGCGCGGACCAGGCCTGGTGTGCCGTAGCACCAGGAGGGGCGTTGCGGGCCGTGCTGGCGGAGGGTGCCGGTGCGCCATTCCGCGCGGGTCAGAGTGGCGGGCCACCACGGGTGTTCGGTGTCTCGGCGCCAGTCGTCGAGCCAGTCGAGGATGGTGCGGATCGCGGCGATCTGGCCCGGCACGGTGACGTGGCGGCGGTGAGCGAGTGCCAGCAGAGCCAGGGGGCCGGCGATGCCGTGGGCGATGCCGAGGTTGCCGTGCCCGCCCTGCCACCGGCCGGTTCGTTGTCCCTGTGGCCCGGACCGGCACCACCATCCGGGAAACAGGTCGCCGCGGTGGCGCATCGGTTGGGTCAGCCGCACGAGGTAGGTCAGTACGTCGCGGAGGAGGCGGGTGTGGCCTCGTTGGAGGAGACCGGCGCCGAGCCCGGTGAGCCCGCTGATCAGATCGAACTCGCGGGGCTCGGGCAAGTGTCGTTGGTCGATTCGGCGATGGGCGCGGGCGAGCCGGTCTTGGGTGAGTGCGCTGATGTGGTCGTCGAGTACGCGTACTGCGGGCAGGTAGCCGGGGTGTCCGGTGGTGTGCAGGGTGTAGGCGATGGCCGGGGCGCCGAGGAAGAGGGTCGCCGTGGCGGGCGCGGCGGTGATCGGTTTCCTGGTCATTTCACGGATCCAGCAGTGCGCGCGCAGCCACCCGTCGGGATCGGTGCGAGCTTTCGCGGTGTGCTCCAGGGCGATGCCGACGGCGCCGACGGCCAGGGACTGGTGCCAATGGTCATCGTGGATCGGGCTCATGGGCGTACCGCCTGATGATGTCGCGCGTGCCAGGTCAGTGCGGCGGCTCGAGCGAGGCGGCGACAGGAGCTTTCCCGTTCGCGGTCGATACCTTGGGCCCGGTTGTGGTGCATGTGCATCAGCGACTCCAGCACCGCGTCGGCCTGCAGGGAACTCAGGTGCTCCCGGTAGTGCGCGAGGGCGGCATCGCGTTCATGCCAGGCATCGGCGACGTGCGCCCATCCCGGCAGGCGATTCAGATCGGCCGTGAAGTCCGCGACGGTACGCGCGAATCCCTGGTGGAGCGGCGAGCTCGCCGTGACCCGACGAGTCCGCAACCATTCGAGCACGCGGTCATGGCTGCCGAGCAATCCGCAGGCGAGAGCGATCATGTTCACCGCGGCCAGCACGACCGGATCCACAGTGGACGGAGAAACATGGCGGAACTGGGCGGCGACCACCGCTGTGTCGGCGACGAAGACGTTTTCAGCGGCGTGCAGGGCCGGGCCGGTTCCGTAGCGGCCGACTTCGGGCAGGTAGGTGGTGAGGGTGAGCCGTGAGGCGAGGCGATCGTGGCGCAGCCGGTCGGCCCAATGGCCGAGCGCGGTCAAACAGGCGTGGTAGTGGCCAGGGTCGCGGGTGCGCAGCCGGATCCGGAGGTGATCGGGCTCGGTCGGGCTTCGGTAGCGCACGAACCACACCTCGGGTGCCGGATCGATCGCTGCGAGGAGTTCGGGGAGGCGGTGAGCGATGAGCTCGGTGACGGTGTCGGCGTGGGTGAACAAGTGGGCGTTGAGCCAGCGTGCCGTGGCGGGGTTGGGGAGTTGGCCGTGCTCGTTGGTGATCACCGGCGCGGTCATCAGGACGGGCGCCGGTGCTGGGGGCCGGGTGGTGGCGAGGGGAAGCACGATGTCGTGGGCGTGGCCCTCGATCCATCCCCAGGATTCGGGGCCCGGGGCCGTTTCGCTGAGCTCGCCGTGGCCGTGCCGGGCGAGATGCGCGCGCAGCACGGCTTGATGTGCCGCCTCGCACAGGTCGAGGCGCAGCGAGCGGTCCGCGTCCCGCAGTTCGACCAGCGGAGGACAGCGGACGCGGTCCCGCCACTGTCGAAGGTCTCGGCCGTCGGCGGCGGTCAGGCGCCAACGGGCCGGGCTGAGGATGGCCTTGCGGTAGCGCACGCGGGGCAGGAACGGGAGCTGCCCGGCGGGTTGTCCCCAGTCGAACTCGTGCCACGCCGCGGTGAGCGCACGTGGGAGGTGGGCGAGGAACCGGGCCAGCGGCGGTGCCTGCTTATCCAACGCCAGCGCATGGAAAACCTGCGGCTCGAGCACCTCGCGCCGCGACACGCTGACCAAGTGCAGGCCATCGCCCGTAGCGGTGACAGCCAAATCGTCCAGCCGGTGATCGGCGCCGTGTTCGCCCAGGGAAAGGACATCCGGCAGATGTTGTGGCACCCGGCAGATGTTCTCGGCGTGCGGGTACAACGGCGGGAAGGACAGCTGCACGGGTCGCGCGCCCTCGACCGCGCTCGGAACGTCCTGGTAGAGGTGACGAAGCTCGGGGTTGGTGAAGCGGCCGGTGAAGGTTCCCCAGCCGCGTCCCGGAGCGACCGTCACCGTGAAGTCGCCACACTGCAACGCTTCCGTGCTGCGGGCGTGGATCCGCCCGGCGAGTTCGACGTGCGGCGGCACACGACGCACACCCGCGTCACCGACCTGGAGTGAAGCGATGGTCTCGTCGGTTAGCACGATTTCACCGGACCCGTCGGCGATGGCGTCGAAAACCAGCGCGAGCAAGGCCGCGTCCCGGGCCGACGAGCCGTGGCGGGGGCCGGCAGGAGGCTGCCGGGGTAGGTTGCGGGCAGCCCGAGCCCGGCTACGGGATCCACGACTTCGGTCAGGGGTACCAGGGTTGCGGTGCCGTAGCGTTCGCAGAAGGCGGTGTAGTACTCCCGCCACACCGCCGTGCCGGTCGGCTGTGTCGACAAGCGCACCAAGGCATCGGCCGCATGCTCCATCTCCCGCGCGACGATCGCGGGAATCGTGACCCGGGCGTCCAAATCAACGTGCAACGACAAGGCGCCCCGGCCTTGCGCCGACAACGATTCCATTCGTGTCGTGAGCGCGTCGCGGGCGGCCGGCCAGTCTGATGTGGACCGATTGCAGCGTTCCAGCTGACTCCCGATCGCGCGCAGGTCACCGACGAGCTGCGGCGCGATCGAGTCGGCGTCGATGGCGTCGAGCTGGGCCAGTACGTGCCCGAGCGGGTCGATGACCGTCGTCGGCGCCCGTAGCGTCGTGACCAGAAACCCTTGCTGTACCAAGGTGTCCAGCAGCTGATCAATCCGTGTCGGATCGACGGCAGGGAAATCCTCAGCGAGCACGGCCCCCAGATCGCGCAGCCGCACGCTCGTGGCCGCCGCGGCCCGGATCGCGTGCACCAACGGGGTGTGCCGGATGCTGACGCGCGCCAGTCCTCGCGGAATCTCCAGCCGTGCGCCGCGCTTGGTGGCCAGATCGGTGAACATCACCGGCAGGTGCTGTAATAGGGCCGGGCAGCCTTCGAGCCGGGTGATCACATCCACGAGCCACTGGTTATCGACTCGGGCCACCACACGATGCCGGGCCTCGACACACGCTTCGGCAACTGATCCGACGCGCACGGGTGCTGTTCCCGCGAACAGGCCGAACGGCGTGTGCCGGCCCGTGGCGCGCAGCGCGTACCGCATGGTGGCCAGCGTCACCCGACGAAGTTGCTTACCAGACAACGGTTTCCCGTCGACGGCCTTGCGGATCCGCGCGGCCAAGCCGGGACTGGCGTGGGTCATCGCGTCCATCAGCCGTGGTTGCTGCGCGACCCAGGCCAACCATGGTCGTGCCGAGTCTGGCCGGTCAGGATCCGGCCATTCCCGGGGCGCCTGGGCCTGCGACGCGACCGCCGCACGCAGAAGCCCCACACCGTCGTGCCGATACGACAATTCCCTCGACGCACCCACCCGTTGCGCTCCCTTCGCGTGCCGGGCTGGTGGCCGGGCAGCCCGTGATCACCCGGCCACCAGCGGGAAGGATTCGTCTACGCGTTGCTCACGCACGAGGACGCGCAGGTCGGGTCACACCCGTCATCGGTCGCGCAGCCCCGCGACACCAGCGGGCCGGTGTCCGTCACGATCTCCAAGTCCAGGTCGACCAGATCTGCCATCGCTGCCATCGGATTCCTCCTCGATTGATGCTGGATCGCGACACTCGGGCCGCGCCGGGCGGATGCCCAACACCACCAACCTTACTGTGATATCTGTAAGGCATCAAGGCTAAGCTTGCTGCGTTACCGGTAAGGTGCACACAACGGCGCGATGACCAGTGATCGCGGGGAGGAGCGGCCATGTCCGAGGCCACGACCTGGACCAGCGTGTCCCTGCCCTACCTCACCGGCGAGCAACCGGACCCGTGGAAAAACGAAGCCGCCGCTCATGGCGGGCGCGGCACGCAGGCTTTGGGGGAGGTCGCCGAGATCGACCCACCCCCCGAGGTGGCGGCCATGCTGCAGCTCGCCGCGGGAGCGCGGGTCGTGGTGCGGCGGCGGACGATGTTCCTCGATGATCGCCCGGTCGAGCTCACCGATTCCTACTATCCCGCCGACATCGCCCACGGCACCCCGCTGGCCGAGCCGCGCAAGATCCGAGGTGGTGCGGTCGGCGTCCTCATCGGGCTCGGCCTGACGCCCCATCACGTCAGCGAAGACGTCCACGCCCGCCTGGCCACCCCTGACGAACGCGACGCGCTGCAGCTCGACGACCCGGCCTGCTTGCAACTGCTCGCGCGCACCGTCGCCACCGAGGACCACCGCCGCGTCGAGGCCAGCATCATGACCATGCTCGCCGGGCGCCGCCTGCGCTACCAGCTCACCCTCTAGATCCCAGCAAAGGAGCCGGCGTGCCCGCCGCGCGCGACGACAGACCCCGACACCAGCAGATCGCCGCCGAACTGCGCGCCCGCATCATGTCCGGCGACCTGCCCGCCGGCACCCAACTCCCCTCCACCGCACGCCTCGTCGCCGAATACGACGCCGCGAACGCCACCATCCAGCGCGCCCTCACCATGCTGAAAAACGAGGGATTCCTCGACAGCCACGTCGGCAAAGGCGTCTACGTCCGCGCCCGCCAACCCTTCGTCATCGACGCCGCCGCCTACATTCCGCCCTCACCTGGCGCGTTCCAGTACCGCCTGCTCGACGTCATCGACGCCGTCCCGCCCGCCGACGTCGCCCACGAACTCCGACTCGACCCCGGCGCCCCGGCGATCCTGCGCCGCCGCCTGCTGCTGCACCAAGACCAGCCGGTCGAACTGTCCGCCTCCTACTACCCGGCAGACATCGCCGCCGGCACACCCCTCGCGCGGTCCGGCAAGATCCGCGGCGGCGCGCCCCAGGTCCTCGCCGACCTCGGCTACCCCCAACGCAGTTTCGTCGACCGCAACTCCACCCGCCCACCCACCACCGAGGAAATCGAAACCCTCGACCTCCCCGGCGACACCCCCATCATCCGCCAACTCCGCATCATCTACAGCGACAACGACCGCCCCGTCGAAGCCTCCGTCCTGATCAAGGGCGGGCACCTCTACGAACTCCTCTACCGGCAGGACATCAACTGAGACTGCATTAGTCCACGCCTCTTCGAACGGTCTTCGGTCCGATCACCGATCAGTCTGCCTCTGTGTTCCAGCCTGATTCCTCGCGGCCGGGTTCAATCGTGGCCGGTGGGTCATGGCAATGCGACGCCAAACGCAAGACAGTTGAGCGACTCAAGCCCGGCGCTGCCGCTACTACCGTTTGGGTCGCTCAACCTCTCTGGCGAGGTTGTTTTGGAGATGGATGATCACCAGTTGTCGGTGCCTTGGCAGCCGAGGCGGACCGCCGCCTGGAGGATTGCCTGGACGTCTTCGGGGGCCGCGTGCAGCCGCAGCAGCGGAACGATTCGCCGGAGTTCCTCGCAACCTCCCCAGAAGGGCGGCCGGGTTTCCTGCATCAGGTGAGCGATCAGCCTGGCGTACAGCGCGGGAGTTTGCAGGATGGTCTCGTTCTCCCAGTCCGCCAGGAGGTCCGAGTGCGATGTGAAGCGAGCTGGGTGGCGGAGGACGAGTTCGATGGCCTCGGCTGTCGAGTCGGTCAGGTGCTTGGTCCAGGTCGCCAGGGCGGATGCTTCATCGATGGTGAGCGCGAGTGGGGTGCCGTCGAGTCGTTGTAGCCAGTACTCGCGCATCCAGCGGTTCCACTGATGCTCGACGGCTTCGGGCGGCAGTTGCGCCATCGTCCAGGAGATCTGGTTGATCCACGCGACGCGGTCGGTCGGCTCGGCCTTGCTGGTGAACTTGCGGATCCAGCCAAGCGGTTCGAGGTCGCTGGTGAGTGCGATGCCGGCGAGGTGGGACAGGAACTGCCTTTGCAGTTCGCCGCGGAATGTGGGGAGATGGTTGGCGGTCTCCAGGTAGTCGTCGAGCATGCCGGCTTCGAGGAGCCGATCGTCGTCATAACGACCCCAGATGAGGTAGCCGTTCCAGGCCCGATAGGCGCGTTCAGGGTTGTGCCAGGACAGGAGCGGCAGGATGTGGGATTCGCACCATTGCTGGTCGGCGCGGAAGAAGAAGAGCACTTGCGCGGCCAATACCGTTTCGGTCAAGGCGCTGGGTTTGTTATCGCCGGCGAGCATGGTTTGCAGGTGGTCGCGGACGTCGTGAGATAACCCGGCCCAGCTTTGCCCCGCGGCGCGCCAGTCGGCAGCGACGGCGTGTGTCCAGAACTGGGCAAGCTTCCCAGCCGGAGCGTTGATGGCTTTGGTGAGCCAGTCTTCGACGTCCGTGGGGATCACGTCGGCTGTCAGTGCATCCCAGACCTTGATCGCGAGGATGCGGGCCGCCGTGAAGGTGTGCCACTCGGTCGGGTTTGATTCGTTTTGGCCACCTCTTCCGAGGAGGTCGGCGAGTTCGTTCGCCAGAGGTTCTGGGTTTCGGGCCACGAGGCGCTCAAGGACTTGGTTGGCTTGCGTAAGGTTGAGGTTGGCAGTCGACCATCCGGCGATGACGCTGCGGGCGATGTCATCGTTGGCATGTAGGGAATCCAGCACGGCGAAGCCGTCATCCGGGTATTGCCGTACCGCCTGCGACAAGCTTGCAAGGGTGTCGTGCCAGTTCGGTCCGTCCCAATGGGACTGAGAGTTCTGCCATTGAAGGAGTTCGAGCAAGGCGTCATCGTGGTCGGCAGAGATCTTTTCATGGAGTTCGTCAGCGGTGAGCGCTGGCTGCGGAGTGACAATTCCGAAGGAACTCCAGTGCGTGAAGTCCGGGTGTTCTCGCTCCTCGAATTCGGGATGCTGCTCTCGTAACCTGTTCAGGGCCTCTGCGGCCGATTGCAGGTCCGGAGCGACTCGGTGTAGCCAGGCCATCGCATTGAATTGGACGTACGCTCGCTGTTCCTCATCGTCTTCGGCCGGCCAAGCCAGTACGTCGCCTACCAGGGCGTCTGCGGTCGGTGCGTCGGTGTGGCGGAGCGCTACCGAGATGAGGTTGAAAACTTCATGTCGAAGGCGATGGTTGTACAGCCAGTCTCGTTCGCGAAGGTAGATTATTTTGGCGGTGGCATTCATGTCGGTACGGTGAGCGAGCCCGTGGATGCCGATGCGCTGGAGTACTGGAATTCCTGAACTGGTCCACGCATCCACGTAGTGGCCGCCCGCTGGACGTCCGTGGTCGAGCATCGCTTGGAGGCAGTCCCTGGCTGCATCGATGAGCGGATCGACCGATTCTCGGTGCCGGTCTTGTTCGTGAGGCTCGATCGCCGAACGGCGAAACGAGACGGGATCCCAGCTCCCGTCGGCCGAGCCAGCCGACGTCAGGAGATGGAAAGCATGCCGGAGGTGTCGTTCGATGAACGCGGCGACATCCGAAGCAACAGTGGGCAGATTTGGACGAAGTAGAGCCGCCCACGCTTCGTCGAGGGAGTGCGACGAGGCGCGCAGGCGAACATCGAACCGCGGTCTGTCCGGGGCTCCGAACGAATGCTGGAGGTCCAGTACGGGAGCGGAAAGGTAGTCAAACAAGACGAGTATCAATGCGCGGTCGGCGGGCCAGGCTGAGTTGAGCAGGGCATATTCGAGCCAATCAATATTCGCGCTATCGGGAATCCGCTGCATCAGCAGGAGTACCCAAGGGGTCAGCCAAACGGGCCGCGGTGAGCCTGCGATGTGAAGGCGGTGGCCGATGGCTGTCCACAACGACAGTCCGAGCCGAGACTCGAATTGCTGCACCACGCTGAGCGCTCGCCCGGTCTGGTCTTCTGAGAACACGAAATTTTCGGCAAACCAGTGAGACAGGTCGTGAGTAAGGTCGGTTGGTTGCGAGACGAGCTCGAAAATTTCACGGAAGACAGGTTGAGTCGCAGCCCAGGAAAGCCACTCCTCGCCCCGTGCGAACTCAGTGAAGAACCGAACCTGAACGGGATCGGAAAGGGCGGCCTCTAAGTAGGAGACGTCCTCGGGTTCCTCGGGTGGTGTCCCGGCTACCAGGCCGGCGATTCGCTGCCGGTGTTCCAGCAAGCCCATCGACGCCCGGGTTCCCCAGCGATCGAGTGCATTAACGAGTTCGTGATGCGAGTTCCCTGTCACGTGGTAGCCGATGGGAGTGATGCCCAGGGCACGCCACCCTGGGGACTCTGGTTGATCGGTAAGAATGTATCTGTCGCAGTCCGAAGTGAGGCCGCGGGCGAGATACCGCATCACCACGTCGCCGTGGCTGTAACCGATGAATAAGACCGTGTGCGTCGAGAACATGCGCTCAAGGAACCGAGCCGCCCAAGCGTCCCGCAGGTACGCTCTGCCGAAGTCTCTGTCGGTCACGATCAAATGCCGGTGTTCAGAGTTGAGATTCCCGTGCAGGTAGACGATTCCGGTAAAGTCGTCGCCCGTCGGTAGAGCTGGACCCACGAACTCGTCGACCCTGTCCAGGTGCTGCCGAAGGACTGTCGACAGGTGGAGGTCGTAGTTCGTCGTGACGATGCGCACCGGCCCACCGGCCACCGCGAGCTGTCCGATCGCTTCGTGCAGTTTGTTAGGAGCGGAGCCTGCAACGTCGATCTTGGAAGCGACGAAACGATGCACGTCGAAAGGGGTGTCATCGATTCGACCCAGTAACACGTCTGGCTGGTCCAGCTCGCTGGGCTCGAACTCGAACACCGCGTCATACGCGATGTCCTCCGTCAGCTTCGCAAAACTTGGCAAGCTCGCCGGCGCATCGATGGATGCACCAGCGCCGACGAAGAGCACGAGCTTGCCCTCGCGATGCTTCTCGACCAGCTCGACAGGGAAATCTACCTTACGAATCCACATGCCATCCCCACCCGGACCACCTGACGATGATCACATCGCGACGGCGAGCAGATTTGTTGCACCCTCGCGCCGATCAGTGCGCGCGACGAGGCCACCGGTATCCCTGGGCACTCAGCGAGTCGGCGACCTCACCCGCTCGCACGCTGGGTGCTGCCAGCTGGCCTGTGAGGCCGGCTTCGTAGGTGATCGAGGTCCCGTTTACTCATCCCGATCCCCACGTTGGGCCCGTGAGGGCGACCGATCCGGTAGCCGGCCATGATCGCCGCCACGATCAGCTCCCCGTTGGAGACATAACGGCCGAGAGCCTGCTCGACCGCATGCTTGACCCCATAGCTACCGGCCCGCGGCGTCTTGATAGCCGTGATGTGGTCCGGAAGCCACTCACTGAGCTCGCGGACACCGCGCTTACGGGTGCGCAACTTCTCCCGTCCGCTGTCGAAGTCGCGACGCAGCTCGTGGGCGGTTTTGCGCCGGTCACGGAACACGCCGAAGCCGACGAAGGCCATATCCGCACTTCGCGGCCGGTGAGTCCCGGAGCGACTCGGATCGGGGACGATCGTGATCTACCCGTACGCGGCGTTCCATTGCTGGGCGAGCACATCTCGACACGGTGCGTGCGCGGGTCGCCCATGAACCCTCGTTGCGCGTTACAGCCCAGGTCCTGAAAAGTGCGGCGACCCAGGTGCGGCACACTTGCGTCGGTATGTCGCGTGGCGTGGGAGGAGTAAGCGTCGTGTATTTGAGCCGTCTGTCTATTGAGGGCTTGCGAGCGAGTGCCGGGGAGCGGCTTGAGGTGTCGCTGCCGGGCCGGTTCTCTGTCCTTGTTGGCGCCAATGGTGTGGGCAAGACGACGGTTTCTGATGCGATCTACCTCGGCCACCGGGAGCATTTTCCCCAGCTACCGCAGCTTTCCTCGGCCGCGCTCGGCGATGGTACGTGCACAGTCGAGGTCGAGTATTCGTTTGATGCCGATACCACTACCGAAGGGCCATTCGGCAGGCAGCTTCAAGCACAGTCCAGCCGGAACGCGGCGGGAACGGTCGCCACGTCCTGGTCCAAGACCCTCACGAGGAGGATGGGCCGGATCGGCACGGAGACGCTCGTCCACAGTGAGCACGAGCGTCTGATTCGCCTTGTGCACTTGCCTGCGTGGCGGAATCCCCTCGACGAGCTTGCGCGTCGGGAAACTCGAGTCCTCGTTGAGCTCTTGCGTGCCCAACAACAGAATCTCGGCCGGGGACGCAATCTATCCAGTCTGCGAGCACGCGCGTCGAACTTACTTGAAGCATTGGCTACCGATGATCTGCTCGTGGGTCTCGAGGAGCGCGTTGGGAACCACCTTTATGCCCTTTCCGCTGGTGTGTCGCGTAACTGGCCATATGTGGGCGGGCAGGTCGTGGATGATCGCTACCTTGCGCGGGTCCTGGAGCTGATGCTTGCGATCATCGAAGGTCGTTCGAACGCCCGCCCGCTCGAAGTCTCCGGTCTCGGGTACGTGAACCTGCTGCACATCGCGGTCACTTTGGCCGCCATTCCGGACTTGCAGGCTCAGGCAGATGCTGACGTGGTTGCGGACGCCCCGCACGCTGAGGAGATGGGTGACGTGGAAGCGGCGTCCGAGCGGCTCCGCCAGGCTCAAGCCGAGCGAGAGAGCATCGAGGACTCGTTCTTCCCCGCCAGCCCGTTCCACGTGACTGTCCTGATCGAGGAGCCCGAAGCCCACCTTCATCCCCAGCTGCAGCACTCGCTGGTGCGCTACCTTCGGCGGGAAGTTCAGCGGAGGCCGGAACTGCAGGTGATCCTTTCCACCCATGCAACGGACATCATCACCTCGTGCGACCCTGAGGAACTCGTCGTTTTACGGTCCGACGCCGCTGGCAGGCGAGTCAGCCGCGCCATCGCCTCGATTCCGATGAAGAGGCGTGCGGAGGTGCTGCGAATGACCCGGTTGCACCTCGATACCAACCGCTCGGCCTCTCTGTTCGCCGAACGGGTACTCCTTGTCGAGGGCGTCACCGAAGCCGCTGTCATCCGAGAGTTCGGCTGGGTCTGGGCGGGTAGTGACAGGGACAAGGAAGCCTTCGTCGATGCCCTCAGCATTGTGCCGATGATGACCAAGGTCGGCCCTTGGGCAGTTCGCCTGCTTGCGACCCGCGGCCACGAACTCTGCCGCCGGATCGCCGTACTCCGCGACAGCGACTTGGCGCTGGGCGACACTCCGGAACAGCCGGAATGGGCGCTCGACCACGATGATGCTGTCCTTCTCGTCGAGCATTGTCACCCCACACTCGAACCCCAGATCACGCCTGGCAACGACGGGCTCGTCGTCCAAGCACTTGCTGATGTCGACCTGGACATCCCAACCCCGCTCGATCCACCCGCGATCCACGCCCTGTTTCGTGGCAGGCACCAGGAGAACGGCTCCGCCGTTGCGGCAGGGCCGGGCGCCAAGAAGAAGGCCGAGTTCGCACTCGCACTCGCACAGAGGCTGCGGGAAGCCCGCGCTGTCGATAGCTCGGGCGTGAAGGTGCCCGAGCCGATGAGGAACGTGTTCGACTTTCTGTACAAGTCGCTGGAAATCCCGGCGCCCCCGCCTGCGCCGGAAGAACCCGATTCGGCCCTCGAGGTGGAACCTGCATGAGCCGCCCGGCAGGTACTGACGCATCGGTCGAAGGGTTGACGTCGGAACAGCGAATCGCGGCCGCGAGCGAAGTCCGCAACCTCTTCATCGAGGCTGGCCCGGGGACAGGGAAGACGACCGTTTCGGCACAGCGTCTGGGCGTGCAGCGTTTCGGATCGGAATTTCGGCAGGACAATCGCGCCGTGATCGCGGTCAGTTTCACCCGGGCCGCGACGAAAACCCTTGCCCAGCGGGCAGTACGAGTCTGGGGGCCAACGGTCGCGCAGTGGCCGCACAGGGTGGTCACCTTGGACACGATCGTCGCCGATCTCGTGCACGACCTCCTCCGCTCGGCACTCCTACGGTGGCCGAACGGGCACACCGAGCTGTCGGTGCACGACAGTTGGGCGTCGTTCAGCGGGACGACGTGGAACCGCACGACCTACACCATCACTGTGCAGGGCGACAGGATCGCGATTGAGCCCGGCTGGGTCGCCACGAACCGTGCGACCGTCCCTGCAACCGAGACACTGCCGTTGCTGCGCCAGGGAACGTGTACACACGAGGACGTCCGAGCGGTGCTCGAACAAGCGCTGCAAGAGCCGCGGCTGCGCGACTTTGTTCGCGAAAGACTCCAGGCTACAACCCGCGCGCTGATCGTCGACGAAGTGTTCGACGCGAACGATCTCGATCTCGACATCATCGAAACCGCCATCCAGGCCAACGTCGCTGTCACCCTCGTCGGTGATCCCTGGCAGGCCCTGTATGTCTTTCGCGGGGCGCGGCCGGACCGCGTGCCATTGCTGCTCCAGCGAACCGGCGTGCCCACGTTGCCGCTGACGCAATCCTTTCGGTGGCTTGAACCAGCCCAGCGCACGCTTGCCGAGAACCTCCGGTCGGGCGCGTCAGTGACTCTTGACACTCAAATTCTGGCGCACGGTTTCGACCGCGTTGATGTCGCACTCGCGTTGACGTGGAAGTCACTGTGGGAGCTCAAGGGCGGCGTGCTTCCGTTGGCGTTCAAGGCTTTCGGAGGCAGCGCGGAGGAAGCGGCCGCCACGCTCTTGCTCAACCACGTGACCCGCAACGTCTTCAATCTCGATGCTACGTACCTCAACGACGCCCTGACTGCACTCGCCATCACCGACCACGACGTTCCCAGGCAGCTTGAGCCCAAGCTGCAGACCGTGACCGAAATTCTGCGGCAGGCAGGGCCAAAGGTATCGACTACTGCGTACGACGCACTCAAGAATGTCATTGGTGAGGTTTCCCCCCGCGCGCTACGCCCGGCGCACTACCGCTACACCGGCAGGCTCGATCTCATCCGGACCCGCCTCCTCCACCCCGGTCGGCCTGCGCCAGGGCTGACGACGCACCAGGCCAAAGGCGGAGAATGGGATGTGGTCGCCGTGCGGCTTACCGAATCCGAGCGCCAAGCTCTTGAGAGCGGCCTTTTGATGACCGAGGACACTCACCGCAAGCTGTACGTCGCCTGCACCCGTGCTCGTCGTCAGACTGTCGAGCTGATCTGACCGGCAGTGCAAGCAAGCAGTCGCTCGTTCGTTCCGAGACTCGCCGAGGGTTGGCCTAGACGGGTTGCGTCGCTGGAACGAGTCCTGCTCCAACATCGCCGCCCGGGGGAGATCGCCAGCTTGCTGAAGAAGGCGTTTGACCTGGCTGAACAGCATGACCTGGTCACGCTGACGGGGCTCGCGCGTGAGCTGACCTGGAAGCTGCCTCGTCTCCGCCTGTTGCTGGGCGACATCGAAGAGCGTCCAGTTTTGAGGCTTGTCTAGCCCGCTGCCTTCCGCTTCAGAACCTCAAGGCATTGGCCGACAACGTGCCGGACGGCTCTCAAACCAAGCTGGTGTGCACGAACTTCTCTCCGCGTGATTGATCCGCAGCTACGGTGTAACGGTCTCGCACGCGCGACCGACCGTTGTGTGTGGACGCCGCGCGTGATCACGGAACTACGCGCGCCGGGGTGAGAAGAGGTGCGTCGCGTGTCGACGGGGTCGGACGAAGTTGATGACGACACGATTTATGCGCAGGGGCGTTTGCCGGATCGTACCTACGCGTCGGCCAGTTTCCCGATTCCTTGGGCTGCTTCGCCCGATCATGGGAAGCCGGCGCGTTTTGTATGGAAGGTGTTCGACCCGCGCGAGGAGACCGTCGCTTGTCTGGATGGCGAGCAGTGGGTGGTGTCGGAGACCGCTGCGGGCCGGTCCCAGGTGAAGCTCCTGGTTGCCCGCGAGGCCGGGCGGGTTCGTGAGTTGTGGATCCAGCGCGTGCCGCGCAGCGGTGAGCCGGGGAAAATCAAAACGCTGCTGAACCTGCGCGGGCGGGAAGCGGCCCGTCTGATCGAGCTTCTCCGTAACCTCGACTACATCCCGGTCGACGGAGGGCAGACGGTCAGAATCGACGATGCTCTGATCAACGAATTGTTCACAGACCCAAACTCCCTGAAAACGCTATACCGTAAGCGTCCTGGACAGCTGCGCCAACTGATCTCGGATGACGAGTCCGCACGCGACGTGATCGCGTTGTCCCACAGGCGCGGTCAACTGCGCAGGTTCAAGCGCTTCCTCAACGACGGTTCCTACTTCGACTCCGTCGTTGCGGAGACGCCTGGGCAGCGGAAGGAAGCGGTGTGGCAGCGGTTCTTCGAGGAAAATCCGTGGATCCTCGGTGTGCCGCTTACCGGGCAGCTGCTGACGTCGTGGAATAACGGCAAGCTCGAACAGGTAGTCGCCGGCACATCGGTTGCTGGACCCGGAAAACGCACCGACGCACTGCTGCGCACGTCGGGTCGGATCAAGTCGATGGTCTTCGCCGAGATCAAGACACACCGCGCGGACTTGCTCGGCGCGGAATACCGGTCGGGCTGTTTTCCGCCGTCCACGGAGTTGGCGGGTGGGGTCGCTCAGGTGCAGGGAACGGTGCACCGTGCCGTCAACCAGATCAGTGAGCGGCTCCCGGACGTGGCTGACGATGGATCCGATGTGCCCGGCGAGTTCACTTACATGCTGCAGCCCAGGGCTTTCCTCATCATCGGCCACCTTGATCAGCTTCGTGGACAAGCTGGCGGAGATCACCGGGATCGGATCCGTTCCTTCGAACTCTACCGGCGGCAGTTACACGAGCCGGAGATCGTCACGTTCGACGAACTTCTGGCGCGGGCCGAATGGCATGTCACCGCCGCGGAAAACATCGTCGAGGACGACCGGTGACGAGGGCGGCTTGAGGCGATCTTCGCGCGCCGTGTGGCAGACTGCTGCCGTGTTGCACGATCTGAGCGCTGTCGGCGCTGCGCTGGTCGGCGAGGCCGACCTGATCGTGCTGTCGTGTGCCCGCCGGCAGGGCAGCTGGCTGACGTGGGAGGGCGAGATCCCTGACCTTCAGCCCCGCGCTGTGGCTGATGGTCAGGTTGATCCGTTCGCCTACCTCAGGTGGGTTCTCAGGAAGAACTCCGGCCTCGCGGTCGCGGCGTCCGGGATGTCGCGCCGGGAAATCACGAGCCTCGTGGTCACAGCTACGGGGTCTGGCAGAACGAGTTTGCGTTTTGCGCTGTCTCGTCAGATGGCAGAGTTGGGCGGGCTTACGCACTGGGAGGTGTTCTTCAGCGATCCGGCCAGCGGTGAGCTAACCGCATATCTGGCGTTCAGTCCGCCAGCGGAAGCTCGTCGGCTGGTCTGGGGCTCAGCCTGGAGCCCGCAGCAACTCATCGTCGACTTTCTCCGGCGCGTGGCGGCGCTCGGACGTCGCGCAAGTTCCGCCCACAGCTCACGTACTGCGCTCATGGCACTGGCTGGCGGGCGTACGTGCGAAAGATCAGCCAGGCCGCCCGGACGCGTCGTGGCATCTTCCCGCCGCCCGCCCCGCGGACCTAACTCTTCCCGCATGACCACTTCCCTGGCCATGCGGGTAGGCGCGCATCTGACGTGATCCGTCACGATGCCGCTCCCGCTCATTTCGTAGGAGTCGGCATCGATGTCTCTCCCTTCGTACCTGACGGTTCTGGGAGCCCCGGCAGCCGTCGTGCTGGTGGCATTCGGTCTCACGATACGGACGATCGCGAACCGCGCAGCCTCGATCATCAGCGCGCTCGACGATTGGTATCTCGCGCGGGACCGAAAAGCAGCCCGGAAACAGGCGCTGTGCGGAAAAACCGTTGAGCAGCAGGCGATAGGACTCACCGTACTAACCTTGTTGCACACGGGTGATGTCTCTCAGAGGCGGCAAGATTCGGACCGTGACCCGCCTCGCCGGAGACCTCGCGAGTAAGGCCACCGGGCCGAGCTTGCCTACGCACCGCCCGCTATGGAGCTTCACTCGATCGCACCCGGACGGATGCCGAAGCTCGAACATGCCGGTTCGACTTTGCTTGGGGATAAGGCGCCAGTTGTCTCGCTGACGTGTGTCGGCCAGTCTATGCGTTGCACCACAGAGGCACGTCGAGTGAATCACCATCGAGGCGTTCGTGGCGGCAGGACTGTTGCCGAGTTTACTGTGGCGGGCCTGCGTGGGCCGGAGTACTTTCCGCGCGAACGGCCGATACCAGAAGTCTTGACGTCTGCGCACCGACCCGAAGGCGTTTCCGGAGCGTCTCGGCCGAGATCGGCCTCTGGGCCCGCCGCCAGTGCTCGCTATCCGCAGCCCGGGCGCGGTCCAGCAGTTGTTGATCAAGTCCAGCTGAATGGAGGGTCGCTGGCTTCGTCCACGGCTCGGTGGGCGGGACAGACGGCGGAGTTGACGGCAGCTTGACGGGTTCGGCCTCATTGCTTGCACTGCTGAGCGCGCGAAGCAGACCTGGGCCAGCCTCTGCCCAGCCGATCAACAAGAGTGGGCCGACCGAGTCGAAGGCCGCCTTGCCCCACTGGCCAGTGCACACCGGATCGGCGATGTTCAACAACAGTGTCACTGCACTGGCCGCCAGCAAGAGGCGGCGTGCTGATCGCAGCGCGTCGTTGCTTGCGCCGGACAGGGCCAGGTGTCGAGTTCCGACGAGCAGCCCCAGCACGGTCAGGTCGACGGCTGGCGCGACCAGCGGCGCCACGAGCACTGGTACCTGCAGCTTCAGCGCCAGGTGCAGCACGTTCCCGAACCCGAACAAAAATGTGAGCCCGATGACCAGCCCCATCGTGATCGTGACGAACCTAGCGACGCCCTGCGAGCTGGCGTTCATGACGTGCCGCTTCTCCTCCGCCGACGCGGTCGCTGACCCCGGGCGGTGGCGGAAAACCGCAGCTTACAAGGGGTTTCGCTTCGTGAGGATGCTGTATGAACCTCGTCGGGGGTACATACAGCAACCCCGCAAAGAACGCCTGCTCGCCGAGCAGGCGTTCTTTCGTTGTGGGCATGGCTTGGCCCGTCCTTTCTGCTTGGGCGGTGATCTGGGGTAGATCGTCGGCGGGTAGCCGGATCTCGATGTGCACCTCGTCACTGTGGTCGGTGACGTCGGTGAGGTGCACGCGGAGCTGAAGTGTCTCGAACAGCGTCCTGAGCTGCTCCTGGGGTGCCTCAGCGAGGTTGAACGTCAGGTAGGGGAGCGCGTCAAGCAGGGCGATGTCGTCTTCGCCGGGCTTGCTGCGCTCGTTCGTGGCGGCGGCGTCGAGGTCTGCCGCGGCGGCGATCGCTGCCCTCTTCTGTGCCTCGAGTTCGTTGTAGGTGGTTCGAAGTCCTTGGGTGAAGGGATCGTCGGGGTCACCGGTCTGGGCTTGGCGGAGGACCGAGGCCTGGCGGCGGCCGAGGTCGGTGATCACGCGGTCTAGGCGTTCGCGTTCTGCCGCGCGGTGCTTGGCGGCGTGGTCGTCGATTCCTTCCAGGTCCGCGGCGAGGATGGTGTGTCGTTCGGGTCCGAAGACGCGGTCGGAGAGGAATTGGGCGATCGCGTCGAGGAGAGATGCCTCGCGAAGTTGGGCCATTCTGGGGTGTGTCTGGTAGATGTCGGGCCGGCCGCGGTTGTTTTTCTTGAGGCCGCACTTGTAGTAGGCGATGTTGTGCCGGTGGTTGCCGAGCATGCGGCGTCCGCAGCGGCAGAAGAACATGCCGCGCAGCACGTAGGTTCGCAGGGTTTCGGGGTGCACGTTGAGTTCGTTGTCGTGGCGCGAGCCGCGGCGGGCTTGGCGGCGGGCGTTGAGTTCGTCGTACATCCACTTCGGAATCAACGGCTCGTGAACAGGCTTGGCTGACCAGACCCACTTGATCGGGTCGTTGACCTTGCCGTGTTTGGAGCGCATCGCGCGGCGGTTGAAGACTTGGTAGCCGGTGTACTTCGGGTTGCGGAGGATGTCGGCCACGCTGCTCTTGGACCAGGCGTTGCGCGCTCGGGTGCTGCCCGTTGGTTGTGGCGGCGGGTACCGCTTCAGATCGGCGTTGAGACGATCGACGATCGTGTCGTAGCCGAGTCCTTCGTGATAGCGCCAGTTCGCGGCTTGCGTGACCGTCTCGGCACGGAGCCCGTCCGGTTCGAGCCTGCTTTTGGTGTGCCCCTTCTCGGCCTTGGTCGGGTTGGGGTGTGGGAGGACTTTTGCCTTGTAGCCGTAGGGTGGTTTGCCGATGTTGTAGCCCTCGCGCACGTGGGTGCACAGTCCGCCCCAGGACTGTTCGAGCGTGTTGAGGACTTCGTATTCGGCGATGGACTGGTTGATCCGGCGCTGCAGCACACGTTGCGCGCGGCTGCCGGACAGGGTGATCGGCTCGTTGGAAGCGAATAGCGGAACGTCGGCACGTTCCAGCGCCCGCTCGACCGTCAACCCCTCGAAGGCGCGGCGCGCGACACGGGAGATGCTTTCGCAGATAACGACGTCGAAGCCGCGCGCGGGCTGTTCCGCGTCGGACAACAGATCCGCGATCCCGCCGTCTCGGGCGATCGGGATGTCGAAGCGTTCGTAGTTTTCCTTGCGTCCTCGTTGGTCGAGTTCCATGCGGCCGGACTCGACGTCGTAGAAGTGAGCGACGATCACCCACGACTCCGGCAGCGCCGTCTTGCAGTTCCCGAGTTGTCGCACCAGTGATTGGCGCGGGTCTTGCTGGTCCTCAGTGGACGTTCGTCCGAGGAACGCCACGCGGACCTCATCGCGCATCAAGGCTGTCGTCGAGACGCCGAGCGGTGATACCGCGTAGTCGGAGAGGCCGGAGGGACCTGAGATCGGGATGGGGTTCATGCCGCGCCGCTCGATGGCTGGGGCTGGCGGGTTGACGATGAGGTCGTCCTCGATGCTCATGGTGTTTCTCCGCGGGCATTCACGCTGCGCGCTCCTGGTTCTCTTCGGTGGCTTTATCCACTTGCTGCTGCTGTGCAGCCCACCGCAGGAGGTCGGCAGTGATCGAGGCGAGTTCGCGGCGTAACCGGCGTCCTTCGGCTCCACCCACGCGGATGGCGGTGCCGACAAAGCGACGCGAGCGCGTACGGTGGCCCGATTGCCGGTAGGTCCAGGCCGGGTCGGTTGTGGAGCGTCGGGGGAACGGGATTACTACGGCGTTTTCGGTAGTGTCCGCGTTCTCGCGTTCGCTGTTCACCAGCCACTCCTCCCTTGCGTGGGCCCGAAAGCGTAGCGTCGATCGTCGGAAAAAGGAGGCCCCAAACGAGTGGCCGGCTCGGATCAGCGTGATTCATCCCGCCGTCCGGTCGCTCCCGAGCGCAGAGATCCGGTGTCGCGCGATGGCGTGGTAGCCGGGGTTGGTGTCGATGCCGGTGAACCGGCGGCCGAGTTCACGGGCCGCGATGCCGGTGGTGCCGCTGCCGCTGAACGGGTCCAGGACGTGACCGCCGGGTGGGCATCCGGCGGCGATGCAGCGACGCGGGATCTCCACCGGCGAGGGTGCTGGGTGTCCGGTGCGTGACCGGTCCGGCGGGATGGTCCACACATTGCCCGGGTTGCGCCCACGCTGCCCGTGCGCCGGGGTGCGGGGCCAGTTTCCTGGTGCGGTGTTCGGCTTGTTGCCGCCGCGGTGGGCTCGGCGGGACAGTGCGCGGTCGCCGGTGTAGGGCTGTCGGATTGCATCGAGGTCGAAGTAGTAGTCCGGCTGTGTGACGAACAGGAAGATCGTCTCGTGGCGAGTCGCGAGGCGGTCGTGGATCGGTGTGGGGTTGGTGTGTGGCTTGTGCCAGATGACTGCCGAACGCAGGATCCATCCGTCGCCTTGGAGCGCGAGGGCGAGTCGCCACGGCATGCCGAGGAGGTTCTTGTGCGGCACATCGGCTCGAGGTCGATACCGCGGTTGTCCTGCTTGGCCCGGCTCGGTGCACCGGTAGCCGTCGGAATTGGTGGAGTAGCTGTCGCCGAGGTTGATCCACACCGTCGCCCGCGGGGTAAGCACCCGGCGTGCGGCGGAGAACACCGCGCGCAAGGTATCGAGGTATCCGGCGGCCGTCGGTTCCATCCCGATCTGGAGATGTGCCTGTGTCGCATCGGGGGCGTAGCTGCGTAGGCGCCAGTAGGGCGGGCTGGTGACAAGACAGTCCACCGACGTGTCCGGTAGCTCCGCGATCCCGGCTTGCGCATCCGCGGTGATCAGGGTGAAACCGTTGTCCTGCGGGGAGTTCTCCTGGAGCGTCATGCCGCGTTCTTCTCGCCGGTCGAGCACGATGCCGCCGGGCGGGGAGCCGGCGGCGATGCACCGCAACGGTATGTCGACGGGGAAGGCGGCGAAGTGTGCTTCGCGCAAGGGGCGCGTCGCGATGGGCCAGACGTCGCCGGGGTTCTTGCCCCTCGACTGTGAGGCGGAGTGCCGTGATCCGGTGGGGAGCATCGCGTCGCCGTGGGGCTTTCCGGCGAACGCTGTTGTCGGTCCGTCGCGGTTTCGCCGGTCGGTTCGCGGATTGGGTCGAGGTTGAAGTAGTACTGCTGCTGTTTGGTCAGCAGGAACAGCATTTCGTACCGGGTGGACAGTCGGTCCCGGACGGACTCGGGCATGGCGTTGGGCTTGTGCCACACGATGGCGTTGCGCAGGATCCACCCGCCGGCCTGCAGCGTGAAGGCGACTCTCCACGGCATGCCCAGGAGGTTCTTCGCAGGCAGCACCCCCGTGCGCGACCCCCAGCACGACGCACGGATTCCCGCAGCGGTAGCGCCGCAGCGCGGCCCGACAAGGTGCTTGCTCGCATGGGGCTGCCGGTGCGGCCGGGCAGACTGGCCGAATACGAATCGCCGAGGTTGAGCCACACGGTTCCGCTATCGGCCAGGACACGGTGCAGTTGCGCGAAAACGCCGCGGAGCCGATCGACGTGGTCCTGGGCGTCGCCGCCAGGCCGTAATCCCGTAATCCCCAGGTCGCCGCGTAATGGCGGGAAGGTTGGTGGCCAGCGATGAGTAACGGTGGTGGGCGCTGACTCGGGCGGACTGAAAGGAGAGGGAATATCAGCGGAGCGCCTGGTTCTCGGTCGCCAGCTCCTGGCCGGCCGCCCACGACGCCAATACGGCTAGACCGTCCGCGGTCGCCGTGCCGACGGGTGCGGTGTAGACGTTCAGGAGCAGGCCGGGTTCGGCGGGCATCTCCATCGACTCGACATCCAGGTCGAGCCGTCCCACCACCGGATGGTGCACACGCTTGCGTCCGGACCGGTGGAGCCGGACGTCTTGCGATGCCCACCGCCGCCGGAAGAGTTCGCTGCGCGTCGACAATTCGCCGACCAGGGCGATCAGCCCCTCGTCGTGCGGATCGCGGCCGGCTTCCATGCGTAGCTTCGCGGCCACATCGGAGGCGATTCGGTCATAGTCGACGAAGAACGATTTCGCCGCTTCGGGCTCCAAATACACGAACCGCGCGGTGTTCGCCGGTCGTCGCGTGTCGGCCAGCACCGGTGAATACAGCGCGCGGGCAAGGTGATTCATGGCCAGCACGTCATAACGGCCATTGCAAATCCACGCCGGCGCATCGGTGACGGCGTCGAGCACCCGCTGAAGCGCTGGACGCACCGTCACGGCGGGGCGCCGGCGGCGTGGACCGCCGGGCGCCCTGGACTGCCGCGCAAGGTGGAACAGGTGATCGCGCTCGGCCTCGTCAAGGTGCAGGGCAGAGGCCAACGCGTCGAGCACCCCGTCGGAGGCGCCGGCGAGGCTGCCGCGCTCCATACGCACGTAGTAGTCGACCGACACCCCTGCAAGGAGAGCTACCTCTTCGCGACGCAGACCCTTGACCCGGCGGTTGCCGCCGTACGCGGGCAGCCCAGCCCGCTCCGGCGTGATCCGCGCACGACGCGAGCTCAGGAACTCCTTGATCTCAGTACGCGGATCGATCATGGCCACCCCCTCACCGTAGGCCCTGTCCACAGACGAAGGGAGGCCCTGCCGGTACCCCCGACGGCGACGCCTAGGTACCTGACGCGGTCGTGGCGATGCCGCCGTCGACCGGGATGATGGTGCCCGTGAGGTAAGCCCCGGCCTGGCTGGCGAGGAACACGGCGACACCCGCCATGTCGTCGTCGCGGCCGAGCCGGCGCAGCGGGGCCTTCGCCGCGATCGTGTCGCCGATGGCATCGAGCGTGGCCGCCATCATCCGCGACGGGAACGGTCCCGGGGCTACCGCGTTCACCGTGACGTGCTGTGGTCCCAGTTCCCTGGCCAGCACCCTGGTGAGTTGATGGAGCGCCGCTTTGCTGCCGGCGTAGGAATAGTTGGGCGACCCGGCGACGTGGATCGCGGCGATACTGCCGATGTTGATGATCCGCGCGGGATCATCGGCGGTGCCCGCCCGGCGAAGTGCGGGCAGCAGCGCCTGCACCAGCCAGAACGGCGACTTGAGGTTGAGGTCGATCACCGCGTCCCAGGCCTCGTCCGGGAACGTCTCCAGCGGCTCGCGCCACATCGCTCCCGCGTTGTTGACGAGGATGTCCAGGCGTTCCGAGTCGGCCTGGACGAGATCGGCCAGGCGCTGACACTCGTCGTGCCTGGACAGGTCGGCGGGGATTGCTTGCACATCACCGAATTCGGACAGCACATGCTGTGCCTCCGCGCACGCGTCGGCCTGACGCGAGCTGACAACGACACGGGCGCCAGCCTGCAGGAGGCCGCGCGCGATCATCATTCCGATGCCCCTGGTGCCGCCAGTGACAAGTGCGTATTTCCCACTCAGATCGAAAAGATCCGCGTGAGCGGTGAACCGGCTTTCCGCCATCGGTTTTCGTTCCTTCTGCCGTGCGTATTCATGGAGTGGACTCGAACACGTTGACAGGCGTCCCGGACACCCGGGAGATCCTGGTGATACAGGTACTGTGAGAGCCACCCTTGCCTGGTGTGCTGCAGGCTGATTCGGGTCTGTTGGTGTCACGCGCGCCTCGATCGTTGACGGCTGGCCCACAGGGCTTCATCGGCTGTGAACGGTCCGTCGCGCTCTGCTAGCGTGTTGGGTCCGCGTCGCGACAGGGGGCTGGTGCATGACCGGGGTTTTGGAGGCTGTTTCGGGCGAGGTCGCGAAGGTCGCCGCGACCGCGGTACTGGGAGGTCTGGACAAAGGGGCACGGAAACTCTTCGACGTGCTGCGAACGAAGTTCCCCGCCGTCCCCCAGGATCCGGCCGAGCTGCGTCAAGGCGTGTTGACGTTCGCCCTCGCCGATCCCGGGTGGGCGAAGGATCTCGCGACAGCACTCGCGGCTGTCGGCTCCGGCGAGGTGGTGTCCGGGGCGCCTCGCGGGATCAGCGACTTTCGTGATCGCGTCGATCAGGTCACGAATCCGCCGGCGGGCGGGGTGAAGCTGATTGTCGCGCCCAGCGGATACGGGGGAACCGAACTGGCCCGGCAGCTGGCCGACCGCGTTCAGGAGCAGTACCCGTCAGGCCGGGTGGAGCTCGATCTGCGCGAGTACCGGGTGGGGGACGAGACCGATATCGCCGGTCTGAAACAAGAAGTCCTCAAGCGGTGCGGCATCCCGGAAGGGGAGATCGCCGTTGACGACGCCCGGCTCGACGACCAGTTTTCGTCGGTCCTCTTGACGCGCTTGTGCGTGGTGGTGCTCGACAATGTGACTTCGGCGCGGGAACTGGAGGTGTTCGCGCGGTTCCAGGCGAATCTGACGCTGGCCACGACGGCTGTGGCGACCCGTGATCTGCGGGTGCTGGACCCTCGGCCGATCCTGTTGCAGGGCCTCGATCCTGAGGGCGCTATCGAGATGCTCGCCGACTTCGCCGGTGACGTGCGCCTTGCCGACGAACTGCCCGAAGTGCACGAGTTGCTGGCACTGTGCGACAGGATGCCGCTGGCGATCCGGGAAGCCGGGTTGACGCTGGCCTTGCGGACCGGCGAGGCACGGCCGGTGGCGGGCTTGCTGGCCGAGTACCAGGCCGCCGGCGTGGTCGGTGCCGAGGCCGTGGTGGCGGACGCGGTCCGGCGCACGTTCGACGCCTTGGCGCCCGAGGCAGTGACCGCCTGTGCCTTACTGGCGGATTTTCCCGGCGGCAGGTTCACTCGCGACACGGCCCTGGTGTACCTCGGCGAGGATCGGACGCGAGCGGACGCCGCGTTGTCCGCGCTCATTGAGGCACAGCTGGTCGAGCGGCGCGTGCGGGCCGGGTACAGCTTGACCCGGCTGGCGCGTGACCATGCGAGAACGCTTCCGGCGGACCGCGATGCCGCCTTCGAGCGGCTCTTGCGGTACGTCCGCGACAACGTCGTCGCCGCTGATCTGGAAGGAGACCGCGAGACCGGGTTGCAGCGCCTGCGTGAGTACGACGTGCCGGGTGAGTTGCGCTGGACGCTGGGTGGTGATCGATTCGACTGGCTCGACCGGCATTTCGGGCTGATCGCCGCACTGGTCGAGGCAAGCTGCCTCCGTCGACGGCACGTGGACGTGTGCCAGCTGGCCGGTGCGGTCGAGGTACTGGTGAACCAGCGTTGGCGCTGGCGCGAGTACGCCGAAATCTGTGACTGGGCCTTGCAGGCGGCCAAGGCTCTTGACGAGCAGGCGCGGCAGGACGGGCATGACAAGGCCGCGTTGCTGGCCAGGACCTACCAAATGCGGGCCAGGGCGCGTTTCTTGATCCGGTGGTTCGAACTGGCGGAGGCGGATCTGAGCGAAGCGCACCGGCTTGCCGGAGAAGCAACGACGCCGGAATGGCCAAGAAAGCGCTTGCAGGCCTCTGTCGCCGAGTTCTGGGGGCGGCTGCGGGAGGAACAGGCCGACGTGCTCGCCGCGTCCGGTGGCGATCCACGCGTGATGTTGTCCGGTGCTGTCGACTGGTTCCGTAGCGCGGTGTCGATCGACGACGAGCTTGGCGATCGCGCTGCTCTCGCCATTCACCTGAGGATGCTCGCCGCGACACTGGTCAAAGTCGGCTATCTGGCGGAAGCACTGGCGTGCGCGACCCGTGCGCTGGAGTTCGCCGTGGGCCGCAATCGCGGCAGGGTGTACACCGTTTTCGCGAAGGCATATCTCGCGTTGGGCGACACTATTCACGCCAGGGAATCGCTCCAAAATGCCCGGAGCGAGATGGCCAGCGCGCGGGCGCAGCAGTACGAGTGGGAGTTGCGCGAGATCGAGGCCCGGTTGCTGGTGGCAGAAGGGAACGTCGAGGCGGCCCGCACCGCGTGGGGAACTCTTGCGGATGACGCGTTCAAGATCGGTCACCCCCGGGCCAATGACTACGTCAAAGCATTCGGCTTGCTACCGCCACCGTCCGGGCGCCGATGGCGATTTCCCTGGTAGCCGCGGCGCCACCGAGGTAGACCAATGAGGCCGCCAGCAGCGGATCCAGGTCGGCCGAGGCGAGCGAGGACTCACGAACCGCACCGGCGCGCGTCATGGTCAGGCACCGTCCGTCGTCCAGGCGCGCCGCGGCCACTCGCGCTTCCGGCCAGCGGCGCAAAGTCGTGGTGGCCCATTCCCGGAAGTGGTTTTCCTCGGATACTCGCAAATCCGTGAAGACGACCGCCGCGCTCGAGACTTGCCGCAGTGTCGCGTGAGTGGCGTGCGCGACGATATGCCGATGGTCCAGGGTGTGTTCCTGCGTTGTCACAGGGTGGCGCACGAGTCGGAGTTCATCGCCCTGCCTGGCAGTTCCCGCCACGAACGCCGCGATCTCTTGCTTTTCCTGAGGCGGCACCGGATGCGGGGGAAATTCGGGCCATCCCGCCGGTTCCGGCAAGGCCATCAACTCATAGAGCGCTGACCGCAGGATCCTTGCGGACTGGCCCCGTGCGCTCACGGCCTCGTCGATCACGTCGCTGTACTCGCCAGGGTGGTGCTCGGCCACAGCTCTCTCGATCTGGGCGTTCAGCGGCTCGTCGTGGCGTAAGCGCGGGGAACGACTGACCAAAGTGGACATGGGAGACCCTGGAACCGTTGTCGGCGCGGGTTCACCGGCCAGCAGCAGCGGACGATCGGCCGCGGCGGCGTACAAGGCGACGGAGCCTTCGTCGGTTATCACGCAGGACGCCCCCATGACGGCGGCCTGCCAGCCTGCTTCCGGCGGGATGACCCGCAGTCCGGCTCGCCGTGCCTGGGAAAGCCAGTGGTCGAGCTGCCAGGGACTGTGCGCCGCGGTGATCCCTGGATGCATGATCGCGCAGACCGCGACTTCGTCGTGGGGAAGCTGTGCGACAAGCCGCAGTGGCAGTTCCGGGTCCGTCCCGAGCAGGGAATGCGGTCCCCAGGTGGAGGCCAGCGTGACCACGGCCCGCCCGCGGCGGCCGAGCGCCGTTCGGTAGCCGTCGTGCCGGTGGCGGCTGGCGAGGATCCGGTCCAGGCAAGGATCGCCGACGACCAACGAGCGCTTCGCGGCGTCGGGGGTCAGGCGGCGCAGCTGCTCGCGTTGCGCGACATGCGACAACCCGAGCACGGCCGGGATCACCTGGCCATCGTGGATCAGGCGATCGGGATTCATCCCGGCCACGACCGCGGTGCCGGGATAGAACTTCTGAAACCCGAACCCATGCGGAAGAAGCACGAGCGGTGCCTGGATCAAGTGCAGGTCGTCGTTCTCGCTGGCCGCCAGCGCGAGATCGAACCGGGTCGCGATCGCCTGCTCCCACGGCAATATCGTGGCGCGGAGGGCCCGCAAGGTTTCGGAGACGCCGGAGCCGAGTATCGCCGGCCTGGTCTCGTCGAAGGTGAACACGACCTGGACCCGGTGATCGTCTTCGAACAGCGACAGGACATCCAGGAGCCGGGTCAGGGTCGCGACCGTGCGGACCAGGACCAGAACCCTGCGCTGGAAACCCACCGTCACCCAGTGATCGAACCGGCGGTCAACCGGAACTTTCGGCCAAAACGACGGGGGGGGGGAGCCCCTATTCGACATCACCGGACCGAGGTGTGCCAGGCCTCTCGGATCGGGTACGTGGCGGTAACGGCATGTACTCAGCGTACGTGCGGTCGTAGGTGCGGATTCGAGCGGCCAGCGCTGACGGAGATGCCGCTCACGATCACCGGGTGTTGCCGGGGCGAGGGAGGCTCGTCCAGCTGCCGCGGGACTCGCTCCACACCGTCCTTTATGTATTGGTCAAGGACGTGCCGGTCAGGATGTCGCGAGTTGGGCGCGGACACCGCGAGGCACGCGCAGGCCGCGCCTGCGGAGGTGGTCGAGGAATAGCGCGGTCAGCACGATTTCTTCATCGGCGACGAGGGTGATCGTGAAGCGTCCGGGCGCGGGAGCGGGCGATAACGCTACGTCCGGCGGGGGTGAGCGTGACGCCTCTGGGTTCTCGGCGTAGCAGGGGCGTCCGGGTCTCGCGTTTCGTTGATGCGAGCTGGTGGGAGACAGCGGGTTGTGAGGAATGCAGCAGCAGCGCGGCCTGGGTGATCGATCCGGCGCGGCGCGGCCCGCGATCTGGCGCACCGGGGTATCACGGTCAATGTCGTCCAGCCCGGTTTCGTTGACACCGAAGGAAACCCCCACCTTCCGGCAGGCGAAAACCGCCTGCCGGAAGGGCATCCGCGGGTCAGGCGCTTTCGTAGAGGCGGGTGAGGACGTATTCGTGGTGGCCCATGACTTCGGCGCTGGTGAGGCGGCCGTTGATGGTGCGGTCGATGGTGGTCATGAGGTGGTCGCCGGCGGTGGT
>NZ_VMNW02000109.1 GCF_007713735.2 Amycolatopsis acidicola | reverse complement strand
GACAGGGCGGGTCGCGGGGTCTGCTGCGGCGCCGGGCGCGCGGCGGGCGGGGGCGGCGCGTCCGCCTCGTGGCCGTAGTCCGCGCCCGGGTCCTTCTCGTCCTCGGGCTCTTCTTCGTCGTCCTCCTCGGGCAGGTACTCCTGCAGCACCTCCATGGCAGCGGAGTTCTCGCCGACGAGGCCGCCGAACGCCTCGGCCACCTGCGCGCCGATCTGCTGCTGCGCCTTGCCGAGCAGTTGCAGCACGAGCGCGGACAGCGCGGCGGGCCGGCGGTCGTACGCGCGCTTGCCGAATTCCAGGCCGGTCACCACGCCACCCGCGCCGACCGTGACCGTGACCGAGCCGTCCGGGCTGCTGACCGTGGCGGTCGCTGCGCGGACGCTCTCCTGTATCCGCTCCGCCTTGGCCTTGAGCTCCGCCATCTCGGCTCCGAACGCCGCGAACGGGTCGTCGCCAGGGGTTTCCGAAGTCGTCATTTTCGCCTTGTCACCTGAGGATTCGAGCGGACCGAGTAGATCAGCCCCTGCTGAACACTAGACGGCCCGGACGGTACGTGAAGCTGAACTGTGGTGTCGCGGCCACCTTCTGTGCAGGTGCGAAGTCACGGGTCCACAAAGGACCGCCCGGCGGGTTCAGTCGCCCCGGAAGGCCGCCACGACCGCGTCCACGCACCCGTCCGAAGTGCCGTCTTCCCTGGTGAGGACGCTGCCCGGCACCTCGAGCGGCGGATGGAGCGGGATCGAGCGCACCCGCGGGGAAACGGAAACGAGCCCGGCGGGCAAGAGCGTCCAGCTGCCGGGAGCCGAGCCCACTTCGACGATCGTGTCCTGCGGGGCGCCGGTCGGACGGCCGAGTTTCGGCGTGACCCCGGCCGCCCGGAACGCCGCCGTCACCGCGTCGTGCAACGGCGGGTCGCATTCACGCGCGGGGAACCGTAAGGAAAAACCCGCCATTTCGGGCAGTTCCACGCGCTCGCGGTCCGCCATCGGATGCTTCGCCGAGACCACCACGCGCAGTGGTTCGGACCATGCCTGCCGGACCCGCACCCCGGGCACGTGCCGCACCGCCCTGGCCACCGCGAGGTCGAGTTCCCCGCGGCGCAAGGCGTCCAACCGCGCGGGCACGGGGAGATCCACGAGAACGACCTCGAACCCCGGTTCGTGCTCGCGTAGCGCGTCGATCCCACGCTCCAGCCGGGCGGCCATCCCCGGCGCGGTGCCGATCCGCACCGTGTCCGGGCCCGTCCTGGCGGCCGCGCTGACTTTTTCCGCCGACGCAAGGGTTTCCCGTGCCGCGTCGAGCACCCGCGCGCCCGCCTCGGTGAGCCGGACCGTGCGCGGCGAACGGTCCAGCAGCCGCACGCCCAGCTCGCGCTCGAGGCGCGCGACCTGCTGGCTCACCGCGGGCTGCGCGATGTGGAGCCGCTCGGCGGCACGGCCGAAATGCAGCTCCTCGGCGACCGTGACGAAGTAGCGCAACGCCCTCAGCTCCACGGGGCCACCCCTTCCACCTGCGATGATCACGCAAGCTTATCGCTGCGCGGGCGAACCGGGGCTGGTTGCCGGGCGCGCCCGGCGCTGAACTGGGGACATGCGGATCGGAACCACTCTCTTCGCGACCGGCGCCGAAACGATCGGCGAACTGAAGGCGGCAGCGGCGGAGGTCCAGGCACTCGACAGCGCGTGGACCAACCAGCGGCCCGGCGGCTGGGACCCCCTGGCCGTGCTGCCCGCCCTCGACGGCGGGCCGCGCGAACTCGGCACCGCCGTCGTGCCGACCTACCCCCAGCATCCGGTCACCCTGGCCACTTCGGCGCTGACCGTGCAGGCACAGACCGGCGGCAGGCTCACCCTCGGCATCGGCCCGAGCCACGAGCTCGCCATGACGGGCTGGTACGGAATCCCTTACACCGCACCGGCCCGGCACACCCGCGAGTACCTCGAAGTGCTGCGCCCCTTGCTGCGCGGGGAACACGTGCGGCATTCCGGCGAGTTCTTCAAGGTCGACCTTGGCCTGGAGGTCGAAGCGCCCGCGCCGCCGGTGCTGCTCGCCGCGCTCGGGCCGCGGATGCTGGAGGTGGCCCGGGACCTCGCCGACGGCACCGTCGTGGTGTGGACGCGCCCGGACACCGTGGCCGACTACCTCGTGCCCCGGCTGGCCGGGGACTCGCGGGTGGTGGTGAGCGCGATGGTCGCCGTCACCCACGACCCCGACGCCGTCCACGAGTCCGTGGCGCGGCAGTTCGGGGCCGCCGGCGAGCTGCCCGCGTACCGCGCGATGCTCGACCGCGGCGGGCTGTCCGGTCCGGCGGACACCGTCATCGCCGGGGACGAAACGTTGGTGCTGAAGGAGATCCAGCGGTTCCGTGACGCCGGGGCGACCGACTTCATCGGCACCCCGGTCGGCGCGCGGCAGCCGGTGCTCGACGTGCTGGCGCAGGCACGCGGCTGAGGCTTTCTCCGCACCCTGCCAGACTGGCGGCCATGAAGACCGAACTGCACGGGTACCTGAACGCCGCGCGTGACGCCATGGTGTGGAAGCTCGAAGGCGCGTCGGACTACGACATCCGCCGTCCGCTGACCCCGACGGGCACGAACCTGCTCGGCCTCGTCAAGCACCTGTCCGGCTGCGAGGCCGGCTACTTCGGCGAAACCTTCGGCCGCCCCTTCCCCGAACCGCTGCCGTGGTTCACCGACGACGCCGAGCCCAACGAGGACATGTGGGCCACGCCGGAGGAATCCCGCGAAGACATCCTCGGCCTCTACGGGCGTGTACGCGCGCACGCCGATGAGACGATCACCGCGCTGGAGCTGGATTCGCCGGGCAAGGTACCGCACTGGCCCGCGCCGAAGGACGCGGTTTCGCTGCACCTGATCCTGGTGCACATGATCGCCGAGACGAACCGGCACGCCGGGCACGCCGACATCGTGCGCGAGCTCATCGACGGCACGGCGGGCCTCCGCCCGGGCGGCAGCAACCTCCCCGAGGGCGACGCGAGCTGGTGGGCGAGCTACCGGGAACGCGTGGAGCAGGCCGCGAAGCAGGCTTCCGCGGAGTAACCGCCCGGGGACCACCGCGCCCGGGCTGCGTTTGTACGCCTCTTGTATCGGCCCCCTCCATGCTGTGCCGCACAGACGACGGCACGTCCGGGAGGGGCGAGATGAAGATGCGGCCGAAGACCGCCGCGGGCGCGCTCGCGTGCGCGGCGGGCATCCTGCTGGCCGGGAACATCCCGGCCATCGCCGAAGACGTCAGCGCCGCCGCGGCCTGCTCCAGCACCGGCCTCGGCGACCCGAACAACTGCACGAAGGCCGTTTCCTGGGCCAAGGCGCACGTGCACACGAGCTACGACGCCGACTACTACCGCTACTGCGACCGGATCAACGCCTGGGCGTACGGCTTCAGCGCCAGCGGCTCGGAAACCGCCTACGTGCACTGGACCCAGATCCCCGCGACGTACAAGCACGCCGGCTCTGCCGACGTGCCCGCCGGCGGTCTCGCCTTCTTCAGCAACGGCGGCGCCGGCCACACGATGATCTCCATCGGCGGCGGGAAGTTCCTGTCCAACGACATCCACGGCAACGGCACCTACACCCAGACCACGATCGCGGAGATCAAGAGTTCCTGGGGCGCCACGTACCTCGGCTGGGCCCAGCCGTGGTTCAAAGTCAACCACTGAGGATCGCCATGAACGTCACCGCCTGAGCCTTGCCTGCCGCGACAGGCTTTACCCGAACCGCGCCACGAAACGGCGCTGCCACACGGTTTCGACGGCGCGCGCCGCGTAACGCTCGCGCACGTACCGCACGGCCTCCGCGCCGGGAACGCCGTCGAGCACCGTGAGACACGCCAGCGCCGTCCCGGTGCGCCCGCGCCCGCCGAGGCACGCGATCTCCACACGCTGCGTTTCGGCGCGGGACAAGGCTTCCCGGAACGCGTCCGACGCCGCGGCGCGGTCCGAGGGCAGTCCGAAATCCGGCCAGCGCACCCACCGGCTTTCCCATTCGACCGGGGGCGGCTCGCGTTTGAGCAGGTACAGCGCGAACTCCGGCCGCGGCCCTTTCGGCAGCGGACGGCGTAGGCCGCGCCCGCGCACGAGCCGCCCGGAAGGCAGCCGCAGCACCCCGGGCGCGCCCGGGGACCATCCGGCGTGCACCCGGCGCGTCATCCAGCGCTCGCCGACGTCGGCGGGCCCCGCGTCGGCGAACCCGTTGCGCTGGTACAACGCCCGCGCGGACAGGTTGCCCACCAGCACGCGCAACACCAGGCGCCGGGCGCGTTGCTGCTCCGCCCACTGCGCGACCGCGCCGACCAGCGCGTCCCCGACGCCGCGGCCGCGGGCGAACGGGGCGACCCACAGGGAAAGCAGTTCGGCGTCCCCGTGCTCGTCCGGGCCGACGCAGCTGACCATGCCCGCGCGCTCGCCGTCGAGGTCCGCGATGGCGTTGAACGGGACTTCGGTCAGCCGCTGCCGCCAGCGCTCCGCGCGGTCGTGGCCCTCCCAGTAGGAAAGGGGCGTGCCGAACGACTCCGGGGAATCGGCCAGCGCGGCCAGCCGCAGTGTCCGCCACCGCGGCCAGTCGTCCGGCGAGAGCCGGCGCACCACCGTCACCGCCGCAGGCCCTCCCAGCTCCACTTCGGCATCGGCAGCCGCCGCGGGACCTCCGCCGGGTCGCCCGGGTAGCGCAGCACCTCGCCCACGGCCCACTCCATGTACGCCCGCAGGACGGCGCGGAACTCCCCGTCCGCGGGCAACTTCGCGTCGTCCGCGGCGAGCACGAAGCACTCCACGAACCGGCGGCCGAGGTCGTGCATATCCCCGTTGCCCGCGTGCATCACCAGCACCCCGCTGTGATCCCCGCACTCCTCGCTGTACTCGGGCGGCCCGCCGAACACCTCCGCCCAGTAGGCGGCCAGTCGCTCGACGTGGCGGGGATGCTGGTCCGGGTGGGAGAACGGGTGGTTCAGCTCCGGATCGGCGAGGCAGCGGGCGTGGTGCGCACGGGCCAGCGCCAGGAAGGCGGGCCTGCCCCCGGCGAACTCGTACACCGACGCACGCATGCGAGGAGCCTGGCATACGCCCCCGCCGGACGCCAGCACGTCTTCGGAGTCCACTGTGGAGGGTGCTCAGCCGGCGGGCTCCGGCGGGACGGGCTCCGGGCGCGGAGCACGCTGCCATTCGTTGACGCGCTTGATGATCAGCAGGATCAGCACCGCCGAGGCCAGCCTGCCCACCGAGTCGACGGTGAGCAGCCATAGCGCGTCACGAAGGTCCTCGGGTGAGAGGATGTTCGGCAGCTGCACGCTCACGACGTACCGGTTCAGCAACGTCGGAATGAGCAGCAGCAACCACCACCAGGTCACCAGGCGGCTGGACGGCAGCCTGCCGATCTCGGTGACCTGGCCCGCGTCCGGACGGCTGGCGCGCCAGATGTCGGTCACGATGTGCTGCGGGAAGAAGAAGTTGAGGATCGGGCAGAACCACCCGCCGATCACCCAGCCACGCTTGTGCCGGTGCTCCGCCGGCGACAGCACCTCCGAGTTCAGTCTCGCCCGGTACAGCCACGGCAGGAAAGCCAGCGCGGCGGCCAGGGTGAGCAGCAGCTGCAAGAGGTTGGCCACCGTGGTCAGGCGGTCGGCGTTTTCCAGGTCCGCCACGGTCGCCGCGCCGTCGAGGTAGTCCATGACCACCTGGTAGGCCTTCCAGACCGACCAGGTGAGCACCAGGTCGGTGACGGCGGCCAGCACGATGAACGTCGCGGCGAGCGCGCCGGCGCCGGTGTTGACGCGCAAGGGCCGCGGCGCGCGGGGCGGCACGAACGGCATGGGATAGGGAACGGACATCTCGGTGCAGGCCTCTCGCCCGGGCCGGCGGCTCGACCGCGCCGGATCGCGGAAGGAATCGGCGGTTCGTGATCTTTCGTTTCACCCTGTCCCGATTCGTTACGCACGCCCGGAAAGCGCTTACCAGCGGCCATGACTCACAGTGCCCGTTTCCGCACGCTCCGCTGCGGCGAGAGCGCCATGGGCTTGTGCGGATACGGCCCCCGGTGCACAGGCCGGCGCTCACATGCGGCGAAACCTGGCCCACACGGGCGTATCGGCTGCTGCACCCGGAGTAGCGCGCGAGGGTCTTCCGTTGGCGAAGCGATGACCTACCGTTGCACCAATATTGAGTGCAATATTGCGTCGCCACAGACCAGCGGGCACCATGACCAGCACGCTCAGCACTCGAGCAGTTATGAGGCGGTTACCGATGACCCGCGCAGCCCAGAAGCCCAGTCCGGTTCCTCCCATGTCCGCCGCCGACCTCGCCGACCTCGTCGGTCCGGCGTGGCGCAGTGGCGACCGTCGGCGCGTCGCCGCCGACCTCGCCTCGGCGCTGACCGAGGTGATCCGGCTCAGATTGCCCAGCGGCACCACGCTCCCCCCGCTCCGCAATCTCGCGGTCACCCTCCGCTGCAACCGCAAGGCGGTCGCCAGCGCGATGCACCAGCTCGCCGAGGAGGGCATCGTCGTCACCCGCGCCAGAGGCCGCACGCGCGTCGTCTGATCGAAGTCCTTTGTGGACTCTCAGCCGGTCGCGCGGACCAGCTCGATCGCGCGGCCCAGCGTCGCCAGCCGCGCGTCGAGCGAATCCCCCGCCGGGTAGAGGCGCACGGTGTCCACCCCGGCGTCACGCCACACCCGCAGCCGCTCCCGCACCCTCTCCTCGGTCCCGATCAGGGTCGTGCCCAGCACCATCTCGTCGGTGACCAGGCCCGCCGCGCCTTCCCGGTCCCCTGCCTGCCAGCGGCGCCGCACCTCGGCCGCGACCTCGGCCCAGCCCTGCCTGCTGTAGGCGCGGTTGTAGAAGTTGGCCGAAGCGGAACCCATGCCGCCCAAGGAAAAGGCGAGTTCCTTCTTCCGCGCGGCCACCATCTCGCGCAGCGCGTCCTCGTCCCGGGCGAACGCGACCTCCGCGCCCTGGCACACATCCAGCTCCGCGCGAGTGCGGCCGGCCCGGGCGAGCCCTTCGTCCAGTGGCTCGAAGTACGCCTGCGCGGCACCCTCGGGCACGAAGCTCGTGCCCAGCCAGCCATCGGCGAGCTCGCCGGTGAGCCGCAGCATCGCCGGGGAGAGCGTGGCCAGGTAGACCGGGATCGGGTGCTCGGGGCGGGCGGACAGCCGCATCGGCACCGCGTCACCGCCGGGCAGCGGGATCCGGAACTCCTTGCCACTGAAGGAGATCTTGCCGCCGCCGAAGACCTGGCGGACGATCTCGACGGTCTCGCGGGCCCGCGCCAGTGGGTGGGCGAACGGCACCCCGTGCAGCCCTTCGATCACCTGCGGGCCGGACGCGCCCAGGCCCAGCAGGAAGCGCCCCTCCGACAGGTTCGACAGCGTGATCGCGGTCTGCGCTATCGCCACCGGCGTGCGCGTGCCGAGCTGCAGAATGCCCGAGCCCAGCAGCATTCGCTGCGTGCGGGCGGCGTAGAAACCCAGCGCCGACGGCGCGTCGGATCCCCATGCTTCGGCGACCCAGCAGACGTCGAGACCGAGTTTTTCGGCCTCCACCACGAAATCCGCGTGCTCACGCCAGTTGCCGGACGCTTCGACCGTGGTCGCGGTGCGCATCAGGCGCCGGACTCGGCTCGCCGCTTGATCCCGGCCAGGGTGGCGGTCATGCTCCGCTCGAGCTCACGCAGCCGCACGAAGACGATCTTCTGTTCCTTGTCCGGCATCGCGTCGATCGCGAGCGAGAGCCCGGACCGGCCCGGGCCCATCCGCATCCACTGCGAAAGCTTCGTCCCGCCGTCGCCGGGCTCGAGCCGGAAGCGCCACTGCGCGCTCGGGTTGTCCGGATCCTCGACGGCCCAGGCGAAAACGCGGCCCGGCTCGTACTCGACGACCTGCGAAGTGGTGGACCACTTCCCCATCGCGTCGTGCTCGTTGTGCCCGCGGAACCGCGCGCCGACACCGGGCCCCGCCGCGCCGTCGAGCCATTCGACCGCCCGCAGCTCCGGGCTCACCGACGGCATCAGCGCGATGTCCGACACCAGCTCCCAGACCCGCTCGGCCGGGGCGCCGATCCACGTCGACACCTCCACCGTCGGGCCGTCCGCGTAGCGCGCGCCTGTCCACTCCATCGTGTCCTCCTCGGGACACCAGAGTTGCTCAACGAGACTGACTGTGTCAAGCCGGGGAGAACCGCTGCCGGACGTCCGGGCGGCTCGCGAGCTTCGCCGGGTACCCGGGACCCATCCGCATGCTGGTTTCCTTGGCCCGCAACGGTTCCCCGCAGTCCGCGCAGACGACTTCGGCGTGCGTGTCGTGCCCGCACGTCTCGTGGTGCAGGGTCACCGGCGGCCCCTCGGGGCCGGACAGCCATTTGTCGCCCCAGCGGGACATCACGGCCAGGACGGCGAAGAAGTCGCGGCCCTTTTCGGTGAGCACGTACTCGTGGCGCACCGACTGGCTCTGGTACGGCTCCTTGCTCAGCAGGCCCTCGTCGACGAGCCGCCGGAGGCGCTCGGTGAGCGTGTTGCGGGCGATGCCCAGCTGGTGCTGGAACTCGTCGAAGCGGCGGATGCCGTAGAACGCCTCGCGCAGCACCAGCGGCGTCCACCAGTCGCCGAGCAGGTGCGTGGTACGCGCGATGGAGCAGGGCATCCGGGCGAACGACGTGCGTTTCATCCCGCCAGAATAGGCAGGGGATTCGTGCGGGCGGCAAGCTCGCGCCCGGATAGGCTTACCGGAAGAGTCCGGAAGGCGTGTTCGTTTGCTGTCCTATTCCACGGTGGTCGCGCGGCTGCGCGCGGCGGGTTGCGTGTTCGCCGAAGACGAGGCGACGCTGCTCCTCGCGGCGGCGCGCACGCCGGAGGAGCTGGAGCGTCTGGTCGGCGAGCGCGCGGGCGGGCTGCCGCTGGAGGTCGTGCTGGGCTGGGCGGAGTTCCGCGGGCTCAGGATCGCTGTCGCCCCAGGGGTTTTCGTTCCGCGGCGGCGCACGGAGCTCCTCGTCGCGGAGGCGGTCGCCGGGGCCGCGCCCGGCGCGGTGGTGGTCGATCTGTGCTGCGGCTCGGGCGCGGTCGGCGTCGCGATCGCGACCGAACTCGGCCACGCGGAACTGCACGCGGCGGACCTCGAGCCCGAGGCGGTGCGCTGCGCGCGGCGCAACGTCGAACCGCTCGGCGGGCGGGTGTACGAAGGCGACCTGTACGAGCCGCTGCCCGAGAACCTGCGTGGCCGCATCGACGTGCTCGCGGTGAACGCGCCGTACGTGCCCACGGACGCCATCGAAACCATGCCGCCCGAGGCACGCTTGTACGAACCACGGACAGCGCTCGACGGCGGCGCGGACGGGCTCGCCGTGCAGCGGCGGGTGATCGCCGGCGCGCCGCGGTGGCTGGCGCCCGGGGGCAGGCTGCTTATTGAGACCAGCCGCGCCCAGGCGCCGCACACCGCGGCGGCCTTCGAGGCGCACGGCCTGGCCGCGCGCGTCGCGAATTCCGAGGAGCTGGACGGCACCGTCGTGATCGGCTCCGCGCAGGCGCGGCCCGCCGTGTAGGTGCCGAAGTTGACCGTGACACTGATGTCAGGCCTTATCGTCGGCGCGGTCCGCGAGAACGATTCACAAGGAGTGCTGGGATGGCCGGAGCAGTCGTCATCGGAGCGGGCCCCGGGATCGGCCGCGCGGTCGCGCTCCGATTCGCCCGCGAAGGCCTGCCGTTGGCGCTGATCTCCCGCAGCGGCGCGGATTCCCTTGTCCCGTCGGCGTTTTCCTACACCGCTGACAGCAGCGACGAAGACGCGCTCCGGGCCGCGCTGGACGCGGCCGCCGAAGACCTGGGGCACCCGGAGGTCGTCGTCTACAACGCCGCGCTCATCCGGCCGGACGTGCCCGGTGAACTGCCGATGCGCGGTCAGCTGCACGCGTGGGCCGTGAACGTACTCGGCGCACTCACGGCCGCCGCCCACGTACTCCCCCGGATGACGCACGGATCGAAATCGGTCCCGGGCGCGACGGGGCCCGCCACGGTCACCGAGGCCACGTGAATGGCCGGGTACCGCGCGGCGAGCAGGTCCACCAGCGTGCGCAAGCACTACTGGACCCTGCACACCCAGCCGGAGGGTGCCTGGGCGCGCGAGTTCGTCCACAGTGGAGCGGCCGCCACGACGTGATGAGGATTTCACTCCGGGTCAGCGGGGCGGCACGGTTGTGTTTGAATCGGCTGACCCCTGCGTGAGGAAGCCGATGCCACACACTGCCAACGCCGGAACCGGCGCCCCGAGCCTGCTGGATGTGCTCGACGTGCTCGACCTGGAGCCGATCGAGCTGGACATCTTCCGCAGCAGGCTGGCCGGCGAGCCCGGGAACCGGCTCTTCGGCGGCGAGGTGTGCGCCCAGGCGCTGGTCGCCGCGGAGCGCACCGTCCCGCCGGAGACCACGCCGCACTCGCTGCACGCCTACTTCCTGCGCCCGGGCGACACCGGCGCTCGCGTCGTGTTCCGGGTGGACCGCCTCCAGGAGGGCCGCAACTTCCGGCGCCGCCGGGTGACCGCGATCCAGCACGGCGAGCCGATCCTGTGCCTGGAGTCGTCTTTCACGACGGACCACTCGGGCACGGAGTACCAGGTGCCCGCGCCGGAGGCGCCGGCACCGGAGGGGTGCACCCCCTTCGCCTGGCGCTACCCGAACCGCTGGGTCGTCGATCCGCACGAGGTGTTCGACATCCGCCCGGCGACCCTCGACCCCGACGAGGGCGTCCGCGCGCTCGGCGACCTGTGGTTCGCGCCGAAACACGGGAAGAACGACGGCCGGGTGAGCGACGCCGCGATCCTGACCTACTTCAGCGACCTGACCTTCGTCTCGTCCCTGCTGCGGCCCGTCCCGCGCACCGACGTCGCCGCGATGACCTCGCTCGACCACGTCCTGTGGTTCCACAACGACGTCCGCCTGGACGACTGGCTGTACTACGCCAAGGGCAGCCCGGCCGTCGGCCACCTGCGCGGCCTCGCCGAAGGCCGGATCTTCCACCGCGACGGCACCCTGATCGCGACCGTGGCACAGGAAGGCCTGATCCACGCGCGGAAGGACTGAGGCCACCGCGGCCCGGTGCCCCGGCGCACACTGGGAATGAATCCCGCCGCCAAGCGTTTTGCGTGGAAGAAGTTGAACGCGAAACCATCCGGAGGCCACCGATGCCCGCCATCACCGCCGACACCCTGACCCTGCCCCGCGTCGAGACGCCGTCCGCCCCACAGCGGCCGGTCCGCACAGTCAGCACCGCGCCCACCGGCTACGAGGGCGAGGGCTTCCCCGTCCGCCGCGCGTTCGCCGGGATCGCCTCCTCGGTGCTGGACCCGTTCATCCACATGGACCAGATGGGCGAGGTCGAGTACGCGCCCGGCGAGCCCAAGGGCACGCCGTGGCATCCCCATCGCGGGTTCGAGACCGTCACGTACATGCTCGACGGCGTGTTCGAGCACTCCGACTCCCAGGGCGGCGGCGGGGTGATCACCAACGGCGACACCCAGTGGATGACCGCGGGCAGCGGGATCCTCCACATCGAGAAACCGCCGGAGGAGCTGGTGGTGTCCGGCGGCCTCTTCCACGGCGTGCAGCTGTGGGTGAACCTGCCCAAGTCGAGCAAGTTCACCCCGCCCCGCTACCAGGACATCCGCGCCACGCAGGCCACCCTGCTCTCCTCGGCCGACGGCGGCTCGCTGCTGCGCGTCATCGCCGGCGACGTCGGCGGGCACGACGGGCCGGGATCGACGTACACGCCGATCACCCTGGTGCACGCGACGATCAGCCCGGGCGCGCGGCTGCAGGTGCCGTGGCGCGAGGACTTCAACGCGCTCGGCTACGTCCTCGCGGGCAACGGCACGGTGGGCACCGACGCGCGGCCGATCCACAAGGGCCAGCTCGCGGTGTTCGGCGACGGCGGCGCGCTGACGTTCGCCGCCGACCGGAGCCAGCCCGCGGCCGAGCCGAACCTCGAAGTGCTGCTGCTGGGCGGCAAACCGATCCGCGAGCCGGTGGTCCAGTACGGCCCGTTCGTGATGAACACCCGCGAAGAGGTCGTGCAGGCGTTCGAGGACTTCCAGGCCGGGCGCTTCGGCGTCATCCCCGCCGGGCGCCTGCCGCACACCGACTGAGCACCCCGCGAACTCCCGGAACTCCCCGTGCGGCAAGCTCCTGACCGTGCGCCACGGCCGTTGCGCCCGCAGAATCGGGACCGGAGGAACCAACCGTAGGAGGCCGGGATGGCGCGACCCACCGTCGCCGAACAGTTCGTGCAGGTGCTCGTCCAGGCGGGCGTGTCCCGCATCTACGGGGTGGTGGGCGACAGCCTCAACCCGGTGGTCGACGCGATCCGGCGAACCGACGGCATCGAATGGGTGCACGTGCGCAACGAGGAGGCGGGCGCGTTCGCGGCGGCGGCCGAGGCCGAGCTGACCGGGAAGCTCGCGGTGTGCGCGGGCAGCTGCGGCCCCGGCAACACGCACCTCGTGCAAGGGCTCTACGACGCGAACCGTTCCGGCGTGCCGGTGCTCGCGCTCGCGTCGCACATCCCGTCCAGCCAGATCGGCACCGGTTTCTTCCAGGAGACCCACCCCGAGCGGCTGTTCGTGGACTGCTCCGGCTACTGCGAGCAGATCACCGCGCCCGGCCAGATGCCGCGGGTGCTGCGCATCGCGATCCAGCACGCGCTCACCCGCGGCGAGGTGTCCGTGCTGGTGATGCCGGGCGACGTCGCGCATCTGGAGTCCGAAGCGCCGACCGGCGAGAGTTCGTTCGTCACCGGGCAGGCCACGCTGGTGCCGCCGCGCCCGCAGGTGGAGGAGCTGGCGCGGGTGATCAACTCCGCCCGCAAGGTCACGCTCTTCTGCGGCGCCGGGGTGCGCGGCGCGCACGCGGAGGTCATGGAGCTGGCGGGAAAGGTGCACTCCCCCGTCGGGCATTCCCTGCGTGGCAAGGAATGGATCCAGTTCGACAATCCCTACGACGTCGGGATGAGCGGCCTGCTCGGCTACGGCGCCTGCTACAAGGCGTCGCACGAAGCGGACCTGCTTTTGTTGCTGGGCACGGATTTCCCGTACGACGGGTTCCTGCCGCAGGCGCACACCGTGCAGATCGACCACGACGCGACCAAACTCGGCCGCCGCACCCCGCTGGATCTCGCCGTGCACGGGGACCTGAAGGAAACCCTGCGCGCGGTGCTGCCGCTGGTCGATCAGAAGCAGGACAGGCGTTTCCTCGACGACATGCTCGGCGAGCACTACCGCTCGCTGGAGACGGTGGTCGACGCCTACACCCGCCGGGTCGAGAACCACGTCCCGATCCACCCCGAGTACGTCGCCGACGTGCTCGACGACCTCGCCGCGGAAGACGCCGTGTTCACCGTCGACACCGGCATGTGCAACGTGTGGGCCGCGCGCTACATCACGCCGAACGGGCGTCGCCGGGTGATCGGCTCGTTCCTGCACGGCAGCATGGCCAACGCGCTCCCGCACGCGATCGGCGCGCAGCTGGCGCAGCCTGGCCGGCAGGTGATTTCCATGTCCGGCGACGGCGGGCTCGGCATGCTCATGGGTGAACTGCTCACCGTCCGGCTGCACCAGCTGCCGGTGAAGATCGTGGTGTTCAACAACTCCTCGCTGGGCATGGTCAAACTGGAGATGCTCGTCGACGGCCTGCCCGACTACCAGACCGACCACGCGCAGGTGGACTTCGCGGCCATCGCGCGCGGCGCCGGGCTGCACAGCATCCGGGTCACCGAGCCGGGCAAGGTGCGCGACGCGCTCGCCGAAGCACTCGCGCATCCCGGCCCGGCGCTGGTCGACGTGGTCACCGACCCGAACGCGCTGTCCATGCCGCCGCACATCACCACCGCGCAGATGCGCGGGTTCGCGCTCGCGGCCAGCAAGGTGGTGCTCACGGGCGGGGTGGGCAAGATGATCGACCTCGCGCGGTCGAACCTCCGCAACATCCCACGCCCGTAAGGGAAACGACGACCACGCCGCCTCGTTACGCCAGACCGAAGACCCGCTCGGCGGTGCGGTACGCGATCGCCGTGCGCTGGATGTCCGTCAGCGGTGTCTCGCGCAGGAAGGCGAGCGCGGCGGCCGGATCCTCGTAGGGGTGGTCGATCGCGAACATGACGTTGTCCTCGCCGACAGCGCGCAGCGCCAGGCCGAGCACGTCCGGGTCGTCGATGCCGCTCGTGGTGAGCACGAAGTTGCGCCGGAAATACTCGCTCGGCGTGAGCGAAAGGCGTGGCATCGGCGTCGCCGCTCCGGCGATCCGCGCGGCGAACGCGTGCCGGTTGTCGATACGCCGCAACCAGTACGGGATGCCCTCGCCGAGATGCCCGAGCACCACGGTCAGCCCCGGATAGCGATCCAGAGTCCCGCTGAGGATGAGCCGCATCGCGTGCAGCCCGGCCTCCGCCTGATAACCCCAGATCGCCCCGGGCAGCCCGTAATCGCGGTAGGGCGCGAGCATGCTCGGCGCCCGCGGGTGCAGGTAGACCGGCGCCCGGTTCGCCTCGGCCGCCGCCAGCAGCGGGGCGAACTCCGGCTCGTCCAGGTACCGCCCGCCGGTGTGCGAGTTGATCATCACGCCGCGCAGCCCGAGCCCTTGCGCCCGCTCGATCTCCGCGGCCGCGGCGGCCGGATCCTGCGGGGCCACCGTGGCCAGCCCGCCGAACCGGCCGGGGTGCCGCCGCACGATCTCGGCCAGTGCGTCGTTGAACTCCCGCGCCAGCGGAACGGCGTCGGCCACCGGATAGGGCTGCACGCCGGGCGGATTCAGGCTCAGCAGAGCCATGTCCTGGCCGAGCGCGTCCATCTCGCGCAGCCGGGCCTCCATGTCGACGAGCCGCGCGCGCGGGCCGGGCGTGCCCTCGATCGTGCGCATCAGCCCCACCTCGGTCTCGTCGCCCGGGAGAACGTCGAAACCGTGCGCGGCACGCAAAAACGCTTCGGTGGACATGTGTTCTTCGACCGCGAGGACCCTCATGCCCGCCTCCCGCCGTCGACCGACATCGCGATCCCGGTGACGTAGGACGCGGCGTCGGAGCAGAGCCAGACGGCGGCGGCCGCGGCCTCGTCCGCCGTGGCCATCCGGCCGAGCGGGGTGATCGCCTCCTGCATCGCGATCATGTCCGTGCCCGCCGCCACGGCCTCGAACCCGGGCGTACGGGTCGGGCCGGGGCAGACGGCGTTGACGCGGATGCCTTTCGGCGCGTAGTCCACTGCGGCGACCTTGGTGAGCCCCACGATGCCGTGTTTCGAGGCCACGTAAGCGGGTGCGGTCGGGATCGCGTAGAGGCCGCCGTTGGAGGCGACGTTGACGATCGCGCCGCCACCGTCGAGCAACGGCAGCTCGTACTTCAGGCACAGGAAGGTCCCGGCGAGGTTCACGTGCACCACGCGCTCGAACTCCGCCAGGCTCAGCTGGTCCAACTGCCGGTGGTGCGACGCCATTCCCGCGTTGTTCACGGCGAAGTCGAGGCCGTCGAACTCGGCGACGGTGCGCTCGACGGCCGCCCGCACGGAGCCTTCGTCGCCGATGTCGACCACGACCGCCAGCGCGACCCCGCCGTCCTTCTCGATCATTCCGGCGGTCTCGGCCGCGGCGCTCTCGTCGATGTCGAGCACCGCGACCGACGCGCCCTGCCGGGCGAACTCCAGCGCCGCCGCGCGGCCGATCCCGCTGCCCGCCCCGGTGACCAGCCCTGATTTCCCTTTCATGCCAGCGGTTCGTGGTTCGCCCAGGCGACCTTGTACGAATGCCGCGACTGCCACCTGTCGATCACCTCGTGCAGGGCGGGCGCGCTGAACGCCTTCGCCAGCGTGTCCGTGTCCGCCACCGAGACCTGCACGATCGCGGTCGCGATCAGCGCCGGGATGGCCTCTTCGCCGGGGACCGCGACGTGACGGCGGGTGGCGACCGACTGCGTGAAGCCGGTCTCGGCCATGGCCCGTTCGATGTCCGTGAGGTACTGGTCGAGCTCGGCGTCGGGCAGCGGCTCGTCGAACGAAACAATCATCGTATGTGTGATCATGCCTCGATTTTCGGCCAGTCTGGCGGCCGGCGTCCAAGATCCGTTCGCTCTTCGGCGATAACCTGGAGGCATGGCCGAACTGGAGACGCGCGAACTGGAGTACTTCCTCGCGGTGGCCGCCGAGCTGCATTTCGGCCGGGCCGCCGTCCGGCTCTCGATCGCCCAGCCCGCGCTGTCGAAGGCGATCCAGCGGATCGAATCCCGGCTCGGCGTGCCGTTGTTCGTCCGGTCCAGCCGTCGCGTCGAGCTGACCCCGGCGGGCGAGGCGCTGCAGGAGCACGGGCGCCACGCGCTCAACGCCGTCAGCGCCGCCGTCCGCGGCGCCCAGCGCGCCGCCGACGCTCAGGAGCACCTGCGGCTCGTGCTCAAGCCGGGAGGGGACGCGGGCCTGCTGTCCGGGATCCTGGCCCAGTACTCCCACCAGCCCGACGCCCGCCGGGTGGACATCCTGTTCAGCGGGCCCGCCGACCGCACCGAGTTCCTGCGTGACGGCCGCGCGGACGTCGGCCTGCTCTACGCCCCGTACGACGATCTCGAAGGTCTGGACCACGAGACGCTGCACACCGAGGACAGGGTGGCGATCGTCCCGTCCCGGCACCGGCTGGCCGGGCGCGCTTCGGTCCGGCTGTCCGATTTGGACGGTGAGATCCTGCCGCGCTGGAAGGGCGCGCCGGGCGTTCCCGGCGACGGCACCGGCCCCGAGGTCGCCGACGTGGTCCAGCTGCTGCACATGATCGCGGTGAGCCGGATGATCGCCGTGCTGCCCCGGTCGCTGGTCGAGCCGGTCCCGGCCGGACTCGTCTGCGTCCCGGTGACCGACGCGCCGCCGAGCCACCTGGTACTCGCCTGGAACGAAGAGGACCGCCGCCCGCTGGTCGCGTCGTTCGTGGCCGCCGTGCTCGAGAATCACCCTCGTCATCGAAGATAGCTCCGCCCGGTCCCGGCTTCGACACCGGCGGGCACGCCCCACATCGCGGTAGTGAAGCGCGGAACATGGCGGTGTGTGGGCGATTCCCGCCAGTTGAGCTCCGCTCGCTCCCGGCTCGCCCCGGTCAGTAGCGTCCGCATCACCGGGAACAGGAACGGGGTGCGCGCGAACGTCAGCAGGATCCAGGGCCCGCGGCGGCGGTCATCCAGCCGTCCTTGGCCAGGGGGATCGCGGCTCCCGGAGACGAAGGACATCCCGGCATTGAGCACGATGACGCTGAGTGTGAAGATCCCCAGCACGTCGATCGGCGCCGGGCCGAGATCGTCCAGATCGCGCGGATCGACGGCGGGATCGCGAGCCACTGACCGGCGCCCTGCGCGAGCAATCCGCAGAACAGGACCGCCCGGGCGACCAGGTTGACGATCACCTCGCGGCGCAACCCGGCCCGCTCCGGCGCGGCAACGGTGGTGGTTCCATGGTTGCGACGCTGGAAAACTCCAGCGCGCGAGCGTCAGCAGGATCTGGGCCCAGCGCGAGGTGGGGCCAGACTCACTAACCGAAGCGTTCGGTGCGGATCTTGTGCGTGTCGTGGCCCAGCGCGACCAGGATGTCGGCGATCGTCTCGACGAAACCCGTGGGGCCGCAGACGAAGCAGTCCGGGCCGAACTCCGCGGGCCAGCCCGAGGAGTTCACGTCCGCGATGCCCATCCGGCGGGGCTCGCGGGGCCAGCCGTCCGGCGCGGACCGGGTGTACACATAGGACACTTCCACCCCGCTGAGCGCGGCGTCCCGCAACTCGGCGGCGTAGTAGATCTCCTCCGGCGCGCGCACCGAGTACAGCAACCGGAACGGCGCGCGCGAGCCCGCGGCGCGGCGGGCGCGGATCATCGCCATCAGCGGGACGATCCCCGAACCGCCCGCGACGAGCAGGACCGGCGCCGTGCTCGCGGGCCGCCAGACGAACCAGCCGCCGATCGGGCCGCGCAGCTCCACCGGGTCACCGACCGAGAAAACCTCGGTGAGATAAGGGGAAACCTCCCCGTCGTCGATGCGCTGCACGGTCAGCTCCAGCCGTTCGCCGTCGTCCGCCGACGCGAGGGAGTAGCTGCGCTCAGCCGTGTAGCCGTCCTCGGCGGTGAGCCGGACGTCCACGTGCTGCCCCGCGAGATGCCCCGGCCAGCCCGGCACGTCGAGCAGAAGCGTGCGCGCCGTCGGCGTTTCCTCGCGGATCCCGGCCAGGCGCGCCACCCGCCAGCTCAGTCGCCCTGATACCGCTGTTCCCGCCACGGGTCCCCATAATCGTGATAGCCCGACGCTTCCCAGAAGCCGGGTTCGTTGTCCAGGGTCAGCTCCAGGTTGTGCACCCATTTCGCCGACTTCCAGAAGTACAGGTGCGGCACCAGCAGCCGGGCCGGGCCGCCGTGCTCGGGCGGCAGGTCGTCGCCGTCGAACTCGTACGCGATCCAGGCCTGGCCGTCGAGGAGGTCCTCCAGCGGCAGGTTCGTGGTGTACCCGTCGTAGGAATGCATCAGCACGAAATCGGCGGCGGTTTCGACATTTTCCACCAGAGTGTCGATCGAGACGCCTCGCCAGTTCGTGCCGAACTTCGACCATTTCGTGACGCAGTGGATGTCCACCGTCGGGGTTTCGCTGGGCAGGGCCAGGAATTCGGCCCAGCTCCATTCGTGCACCACCCCGGTTTCGGTGGTGATCGTGAACTCCCAGGTTTCGGTGGAGAGCCGGGGCGTGGGCCCGGCGGAGAGCACGGGGAAGTCGTCCGTGCGGTACTGCCCTGGCGGCAGCTTGGCCTCGCCGCCACGGCGGCGGCCTCGGAAGCCCGGGGTCACGATCGGCATGAGACCAGTTCTACCCGTGGCCGCGCGAAAATGCCGGAACCCGGGACCCCCGTATGGCGGAGAACACCGGAACGGGGGTCCCGGGACGGCTCAGCGTTCGCCGTCCGTGCGGCGCGGGAGCTGCCACGGGTTGCCCTCCTGCAACGCCGGGGGCAGCAGGGCGTCCGGGAAACCCTGCCACGCCACCGGACGCAGGAACCGCTCGATCGCCGCGGTGCCCACCGACGTGGTGGTCGGCGCCGTCGTGCCCGGGTACGGGCCGCCGTGCTGCTGCGCCCAGCTGACCGTGACGCCCGTCGGCCAGTCGTTCCACAGCAGGCGCCCGGCCAGCCTCGTCAGCGCCGGGAGGATCGGGCGGACGTCGTCGGCCTCGGACTCCTCCGCCTGCAGCGTCGCGGTGAGCCCTGGCTCCAGCTCCTTCAGCACGGCGAGCAGCTCGTCCTGGCTGGAGTAGGTGACGACGATGGACGCCGGGCCGAAGCATTCCGAGCGCAGCACCTCGTCGGCCTTGAGGAAATCGGCCGCCCGCACGGAAAGCAGGGTCGGACTGTACTCCTCGCCGCTGCCTTCGCCCTGGGCCAGCACGGTGACCTCGGGCTGCTGGCGGAGCCGCTCGACGCCCTTGCCGAACCCGCCGGCGATGCGCTCGTTGAGCAGGTGCTGCCGCGGCACGCCACCGGCGGCCTCACGCAGCGTCTCGTCCAGGCCGTGCCCCTCGGGCAGGAACAGCAGGCCGGGTTTGGTGCAGAACTGCCCTGCCCCCAACGTGAACGAGCCGACGTAGCCCTTCGCGACCTCTTCGCCGCGCGCCTTGACCGCGCCCGGGGTGACGACGACCGGGTTCACGCTGCCGAGCTCGCCGTAGAACGGGATCGGCGTCGGCCGGGAGACCGCGATGTCGAACAGGGCGCGCCCGCCGGGGACGGAACCGGTGAACGAGGCGGCGGCGACGCGCGGGTCCTTGAGCGCGGTGACGCCGGTTTCGACGCCGAAGATCACCGCGAAGATCCCTTCCGGGGCACCGGCGGCGACCAGCGCCGTGCGCAGGATTTCCCCCGTGCGGGCGGAAAGTCCGGGGTGCCCTGGGTGCGCCTTGAGGATCACCGGGCAGCCGGCCGCGAGCGCGGACGCGGTGTCCCCGCCCGCGACGCTGAACGCGAACGGGAAGTTACTGGCCGCGAACACGAGGACCGGGCCGATCGGCACGGCCGCACGGCGGATGTCCGGGCGCGGGCCCATCGGCCAGGCCGGGTCGGCGTGGTCGACCGTGGCCCCGAGGAACGCGCCGTCGGCGAGCACCTTCGCGAACAGCCGCAGCTGGAACGTGGTGCGCGCGAGCTCACCCTTGAGCCGCGGTGCCTCGGGCAGGTGGGTTTCCTTGGCGGCCAAGGGAAGCAGCTCCGAACTCGCGGCGTCGAGCGCGTCCGCGGCGGCGGTGAGCCACTCCGCGCGCTGCGCCGGCGTCGACTCCGCGGCCTTCGGGGCGGCTTCGGCCGCCGCGGCGAGTACGCGGTTCAGTTCGGTGGTGTCGGTGTCCATCTCATCCTTCCTGATGCGCGGCCTCGACCGCTGCTCGTACGTCGCCCCACCGGGCCGGCCCGGCGAGGCCGACGTGGTAGAGGTGGAGCTCCTTCGCTCCGGCGCGGGCCAGTTCGCTCACGTACGCCTTCATGTCGGGCACCGGGTTCGCCGCCACAGCCGTCACGTACGCGCCGAACGTGGCCTCGGGGTACCGGTCCCGCGCGGTCCTCACCTTGTCGAGGCTAGTCTCGCCCGGCTGCCAGCACGGCAGGACGACGGCGTCGGCCTCCGCGCTCGCCGTGGGCGTAAGCCCCGGCAGCGCACCGGTTTCCCACGGATCCACCGAACCGTGCAACGTCACCGGCACGTCGATCATTTCCAGCACCGCGCGGCGAAGCAGATCCGTCGATCGATGCCGGGTGGCCAGGATCGCGTCCAGCACATCCGCGCCGATGGGGTTGTCGCCTCCGGTCGCCATCAGCGTGTTCACCGCGTCCCGCAACAGACTGTCCATACCGGACTCCAGCCCGCAGGATTCGCAGCAGCACACCGAAAGCAGCTGTGCCACCGCCGGGCTCCACACCGCGTCGGTCTTCTCGTGCTGACACTGGTGGACGGCGCCGAGTTGCCCGCACGCTTCGAGAATCACCGACGAAACGTCCAGTCCCGCCAGGGATTCCGCGGTGAGCGTGACCGCGTAGTCGCGCACCTCCTCGTTCGACGGGCACAGCGCCCACGGGTAGCGCTCGCCGAAGCAGTTGCGCACGGTCAGCTCCGGGAATTGCTCGCCGAGGCGCGAGTTGTGGGTGAGCACGATCCACGCGGCGGCGTTGTCGAGCGACGCGACCGCTTCGCCCGCACTGTCCGGCGAAGCGACCCAATCCGGCACGCCCGGCTTCAGCCGCGACCACCGCTCCTCGCGCAACGGCCGGTACAACGCGGCGTAGCGCGCGAGCACCGACGTCCGCGAGTCCGACCACGGAGTGGCCGCGCGGGCCGAGTGATACGAGACGGCGACGGCGACCTCGTCCACGCCGAGCCCGGCGACGCGCTCGTGGAAGCCCGGGTCCGCGACATCCCACGGGTACGCGTACGCCACGACCTTCATCCGCGCAGGTCCTCCTTCGTGTTCACATCAGTGAACGTAGCCCGTATGCTGAACGCTAATATCGCCCGTGACACCCGTCAACGGAGGGGGGCAACCATGCCGGAACCCACCGGGCTCCCAGAGCTCGCGGCCGAACCGTCCGGGGTGAAATCCGCCCGCCGGACCGTCGAGCTGCTGGAGACCTTCGCCGCACAGGACGCCTGGCTGTCGCTGTCGGATCTGCACGCCCGCACCGGTTTCCCACGCTCCAGCCTGCACGGCCTGCTGCGCACGCTGTACGAGGCGGGCTGGCTGGAAGCCGACCCGGGCACAGCTCGCTATCGGCTCGGCGTACGCGCGCTGATCTGCGGCACCGCGTACCTCGACCGCGATCCGGCGATCCCCTTCGCCACCGAAGCGCTGGAGACGGTGCGCGAGCGCACGGGCTTCACCGCGCACTACGCGCGGCGCGACGGCGCGGAGGTCGTGTACCTGGAAACGCGGGAATCCCGGCATTCCACGCATTTGGTGTCGAGGGTCGGGCGGACGCTGCCGGTGCACGCGACGGCGTTGGGGAAGGCGCTGCTGGCGGAGCTGACGCAGGGCGAGATCAGCGAGCTGTTCACCGAAGCGCCGCGCGCGCTCACGCCGAACACGGTCACGTCGCTGGAAGGCGTGCTCGCCGAATGCGAAGTGACCCGCCAGCGCGGGTACGCGGCCGAGGTCGAGGAGGGCACGCTCGGCGTGCGTTGCGTCGCCGCGGTCGTGCCCTACCGCATCCCGGGCACGGACGCGATCAGCTGCTCGCTGCCCGTCGACCAGGTCACCGACGCACAGGCGGAGCAGGTGGGCGAGCTGCTCGCGGAAACCGCCACCGAACTGGGCCAGCGGCTGCGCCGCGCCGGAATCCGTTGAGGGAGAACGCCATGCGCGTGTTGATCACTGGGGGCGCCGGCATCGTCGGCACGCTGCTGCGGCCCCGCCTGCGGCAGGCGGGGCGGACGCTGCGGGTCCTGGACCTCACCACCCCCGAGGCCGGGGGCGACGACGAGGTGCTCGCCGGTTCGGTCACCGACCCGGACGCCATGGCGGCGGCGTGCGAAGGGGTGGACGCGATCATCCACCTCGGCGGGCGCAGCCGCGAGGCGTCGTGGGAGGACACGGTCGAGACCAACATCAACGGCACGCACACGGTGCTGGAGGCCGCGCGGGCCGCGCGGGTCGGCCGGATCATCCTCGCGTCGAGCAACCACGCGGTCGGTTTCCGCGAACTGGGCAAGGACCTGCCCGCGGATTCCACGCCCCGGCCCGACACCTACTACGGGGTGAGCAAGGCGGTCATCGAATCGCTGGGCAGCCTGTACCACTCGCGGTTCGGGATGGACGTCGTGTGCGTGCGGATCGGCTCGTGCTTCGAGCGGCCGCCGGGCGTGCGCGGGCTGGCGACGTGGCTCTCCCCCGACGACGCGGGCCGCTTGTTCGAGGCGTGCCTGACGTATCCGTCGCCGGGTTACCGCGTCATCTGGGGTGTTTCCGACAACACGCGCCGCGTGTACTCGCTCGCCGAGGCGGAGGCGCTCGGCTACCGCTCGCGCGACGACGCGGAGAAGTTCGCCGCCGAGATGACCGATCCCGCGCCCACCGGCGTCGCCGCACAGTACGTCGGCGGCCCCTTCTGCACCGCCCCGCTCGGCGTGCCGAACTGAGTCACGCCGGTTCGAGGACGACGACGGCGGTCTGCCCTGGCCGCCGGGCCGCGTAGGCGTCGAGGTTCTTGTCCAGCTCGCGCCACCGCGTCCACAGCCGCTCCCGTTCCTCGCCGTCGGCTTTCCGAGCCCGCACACGGAAACGCCCGTCGACGAGCGTGGCGGTGGCTTCCGGGCGGGCGCGCAGGTTCAGCCACCACGCCGGTTCGGGCGCGCCCCAGCCGTTCATCGCGAGCGTGACGAGATCCGGGCCGTCGCGGAAGTAGGCCAGGATCACGCTCCGCTCGCGGCCGGTGCGACGGCCGAGTGTGGTGAGGCGGAACATGCCCCACCGGCCGGCGCGCGGAGGCCGGAGCGTCCGGCCGCCCAGCACGCGATACAGCGCCCGGTGCACCTGCCACGCGCCGCGGATGAACCATCGCGGCGGCAACCACGGCTTCTTTTCCCGCGCCATCGGCGAACCGTAGGACACCGCGGGACGAACAGGGCAGAGCAGAAAGTCCTTTGGCCGGTCCACAGTGAACCGGAAAACACCGTGCGCGTCTGGCCCCGAGAGGCCACACTCGGGCACGTGCACTCCTTCTCGATCACTCCGGACCTGCTGCGCGGCATCAGCGAACTCGAACCGACCGACCACGGGTTCCGGCCCCACCGGCTCCCCGCGCGCGCCCGGGCGCAGGCCCCGGACCAGCGGCTGATCATGTCCGAGTCCCAGCCCTCCGGGGTCCGGCTGGCCTTCCGCACCGAAGCGACCGTCGTGGAGCTGGACACGCTGCGCACGCAGGTGGCCTACCGCGGCGCCCCGGCCCCGCTCGACGGCGTGTACGACCTGCTGGTGGACGGCGAACTCACCGGGCAGGCCAGTGTGCCGGGCGGCAACGTGCTGGTGCTGGACATGATGACGGGCGAAGCGTCCACGCAGCCGGGGCCGGTCGGCACCGTCCGCTTCGACGGGCTGCCCGCGAGGGCGAAACTCGTCGAAATCTGGTTGCCCCACAACGAACTCACCGAACTCGTCGCGTTGCGCGCCGACGCTCCCGTGGCAGCCGCGCGCTCGGACCGCCCGATCTGGCTGCACCACGGCAGCTCCATCAGCCACGGCACCGGCGCGGCCAGCCCCACCGCCACCTGGCCCGCGCTGGCCGCGGCCCGTGGCGGCGTGGAGCTGGTCAACCTCGGCCTCGGCGGCAGCGCCCTGCTGGACCCGTTCACCGCGCGCGCCATGCGGGACACGGCCGCGGACCTGATCAGCGTGAAGATCGGGATCAACGTCGTGAACGCCGACCTGATGCGCACCCGCGCCTTCGGGCCCGCCGTGGACGGCTTCCTCGACACCATCCGCGAAGGGCATCCGGACACACCGTTGCTGGTGGTTTCCGCGCTGTACTGCCCGATCCACGAGGCCACGCCCGGCCCGGGCATGCCCGCGTTCGAGGACGGCAAGGTGCGTTTCCACGCCACCGGCGAGCCCGGCCCCGGGAAGCTGACGCTCGAGGTCATCCGCGAGGAGCTCGCCCGGATCGTGCACCGGCGCTCGGCGGAGGACCCTCAGTTGTCCTATTTGGACGGACTGGAGTTGTACGGGCCCAAGGACTTCGAGGAGCTGCCGCTACCGGACGCGCTGCACCCGGACGCCGCGACGCACCAGCGCGTCGCGGCCCGCTTCGCCCAGCGCGTGTTCGAAGACGGCGGGTTCTTCGAGAAGGCGGCTTACCAGGGCACGACTCCGCCGTCGTCGTAGAAGCCGCCGCTGGTTTCGACTTCGGTCGCCAGCCGGACGGCGATGGCCGCGCCCTGCTCGGGCGTGCGGACGCCGCGGAAGCCGTTGAGGTCGGTCGCGGTGAAGCCAGGGCAGCCGGCGTTGATCAGGATGTTCGTGTCGCGCAACTCCTTGGCGTACTGGACGGTCACGGCGTTGAGGAAGGTCTTCGACGGCGCGTACGCGGCCGAAATCGGGCCGGTGTCGCCGCCGCCGCTCTGCAGCGTCAGCGACCCGACGCGGCTCGACATGTTCACGATCCGCGGCGACGCGGAACGGCGCAGCAGCGGCAGCAGCGCGTTGGTGACCCGGATGACGCCGATCACGTTGGTCTCCACGGCGGCCCGCACCGTCTCCGGCGTGACCTCGGTCGGCTGCTGCGGCATCCCACCGGTGATCCCGGCGTTGTTCACGAGCACGTCGAGCCCGCGCTCTTCGAGCAACCGCGCCGCCGCGCTCACGCTCGCGTCGTCGGTCACGTCGAGGGGCACCCCGAACGCGTCCGCGCCGCCCGCGCGCAACTTCTCCACGGCGGCCTCGCGGCGAGAGGCGTCCCGCGCGCCCACGCCGACGCTCCACCCGAGCGCGCCGAGCCCGGCCGCGATCTCGTATCCGATTCCCTTGTTCGCGCCGGTGACCAGCGCGATCGTCTGTCCGCTCATGTCTTCGATCCTGGTCCGCCACCCCGCGCCGACGCCAAGACCGACCGGGTCGGCGGCGGTACCGCACGGGTATCACCCCTGGCCAGGGGTACGGTGAAGGCGTGGAGACGCGGGAGATGCGGTACTTCGTCGCGGTGGCCGAGGAACTGCACTTCGGGCGCGCGGCCCAGCGCCTCGGCATCGCGCAACCGCCGCTGTCCCGCGCGATCCGCCAGCTCGAACGCCGGCTCGGCGCGCCGCTGCTGGAACGCAACAGCCGCGGAGTCGCCCTCACCGAAGCGGGAACGGTGCTGCTGCGCGAAGGCCGGGCCGCGCTCGACGCGGTCGAAGCCGCCGAACGCCGCACACGCCGCGCTGCCCAAACGGCGGGCGTCGTGCTCGTGACGAAGGCCGGCGCCTCCAGCGAGCTGCTCGCGAAGCTGCTCGACGCGTACGCCGCCGAGCCCGGCTCGGTCCCGGTCGACGTCGTGCTGTGCGGAGTCGGCGAACAGGAACAACACCTGCGCGACGGGCGGGCCGACGTGGCGTTGCTGCACCTGCCGTTCGACTCGACGTCCGGGCTCGACTTCGACGAGCTGCACACCGAAGGGCAGCTTTTGCTGGTGCCGTCCGGACATCCCCTCAGCACCGAGCCTCATATGCGGCTGGCCGACATCGCCGCGCTGCCCGACCTCCCGATGGCGCGCTGGCCCGCCCGCGACGGCACGTACCCCGACGGCCCCGGCCCGGAGGTCCGGGACAACACGCAGCTGCTGCAGCTGATCGCGCTCGGCCGGGCGTCGGCCGTGCTGCCCGAATCCGCCCGGGCCCACCTGGGCGGCGGCCTCGCCGGGGTGCCCGTGCTCGACGCGCCCAAGGTGACCACGGTGATCGCGTGGCCCCCGCACAGCCGCTCCCGCGCCGTCGCCGGACTCGTCCAAGCCGCCGCCCGTCTCTGACCGCAGCCCCGGGAACGAGGAGGGACGCGGACGGACGCGGACGCGGACGCGGACGGGCCAGGTTCACCGGGCCCTCCCGGGCGTGTTTGCCGCCCCCGCTGGCGTGTTTGCCGCCCCCGCTGGAATGTTC
>NZ_VMNW02000108.1 GCF_007713735.2 Amycolatopsis acidicola | reverse complement strand
CGCCGCGAGGGCTTGCCGAGCGGGCGGGCCGAGCAGCGTGGCCGAGCGGGGTGGGCGAAACCTGCTCGCCTGAGGCGGGGTGGCCGAGCGGGCGGGCCGAGCAGCGTGGCCGAGCAGGGTGACTGAAACTCACCCCAGGCGGGATCGCCCGCGACGCGCGGGCGATGCGCGCCGAAGGGCGCCTGAGCCGCGTGCTGCGGCGCACCGGAGGCACCGGCGACGACCGGCCCGGAGACTCGGCTGTGTTGGCGTACCACGACTTCTGGTGGCTCCCCTACGGTCACGAAAGCGCGTTCGAGGCCCGCGGCCGCTCGGGACAGCGGCTCTACGTCTCCCCCGCGCGGGAGCTGGTGATCGCGCACTTCGGCTCGCACGTCGTGGACCCCGCCGTTCCGGTGCCCCGGTTCGACCCTGTCTTCCGGCGGATCGCGCTGGAGCTGAGCCCGGGAAAGCGATCATGGCAAGAACCGCAGCCGGCCGTTCGCGGCGAACTCCTCGCGGAGGGCATCGCGGGCGGCTTCGGTCAGCGGGACGTACTCGATCGCGCCGCGGCCCGCCCAGTGGTACACCGGGTCGCCGGTGCGCCAGCCGTCCGACTGCATCTCCTTCTTCCGCAGCTTGCCCGAACCGGTGGCGGGCAACGCGGTCGAGACACGGACGAAGCGCGGGGCTCCCTTGGTGCCCAGATCCGCTTGCGCGGCAAGGAATTCCGGCAGGTCGAGCTCCTCGAACGCGGTGCCCGGCGAGACCTCCAGCGCGCCCATCACCTGGTCGCCGGAGCGCGGGTCGGGCACCGCGAACACCGCCGCCGCGAGCACGCCGGGATGCCGCCGCAGCACGCGTTCGGTCAGCAGCGCCGAGATGTTCTCCCCGTCCACGCGGATCCAGTCCCCGGAACGCCCGGCGAAGTAGAAGTAGCCCGCTTCGTCGACGTAGCCGAGGTCGCCGGTCCAGTACCAGCCGTGCCGGACGCGTTCGGCGTTGGCGGCGTCGTTCTTGTAGTAGCCCTCGAACTTGGCCGCGCCCTCGGTGTCGACGATCTCGCCGATGGCCTGCTCGGCGTTGCGGACGCGGCCGTGTTCGTCGAGCACCGCGGGCGGGCACACCTCGCGGGTTTCCGGGTTCACGATCAGCACGCTCTCCTTGGCCGGGACGCCGAGACTGCCAGCGGGCGCGCCGTCCGCGAGCTTCAGCATGCCGCCGTTTTCGCTGGACCCGTAACCCTCGTAGAGGCGGCAACCGAAGCGCCGCAGGAACTCCGCCTGATCCTCGGGCGACGCCTCGGTGCCGAACGCGTGCGTCAGCGGGTTGTCGCCGTCGTCGGGCCGTTCGGGCTGGGCGAGGATGTAGCCGATCGCCTTGCCGACATAGGTGAAGAACGTGGCCCCGAAGTAGCGCACGTCCTCGAGGAAGGTCGTCGCGGAGAACTTCGGCGGCAGCGCGACGCACGCGCCGGCCGTCAGCGCGGGCGCCCACAGTGCCATCAGCGCGTTGCCGTGGAACAGCGGCATCGGGCAATAGCAGATGTCGTCCTTGCCGACGTGGAACTTGGCGCTGTTGCGCTGCCCCAGCCCGGCGAGCCTGCCCTGCGAACAGATCGCGGCCTTCGACGCGCCCGTGGTGCCGGAGGTGAACAACAGCAGCATCCGCGTTTCCGGGGTGACCGTCGTTTCGCGGACCGGTTCGGCGGCGGCGACCCGGCCCGCGTAGCCCGGCTCGTCCACGACGAGGAACCGCTCGCGCGGCACGCCGATGTCGAGCCCGCTGAGGATCTCCAGCCCCTTCGCGTCGGTGACGATGAACCGGCAGTCGGTGTGCGCGACCTCTTCCCCCAGGTACGCGCCGCGGCGGGTCGGGTTGATCCCGACGACCGTCGCCCCGGCGAGCGCCGCCCCGCCCAGCCAGAACAGGAACTCGGGCACGTTGTCCAGCAGCACGCCGATGTGGAACGGCCCGTCACCGGGTAGTGCGCGGGCCAGCCCGGCGCGGGCGGCGCTCTCGCCGACGACCTCGTCCCAGCTCCAGTTCCGTTGCCTGGTCAGCAATCCCGGCCGGTGGTCCCCGGCCCGGTCCAGCAGGAGGCCCGCGATGGTCTGCCCGCTCGTCCCCGTCATGCCCCCATTGGAGTGCACGCCCGAGGCAGTGATCAAGCCCCGCCCGCGCCGAAAAGGATATCCCGGCCATTTCGCCGACCGGGTTTGCGCCCTTTGGACTAACTCGCGCGGTCTCCGCCCCGGGAACGGGAACCGGATGGTTTGCTCAGCGCGTCCGAAGGTGCGAAAGGCGGTGGGCGGATGAGCGATCCGTTGTCGGGCCAGGACGGGGACCCGGCCGCGCGGGTGGATCAGCTGGTGGCGCAGGCGAAGGAGAAGGCGCGGCGCTACCGGGCGATGCAGGCCGCGGTCGGGCAGGTGTCGGTGACCGAGTCCTCGCCGGACGGGCTGGTCTCCGTCACCGTCGATTCGGCCGGGAACGTGACGGATCTGCGCATCACCGACAAGGTCAAGGAGCTTTCGGGCGCGCAGGTCTCCGCCGCGGTGCTGACCACCCTGCGCCGCGCGCAGTCCCGGCTGCCGGAGCGTCTCGGCGAGGTCATGGCCGAGACCATCGGTGACGATCCGCAGACGATGGACACGATCATCGGCAACTACCGGGCCAAGTTCCCCGAACCCGAGGAGCCGGCCGAGCCCGAGCCGAACGTCCGGAAGATCGGCACCGTCGAGGACGAGCAGCCGCCACCACCGCCGCCCCAGCCGAAACCCCGGCCACGCCCGGACGACGGCGACGACGATTTCGGCCAGTCCTTCATGGTGCGCGAATAACCGAGGGGGAAAGCGATGGCGGGTAACGGTTCCGGTGGCGGCTACGAGGTCCGCCCCGACGAGCTGAAGACCCACGCGAAGGCCGTGGACCAGGTCTCGCAGACGCTTGAGCAAGCGCTTTCCGCGGCCGAGCAGGTGACCGTGGGCGTGCAGGCGTACGGGATGATCTGCGGTCCCCTCTTCGTGCCGATGGTGCTCGCGGTGAGCGCGCCCGGCCTGGTCACGCTCGGCCTGGCGAAGCAGGCGATGGCCTCGGTCTCCGAAGCCGTGGAGAAGGCGGCGACGGCGTACCAGAGCGCGGACCAGGCGCACGCGAAGACGCTGAGCGACCTCGGCAAGGAGCTGTCGTGAGCAACCCGCTGGTCGCCGGGAAGCAGGATTCGACCACCTGGCACAGCGGGATCAACGTCCTCGACGACGCCGCGGGCGTGTACGAAGGCGTGGAGTCGGGGTCGTGGGTCGAGGGCGGGATCGCCGCGCTGGGCACCGGGCTGGACCTGCTGACGATGGCGATGAACCCGGTCGGCACGCTGATCTCCTACGGGCTGAACTGGCTGATCGAGCACGTCAAACCATTACAGGACGCGCTGAACCAGCTCGCCGGTGACGCCGACCAGATCGCCGCGTACTCCCAGACCTGGGCCAACGTCGGGCAGGCCGTGCAGAAGGCGGCGAAGGACCTGGCCGCGACGGCCGAGAAGGACACCGCGAACTGGACCGGCCAGGCCGCCGACACCTACCGCGCGAACCTCAAGAACAAGATCGACCACATCAACGCCGCCGCGACCTGCGCCAACACCATCAGCACGGTGGTCAAGATCGTCGGCGTGATCACCGGCGCGGTGCGCGCGATGGTGCGGGACATGGTCACCCAGGCCGTCGGCGACTTCATCCAGGACGCGCTGGAAGAGGTCTGCTCGCTCGGCCTCGGCACGCCCGTGGTGGTGGCGCAGGTGGTCGAGCAGGTGTCGGCGTGGCTGGAGAAGATCGGCGCGCTGCTCAAGAAACTCATCAACTCGGTCGAAAAGCTGCGGCCGATGATGAGCAAGCTCGAGGAGATCTTCGCCTCCATCAAGAAGGTCATGTCCGAACTGCACGGACGCCCCGGCGAAGGCTCCACGCACGCGTCGTCGGCCGAAGGGCACGCCCCCACCACGCACGAGCCCACCGCACCGGAAAGCACGACGCCGTCGTCGGCGCCGGATTCCCCCGATGGCGCGGTTCCCGACGGCACATCGCCCAGCAGCGCCTCGCCGGAGACGCCCGGCCGGACCGATCCGGACGCGGTCGGCGGGCAGAAGTCGGAAGGGACCGGGGGCTGCGACGGCAAGGGCGGCGACCCCGTCGACACCGTCTCCGGCCAGATGATCACCGCGGCCACCGACGTGGAGCTGCCCGGGCTGCTGCCGCTGGTGCTCCGCCGCGCCTACGCCTCCGCCTACCCCGACGGCCGCTCGTTCGGCCCCGGCTGGTCGTCCACAATGGACCAGCGGCTCGTGCTGACCGGCGACCGCGTGCGCTACCTCGGCGAGGACGCGGAGGTGCTGAGCTACCCGCATCCCGCGCTCGACGGCGAGCCCGTGCTGCCCGCTTTCGGCGCCCGCTGGCCGCTGAGCTGGGACGCGGAGACCGCGACGTACCGGATCACCGACCCGGAATCCGGCTGGACGCGGCATTTCGCGGCCGCGGCCGGGGACGAGTGGCCGATCGCCGCGCTCACTGACCGCAGCGGCCACCGCGTCGAGTACCAGCGCGACGAAGCGGGCGATCCGGTCGCCGTCACGCACTCCGGCGGCTACCGGATCGGCATCGACACCGTGACCGGCCCGGCAGGCACCCGCGTCACCGGGTACCGGCTGCCCGGCGGCGGCGAGCGGGGCGCGGACCTGCCGCTGGTGTCGTTCCGCTACGACCGGCGCGGCAGGCTCATCGGGATCGTCAACTCGACCGGCGCGCCCTACCAGTACGGCTACGACGAAGCCGACCGCATCACCGAATGGATCGACCGCAACGGATACCGCTACCGCTACGTCTACGGCACGGACGGCCGCGTGGTGCGCGGCGAGGGCCTCGGCGGGTACCTCGACGCGACGTTCGACTACGACCTGGTCAACCGGATCACCACGGTCACCGACAGCCTCGGCCATCGCACCGAATTCCACTACGACGAGCACAACCACCTCAGCGCGGTGGTCGACCAGAACGGCAATGCCGAACGCCCCGAGTTCGACCGCTACCACCGGCTGACCGCCTACACCGACAAGAACGGCAACACGACCCGCTACGAACTGGACGACAACGGCGACCCGGTGCGCATCGTGCACCCGGACAGCACCGAGGTCACCATCGCCTACGACCCGCGCTGGCGGCTGCCGGTCACGGTGACCCGGCCCAACGGCGCGGTCTGGCGGCACACCTACGACGACGCGGGCCGCCTGCTGTCCACTGTGGACCCGATGGGCGCGGTGACGGTCAACGAGCTGGACGAGCGCGGCCACCTGAGCGCCACCGTCGACGCCGAAGGCGGGCGGTGGACCTACACGAGCGACGACATCGGCCGCCCCCGGACGGTCACCTCGCCGCTCGGCGAGACCAGCCACCTGCGCTACGACGGGCTCGGCAGACTGGCCGAGATGACCGACGCGCGCGGCCGGACGACCCGGTACGGCTGGACCGTCGAGGGCGGGCTGTCCTGGCAGGTCGACGCGAACGGCAACCGGGAGGAACGGTTCCGGGACCTCGAAGGAAATCTGGTGCGCAGCCGGTCCGCCAGCGGCGGGGTGGTCACGTTCGAGCACGGCCCGTTCAACATGCTCCTCGCCCGCACCGGGCAGGACGGGATCCGGTACACGTTCGCCTACGACACCGAGCTCCGGCTCACCGGCGTGACCAACCCGGCGGGCCAGACCTGGTCCTACAGCTACGATCCCGCGGGCAACCTGATCGCCGAACGCGACTTCACCGGCCGCCGCATCGAGTACCGGGTCGACGCGCTCGGGGGCCTGGTCGCGCGGTCGGAGGCCGGCGGGCCCCCGGTCGAGCTGACCCGTGACGTCCGCGGCCGGGTGCTCCGGCAGTCGGTGGCCGGCACCGGGATCGACTACGAGTACGACGAAGGCGGCAGGCTGCGCCGGGTCGCCGACGGGGTCACCGAGGTGACCTTCGAGCGTGACGTGCTCGGCCGCCCGCTCGCCGAGACGGTCAACGGGCTCGTCCTGCGCAGCGAATACGACGCGCTGGGGCGCCGGGTCCGGCGGGTGACCCCGTCCGGCGTCGAAACTTCGTGGCGCTACGACGAACTGCGCCGGGAGACCGCGTTGACCGGCACGGCGGGCACCGTGGCGTTCGAATACGAGGGCGGCCAGGAGGTGCTCCGCAGGCTCGGCGAAAACGCCACGCTCACCCAGACCTACGACGAGGTCGGCAGGCTCACCGGGCAGGCACTGTTCTCCGCGGCGGCTTCGCCCGGCCAGGTGCGCGCCGTGCAGCAGCGCACTTTCCGCTACCGCGCGGACGGCCAGGTCACCGCGATCGACGACCGGCTGCGCGGGGACCGCGCCTACGACCTGACCCCGGCGGGCCGGGTCACCGGGGTGCGCGCGGCGACCTGGAGCGAGCGCTACGCCTACGACGCTTTGGGCAACCTCGTCGCGGCCACGCCCGGCCCCGAACCGGCCGCCGGTGCGGCGGACGCCGCCGGGCCGCGCACGGTCGACGGGGTTCTGCTGCGCGCCGCCGGCCGCACCCACTACGCCTACGACGCGGCGGGCCGGGTGGTCCGCGAGGTCCGGCGCACGTTGTCCGGGCAGCGCCGGATCCGCGAGTACGTGTGGAACGACCTCCACCAGCTGGTCGGGGTGACCACGCCGGACGGCGTCCGCTGGCGCTACGTCTACGACCCGTTCGGCCGCCGCGTGGCCAAGCACCGCCTCGGCGCCGACGGCGCGATCGCCGAGGAGATCCGCTTCGTCTGGGACGGCATGAAGCTCGCCGAGGAGCGGCGCACCGTGGCGGGCACGACGACGGCCGTCACCTGGGACTACCGCGCGAGCGGGGACGAACCGGTCGCCCAGACGTCGCGCTCGTGGCTGGCCGACGCGCCGGCCGAGATCATCGACACCCGGTTCCACGCGATCGTCGCCGACCTCGTCGGCAGCCCCGCCGAGCTCGTCGACGCCGCGGGCCAGGTGGTCTGGTACCAGACGAACGGCTTGTGGGGCAACCAGATCGCGGTGTCCACAAGGGACGGTGCCGACTGCCGCCTGCGGTTCCCCGGGCAGTACTTCGACGCGGAGACGGGCCTGCACTACAACGTGCACCGCTACTACGACCCGCACACCGCGCGCTACCTCTCCCCCGACCCGCTCGGGCTGGCCCCGTCGGCCAACCACTACAACTACGTCGCCAACCCGGTGCTGATCGGCGACCCGCTCGGCCTCGCCGGCTACAAGGACCCGAAGAACGGGCAGTGGGCACGGGACCCGTCCCTGCCGCCCGCCGACCACGTGCACAACCGGAGCACCGAGTACCCGGGCGAGTACTGGCAGTCGACGCACGACGCGATGGCGGCGAAATGGACGGTCGAGGGCAGGCAGCAGGGCGGGGTCCCGCGCGACCCGGTGACCGGCGAGAAGATCCCCCGTGACCAGCTGACGTGGATGAACAAGGAGGGTGAGGTGATCCCGTTCTACGACGCGAACGGGAAGACGAACCTGACCTACGAGCACGTTCCGCCGGTCGTGCAGCACTGGCTGGAAGAGGGCCACGCGATGACCGACGCGGAGCGGGCGAAGTGGTACAACAAGACCGACGACATGGAGGCGATGAGCCGGTCGGAGAACTCGTCGGGCGGCGGGAAGGAAGAGGGCCGCTACGCTAAACAGGAGCCGACGGGGAACCACCCGTGCACCCTGCATTGACCCGTCCCGCCGACCACGGAGGTGGCAGTGGAGCTGACCGAGACGTTCTCGGCGAAACCGAACGTGACCGGCCTCGGCGACCTGCCCGAGGCGTGGCACTGGTCGAACGCCCCCGGTTTCGACTTCAGCGCCGCGCTCACCGCGGACGGCAAGAACGCCTTCCAGGCCTACGCGCTCGACTCGTTCGACGAGGGCCTCGCGGTCGCGCTCCTGTCCTTCGCGAGGGACCACGCCACCGAGCTGATCACCGACCGCCCGCTGACGCTGGCCGAGGGCTTCTCGCACCCCGGCTACGCCTTCGACGCCGTGGTCGCCGCGGGCCCCGGCGTGCACGGCTACTACACCGAGGACGCCGAACTGCACTCGGCGGTCCGGGCGTTGGTGCCGGCGTTCCGCTGCGAGTTCACCGGCGACGAGGACCAGGCCGAGGCCGAGTACCGGTACCGCAACCCCTCGGGCGTGCCCGGCACGAAATGGGGGCGCGAACCCCGGCCGTTCCTGAAGATGCGGTTCCGCGGGAACGACGGGAGCCTCGAGCAGGAGCGGGAGTTCTACCGGCCCAAGCTCCTGGTGTCGTGGATAACCCGGAACGAGGGGAACGCGGATCTGTTCGTGGAGCTGGAAAACTACCGGCGTGAGGTCTACACGGTCGGCTGGGCGGACACCTGGACCCTCACGCCCCCTGGCGAAGCGCCGCGGCAGACCACGCTCGAGGACCTGCTCGAAACCCTGAAATCCGCGCTGTACGGCCCGAATCTCGACGCGGGCACGGGCGAGTTCCCGGACTAGTGTCCGGTGGTCTTTACGCGCGGGTGTGTTTGCCCGCCAGGGCACCGAGTTGGCCCCCGGCGTCGCCGAGTTGGCCGCTGGCGTCACCGAGTTGGCCGACCGCTGCCACCGTGGGCAAACTCAGCGACCGGACCGGCAAAATCAGTGACGCAGCGGGCAAACTCACCGACCGCACGGGCAAACACGGCAACGTAAACCGGACAGAGTTCCGGGTACAGCCCCGCCACGCAAACACGTCCTAACCCGTCACGCTCGTCTCGTTCGTGGCCGGATTCAGGTCGTGGGCGGCGCGGAATTCCGTGAGCAGCCGCCAGGAGACGCGCGGGTCGAAGGCCATCTGCTGCCGGGCGATCGCGAGCAGATGCGGGTCCCGGCCCGGCGCGTTCGACAGCAGCTCCTCGGTCACGGCGTCGGTGAACAGCTCCCGGATCGTCGTGCAGAACAGCACGTAGCTGCCGCTCTCCCAGCCCAGATCCGCCAGCGCCGCGTCCTGCTCCCCCGCCGCGGTCAGCTTCGCGGCCAGGGCGAGCAGGTCGGCGTTCCCGTGCAAGGTGGGCAGGGCGACGAGGTCCGCGATCAACTCCGACTTGGGCGCGGAACTCACGATATTCCTTGCGGCACCGGCGAAAGCGGGCGCTTTGCGTGCCAGCTCGCGCCGGACGAGTTCCCCGGCGACCGTTTCCAGGGTGGCCGCCTCGCCGCCGTCCACGATGTCGAGCATGTCCACCACATACCGGCGCAGGTCGCGGGGCAGCCCGCCGGACAGGCAGTGGCACAGCACGCGGAACGGCTCCGGCAGCCCGGGCAGCCGCGAGCCGATCCAGTCGCGGCTCAGTTCCGGGGTGAACTGCTCGATCCGGATCATCTCCGAGAAAGCGCTGTCAAAGGCGTCGCGCGCGGGCAGCCCACGGCGTTCGAACGCGATGATCGCGTCGTCGGAGACCGACACCAGGAACAGGCAGCCGGGGATGTCGAAGATGCCCTTGAGATCGTTGATCAGCTCCTGGGCCTGTTCCGGATCGCCGATCTTGTCGAGCTCGTCGATGGCGATGATCAGCCTGTCCGCGACCTCCTCGGCGCGCAGCACCTTCGCGACGTCCCCGGCAAAGCGGCGGAACGCGTCCACGACCTCCGGGTAGGTGAGCTGCTGTTCCGCCTTCTGGATGGAGCGGGTGAGCCCGGCTTCACCCTTGAGCGGGAACGCGAGCTTGCCCGACCAGCCGGTGGTGTAGGTCTGCAGGAAACGGATCGTGAGCAGGTGCCGGTGGGCTTCGCGGCGCAACAGCCGCAGCGGGCGGCTGTCGGGATCGCTGAACAGCCAGCGTGAGCCCGCCGCCAGTGCGCGCAGCGCCCTGCACAGTAGAGCGATGACATCCCAGAGGAGGCCCAGCGCGAACAGTCCGATGAGGAGGAGCACCGTCGCCTGCCAGAAGCTGTGGCCGGACAACGCGTGGCCGAGCGAGCCGGGCAGTCCGGTGGCGATCCGGCCGAGATCCCTGGCGAAAGCCCCGGAGGACAGGTTCCAGGCCAGCGTTCCGCACAGCACGAGGACAGCCGCGCCGACCAGGTACCGGAGGACCGAGCGGACCGTCTCCTCACGGGTCCTGGCCGACGGTTCCAGCCGCCGCCCGATCGAGTCCTGCGTTTTCGCCAGAACTTTGTGGCACAGCAAGGTATGCAGGTAGAGCACGAACTCCCGGGCCTCGTAGCTGGCCGGCGCCGCGGCGACCACCGTCAGCGGCGGTCGCGTGCCGGGCCTCCCGGCGGCGACCTGCTCGATCGCGGTGCTCTTGCCCGCCCCGCGGTGCCCGGCGAGCGCGATCGCGCCGGTGGTCGAGCGGTCGATGGCCTTCCACAGCCGCATCCTCGCGGGCGTGAGCACCGCGGCACCCTCGGTGTCGAGATCACGGACCGACCGCACTGCCCATTCCGTGTGGTACAAGGGTTTCCGCTGTTTCTCGACCTCATGGCGCAGGGCGGGCAGGATAATCTCCTGCAGCGCGTAGGAGCGCCAGATCCGGGACTCCGAGTCGGCGAAGTAGGCGACCAAGTCGCTCAGCTCGGGCGCCGCCGACCGGACCAGCCTGGCGAACCCCGCCAACGCGGCGACGAAGCCGAGTCCGCTCAGCGCCTGGCCCCAGACGGGCGGGTCGGTCCAGCCGAACAGGAAGGCGAGGCAGAAACCCAGGAGCACGAGGAGAGAGACGGCGCCGACGATGAGGCCCGGAGGCGGCAGCGTGACGGCCCCGCCACGGATGTCGTCGCGGAGGCGTGCGGAGATTTCGATCGTGCGATCGGGATCCCGCAGGTAACCGGTGCGCGCGCCGCGCACGCGGTCGGCCAGTTCCTCATCGCCCCAGACGGCTCGCAGCACCGCTTGCTGGGAGATCACGTCCCGCTTCATCACCTCGCGCAGCTCCTCGTCGAGGAGTCCACGCTGGATCAGTGGCAGCAGTTCGAGCCGGTCCCCAGGATCATGCACGACTCCGCAGAGTAGACGGCCCGCCCCGCGGCGGCGCACGTTTCGGCCCGAACTGAAAGGTTCTGGCCCGATCCCGCGGCCACGGCCGACACTGGGCCCCGATCCGGCAGGCCACGGAACCGAAATCCCGCTCTACGTCTTCATCGCCAAGATCGCGCCCTGGCAGCAGCGCGCCTTCGAGGACAGCAAGACGATCTCCAACAGGCTCAGCCACGACTCATGCTCGCTCGGGGTCGCCGCGGATTTCTACGAAGACCGCGAAAAGGAGGTGGCGAGGCGGCTGGACGAGGGATACCGGGTTCCGCCCGTCTACCATCGCCCCCTCCGGGAAGATGACGTCAAGTTCGCCCCGGGCGCCCCGAAGTTCCACGACGTGACCCCGCGGCCCGCCGCCAAGGCTCCCGGGAAGCCCGACAAGTCAAAGCTGGGCGGAAGCGAGTTCGGCGTCATAGACAACGCGAAAGGCGTAGCCGACGACATCGCCGAGAAGGTCTCCGTCTCGCACTGGGTGCGTGCGCTCTTGAGCGCGATCTGCGGAACCGACGTGTTCTCCGGGGGCTGGGGCGCTTAAGGCAGCCGGCCTCGACCTTCGAAGGATGTCGCGCACACACTGGCCGCCGGGAGCGAGCTCGTCCAGGCGCTGCCACCCGTGCCCGGCCGGCTGCCGCTGCCCAAGGCTTACGACCATCCCGAAGCCCCTGAAGGGAAATGCCATGGATGACGTCTGGGGCGGTGAACGCGGCAGGCGGGTCGAGCGAGCATTGCTCCGGAGCATGGCCGACGGCGGCGACCCGCACCTGGCGGAGCTGGCGCGAGAGGTCCTCGACGGCCGGTTCAGCCTCCGGGAAGCCGCGTACTCGTCGGCGTACGCGGAGATCCTGCGCGAAAAGACGGCGCCGCTGGCCGAAGCCTGGCGGAACATGTCCGAACTGGACCGCGCGGACGCCGTCGCCAACGCGGAACAGTACGAACGGCAGCTCCTGGAGCAATGCGAGACAGCCGTCGAGCCGGCACCGCCCGAGCGCGGACCCCGCGAGGACGAGGACTTCTCCGAACGCACCTACCGCCTGTGAGCTCAGTCCAGCAGGTCCTCGATCCGGATCGGGAGGTGGCGGACCCGGATGCCGGTCGCGTTGTACACCGCGTTCGCGACCGCCGCGGCCATGCCGACGGCGCCGATCTCGCCGAGGCCTTTCGCCCCGAGGTCGTTGTGCAGGGTGTCCGGGTACTCGACGAAATGCACCTCGACGTCGGGGATGTCGGCGTGCACCGGCAGCAGGTACCCGGCGAAGTCCGCGTTCGCGAACCGGCCTCCTGCCGCCACCTCCAGACCTTCGTGCAGCGCCGCGGAAACACCCCAGATCATGCCGCCCATGAGCTGGCTGCGCGCCGCCTTTTCGTTGATGATCCGGCCGGCGTCGAACACCCCGAGCATGCGCGACACGCGCGCCTCCCGGGTCAGCCGGTGCACGCGCACCTCGGCGAACTGGGCCCCGAAGGAACTGAACGAATGCTTGGTCAGCTCCTCCCCCGGCGCCGACGAGCCCTTCGCGGCGAGTGAGGAACGCCCCACGGCGCGCAGCACTTCGCCGAACGTCATCGACCTGCCGCCACCCAGCACGCGCCCGTCGGCGTACGACGTCTCCTGCCCTTCGAACGGCGCGCCCGGCGCCGAGGCGACGGCCAGCAGCTCGTCGATCAGGCCCGCCGCGGCGATCATGATGGCCGTGCCCGTGCTCGCCGTCGCCGTCGACCCGCCGGACAGGCCGCCCGGCGGCAGCGCCGAATCGCCGAGCAGCGGGGTGACCCGCTCCGGCTCGATGTCCAGGGATTCCGCTCCCACCAAGGAAAGCACGGTCAGCAGGCCCGTGCCCGGGTCCGCTCCGCCCGTCCCGACGACCGCAGTGTCGTCCGCGCGCAGCGTGACCTCGACCGTGGCCGGGAACCGCAGCGCGGGGAACATCGCCGTCGCCGTGCCGACACCGACGAGCCAGTCGCCGTCGGTGTGCCCGCGCGGCGCCCGGCGCGCCCAGCCGAACCTTTCCGCGCCGATCCGGAAGCATTCGTCGAGATGCTTGCTCGACCACTGCAGGTCCTTGCCGGGCGGGGCGGCCGAGCTGTTCCGCGTCCGCAGTTCGATCGGGTCCATCCGCAGCGCGACGGCCAGCTCGTCGATCGCGCTCTCCAGCGCGAACGACCCCGGCGCCTCACCGGGCGCGCGCATGAACGTGGTCGGCGGGATGTTCAGCGGCACCATTTTCTGGCTGATGGACAGGTTCTGGGTCGCGTACCACTCGCGCGACGTGCCGTGCGACGTCGGCTCGATGAACGAGCGGTCCATCGGCGTACTGCTCCACGAGTCGTGCCGCAGCGCGATCAGCGTGCCGCGCTCGTCCGCGCCGAGGGTCATCTTCTGCACCGTGGCCGGACGGTTCGCCGTGGCGGTGAAAACCTGCTCACGCGCCAGCGCCGCCTTGACCGGCCTGCCGAGCGCCCTGGCCGCGGCGGCCGCGAGGAACGCCGGGACCGAGGTGCGGCCCTTGCCGCCGAAAGCCCCGCCTACGAACGGATTCAGCACGTGCACCTCGGACGGTTCCAGGCCGAGTGCACCGGCCAGTTCGCCGGCCATCATCGTGGACGCCTGGTTCCCGGTGTAGACGGTGAGCCCGGCCTCGCCCGGCACGGCGACGGCGGAGTGCGGCTCCATCGCGGCGTGGTTCTGGGCCGCCGTCCGGTAAGTCGCCTCCACCACGACCGGGCTCGCCGCCAGCGCGTCCTCAAAGGACTCGACGCCGGGAGTGAGGATTTCCAGCGGGTTCGGGGAACCGTCCCGGCCGGGCGGGGCCTGCTCCGCCGACGCGAGACCGTCTTCCATCGACGTCCGCGCCGGCCGTTCCCGGTAGGAGACCTCGACCAGCATCGCCGCGTCGCGGGCCTGCTCGAACGTCTCGGCCACCACGAAGCCGACCGGCTGGCCGTAGTAGGCGACTTCCTTGTCCCGCAAGGGAACCCAGGTCTCGCCCAGCATCGGCGTGCTGGTCGGGCGGAGGTCCAGCGGGTCGAACGGCGAGTACACGCCGAGCACGCCGGGCGTGCTCTTCGCCGCCGTGACGTCCATGGCCTCGATCTCGCCGCACGCGATCGTGCTGAGCACCACGTAGCCGTACGCCATGCCGGGGAAAGTGCGGTCCAGCGCGTAGTCGGCGCGTCCCGCGGCCTTCAGCGGGCCGTCCAGGCGAGGCGTCACCGGCTGCTCCCCTCGGTCAGTTCCAGCAGTGCGCGGACGACGGTCCGCTTCAGCAACGAGAGCTTGAAAGCGTTGTCCGCCAACGGTTTCGCCCCATCGGCGGCGACGGACGCGGCTCGCTCGAAGGACTCCGGCGTCGCGGGCTCGCCACGCAGGGCCTCCTCCACGGCGGGCAACCGCCACGGCACCGTTCCCACGCCGCCCGCCGCCACCCGGGCATCGGCCACCCGGCCGTCCCGGATGTCCAGGGCGACCGCGGCCGAGCACAGCGCGAACTCGTAGGACTGCCTGTCCCGGACCTTGACGTAGGTGGAGCGCGCCGCCCAGTCCAGCCGCGGCACCACAACCTCCGTGATCAGCTCGCCGGGGCGCAGGTCGTTCTCCACGTCGGGGGTTTCGCCGGGGAGACGGTAGAAATCGGCCAGTTTCACCGTGCGGGCTCCCGCCGCGCTCGCCAGCCGCAGCTCCGCGTCCAGCGCGACGAAGGCCACGGCCACGTCGCTGGCGTGCGTCGCCACGCACGCGTCGCTCGTCCCGAGCACCGCGTGCATCCGGCCGGCATCCGGGATCGCGGGGCAGCCGCTACCGGGATGACGCTTGTTGCACGGCATCGCCACGTCGCGGAAGTACGTGCATCGCGTGCGCTGCAACAGGTTCCCGCCGATGCTGGCCATGTTCCGCAGCTGCTGGGACGCGCTCAGCAGCAGGGCGCGCGAGATCGCCGGGTACACGCCCGGATGCGCGGCGACGTCGGCCATCCGTTCCAGCGCCCCGATCCGCAGCCCGTCACCGGTGTCGATGCCGTGCAGCGGAAGGCCGTTGATGTCCAGGACCTGGCGCGGCGTAAGGACGTCGAGCTTCATGAGGTCGACCAGCGTGGTGCCCCCGGCGAGGAACGTGCCGGACGAGTCGAGCGCCGCCTCGACCGTGGCGGGGGCGGTGAGCTCAAACGGCCGCATCGGCCCGCCTCGCCTGCTCGATCGCCGCGACGATGTTCGGGTACGCCGAACAGCGGCAGAGGTTGCCGGACATGAACTCGCGGACGTCCTCGACGTCCTGCTCGACCGCGGCGACCGCCGACATCACCTGGCCCGGCGTGCAGAACCCGCACTGCAGGGCGTCCTGCTCGGCGAACGCGCGCTGGACCGGGTGCGGCTCGTCGCCACCGGAGAGCCCTTCCACCGTGGTGACCGGCCCGCGCACCGTGGCGGCCAGCGTCAGGCAGGACAGCACCGGCCTGCCGCCGACGTGTACCGTGCAGGCACCGCACTGGCCGCGGTCGCAGCCCTTCTTCGGCCCGGTGATGCCGAGCCGTTCCCGCAGCGCGTCCAGGAGGGTCACCCCGGGTTCGGCGCTCAGCCGCCGGGGCGTGCCATTGACTTCCAACGAGATGTCCACTGATCTCTTCCCGTGGATCGAGGGCGACCGAACCGGATAATCATCCGCTTCGCCTTGTGGCCGAAACTAGCGGATCGGAATCCGCTTCGCAACAACCGACCGGCCTGGAGCAACTCCAGGTCCCACGGGTTACGGTGAGGTACCGCCGAAGGATCAGGGGGAGGGAAGATGACGACCGGAGCCGTCAACCCCCGGCGCGCGGACACCCGCCGGAACAACGAGCGCATCCTCGCCGCGGCCGCCGAGTCGCTGGCCGGGCCGGGCGGGCTTTCCTTCAACGCGATCGCGCGGCGGGCCGAGGTCGGCGTCGGCACGGTGTACCGGCACTTCCCCACCCAGGAAGCGCTCATCCTCGCGGTCTACCGGCGCGAAGTGCGGCACATGGTCGACGTGGTGCCGAAGCTGCTCGGGAAGCACACGCCGGAGGAGGCGTTCCGGATCTGGATCGTCGACCACCTCGCCCGCTACATGATGACCAAACGCGGCCTCGCGGACGCGCTGCGCGCCGCGACGCGCTCGGAGCAGCAGCTGCCCGCAAGCGCGTTCGAGGCCGTGGTCAACGCGGTCGAAACCTTGTTGCGGGCCAACGAGGAAGCGGGCAGCATCCGCCCCGGGCTCGACGCGGACACCGTCATGCGCGGGCTCGGCGGCCTGCTCTTCCTCGACCCGGACGGCGACTGGCGCGGCCAGACGGCGCGCCTGACCGACCTGCTGTGGCGCGGGATGGGCGCCTGATCATCGGTTCCCGGAACTCAGCCCGCCGCCGCCCCGTCCCGTAACCGCGAAGCCAGCTCGGCGGCGTCGCGACGCGACAGCTTGCCGACCCGGTTCTGCGGCAGGGCCTCGACACGGAACACGTACTCCGGCCATTTCCCCTTCATCAGGCCTTCCCGCGTCAGATGGGCCCGCAGCTCCGCGAGGTCCAGGCTTTCCGAGGGAGTCACGACGAGCGCGGCGACGCGTTCGCCCAGCAGCTCGTCCGGGATGGCGACCACGCACACCTGGTCCACCCGCGGATGCCGTCCTACCGCGCTCTCGACCTCCGCGATGTCGATGTTGCGCCCGCCGCGGATGATCATCTCCTTTTCCCTTCCCTTGACCGAAACCGGCCCGTCCGGGCGCACCTCGATCAGGTCGCCGGTCGGCAGGAAACCGTCCTGGGTCAGCTCCGGCGGAACGACGGCGCCGTCGCGCGCGTAGCCCTCGAACAACGACGGGCCCCGCACCTGCGCGCGCCCGGCCTCCCCCGGCGGCAGCGGGATCCCGGCCTCGTCGACGGCCCGCAGCACCGTGCCGGGGAACGGGATCCCGTCCGTGCCGAGGCGGATCTCCGCGGGATCGTCCGGTGACGGCGTGGTGTGGCCGAGGCATTCCGACATCCCGAACACGCGCAGGATCCGCGTCCCGAGCCGCCGTTCGGCCCGGCCGAGCGCGCCCGCGTCCATCGGCCCGCCGCCGACGGTCATCGCGGTCATCCCGGCCAGCATGCCCTCTTCCGGCGCGGCGGCCGCCAGCTGCAACGCCATCGTCGGCACGCACATGGTCCAGCGCGCGCCGTGGTCCGCCAGCAGCCGCACCGCTTCGGCGGGGTCCCATTTGTCCGACAACACCATCCGCCCGCCGAGCATGAGCGGCAGGTACGCGCCGAAGCAGATCGCCGCCGCCGAGGACAACGGGACCATGCCGCCGACGGTGTCGCCGGGCCGCAGCCCGACCGCCTCGATGGTCGAACGGCACGCGTAGCGCAACGCGGCTTCCGACTGCACGACGCCCTTCGCCCGCCCGGTCGATCCCGAGGTCAGGCCGATCACCGCGCCGTCGCCCCACCGGCCCGCGGGCTGCGCGGGCCCGGCCGCGAGGCGCCAGCCGTCGAGCACCCCGGCCGCGCCGTCGCCCGCGTCCCACGCGGTGAAGACGCCGGGATCGGCGAGCACCGCGTCCGGGACGATGTCCTCGCGCGCGGCCTCGAACTCCTGGCGTGTGCTGTGCCGGCTGATCAGCGCGAGCAGGCCACCGACCTGCCCGGCAGCGACCATCCCGGCCACGGTCCGCCACGTGTTGTCCGCCTGCAGCAGGAGTGTCGCGCCCCGTTCGAGCCGGGCGGCGAGTTCTTCCCCTGCCGCAAGGATTTCCGCCCGCGTGTGTGCCCCGTCCTTGTCGATCACCGCGACCGAGGCGGGGTCCTGGGAACGCAGGTCGGCGAGAAGCTCCTTCATCCGTGTCTCCTCAGCCCAGGAACATCTCGCGCTCGTCCCCGAGCAGGGCGATCCGCTTGCCGCGCATGGACCCGACGTGCTCCACGGCCCGCGCCCACTCCTCACTGGCGAGCGCGGCCCTGGCCGCTTCCTCGGAGTCGAAGCTGAGCACCGACACCCCGTCCCAGCCCTCGGACCGTGGCTCCAGCGCGCTCGACACCGCCGTGTGCCGCCACGCCCGCAGGCCCGGCAGCGGATAGGTGACCTCCGCGTGCTCGCCGCGCCACCAGTCGACGAACTGCTCGTGCGTCCACTCCGGCGGCCGGGCCGCGAGCAAAACGAGGTTGAACATCCTGTCTCCCTTCGACTTCAGCGGGCTTCGACGTCCAGTTCGGGCGAGCGGCCGATCATCAGCGTGGCGACCTTCCCGGCCTCGTCCAGGCGCGCGCAGGCGACGAACGTGGACTCGAACTCACCGGCCCGGCGCGCCTGGCCGAGGACCAGTTCGTCCGTGCCGACGACGCTGCCCGACAGCACGTGATGGGTCAGCACGCCCTTCTCGCGCTGGGCGAGGTACCCCTCCATCGCGTCGCGGCCGCCGTTGAAATCGCGGGCTTCGGCGCCGCCGGTGCCGAACACGATGGAAAAGCGGAAGTCCGGGGCGATCAGGCCGAGGATGTCCTCGGGGTGCTCGGAGTCCATCGTCGCGAACCACCGGGTCAGCAGCGGGGCGCTCACGCGGCCGCCCCCGCCGGCAGCGGGAAGATGTTGAACCCCGCGTGGAAGAACGACTGGTAGCGCAGCAACTTCTTGTCCGCCGAAAGCAGCGCGACCGAGGTGAAGGACCCGGTTCCCCTGCCGTCGCCCTCGGTGATGTAGCCGTACACCATTTCCAGGTCACCGTCGGCGCTCTGCCGGACCACGGTGTGCTTGCGCCCGACCGCCGGGCGTCCTTCCAGGTACGCCCGGAGCTCCTCGCGGCCGGAACCGGAGACCTCGTTCCCCGGCAATGCCAGCAAAAACCCGACATCCGGCTCGACGAGGTCGAGACCGGTCAACGGCTCGGGGCCGTCGAGGCGCGCGTAGTAGTCGACGATGACCATCGGCACTTCCCTTCTGTCATGACCGTTTCTTCCTGGGGGTGCTCTTGCGCGGCTTGCCGCCGGTCGCGATGAGCACGCAGGCGTTTTCGACGGACTCCGCGATCACGTCGAGCGTGAGCGCGCCGTCCGGGCGGTACCAGCGCCATACCCCGACGATGAGGCCGAGCATGTTGCGCGCCGTCAGCCGCGCGTCCTGCTCGGCGAATTCGCCGCGGCGCATTCCTTCTTCGAGGAGTTCGGTCCAGTTCCGCTCGATCCGCGAAACCAGTTCCCGGCACAGCTGCCGTTCGTTCTCCTCACGCTCGGAGGTCCGCTCGTTCGCCAGGATCGCGATGTTCGACTGCAGGATCCGGTTCTGCTGGACTTCACCGGGTGACAGCGCATACGCGGCGCGCACGGCGGCGCGCAGCGCGGAAAGCGAATCCCCGGTTCCTTCCACGCCTTTCCGGAACGCGGCGTCGGAATTGCGCAGCGCGAGCCGCATGATGGTCAGCAGGCAATGGGCCTTCGATTCGAAGTAGTGGTACAGCGCGGTCTGCCCGATCCCGACCCGGTCGGCCACCTCCGACCATTTGATCGCCTCGTACCCGACCTCGCCGAACCGCTCCATCGCGGCGACCAGGATCGCCGGGCGCTTCGAGCGCGGGCCGTCGGCCGCCTCGGTCACTGCTTCGATGCTCATTCCGCTTCCCTCCCTCGGACGGTTTTCGCGCAACCGTAGCCGAACTGACCTCATCTCACCTCGGAGACGAGGTCGGCCACGCCGGCCAGCGCGAACACCATCGCCGGGGCCAGGCCGCCCGCATACGCCCCGGCATAGAGCCCGCCGATGTCGGACCCGGCGGCGTAGAGCCCGCGCACCACTTCCCCGGAGTCCGAGAGCACGCGGCCGCGCGCGTCGATCCGCACTCCCGCGAACGGGAAAGTGATCGCCGGGACGGTCTCCACGACGTAGTACGGCAGCTCGTCCAGCGGCCGCGGATCGAACTCGCGGGCCGGGCCCGGGGCCTGCCCCTTCGCGAGGCGTGCGACCTCTTCGGCGATCTTCGCGCCGTCGTAGCCCCACTCCGGGGGCATCGCGGCGAAGTCCGAGGCGTCGTCCGCGATCACGCAGCGGCCGCCGCGGCGCCGGGCGAGCGCGAACTTGTCCGTCGCCGGGGCGCCTTCGACGTACGCGCCGGTGACGAACTCGCGGTACCCGCGAGCATCGGTGATCAGCAGCCCGCGCCCTTCCGGCTGATCGAGCAGCGCCATCGCGTTGAGGTGGTCGCCCACCGTCTCGTCGACGAAGCGCTCCCCCGCCAGGTTGAACAGCAACGCGTGTTCGCTGTAGTAGAGCGCCAGATCGACGAACACCTCCGGCTCCAGCGCGACGTGCGCGGGCACCAGGTGCCCGTAGAAACCGCCATGCCGGTTGACCGCCGCGGCACCCGCGCCCTGGGCGAGGCGAAGACCGTCGCCGGTGCTGAACGGGTTGGAGCGCAAGGGAATCTCCCGCGCCCCGGCGTGCACGAAGTCCGCCCGCAGGTCCGGGTCGGCCTGGAAACCGCCGGTGGCGAGCAGGGTCGCGCGGGCGGTCACCGTCCTGGCCTCCCCGCCGGCGAGGGTGAGCCGCGCGCCGACGACGGTCCCCGCCTCGACGACGAGCTTCTCCGTCGTCGCCGACGTGAGGACGGTTCCCTTGTCCTGCACGATCTTCCGGCAGGTTTCGGCGAACAGCGCGGTGTCGAACTGGCGCCCGCGCCCGAAGCGCAGGATCGGGACGGCGGGCCCGCACGGGACATCCAGCTCCCGCAGGAAATCCACCGCCCCGGGAAACCCTTCGACCAGCGCGGCCTTCAACGCCGGGTCGCCGTCCGGGTTCGCCCGGTCCATCGCCTCGATCGTCGGCGCCGTCCACAGGTAACCCGCGTACAGCGCCGAACCGCCGAGGGCCGGGGCCCGCTCCACCAGCACCACCCGCAGGCCATCCCGGACAGCCCGCGCGGCCGCCGTGAGCCCGGCCATCCCGCCGCCGATGACGAGCAGGTCGGCTTCCTGGTCCACGCTCGCTCCTCCGTTCATCGTGCCGTCCACCCGCCGTCCACGGTGAGGACCTGGCCCGTGACGTAACTCGACGCGGGGGACGCGAGGAACAGCAACGCGGTGTCCAATTCGGACGGACGACCGGCACGGGCCAGCATCGTGTTGCGCTCGATCCAGCGGGCGGCACGCTCGTCGGCGAACAGGCCGCCGTTCATCTCGGTCTCGAACCACCCCGGCGCCAGCGCGTTGACCCGGATCCCGCGCCGGCCCCAGTGCCCGGCCAGCTCCCGCGTCAGCCCCTGCAGCCCGGCCTTGCTCGCGGCGTAGCTCGCCCCGCCGACCGGGGCGGCCGACACCTGCCCCAGCACCGAGCCGATGTTGATCACCGAGAGCTCCCCGTCCTGCCGGGCCGCGAGCTGGGCGAGGTGAAACGGCGCGACCAGGTTGATGCCGAGGACCCCCGCGAACTGCTCCGGAGTCTCCTCGGCCGGGCGCACGCCGCTGCCGACGCCGGCGTTGTTGACGAGGACGTCCATCGTGCCGGACTCCGCCCGCACGGCCTCGATCAGCGCCACCCTGTCTGCTTCCTTCGCCACATCGGCCGGAAAGGGCCGCAGCGCGGGGTTTCCGGCCGCCAGTGCGGCCAGCCGGTCCTCGCGCCGCGCGGTGATCCAGACCGTGGCCCCGGCCGCGGCGAGCACTTCGGCGAAGCGCGCGCCGAGACCGGAAGACGCCCCGGTGACCACCGCCGTGCGGCCGGTCAGGTCGAACAGCCCGGCCGGAGCGCTCAGCGCCCCGTCCACTTCGGTTCACGCTTTTCGAGGAAGGCGGACACGCCCTCGGCGGCGTCCTGGGAGTTCAGCGTGACGCCCACCGCGAGGTGTTCCAGCACCATCAGCGAAGCGATGTCGGCGTCAAGGCCGCGGTCCACGGCCATCTTCGTCAGCTTCATCTGGAACGGGCTCTTGTCGAGCAGGTGGCTGAGGAACTCCTCCACCGTCTCGTCGAGCTTGTCCGCGGGCGCGCTGGCGTTGATCAGGTCGAACTCGTCGGCTTCCTTGCCGGACAACAGTTTCCCGGTCAGCATCAGCTCCTTGGTCTTACGGATGCCCAGCATCCGCGGCAGCCGGTAGATCGGGCCGGCGCCGCCGAAGAGGGCGCGGCGGATGTGGAAGTCGCCGATCTTCGCGGACTCGTCGGCGATCGCGAAATCGCACGAGATGGACACCTCGAACCCGCCAGCGGTCACATACCCTTCGAGCACCGCGATCGACGGCTTCGACATGTTGTAGAGCCGGTCGCACACCTTCGCCGAGACCACCGCGACGTCCATCGCCGTGCTGCTGCCGATGAAGTCCGACTGCAGGCTGTCCAGGTCGAACCCGGACGAGAAGGTGTTGCCGCGCCCGCGCACCACGACCACGCGCAGCTCCGGGTCGGCCTCGATCTCGGTGATCAGCCGGTCGAGCCGGTGCAGCATCGGCACCGTGATGCAGTTGCGCTTGTGCGGGCGGTTGAGCCAGATCCGCGCGACGTGACCGTCCCGCTCGAACTGGAGATCGTCTTCGACTGCCATGGTTTCCTCCTGTAGTGCGTCTCAGGACGCCGAAGCCCGGGCGATGCCGGACAACGGCGGTGCGCCGGCTTTGCTGTCATCCCATCGGTCCCAGTGGATGACCTCCTCGGCACCGGGACGGGCTGCCGGGGCGAACTTCTCCCCCTTCGTGAAAGCGACGGGAGTGAGACAGACCTGCTGGACCGTCTCGAACGGGATGCCGAGAATGCCGGCCACGTCGCGTTCCCTGGCCAGGTGCATCGTGGTCCAGCACGTGCCGAGCCCGCGAGCGCGCGCGGCGAGCATGAAGCTCCACGTCGCCGGGAGCACGCCGCCGAGCATCGACGCGCTCGCGAACGCCGGGCTCCCGTCGAGCCGGACCCCGTCCAGGCAGGCGATCACGATCGTGCCGACCTCGTGCAGCGCGCGTTCGAGCGCGTCGGCCGAACGAGCCGTCCGCTGCTGGCTGTCCGCGTCCCTCGCGGCGACCCGCCCGATGTAGCCGTCGGAATCCCGGTACTGGTTGAGATAGATGTCCGAGTAGACCGCGGCCACCTGTTCGCGAAGGCCGGGATCCCGCACGACGACGAACCTCGTGCGCGCCACGTTCGACCCGGCGGGTGCCTGCAACGCCAGGTCCACGCATTCGCGGATGAGCTCCGCCGGGACCGCGCGGCCCGGGTCGAGCCGCTTCCGGACCGCCCGCGTCGTTGCCAGCATCTCGTCAGCATCCATAAACTGAACTAAGCTCAGTTCGGTTTGAATGTCAAGTGCGCGGCACGGCGGGAGTGGAGACCATGGGAAGTCGTTTGGCAAGTAAGAAGGTTCTGCTGACCGGGGCGACCGGCGGCCTGGGCGTGGCGATCGCCACCCGATTGGCCGACGAGGGCGCCGCCGTGGCGCTCAGCGACCGGGCGGACTGCTCCGCGCTCGCGGAAACACTGGGCGGGCCGGCGTTCGAACTGGACGTTCGCGACGAGAACGCCTGGCAGCACACCGTCGACGCGCTGCTGCGCGAGTGGGGCGGGCTGGACGTGCTGGTCAACAACGCCGGGATCGGCAGCCTGGCGACCGTCGAGGACGAAACCGCGGGCCGGTGGGAGGACGTGATCGCGGTCGACCAGGCGGGCACGTGGCTCGGGATGAAGCACGCGGGCCCGGCGATCGAGCGCAGCGGTGGTGGCGCGATCGTGAACCTGGCGTCCATCCTCGGCGCCACGGGCGGCCTGGCGAACAGCTTTTCCTACGCCGCGGCGAAAGGCGCGGTGCGCTCGATGACGATGAACGCCGCCCTGCACTGGGCGAAGCGCGGGGTCCGGGTCAATGCCGTGGTGCCCGCGTTCATCGGTACCGAGCAACTGCTGGCCCGCTACGGCGGCACCGAGCGGCACGAGGCGATGCTCGCGAACACGCCGATGGGCAGGCTCGGCAAGCCCCAAGAAGTGGCCGCCGCGGTCGCCTTCCTGGCGAGCGAGGATTCCGGGTACACCACCGGGTCCGAGTTGTACGTGGACGGCGGCTGGAGCGCGCGCTGACCTGAATTCTGTCGCTACACAACCGAAAGGACGAAAATGCGCGCGTTCCGTCTGCTCAGCCCCGGCGAAGCCCGTCTCGACGATATCCCGGCCCCCTCCCCCGGCCCGGGCCAGGTGCGGCTCGCCGTGTCGGCGGCGGGGGTCTGCCATTCCGACTTGCACGTCATCGACGAGGGCGCCGGGGCCGCGTGGGAGTTGCCGTTCACGCTGGGCCACGAGATCTGCGGGGTCGTCGAGGAAACAGGCACGGAAATCGAGGTGGGCACTCAGGTCGTCGTGCACGCGCCGCTCGGTTGCGGCGTGTGTCGTCGATGCCGCGCGGGCGCGACCAACTACTGCGACCGCCGTCGGGAACTGCCCGCGGCGGGGATCGGGCTCGGGGTGGACGGCGGGATGGCGGAGTCCATTGTGGTCGATGCCCGTGCCGTCGTGCCCGCGCCCGGCCTCGATCCGTGCCTGGCGGCAACGCTCACCGACGCCGGGCTGACCTCGTATCACGCGCTGAAGTCCTTGCGGGGAGCCGAAACCGGGGCGCTGATCGTGGTGATCGGGGTCGGCGGGCTCGGCCATCTCGCGCTGCAGATCGCGCGGGAACTGTTCGACGCCCGGGTGGTCGCCGTGGACACCCGGCCCGACGCGCTCGCGCTCGCGGAGCGACTCGGCGCGGTCGCCGTCGCGCGGGACGGGAAGGAGGCGCTGGCGGCCGTGCGCCGGTTGTCGGAGGGCTGGGGCGCGGACGCCGTGCTGGACTTCGCCGGTGTTCCGGCGACGACGGCGTTCGGCCCCGAGTTGCTGCGGACGGCCGGTGAGCTCGTGCTCGTCGGGTCGGGCGGTGGTTCGATCGAAGTCACCAAGGCCGCGAACCTGCCGCAGGGCATGCGGATTTCGCTGCCGTTCTGGGGTTCCCGGCCGGAGCTGGAAGAAGTGATCGCGCTGGCGGCGCGCGGCAGCCTGCGGGTGGAGACGACCACCGCGCCACTCGGTGAAGCCACTCAGGCGCTGGAGCGGCTTCACCGGGGCGCGGTGGTCGGGCGTTCGGTCCTGATTCCTTAGACGGCGGTGTAGCCGCCGTCGACCGGGATGCCCGCCCCGGTGATGAAGGAAGCGTTGCCGGACAACAGGAACGCGACGGCGGACGCGATCTCCGCCGGAGCGGCGGCCCGGGGCAGGGGCGCCTTGACCCGGCCCGCGATCGCCGTCCTCGGCGCGGCCTGGAGTCCGTCAGTGGCGCTGTTCTCGGCGAGGTTCGTCGCCACGTGGCCGGGGCAGACGCAGTTCGCGCGGAGGCCCCGGTCCGCGTACTCCGCGGCCAGACTCCGGGTCAACGCCAGCACGCCGCCCTTCGTGGCGTCGTAGGCCGCCGAACGCCCGGCCGCCACGAGCGAGCCCACCGAACCGACGGTGACGATCGCGCCCGAGGCCCGTAACAGGTGGGGCAAAGCCGCTTGGATGCAAAGGAAAGTGCCGGTGAGGTTCACGTCGACCAGCCGCTGCCAGGTCTTCAGCGGCATCTCGCCGGACGGCGTCCCGTCAGTCACGCCCGCGCAGGTCACCAGCCCGTCGATCGCGGATATCGCCCGGAAAGCGCTTTCCACCGACCCCGCGTCCGCGACGTCGCACTGGATTTCCGTTGCGCGGCCACCGAAATCGGGCTTTCTCAGGTCCAGCGCCACGACGTGGTGGCCCTCCGCCAGCAGGTGCTCCGTGACCGCGTGGCCGATCCCGCTGCCCGCTCCGGTGACGACGATGTTCACTTCTCCCCTTCCAGCGCCGGCTCCGCGGCGGCCGGGGTGTCCAGGTCGTCGCGTGAGGTTTCGCGCATGGTGGCTATGACGAACAGGCCGACGATCGCGGCGAAGACGGCGTAGAACGCCGGGGCGATCGTGATCCCGGTGACCGCGACCAGCCACGTCGCCACCAGGGAGACGATCCCCGAGCCGATGACGCCGCCGATGTTGAACCCGAGCGAGATGCCCGTGTAGCGGACGCGGGTCGGGAAGAGTTCCGAGTACTGCGTGTACACCACGCCCTGCTGCATGCTGAACGGCACGTTCAGCACCAGCGCGGCGACGATGGCGAGCGCGAGGGATCCCTGCTGCATGAGGAGGAAGCACGGCACCGCGAGGACGACGAAACACACCATGCTCCAGGCCAGCAGGCGCCGCCTGCCGAACCGGTCGCTGAGCGCGCCGGACCACGGGATGATCGCGAGTGGCAGCAGGACGATGAGGACGATCAGCCACAGCGAGCCGGTCAGCGGGTAGTGCAGTACGGCGGACAGGTGCACGAGCAGGTAGACCGAGGCGATGCTGCCGGTGGTCATCGTCGAGTAGGCGATGCCGACGAGGCGCAGTACGCCCGCCTTGTGCTCGCGGAGCACCTCGGCGATCGGGGCCTTGGGCGGCGCCTGTTCCTCGACCATCCGGAGGAACAGTGGTGAGTCCTCGACCCGCATCCGGTACAGCGCCGCGCCCACCAGCAGCGGTGCCGCGATCAGGAACGGCACCCGCCAGCCCCAGCTGCTCAGCTGCGCCGGCGTGGTGAGGGCGCTCAACGTGCCGACCGTCGCGGCGGCCGCGGCCATCCCGGTGGAGATCCCGAGCGACGTGCTGGAGCCGAACAGCCCGCGGCGCCGCGACGGGGCGGACTCCGTGGACAGTGACGCGGCTCCCCCGATCTCGCCGCCCGCCGCGAACCCCTGGGCGATGCGCAGCACCGTCAGCAGGATCGGGGCGCCGACGCCGATGGTCGCGTAGGTCGGCAGCAGCCCGGTGAGCGTGGTCGCGATGCCCATGCAGGTCACCGTGGCCATCAGGACGACCTTACGGCCGCGGCGGTCGCCCATCCAGCCGAAGAACAACCCGCCCAGCGGCCGGGCCAGGAACCCGCTCGCGACCACGCCGAGCGTGCCGAGCAAGCCGACCAGCCCGTGCTGGCCCGCGAAGAACAGGGGCGCGAGCACCACGGCCAGGTAGCCGTAGATCGCGAAATCGTAGTACTCGATCGCGGTGCCCACGGCCGCGGCGAGGCCCGCTCTCCGTGCCACCAGGTTCCGGTCGGTCAGCGTTCGTGTCGTCATCGGCACTCCTCCGCGCTCCGGCAGCACGGCCGCCGTTGGCCACGCAGCCTGACTGCGACCGACCCTAAACTCAAACTGAGGTCAGTTCAAGTCCGGGTTGTGGTGGCGGGTCGGTGG
>NZ_VMNW02000107.1 GCF_007713735.2 Amycolatopsis acidicola | reverse complement strand
CCCTCGACCCGCCCACGCACACCGACCACCGCGCGCTGCTGATGCGGCTGATCACCCCGAAACGGCTCAAGGAGAACGAAGCCGCGATGTGGGAGCTCGCCGACGGGCTGCTGGACGAGTTCCTCTCCCCGGGCGAAGGGGAGTTCATCGGCGGGTTCGCCGTGCCGTTCACGCTCCTGGTCATCGCGGACCTGCTGGGGGTGCCCGACGAGGACCGGGACGAGTTCTCGCTCAACCTCGGCGGGCGGCCGCGTGAAGGCGGCGGCGCGATCGGCGGCATGGGCGAGGAAGGCCTGGCGCACAACCCGCTGGAGTACCTCTACGACCTGTTCACCGGCTACATCACCGACCGCCGTCGCGAACCGCGCGAGGACGTGCTCACCGGGCTGGCCACCGCGACCTTCCCGGACGGCTCCACCCCGGACGTCCTCGATGTCGCCAGGGTGGCGTCGAACCTGTTCTCCGCCGGGCAGGAGACCACGGTGCGCCTGCTGGGCTCGGCGTTGAAGATCCTCGGTGAGAACCCGGAAATCCAGCGGTCCCTGCGCGAGGACCGCAGCCGGATCCCGAACTTCATCGAGGAGACGCTGCGCTTCGAAAGCCCGATCAAGGGCGACTTCCGGCTCGCGAAGCGGAACACCACGCTGGGCGGGGTGCCGGTGCCCGCGGGCAGCACGGTCATGGTCGTGAACGGGGCCGCGAACCGGGATCCGGGCCAGTTCACCGAGCCGGGGAAGTTCGACCCCGCGCGGTCCAACGCCCGCCGGCACATCGCGTTCGGGCGCGGCATCCACACCTGCCCCGGCGCCCCGCTCGCCAGGGCGGAAGCGCGGGTCGCGCTGGAACGGCTGCTGGAGCGGACCACGGACATCCGGATCTCCGACGCCCGGCACGGCCCGGCCGGCGACCGGAACTTCCGCTACCTGCCCACGTTCATCCTCCGCGGGCTGACGAAACTGCACGTGGAGTTCACGCTCGCCACGGAGGCCGCCCGATGAGGGTGACGGTCGACGACGACCGCTGCCGCGGGCACGGGGTGTGCTGCGCGATCTGCCCGGAGGTGTTCGCCCTGAGCGACGACGGCTACGCGGAGGTGCTGACCCCGGACGTCCCCGCGGAGCACGAAAACTCGGTGCGTGAGGCCGTCGAGTCCTGTCCGGAGCACGCGATCACGCTGAGCTGAGCTGGTTTTCCCGGTTTTCTCAGAAGGACTCGTACTCGACGGTCGTCGGGCCGGGTCCTTCCGGGAGCGCCTGGCAGGTGAGGATCCAGCCCTCCTCCACCTCGTCGTCTTCGAGCGCGTTGTTCTCGCGCATCCGCGCCGAACCCGCGCGCAGCACGGCCATGCACGTCGCGCAGTTGCCCGCCTCGCACGAGAACGGGGGCTGCAGCCCGCCGCGCCGCGCTGTTTCGAGCACGGTGTCGCCGGGCTGGTACGCGACCGTGGTCTTCTTGCCGCCCAAGATGATCGTGACCGTCTCGGGCACCTCGGCGGCCCCATCGTCCACTGTGGACCTCCGCGCGGGCGCGTCCCCGAACCGCTCGATGAAGATGTCCGGGTCCTCGACGCCGAGGCCCACGAGCGAACCCTCCACGAGATCCATGAACGGGGCCGGGCCGCAGAGATAGAAATCCGCGTCGAGGTCCTCGCCGGCGAAGTCGGTGATCGTGCGCACGGACGGGAATCCGTCCTCGGAATCGAAGTGGTGCCGCACTTCCAGGCGCCCGGGATGCCGGTCTTGCAGACGCCGCAGCTGGTCGGCGAAGATCACCGACTCGCGGTCGCGGTTCGCGTAGAAGATGCGCACCGGGCGCCGCGTCGCGGTCAGCACGCTCTTGGCGATCGACAACACCGGCGTCACGCCGCTGCCGCCGCAGAACGCCAGCACCGGCCGCTCGCTCTCCCGCACGCAGAACACCCCGGCGGGTTTCGTGACTTCGAGGACGTCGCCCGCTTCGACGGTGTCGTTGAACCAGTTGGACACCACGCCGGACGCCACCCGTTTCACCGTGACAGTCAGCTCGTCGCCGGTCTCGGGCGCACTGGACATCGAGTAGGACCGCAGCTGCTCCACGCCGTCGAGACGCACCCGGAACGTGCAGAACTGCCCGGCCCGGTACCGGAAGACCTCCGCCAGTTCGCCCGGCACCTCCAGCACGAACGAGCTGGTGTCGGCCGTCTCCCGCACGACCCGGCTCACCCGGAGGCCGTGGTAGCCGTGCTCGCGGCGGAGATCTCCCATGAACTCAGCTTCCTTTCCCGAACGGTTGGTCGCGGCGAGCACCGCTCACTCGAGCTTCGCCTTCATCTCGTCCAGCTTGGCCAGAATCGGGTAACCGGTCACCGAGAGCGCGTTGCCGTGCCCGGTCTGGTGCACGTCGAACACGGACTGGATGGCGGCGTAGAACCCTTGCACGTCCAGGGTCTGGTTGACGGCACGTTTGGCCTGGCGCAGCCCGAACGGCGGCATCGCGGCGATCCGGCCGGCCAGTTCCGCCACCTCGGCGTCGAGCCGGTCGCGAGGGACGACCCGGTTCACCATGCCCGCCTGCTCGGCTTCGGCGGCGGTCACCGGGCGGCCGGTGAACAGGATCTCCTTCGCCTTGCGGGCACCCAGTTCCCAGGTGTGCCCGTGGTACTCGACCCCGCCGATGCCCATCATCGCGACGGGATCGGAGAACAGCGCGTCCTCGGCGGCGACGATCAGGTCACACGGCCAGCACAGCATGAGCCCGCCCGCGATGCACCGGCCCTGCACGGCGGCGATCGACGGTTTCGGCACGTTGCGCCAGCGCAGCGTGTACTCGAGGTACCGCCGCGCTTCGTTCTGGTAGATCCACTCCAGGCTGATCTCCCGGGGGCTGGGCCACCGGTCGGACAGGTCGTGGCCCGCGGAGAAGTGCTTGCCCTCGCCGCGCAGCACGATCACCACCACGTCCTCGTTGGTGGCGGCCTGCGTCCACGCCTGGTCCAGCTCGTCGAGCAGTGCCGCGTTCTGCGCGTTGGCCACCTGCGGGCGGTCGAGCGTGATGGTCGCGATCTTGCCGTCCACCTCGTACCGGATGTGCTCCATGCTTTTCCTTTCAGCTCCTGGGCAGGCCGAGTACCCGCTCGGCGATGATCGTGCGCTGGATCTCCGACGTGCCGCCCGCGATCGTCCCGGCGAAGCTGCGGGCGTAGCGCTCGAACCAGCTCCCGCCGAACGACTCCAGGTGCAGGTGCGTGTACGGCGCCGTGCGGGCGGGATGCGCCAGCCCCTCGGGCCCGGCCGAGGACAGCGCCCGTTCCGCCGCCGCCTGCACCGCCTCCGAGCCCAGCAGCTTCAGGACCGAGATCGACGCGGTGTCCTCTTCACCCCGCGAAGCCCGCGCGAGGGCCGTGGAACCCAAGAGCCGCAACGCGTGCGCGTCCATCACCGCGGTGGCGTAGGCGTCGCGGTCGAGCGGCCCGCGCGGGGTGAAGTCGTGGAGGAACTCGTCCATCCGGTCCGCGAAACTCAGCCACAGCAGGGTTCTTTCGTGCCCGAGCGAGCCGTTCGCGACCCGCCAGCCCTCGTTGAGCGGGCCGATCAGGTTTTCCAGCGGCACCCGCGCGTCGGTGAAGAAGACCTCGTTGAAGTCGAGGTCGTCGCGTGCGATCAGGGAGCCGAACGGGCGGCGCGTGACGCCGGGCGTCCCGGTCGGGATCATGAGCACGCTGATCCCCTTGTGCTTGGGCGCGTCCGGATCGGTGCGGACGAAGGTGAGCAGTACGTCGGCGTCGTGCGCGCCGGAGGTCCACACCTTCTGGCCGTTCACCACGAACTCGGCGCCGTCGCGGACCGCGCGGGTGCGCAGCGACGCCAGGTCCGAGCCCGCCCCGGGCTCGCTCATGCCCAGCGACGCGGTGATTTCGGCGCGCAGGATGGGCACCGCCCAGCGGTGTTTCTGTTCCTCCGTACCGAAAGACAGCAGCGACGCCGCGACGATCCCGACGCCCTGCGGGTTGAAGCTGTGGTAGATCCGGCGGCGCGAAAGCTCGGCGAGGTGCACGTACTGCTGCACCAGCGTGGCATCGCGGCCGCCGAACTCCGGCGGGTTTCCCGGCAGCAGCCAGCCTTCGTCGAACTGCAGCCGCTGCCACCGCCGCGCCCACTCCGGAACGTCCGAACTGGACCGGGAGCGTTCCTTTGCCACCGCTTCGTCCGGCAGGTGCTCGTCGAGGAAGGCGGCGAACTCGGCGCGGAAGCGCTCCACGTCGGCGTCAAAGGTCAACTGCACGGCATTCCTCCGCGATCAGCGCCCGGTGCCGCGCGGCGTCCCCGAGCAGCGATTCCCCCGCCTTGGCGCGTTTGAGCGGGAACTGAAGGTCGTTCTCCCACGTGAAGCCCATCGCACCGGACAGCTGCAAACCGTTCCGGAACACCACGGCCTGGCACTCCCCGGCGGCCGCCTTCGCCATCGCGGCCGCGAGCCTGCGGCGCGGGTCGTCGGCGGCGATGGTCAGCGCGGCGAAGTACCCCAGCGCCCGCGCGCGTTCGACGGCGACGTGCATGTCGGCCGCCTTGTGCTTGACCGCCTGGAAAGAACCGATCGGGGCGCCGAACTGCTTGCGGGTCCGCACGTGTTCCAGCGTCAGTTCGAGCACGCGGCGGCACGCGCCGACCATCGCGAGCGCCATCCCCATCAACGCGACGTGCCGCGCCCGCTCGGTGTCGGCACCCGTGGGCTCCCCGGCGCGCACGTGCGAGAACGAGATTTCCGCGAGATGGAGGACGGGATCGAGCACGGGCACCCGTTTCGCGGCGACCTCGTTCGACGACACGGCGAACACCCCGGCGTCGGTGACCACGGCCAGCCAGTCGGCGCGGTCACCGTCGAGCACGTACCGCGCCGTGCCGTCCAGCACCCAGCCGCCGTCCTCGCGACGCGCCGTCACGCCGTCGTAGACCGCTGTCCCGGCGTGGGCGCTGTCCGCGATCCCGGGCGCGAGCGGGGCGAATTGCGTTGTCGTGGCGAGGAAAGGCGTCGGGTCGGCCGCGAAGCCGAGCTGGTCGAGGACGATCGCCAGCTCCACCGCCTCGCTGGGCTCGGTCAGCTCCGTCCACCCGAGCCCGGTGTAGGTCCGCCACAGCGGCGCCGGGTCGAAGCCCTCGTCGGCCACCCGCCGGACCAGCGCGGGCGGGCACTCCTTGGCGACGACGTCACGCACCGTCTCCTGCCACAGCCGCTGGTCGGCGCTGAACTCGAAGAGCATTCCCGCCTCCCGGTCCGGTTGCCTCGCCCACGGCAGGAGAATATCATTCTCGCAATTTGAAAGTAAGAGTTTCGACAGAGGGCGGTCCGCGGTGGGCAGCGTGAGCGAAGAACCGGCCTGGAAGCAGCGCGCGGTCGAGCGCTCCACCCAGGCCGCGAAGCAGCGGGCCGAGCAGCGGGTGGAACGGTTCCTCGACGCGGCCCAGGTGATCATCGGCGAGAAGGGCAGCACGGATTTCACCGTGCAGGAGGTGGTGGACCGCTCGCGACAGTCGCTGCGCAGTTTCTACCTGCACTTCGACGGCAAGCACGAACTGCTGCTCGCGCTGTTCGAGGACGCGCTGGCCCGCACCGCCGGCCAGATCCGGGCCGCCGTCGCGGGGCACGACGATCCGCTCGACAAGCTCCGCACGGCCGTGCAGCTGCTGTTCGAGCTGTCGCGGCTCAGCCCTTCCGCGCGGCGGCCGCTGTTCAACGACTTCGCCCCGCAGCTGCTGATCACACATCCCGCGGAGGTGAAGGTCGCGCACGCCAGCCTGCGGCAGGTACTCACCGACCTGCTCGCCGAAGCGGCCGACGCCGGCATGGTGCAGCCCGGCGCGCGACCGCGCCGGATGGCCGCGCTGATCATGCAGACCGTGATGTTCAACGCGCAGTCGAGCGGGCCGGCCGAACCGGACGGCCCGGCTCATCCCCTTACGGCGGAAGAGATCTGGACGTTCTGCGCGCACGGGTTCACCCGGCGCTGACCGCAGGTGTTCAATCAATCAGTTGACTTATTCGGACAAACCGGGTTGACTGGCTGACCGTAAGAACGGAGAACCCGATGGCGGCCAAGACAGCCCGCGCGGTCCGTGTGACCGCCACGCGCGAGGCGATCCTGACCGCCGCGGAGCGGCTCTTCGCCGAGCACGGCGTGTACGCGGTGTCGAACCGGCAGATCAGCGAAGCGGCGGGGCAGGGCAATACCGCGGCGGTCGGCTACCACTTCGGCAGCAAGGCCGATCTCGTGCGGGCCATCACGCGCCGGCACACCGCGCGCATCGAGGAGCTGCGTGCCGGGATGGTGACGCGGGCCGCGGGGTCCACCGATCTGCGCGAATGGCTGGAATGCCTGGTGCGGCCGTCTTTCGAGCATTTGGCCGGGCTGGCGGCGCCGACGTGGTTCGCGCGCTTCGCCGCGCAGGTGATGACCGACCCCGCGCTGCGCGACGTGATGGCCGAGGAGTCGCTCGACGCTCCTTCGCTGCAACGGATCCTGGCCGGGATCGACCGTTGCCGCCCGGAGCTCCCGCCGGAAGTCCGCGCCGAACGCGACGACATGACGCGCCAGCTGATGACCCACGTAATCGCCGAACGCGAACGCGCCCTGGCCGAAGGAACCCCGACCGCGAGGCCGAGTTGGCAGGAGGCGGCCACCGGCCTCATCGACGCCCTCTCCGGCCTCTGGCAAGCCCCCGCAACCCGCGATTGACCGGCGGAGCAGGGTTGCGCGCCGGTCGGGTTGCGCGCGGGTCGGCTTGGCTTGCGCCGGGAGGCCCGGCGCCCGCCGCCGGAGCCGTTTTTGCCGTTCCGGGGCGCGGTTTTGCCGTCCCGGGGCGCGAGTTGGCCGCTCCGGCGCGCGGGTTCCGCCGTCCCGGAGCACGAGTTGGCCGCCCCGGGCACGAGTTCACGGCGTCCGCATCTGGGTTTGCCGCTCCATCGCGGCTTGCCCTGCCGGGGCGGACGACAACTTCCCCGGCCACGGCAGCCTCCCGGCTCCGCCGGTGACGATCAGCGAAGAACCGGTCGCGGGCCACCGCTTTTCCTTCCGGGACAACGGTTCCGCGAGGACCTTACGGCCCGGGCGGCGACTTCGGGGCGAGCCCGCGCAGCAGCGGCAGGTACACCTCGTCCACGAGCTCCTCGATCGTCTCCCTCGACAGCGGGCCGCCCCAGGTGATGGTCTCGTTGCGGATCAGGTCCAGCGGCACCATCGCCACCCGCCGCGAGATCTCCACCTCCGGCAGCTCCCCGCGCGCGGTCGCATTGCGGACCACCGCGCGGATCGTGTCCGTCAACGGCGAAGTGCGCAGCTGTTCCCGCAGCAGCGCGGTCACCTCCGGATGCCGGAACGCCTCCCCCAGCACACCGGCCACCATCTCCGACATGATCCGGTCCGCGCGGCGGGCGACCCGGGTGAACAGGGCCAGCAGATCCTGGCGCAGGCTCCCGCTGTCCGGCACGATGGGGCGCCTCGGCTGCCGCCGCGCCCACGCGGCGAGCACCAGCTCCGCCCTGCTGCTCCAGCGCCGGTAGATCACCGGCTTGCTGGTGCCGGCACGGGCCGCGACCGCCTCCATCGTGAGCGCGTTGTAGCCCACCTCGTGCAGCTCCGCCCATGCCGCTTCGAGGATGGCCGTTTCGAGCTCTTCCCCGCGGCGGCGGGTCTTCACCGGTCCCGGCACCGGTCTCCCTAAAATACGTTGCGTTCCCTATCGCGCCCAGCGTATCGTATCCCGCATAAGATACGTTCGGTTTCTTCCTGGGGGATTCCGTTGCTGCTCCGCCTGTTGCGCACCCACCTGCGGCCGTACCGCCGCGAGCTGGGGTTCGTGCTCGTCCTGCAGCTGGTCGGCACGATCGCGTCGCTGTACCTGCCGGGGCTCAACGCCGACATCATCGACTACGGCGTCGTCCGCGGCGACACCGGGTACATCGTGTCCACCGGCGGCTGGATGCTCGCCGTCACGCTGGTGCAGATCCTCTGCTCCGCGGGCGCGGTCTACTACGGCGCCCGCGCGGCGATGAGCTTCGGGCGTGACGTGCGCGCCGCGATCTTCGCGCACGTCGGCGATTTCTCCGCCCGCGAGGTGAGCCGGTTCGGCGCGCCCTCGCTGATCACCCGCACCACCAACGACGTGCAGCAGGTGCAGCTGCTGGTCGTCATGGTGTGCACCCTGCTGGTCACCGCCCCGATCATGTGCGTCGCGGGCATCATCCTGGCGCTCGGCGAGGACGTCGGGCTGTCCTGGCTGCTGGCGGTGTGCGTGCCCGCGCTGCTGATCTCGATCGGCGCCATCGTGGTCCGGATGGTGCCGGGCTTCCGCCGCATGCAGGAGCGCATCGACGAGGTGAACCGGGTGCTGCGCGAGCAGCTGTCGGGGATCCGCGTGGTGCGCGCGTTCGTCCGCGAGCCCGCGGAGACGCGGCGCTTCGCCGGCGCGAACACATCGCTCACCGGAACCGCGCTGCGGGTGGGCAGGCTGCAGGCGCTGATCTTCCCCACCGTGATGCTGATCCTCAACGCCTCCAGCGTCGCCGTGCTGTGGTTCGGCGCGCACCGCGTGGACACCGGCGAGATGCAGATCGGCTCGCTGACCGCGTTCCTGAACTACCTGATCCAGATCCTGATGGCGGTCATGATGGCCACGTTCATCTCGATGATGATCCCGCGCGCCGCCGTCTGCGCCGAGCGGATCAACGAGGTGCTCGACGCCGAATCCTCCGTGGTGCCGCCCGTCTCCCCCGTGCGCGAGCTGCGCCGGGGCGCCGAGCTGGAGTTCCGCGCCGTCGAATTCCGTTACCCCGGCGCGGCCGAGCCGGTCCTGCGGGACATCTCCTTCCGCGCCACGGCGGGCACCACCACCGCCATCGTCGGCAGCACCGGCACCGGCAAGACCACGCTGGTGAACCTGATCCCGCGGCTGATCGACGTCACCGCGGGCGCCGTGCTCGTGAACGGCACGGACGTGCGGGAGCTGGAGCCGGAGCTGTTGTGGAGCCGCGTCGGCCTCGTCCCGCAGCGGCCGTACCTGTTCACCGGCACCGTCGCGAGCAACCTCCGTTACGGCAACCCGGACGCGACGGACGAGGAACTGTGGCAGGCGCTGGAAATAGCGCAGGCGCGCGACTTCGTCGAGGCGATGCCGGAAGGGCTGGAGGCGTCGATAGCCCAGGGCGGCACGAACGTCTCCGGCGGCCAGCGGCAGCGGCTGTCGATCGCGCGGGCGCTGGTGCGCCGCCCGGGGATCTTCCTGTTCGACGACTCGTTCTCGGCGCTCGACCTGGCCACCGACGCCGCGTTGCGCGCGGCGCTGCGGCCCCACACCCGGGACGCGGCCGTGCTGGTGGTCGCGCAGCGGGTCTCCACCATCCTCGACGCCGACCGGATCCTGGTGCTGGACAAGGGATCCGTGGTCGGGGACGGCACCCACCGCGAGCTACTCGAAACCTGCCCGACGTACCTCGAAATCGTGCAGTCCCAGCTGACCCCGGAGCAGGCCGCATGACCGCCACAGAGAACAAGCCCGCGCCCCGCCCGCAGGGCGGCGGCCCGATGGGGCGCGGCATGCCCGGGATCGGGATGCCGGTCAGCAAGGCGAAGAACTTCGGCACGTCCGCGCGCCGCCTCGGTGGCCGGATGGCGCCCGAGCGCGTGCCCCTGGCGCTGGTCGTCGTGCTCGGCGTCGCCAGCGTGGCGTTGTCCGTCGCCGGGCCGAAGGTGCTCGGCGAGGCCACCGACGTGATCTTCGACGGGGTGCTCGGCAGGCTCCGCGGGGTACCGGGCGCGGGCATCGATTTCGGGGCGCTGGGCACGGTTCTGGCCTGGGTGCTCGTGCTCTACGTCGCCTCGTCGGTGTTCGCGCTGCTGCAGGGCAGGCTGCTCAACACGGTCGTGCAGCGCATCATGTTCCGGCTCCGCGAGGACATCGAGGCGAAGCTGCACCGGCTTCCCCTGCGCTACTTCGACGGCCAGCCGCGCGGTGAGCTGCTTTCCCGTGTCACCAACGACCTGGACAACATCTCCACCACGATGCAGCAGACGCTGAGCCAGCTGCTGACCTCGGTGCTCACGGTGCTCGGCGTGCTGGTGATGATGCTGACCATCTCGCCGCTGCTGGCGCTGATCGCGATAGCGGTGATCCCGGCTTCGGTGGTCGTCACCGGCGTGATCGGAAAGCGCTCTCAGAAACAGTTCATCGCGCAGTGGAAGCACACCGGGGCGCTCAACGCGCACATCGAGGAGGCGTTCACCGGGCACCAGCTGGTGAAGGTGTTCGGGCGGCAGCAGGAGTCGCGGGAGCAGTTCCGCCGGCGCAACGACGACCTGTTCGGCGCCGCGCTCGGCGCGCAGTTCGTGTCCGGGCTGATCATGCCCGCGATGATGTTCCTGTCCAACCTCAGCTACGTCGTGGTCGCCGTGGTCGGCGGGCTGCGGATCACCTCCGGCGCGATGACGCTGGGCGAGGTGCAGGCGTTCATCCAGTACTCGCGCCAGTTCACCCAGCCGCTCACGCAGGTCGCGTCGATGGCGAACCTGATGCAGTCCGGGGTCGCGTCCGCCGAGCGGGTGTTCGAACTGCTCGACGCGGAGGAGCAGCAGCCCGACGCGGCCGACGCGGAGGTGGCCGCCGAGCGGCACGGCCGCGTCGAGTTCGAGGACGTGAGCTTCTCCTACCGCCCCGAGCAGCCGCTGATCGAGCATCTCTCGCTGGTGGCCGATCCGGGGCAGACGGTCGCGATCGTCGGGCCCACCGGCGCGGGGAAGACCACGCTGGTCAACCTGATCCTGCGGTTCTACGAGCTGGACGCGGGCCGGATCACCCTCGACGGCGTGGACATCACGAAGCTCCGGCGGGAGGACCTGCGCTCGCAGATCGGCATGGTGCTGCAGGACACCTGGCTCTTCGGCGGCACGATCCGGGACAACATCGCCTACGGCAGGCCGGACGCGACCGAGGACGAGATCATCGAAGCCGCGAAGGCGACCTTCGTCGACAGGTTCGTGCGCACCCTGCCCGAGGGCTACGACACGGTGATCGACGAAGAGGGCAGCAACGTCAGCGCGGGCGAGAAGCAGCTGCTGACCATCGCGCGGGCGTTCCTCGCGCGACCCTCGCTGCTGATCCTCGACGAGGCCACCAGCTCGGTCGACACCCGCACGGAAGCGTTGGTGCAGCACGCGATGGCGGCGCTGCGCACGTCACGCACCAGCTTCGTGATCGCGCACCGGCTGTCCACGATCCGCGACGCCGACCTGATCCTGGTGATGGAAGCCGGGCAGATCGTGGAACAGGGCACCCACGAGGAACTGATCAAGGCCGAGGGCGCCTACCACCGGCTTTATTCGGCCCAGTTCGCCAAGGCGGACGCGGAGTAGGTGACTCCACGAGAGTGGTTCGCGTGGCGGTGCGGGTAGCCGCTCAGGCGTTACGGAACCGGGTTCCCCAGTCGTGGAGCCGTTCGACGAGTTCGGGCGGCTCCACGACGCGGAACTCCGCGCCGGAGGTGCCGAGCGCCATGATCGGCCAGTCCAGGGACTCGCTCGTCATCGTGACCCGGCAGCGCCCGGCGCCGTCGGGCTCGACGGTGCTCCAGCGCCCGATCTTCGCCCGCACCTCCCCGGCTGGTGCCTCCAGCACCGCCTCCACGCGGTAGGGGCGCGGCACGTTCACCAGCCGGTCCCGGATGAACTCCCCCGCGTCGGCCGCGGGCAGCTCCCGTGGCCGGAACCGGGCACCGGTGGTTTCCGGCGCACGCATCCGGTCCACGCGGAAACTCCGCCAGTCGTGCCGTTCCAGGTCGTAGGCCGCGAGGTACCAGCGGTGCCCGAACGAGACCAGCCGGTGCGGTTCGACGTGCCGGTCGGACCGCTGCCCTTTCGCCGCGGTGTAAGCGAAACGCAGCCGCTCGCTGTCCCGGCACGCGAGCGCGACGGTGGTCAGCACGCCGGAGTCGACGCCCGCGTCCGCCGCGCCGTTCCAGCTCGCGGGCACGGTCATCGCGCGCAGCGCGTCGACGCGGCGGCGCAGCCGGGCCGGCATCACCTGCACCACTTTCGCCAGCACCCGCACCGACGACTCCGCGATGCCCTCCACCGCGCCCTGCGTCGCCGCCTGCAGGCCGACGACCAGCGCCACGGCCTCCTCGTCGTCGACCACGAGCGGCGGCAGCGCCGCGCCCGGCGCCAGCTGGTAGCCGCCGTCCACGCCGCGCTGAGCCTCCACCGGATACCCCAGCGCCCGGAGCCGGTCGACGTCCCGGCGCAGCGTGCGCACCGAGACCCCCAGCCTGCCGGCGAGCTCGTTGCCCGGCCAGTACCGATGGGTCTGCAAGAGGGAAAGCAGTCGCAGTGTCCGGCTGCTCGTGTTCGCCATGAATCCGATTCTGCCCGAGATAGCGGACACAAAGTGGCCGCAATACCTCCTACGTTGGATTTCAGACCCCGAGAGAAAGGCGAGAACCATGACCGCCCCCGAACTGAGCCCGACCCCCATCACCACCGGCGAGCGCGCCGACATCCTGGCGGAGCTGGCCCAGGCGCGGCACTTCCTGCGCTTCACCATCCGCGACCTCACCGACGAGCAGGCGGGGCTGCGCACCACGGCGAGCGAGCTGTGTCTCGGCGGCCTCATCAAGCACGTCACCTCGGTCGAGCGCGGCTGGACGAGCTTCCTCCTCGAAGGCGCCTCCGCGATGCCGGACTTCACCGCCATGACCGAGGACGACTTCCGGCAGCGCGCCGAGGAGTTCCGGATGTTGCCGGGCGACACACTGGCGGGAATCCTCGCGGAGTACGAAAAAGTCGCCGCCCGCACCGACGAGCTCGTGACCACCCTGGCCGACCTCGACGCGCGGCAGGATCTGCCGAAGGCGCCGTGGCACCAGGAGGAGAGCCAGTCGGCGCGCCGCACACTCCTGCACATCGCGGGCGAGACGCTGCACCACGCCGGACACGCCGACATCATCCGCGAGTCCCTCGACGGCCAGAAGACGATGGGCTGAACGTGGCGAGCCCGCGCTCGGGCTCCGGTGGCGGCCCGGGAGTGGTGGCTGGCGCCGGCCGGTACGAAGGCACGATGCCCGGCCAGGACCGCGACCTGCTCAGCCCAGCAACCGGATGATCTCCGACGCGACCAGCCCGGGCTCCGTCGCCGGAACCAGGCGGCCCGATTCCGTGGCCACCACATGCCGCGATCCGCTCCGGCCGCCCGTGCGATGGGCCCGCCCCAGCTGTGCCCGGCGAGCACGAACGGGCCCGGGCCGAGGTGGTCGAGCAGCGCGCCGAGTTCCCCGGCCAGCCGGTCAAGGGACGGCGGCCGCGCCGCGGCCCAGCCCGCCGCGGTCGTAGACCACGGCCGGAGCCTGCTCCGCCACCAGCCGAACCTCACCGATCTTCCCCGGGAGCGGCCAGGCTCAGGCCGCGGTGTGCTCCGCCACCTGCGGTCCGGTCACCGGCTCCAGCCGGTTCCGCCGTGGCGCCAGCAGCAGCACGGACAGCGTGATCATCAGCCCGCAGGCGCCGACGAACAGGAACACCGGGACGTAGCCGGTGCTCAGGTAGATCTGCCCGATCACCAGCGGCCCCAGGGCGTTCAGCACCCGGCCGATCCCGTAGCAGAACCCGGTCCCGGTGGCGCGGACCGCGGTCGGGAACAGGCGCGGCGTGTACGAGTACATCAGCGCCACCAGGGTCTGGTTGAGCGCGGCGACCAGGATGCCGAACGTGATGATCGCCGCGGGCTCGAACGTCAGCCCGTACGCGATCCCCGACCCGGCGAAGATCAGGCTGAACCCGGCGATCGGCCCCCGCATCCCGAACCGGTCGGCCACCGGCCACGCCAGCAGCGCGCCGGGCACCGCGCCGAGCGTCGTCAGCGCCGAGTAGCCCACGCTGCTGGTGACGCTGAACCCGTGCTCGTGCAACAGGGTCGGGGCGAACGAGGCGAACCCGTAGTAGCTGATCGTGAGGAACGCCCACACCAGCGCGAGCATGATCGTGCGGCGGGCGAGCTTGCCGCGGAACAGTTCCCGGACCGGCACCCGCGGCGCGGGCTCCGCCGCCGCGGCCGTCTCCGGCACCGGCGGGAGTTCGTGCTTGCGCGCCACCACGGCTTCGATCCGCCCGACGACAGCTTCGGCTTCCCGGTCGCGATTCCGTGACAGAAGCCAGTGCGGCGATTCCGGCAGCCGCGAGACCAGCAGGAGCGAAACCAGGCCGAGCCCGCCGAACAGGAAGACGAACCGCCACGCGTTCTCCCCCAGCCCGATCACGCCCCGGGCGAAGAACGACATGGCCGGGATGCCGAGCAACCCCAGCGCGAGCGTGGCGGCCTGCAGCCGTCCGCGTTGCGCCGCCGGCACGAGCTCCGCGAGGTAGGTGATCGCGATGACGGTCATCGCGCCCAGCCCGATCCCGGTCGCGACCCGCGCGAGGAACAACGTGGTGCCGTCGAAGCAGGCCGCGTTCAACAGGGAGAACACCGAGAACCACAGCACCGACGCGCGCAGCCCGGTGCGCCGTCCGACGCGTTCGGCGATGCGGCCGCCGATCGCGGCGCCCAGGAACATGCCCACGAACCCCGCCGCGGTGATGAACGAGACCTCGCGGACGCTGATCCCGAGGTACGTCCGCAGCGCGGGCGCGGCGTAGGCGAAGGTGTTGATGTCGGCCAGCTCGAACGCGAAACACAGCGCGAGCGTGGCGACGACCCGGCGTTGATGACTGGACCATGGCAACCGGTCCAGCCGGGCGAGCACAGTCATTGGGCCCTACCTTTCCTTGTGTATCAGGGGTTTCGGGGCAGCGCGCCCAGTACGGCGCGCAGGAGTCCGGCGTGCCGGGACCGCGGTTCGAGCGCTGTCCTGGCGATCACGAGGCCCTCGCCGGGCACGACGAACACCGCCTGCCCGAGGCTGCCCAGGGCGTAACAGATCCCGGGGTGGTCCACGCCGAGGTGGCCGTCCGGGTCGAGCCACACCGAAGTTCCGTACGGATGGCGCATCGCCACCGGGCCTGCCACCTCGGTGACGGGTGGCGCCGAGCGCATCGCGTCCGTCACGCGCGCGCCGATCCGGGCCAGGTCGCCGGGTGTGGTGTACCAGGCGCCGCACAGCAGCGGGACGCCGTCGGTGTCCGTTTCGAGGACGCTGTGGCGAAGTCCGAGCGCGGGCAGGACAGTGCGCGTGAGCTGTCCGTGGACGTCGTCGCCGAGCACCGGGCGCAGGGCGAGTGCCACCGTGAGATGGTCGATGCTCTTGTAGCAGAACAGTTTCCCGGGCGCCGCCTCGACCCGCGCGGACGCGACCAGCCGTTCGACGGACACCGGGCGCACGTACATGGCGAAGTAGTCGTCGGCGTCACTGAGCATCTCCGGCGAGCCGTCCTCGAACCGGCGGACCGCGAGCCCGCTTCGCAGCCGCAGCAGGTCGAGCCACGTGATGTCGCGGTACGCCGGTGCTTCCGGGTCGAGCCGCCCCTCCCCCGCCAGGTGGTCGACGATCAGCGCCGTGAGCGTCTTGGCGGTGGACCAGCCGCGGGTCGGTGTGCGCGGGCCGAACCCGGGCGCGAACTCCTCGACCACGAGTTCGCCGTGGTGCACCACGGCCACCCCGCGAGCACCCGTGGCACGCAGATGTTCCCGCACCGCCGCCCGCGTCGCGTCGTAACCGGGCTTTTCAGCCGCCGCGTCACCGAGCGGCCACGGGCGGGGATCCGGTTCCCGACGCGGGGCCGGTCCCGCACCGGGTCCTTCGGTCACCAGCCGTGCGCCCCGGATCCCGTCCGCGACGGCCCGGCGGGTCGCCCCGTCCGGCAGGCGCCCGGTCACCGACGCACTGTCGACAGTGAACTCGATCTCGGCCGGTGCCAGCGCTCCCCCGGCGAACCGTTCGCAGATCGTGTCCAGGTCGGCCATCGCGGCGGCGCGGGACCTGCCGGACACGAACAGGGCGGAGCACAACTCCTTGGTACAGAAGCCCAAGGCGTTGTGCCGCCGCTGCGTCCGGAGGTCCGTGCTCATGTCCGGTCCGGTGCCATCAGGGCGAACATCCCGCGCCGCCCGTCGAGGGGTTCCGCCGAGGACGTGAACCCGCACTGACCCAGCAAGGCCGCTTCGACCGCGTTGGCGGCCGCTTTTCCTTGCTGCAGTGCCTCGGCGCCGGTCCCTGCTGAACCGGTGAGCCCACTCGCCTGCGTCGCGCACAGGCCGATCGCGTTGCGCAGTTGTTCGTCGTCGAGGCCGCAAAGCCAGCCCACCGCCGCGCCGGCGCCGATCACCCCGGCGGTGGCGCGGACATCCCAGCCCGCCGCGAGGTGCGTGGGTCCGAGCTCCACGGCCACGCGCTCGGCCACCTGACAGCCGAGCGACACCGCCGCGACCGCGCGGTCATCTTCCCCGAGCGCGGTCGCCGCAGCGCACACGGCGATCCACGGCAACCCGGGATCGCTCTGTGCCGCAGCGGTTCCGGACGCCCAGGCCGTCCACTGTGGATCCTCACCGGCGAGCGCCTGGGGCGCGGTACCCGCGTCGCGGGCCGTTTCGAAGCGCCGCAGCAGTTCGCGAGCCGCGCGGTCTTCCGGCCTGTCCTCGCGGACCACCTGCAGGATCCAGTCGGTCGTCGTCATGCGCGCTTCTCCTCGGCGGGGCGGATCGCGGTCAGCAGCTCGTCGAGGCTGGACACCGCATCCAAGGCGTCGACAGCGTCGCGGATCGCGAGCGCGCGGCCTGCCCCCAGGATCGGTTCGGTCAGCGCGTCGACCTTCGCGAACAGCTCGTCGTCGGTGAGCGGGCGGGCGAGACTGCCCCTGGCGTGTTCGATGTGGACGGTCACGGGCTCGGAATCGCGTTGTGCCACAACGATGGTGGCCTCATCTCGCGCGCACCCGCTGTCGGGCTCGAGAGTGATCAGTTCGCGCAACGCCCGCGCGTCGGCCGCCCGCGCGCGCCCGGTCGTGAACTGCGGCAGGCCCACGACGCCGTCGAGCAGTCCGGCGGCCGCCGCGTGGTAGGAGCTGAACCGCGCCTGCAGGCCGTCCGCCGGATCGCGGCGGCCCATGAGCTCCGGCACCAGCGGGTGACAGGCGATCGTCACGGCGGTGATCGCGGCCGGGTCCACCCGCGGCGCGGCGCCGAGCGCGGCGTCGATCACCGGATGCGCGACGATTCCGCAGGGGTAGGGCTTGAAGGCGTTCTGCTCGAGTTCCCAGTCCTCGTTCCAGGAACCGCCGAGCCGGGTGGCGTCGACTTCGGGCGCGAGCACGCCGAGCATCCCGTCCGGGCCGAAGGGGTCCGCCATCCCGATCTGGCCACTCGCGGCGAGCCGCGCCGCCAGCACGCCGTTCGCGGCGGCTTTGCCCGGGTGGAACGGTTTCGTCATCGAGCCGAAGCCCTCGCGGTGGCCGAGCGTCATGGTCGCGGCGAGCGCCAGCGCCTGCTCCGTCCGCCCGGCGTCCAGCCCGAGCACGATCGCGGCCGCCACCGCCGCGCCGAACACGCCGCAGGTTCCGGTGATGTGCCAGCCGCGGTCGTAGTGACTGGGTGAGATGGCGTTGCCGATCCGCAGCTGCGCCTCGCAGCCCAGCGCGAACGCGCTCAGCGCGCGGCGGCCGGACAGGCCGGTTTCCGGTTGCAGGGAAAGGACCGTGGCCAGCGCGGCCGCGCCGGGGTGGATGACGGTGGCCAGATGCGTGTCGTCGAAGTCGTCGTAGTGCGCGGCGGTGCCGGTGACGAGCGCGCCCCAGTACGGGTCCACGGTCTCCGTGCGGCCCGGCAGCACCGCTTCGCCGCTCACACCGCGGTGACGCGCGGCCGTGAGGAGCGCTTCGACGGCGGGCGAATCCGCCGCGCCGATCGCGGTGCCGAGCACGTTGAACAGGCTGCGGCGCGCCGCTCGGGCCACTGGAGGGGGCAGCGGCGCCGAGGCCGCCGCCAGCAGCCGGCCGCAGAACTCCGCGGTGACCGGCTTGGTCGTGATCGCTGGCAACATGACGGCAACGCTAGAAACGGCCCCGCCCGCGAACAACGCCATCCGCGCGGCGAAACCGTTGCGCCGCGCGTAACGATCAGCCGCGTTCGCGCCCTCGGCGGCGGGCGATCCGAGCCAGCTCCAGCACGCTCGGATGCACCGCGCCGCCGCCGGGATAGGCCAGGAAAACGGTGCGGGAGGCCGAACCCGGCTCGGCGATCGGGAGCCGCGCCACCCGCGGATGCCGGTGGTCGTTCATCCCCGCCGGCACCACCGAAACCCCGAGTCCGGCGCCCACCATGGACTCGACGAGGAACAGGTCGTTGCCCTCCACCGCGATCCGCGGCACGAACCCGGCGCGGGCACAGGCGTTGACCAGGTGCGTGCGGCTGCTCGACCCCGGTTCCATCGCGACGAACGGCCTGTCCCGCACCCCGGCCAGCTCGACGGCGTCCCGCCCGGCGAGCGGATCGTCGGCGGGCACCGCGAGCAGCAGCGACTCGGTGAACAACGGGTCGACGACCATGTCCGGCTCGGTGGGCGCGACCGAGGTGAAGGCGACATCGGCGTCGCCGCGCAACAGCGTGGACACCACGGACGTCGCCGAGCCCTGCCAGCACCGGAATCGCAGCCCTGGCAACCCCTGCAGCAGCTCGGCGAGTACGGCGGGCACGAACCCGAGGCCGAGCGAGTAGGTGTGCGCGACGCGCAGAACCCGTTGTGGCGCACCGGCTTCCGCCAGCGTGGTGTCCACCGCGTCCGCCCGCGCGCGCAGCACCCCGTGCGCTTCGCGTGCCAGCACCTGGCCGCTGTGGCGCAGCCGTACGCGCCGCCCCGCCTGCTCGATCAGGCCCACGCCCAGCTTGCGCTCCAGCGCCCGCACGCTGCGCTGCACCGTCGGCACGCTCACGCCCAGCTCGGCGGCCGCCTGCCCGAAGTGCTCGGTCTTCGCGAACACCAGGAAGACCTCGAGATCGTCGAAGGTCACCTGGTTCGCACGGTCGTCGGCCATACCGGCATTATCACCCGTCCACTGTGGACCGCCGGGGTCAGTGGTCGAGCGGAACCGGCGCGGCGGCCGCCGCCAAGGGAGCACGGCGCACGCACAGGAGCATCACCGCGCCGAGGACGCCCGCGACGGCGAACACGGCGAAGCCCAGTTTCGACAGTCCGCCCGCGACCAGGACTCCGCCCAGCCAGGGCCCGAAGACCGCGCCGAACCGGCCGATCCCGGACACCCAGCCCAGCGCGGTGGCCCGCCCGGCGGCCGGGTAGTACGAGCCGGTCGCCGCGTAGATCAGGGTCTGCGCGCTGAACAGCCAGGCGCCGGTGAGGAACACGACCACGTACGTCAGCGGGAGCGGCATGGGGATCGCCATCAGCGCCACCCCGGCGGCGGTGAGCGCGAACCAGGCGATCGCGACCCGGCGCGAGCCCAGCCGGTCCGCGAGCCGCCCGGCGACGAGCAGGCCGGCGATGCCGCCGATGTTGATCACCAGCAGGAAGCTGATCGACGAGCCGAGGTTGTAGCCGTTGCCGCGCATCATCGTCGGCAGCCAGGTGCTCACGCCGTAGACCAGCAGCAGCCCGGCGAACGACGCGATCCAGAACAGGATGGTGGTCATCCGCAGCGAAGGCGTGAACAGGCTGCGGAGACCGCTGCGCTGTTCCTCCGTCTTCTCCGGGGTGAACGCCTCCAGCGGGACGCCGTGCCGCCGCGCGATGGCCTCAGCCTTGTCGGTGCGCCCCTTCGCGAGCAGGAACGCCACCGACTCCGGCAAGAGCTTCACGATCAGCGGGAGCACCACCACGAGCGGGATCGCACCGAGCCAGAACACCGAGCGCCAGCCGAGCGATTCGGCGACCGAAAGCCCGAGCGCGCCCGCGACCGCCCCGCCCGCCTGGTGGGCCGTCATCACGACCGTCACCGCGAGGTTCTTCCGCCACGACGGCGCGTACTCCATCACCAGCGCGATCGCCGAGGGCAGTAGCCCGCCGAGCCCCACGCCCGCGACGAACCGCGCGATCCCGAACGTCGTGACGTCCGGGGCCAGCGCACACAACGCCGAGGCGAGGGAGAAGACGGTGACGCCGGTGATGATGATCTTCCGGCGGCCGAGGACGTCGGTCAGCATCCCGGCGGCGAGCGCGCCGAGCAGCATCCCGAAGGTGGTGAGGCTGCCGACGTCACCACCCCCGGCGGCGGTCAGGCCGAAGTCCTTGTCCGCCAGCACGCGGGGCAGGATCGCGCCGTAGACGAACAGGTCGAGGCCGTCGAGCAGGACCAGGATCCAGCACAGGGCGGTGACCCGGACGGACAGCCGGGACGCGGCCTGGACTTGGGGTGCGGAGAGGGACATCGCCGTCCTTTCTTCGCCGACGGGGCGTGGGAGTGCCTGACCGTACATCGTGCACGAAGGCGTTCACAAGATTTCGCACCAAATTGTTTACAATCCTGTGTGGGCGCTGTGAGCCAGGCGAGTTCGCCGGGTGCTTCCAGCGGCAGGAGGTGCGCGCGGCGGCCACGAGCTGAGCCACCTCGCCGCCCATCGAATGACCGGGCCGGGACGTACCGGCGCACGCGTCGGCCCGGCGCGTGGCAGCCCGGAAACGGCGTCGGCAAGACCGGGGCCGGTACACCTTAGGTTGCGGTTTCACGCATTCCGGAGCCCTCACCTTGACTTCTACGCTCAGAAAGCCCTGAGCGAGTGTGGACAAGGAGGGCCGGAAACCCATGTCAGTTGAGTCGGTACCGCGGCTGGTCGGCGGAGCCTGGCGGATGCCCGCGGACGGCCGCGCGATCGACGTGCTCGACCCCGCCGACACCCGGCGGATCGTGGCGCGGGTACCCGCGATGACGCCCGCCGAAGTCACCGAGCTGTACGACGAAGCAGCCCGCGCGGCCCGGACCTGGGGCGCGGCCTCCCCGTTGGAGCGCGGCGAAGTGCTGGCCCGCGCGGCCACGAACCTGCGCGCCCGCAGCAGCGAGATCGCCGCGGATCTGGTGGCCGAGATGGGCAAGACCAGGGCGGAGGCCACCGGTGAGGTCGCGAAGTCCGCGGATTTCCTGGACTACTACGCCTCCTGGGCGCGCCAGCCCTACGGCCAGCTGCTCGCCGACGCGCGCGGCGGCACCCAGACCAGCGCGCGGTCGGAGCCGCTGGGCACGGTCCTGCTGATCACCCCCTGGAACGACCCGCTGCTCACCCCGGCCCGCAAACTCTCGCCCGCGCTGATCTCCGGCAACGCCGTGCTTCTCAAGCCTGCCACCGAAACCCCGCTCGTCGCGCTGCATCTGGCGCGCGCCCTGCACGACGCCGGGTTGCCCGCCGGCGTGCTCGGCATCGCGGTCGGGCGGACCTCCGAGATCGCGTCCGCGCTCCTCGACGAGCCGCGACTCGACGCGGTGTCGTTCACCGGCAGTACGGCGGTCGGGCGGGAGCTGCAGCGCCGTCTCGCGGGCCGGAATGTCCGCGTGCAGACCGAAATGGGCGGAAAGAACGCCACCGCGATACTCGCGGACGCGGACCTGGAACTCGCCATCCCGGTGGTCGCGGCCGCCGCGTTCGCGCAGGCGGGCCAGCGCTGCACGGCCACCAGCCGCGTGATCGCCGATCGCGCGGTGGCCGCGGATCTCCTTGTGGGACTGAGGAAAGAGGCCGAGTCGCTCGCGCTCGGCCCCGGCGCCGAGGCAGGCACCACGATGGGCCCGCTCGTGAGCGAGCGCCAGCGCACCGAAGTACTGCGGCATATCGACCGCGCCCGCGAAGACGGCGCGAACGTAGTGACGGGCGGCTTCGTGCCGGAAGGCGCGAAGTACGAGCACGGCTGCTTCGTCGCGCCGACCGTCCTCGGTGACGTCACGCGCGAGATGGCGATCTGGCGTGACGAAGTCTTCGGCCCCGTCGCGGCCGTGCACGTGGTGGACGGGTTCGACGCGGCGGTCGAAGCGGTCAATGACTCCGCCTACGGCCTCGCCGCCGGGCTGTTCACCACGAACCTCGCCAGCGCGCACGAGTTCGCCGCGCGGGCCGAAGCCGGGCAGGTCTCGGTGAACCTCCCGACGTCCGGCTGGGACGTGCACATGCCCTTCGGCGGGTTCGGCGACTCGGGTTCGCCGTTCAAGGAGCAGGGCGCCGAGGCGCTGCGCTTCTACAGTCGCGTGAAGACGGTCGCGATCCGGTACGGGCGGTGAAACCTTGACGTCCCAACGGATCGGGGTGATCGGCGCCGGCCTCGTCGGGCTGGCCACCGCGCGGCGGCTGGCCCAGGCGCGCGGTGCGGAGGTGGTGGTCTTCGAGAAGGAGACCGACGTCGCGCTGCACCAGTCCGGGCACAACTCCGGGGTCGTGCACTCCGGGCTCTACTACCAGCCGGGTTCGCTCAAGGCGACACTGTGCCGTCGCGGAGTGGGGCTGCTGCGGGAGTTCTGCGCCGAGCATGGGCTGGAGTACCGGGAACTGGGCAAGGTCGTGGTGGCCAGGGACGAGCTGGAGGTCGCCCGGCTGCGGGATCTCCAGCAGCGCGCGGAGGCCAACGGCGTGCCCCGGGTGCGGTGGCTCGACGAGGCCGCCCTGCGCGAGATCGAGCCGAACGTCCGCGGCAAGGCGGCGCTGCACTCCCCCACGACGGCCATCGTGGACTACCGCGCGGTCGCGAGGGCGCTGGCCGACGACGTGCTCGCCGCGGGCGGGAAACTCCTGTTGGGCGAGGCGGTCACGCGGATCGAGCGCACGAGTGACGGCGTCGCCGTCCACCGCGGGCAGGACAGGCAGGTGGTCGGCAGCCTGGTGATCTGCGCCGGCCTGCAGTCCGACGGCGTGGCGCGGCTCGCCGGGGACGACGACGGCCCGGCGATCATCGCCTTCCGCGGCGAGTACCACCGCCTCGTGCCCGGCCGCGAGAACCTGGTGCGGGGCCTGGTCTATCCGGTGCCGGACCCGGCGTACCCGTTCCTCGGCGTGCACATCACCCCGCGCGTCGACGGGACCGTCGACGTCGGGCCGAACGCCGTCTTTTCGCTGGCGCGCGAGGGATACCGGCGGCGTGATCTCGTGCCCCGGGAGCTGTGGCAGGCGCTGGCCTGGCCCGGCACCAGGAAACTCTTCCGGCAGCACTGGCGGATGGGCGTGCGCGAGATGCGCGGCTCGCTCTCCCGCCGGGCTTTCACCGCCGCCGCGCGGGAATACCTGCCCGGGCTCACGACGGCCGACCTCGTGCGCGCGCCCGCGGGCGTGCGGGCGCAGGCCGTCGACCGCGACGGCTCGCTGGTGGACGACTTCCGCATCTCCAGCCTCGGCCCGGTCACGGCGGTGCGCAACGCGCCGTCGCCCGCGGCCACTTCGAGTCTCGCCATCGCCGAGCATGTGGCGCGGCAGCTTCCCTGAAACGCAGGACCGCACAAGGAAAGTGAGAACCGATGTTCATTGTGGACACCCAGATTCACGTCTGGAAGGAAGAGACGCCGGACCGCCCGTGGGTTCCGGGTGCCCGTGAGCGCATCCGCCTGAACGGCCACCGCGAGGAGGCCTTCAGCTACCAGGAGGCACTGGGGCTGATGGACGAGGCGGGCGTGGACCGCGCGCTGATCGTGCCGCCGTCGTGGGAAGGCGACCGCCAGGACTACTCGCTCGAGGCGTGCGAGGCGCACCCCGACCGGTTCGGCGTGATGATCCGCGTGCCGCAGAACAAGCCGGAAGAGGGCGCCGAGCTGATGCGCGCGGCGGCGGAGAACCCGTACATCAAGGGCACCCGGCTGACGTTCCACCGGCCGCAGGACCGCAACTGGATGATCGACGGGACCGCCGACTGGTACTGGCCGCTGGCCGAGGAGCTGGGCCTGGTCACGATGGTGCACGCGCCGATATGGAAGGCCGAGCTGGGCGCGATCGCCGAGCGGCATCCCGGCCTGAAGCTCATCATCGACCACATGGGCATCATGGCGCGCTGCGTGGACGACGCGATCGGCTACTGGGTCAAGGAGACCGCCGACCTGCACGTGCACCCGAACATCCACGTCAAGGTCTCGGCGGTGCCGGGCTACTCCACGCATCCCTTCCCGAACCTCAACATCGCCAAGTACGTGCGCGAGATGGTCGACGCGATGGGGCCGCGGCGCTGCTTCTGGGGCACCGACCTGACCCGGCTGATGGGCCACGGGCTCGGGTACCCGGAGACCATCGCCCAGTTCACCGAGCACTTCGGGTTCACAGAAGACGAGCTGGAGTGGATCATGGGCCGCGGGATCAGCGAATGCCTCGGCTGGCCGGTGCCCGCCGCCGCGGAGAGCAAGTGATGGCCGAGCGCGCCGACGGCGGCGAGGCCATCCTCGCCGCCTGCCGCGACCTGGGGGTCGAGGTCATCTTCTCCTCGCCGGGGTCCGAATGGGCCCCGGTGTGGGAGGCGCTCGCCCGGCAGCGCCGGGACGGCACCCCGGGGCCGGTCTACCTCGACCTGATGCACGAAACGCTCGCCGTCGGGATGGCCATCGGCTACACGCTGGTGAAGGGGAAACCGCAGCTTGTGCTGGTGCACGCGGGCCCGGGCCTGCTGCAGGGCGCGACCGGCATCCACGGCGCGCTGCTCACGGGCGTGCCGATGGTGATCGCGTCCGCGGAGTCCACCACCTACGGCGAGGTGCCGCCCGACCCCGGTTCCCAGTGGTACCGCAACCTTTCGGTGGTCGGCGGCCCGCAGGCGATGGCGGCCCCGTTCACGAAATGGGCCACCCAGGTCGGCGATGTGTCCACATTGTACGGATCGGTGGTGCGCGCGGCGGAGCTCGCGCGGCGCGGCCCGGCGGGGCCGGTGTACCTCAACGTCCCTGTCGAAGTGCTTCTGCAGGAATGGACTCCGCCGCGCGCGGCGCGTCCCGTGGCGGAGCCCGGCGCACGGGTCAGCCCGGCGGACGAGCTGGCCCGCGCCGCGCGAAGGCTCGTGGCGGCGGAGAAGCCGCTGATCATCACCGAGTCCGCGGGCAGGCATCCCGGCGGTTTCGAGGCGCTGGTCGCGTTCGCCGAAGCGCTCGCGATCCCCGTCGTCGAGCCGCAGTCGGCGGTGTGCGGCAACTTCCCGCGCGATCATCACCTGCACCGTGGAGGCGACGCGGCGAAGTTCGCGGCGGAGGCTGATCTGATCGTCCTGGTGGGCTGCCGCGCGCCGTGGTACCCGCCGAGCAACCGTCCACAAGAGACGGAGGTGCTGGTGCTCGACGACGTACCGCACCGCCCGTACGTGGACTACCAGGTGCTGGGCGCCGACCAGTACCTGGAGGGCGACATCGCCCCCACCTTGCGCGCGCTCACCGAAGCCGTGCGGGAAGCCGGGATCGACGAGGTGCTGGTTTCCGGGCGGGAGTCGGAGTCCAGGGCACTCGTCCCGGCGGAGACGGCGGCCCCGGCCACGGACGCCATCGACGCGGCGCAGGTGGTGCGCTGCCTGCGGGAGCTGCTCGATCCGGACGCGGCGGTGGTCGACGAGACCATCACGCACAGCCGTGTCGTGCAACGGGAACTGCGCGCCGACCGGCCGGGCCGCTACTCGTATGTCCAAGGTGGACTGGGACAGGGCCTCGGTGTCGCCCTCGGGGTGAAGCTGGCCGATCCCGGGCGTGAGGTCGCGCTCGTGATCGGGGACGGTTCCCTGCTGTACAACCCGATCGTGCAAGCCCTCAGCGCTTCGCGCGCGCAGGGGCTGCCGGTGCTCGTGGTCGTCTTCAACAACCGGCAGTACCTCTCGATGAAGCTCAACCACCTGCGTTTCTACCCCGGCGGCGCCGCCGTCGGCGAGGACGACTTCCGCGGCGTCGACCTCTCGGACCAGCCCGCGCTGGCCGAACTGGTGGAGCCGTTCGGCATGACCGGGCTGACCGTCACCGATCCCGGCGAGCTGAAGTCCGTGCTCGCGCAGGCGCTGGACACCGTCCGCGCCGGAACCACCGCACTGGTCGACGTCCGCGTCGCCCGCTGATCCCCCCACGACTTCCGGAGGCACTCGTGCCACAACCTCGAATCCCGGTGCCGGAGAAGGCACTCCGGGCACTCGTCAGTGACCTGTTCACCGCGGCGGGCACCAGCCGCGAGCACGCCGACACCGTCGCGGACGTGCTGGTCTGGGCGAACCTGCGCGGTATCGACTCGCACGGGGTCTCCCGGATCCCGCGCTACCTCGAGCTGTTCGAGAACGGGCAGGCGAACCCGCGGCCCGCGATCGGTTTCGACCAGATGCGGTCCGCCGTCGCCACCCTCGACGCCGACGGCGCGCCCGGCCCCGTGGCCCTGACCCGCGCGATGGACGAAGCCGTGTCCATGGCCCGTTCGGCCGGCGCGGCGTGGGTGGCGGTGCGCGGCACTGTCCACACGGGAGCGATCGGGTACTACACGGAACGCGCCGCGCAGTACGGGATGGCGGGTCTCGGCATCGTCGCGGGTGTGCCGAACATGGCGTACCCGGGCAGCAACGGTGTCGGGGTGGCGACCAGCCCGCTGTCGATCGCCGTACCCGCCGGGCGGCATCCGACCGTGTTGCTGGACATGGCGACGGCGGTGATCGCGCTGGGGCGGATCGCGGTGCTGAAGGCCAGTGGCCGGCCGTTGCCGGAGGGCGCGGCACTGACGAAGGACGGCCAGCCGACGACCGACGCCGCCGAAGCCGCCGTCCCGCTCCCGGTGGGCGGGGCGAAGGGCGCCGGGATGTCGCTGCTGTTCGAGATGCTGGCGGGCGGGCTCACCATGAACCCGATCGTCAGCGCGTACCACGGCGGTACCCCGGAAGGGCGGCGGCACCGGCAGAACGCGGTGCTGATGGCGATCGACATCGCCGCTTTCACGCCGGTGGAAGACTTCCGCCGCACGGTGGACGAGACGATCGACTCCATCAAGTCCCTCCCGCCCGCCGACCCGGCGCAAGAACTCCTCGTCCCGGGCGAACGCGGTGCCCGCACCCTGGACGAACGGCTCACCGGGGGAATCCCCTTGCCGCAGAAGCTGCTCGGGACGTTGCGCACCCTCGCCGCCGACCGCGGCGTCACGGTACCCGGCGAACTCGGCTGATACCGGGGGTGTCAACGGGCCCTGGCTCGCAGGTTCACCCTGCGGCCAGGGCCCCTTGGCGCGCGGGGTGGTTTTTGGGGGCGGGCTTTCCGGAACCCGGCAACGAAAGCCCGGAGACGCCCGACGGCCCCCGCCACACTCACTACCCACGCCACCGCCACCCGGCAACGCGAAGCGAGCCGTCCCGACGACCACACCCCTCCACCGCCCCGATCCCCAGCCTGCTCTTGCGATCTTGACGCTGGGTCAAGGCATCTTTCCCGCCTTGACGCAGTGGCAAGATCGCG
>NZ_VMNW02000106.1 GCF_007713735.2 Amycolatopsis acidicola | reverse complement strand
CCCACCCGCCATCACCGCCATCCCCAGCGCTCGTGGGCACGACCACACCCGACCGGTCGTGCCCACGAGCTTCCGCGCGTGCGCTGCTCGGGCACGCGCGCCCGCCGACCCGCGCCGGCCACGCACCCCGCATCAACTGCGCGTGGCCGTCGCCGGGGTCAGCGGAGACTACTGCCGATGCTGATCCCCCCATCCACGTCCAGCACCACTCCCGTCACGTAGCGAGCCGCCTCGGAACACAGGAACGCGGCGGCCTCGGCGATGTCCGCGGGATCACCGACCTGCTGCGCCGGGATCCGCGAAGCGAGCTTCTCCCGCGCGTCGGCGTCCATCGAGGCGAGCATCGGGGTGTCGATCAGGCCCGGCGCGATCACGTTCGACGTGATCCCGTGCCGGGCGCCCTCCAGCGCGATGGTGCGCGCCATCCCCACGATCCCCGCCTTCGCCGCGACGTAGTTGGCCTGACCGAAGTTCCCCCGCCAGCACATCGAGGACATCGACAGGATCCGCCCGTACTCCTGCGCCTTCATCTGCCGGAACGCCGACCGGCTGCAGTGGAACGAACCACGCAGGCTCACGTCGAGCACGGTGTCCCAGTCGTTGTCGGACATGGTTTCCAGCCTGCTGTCCCGGATCACGCCCGCGTTGTTGACGAGCACGTCGACCCGGCCGAAGTTCGCGACCGTCTGGTAAAGCCACTGGTCCACCTCGGCGCCATCACTCACGTCCACAGTGGACGAAAGCGCGCGCTCGGGACCGCAGGCCTGCTCGGTTTCCTTGACTGCCACCGAGTTCAGATCACACAACGCCAGCTGCGCCCCCTCCTCGGCGAACCGCAACGCCATCGCGCGGCCCAGCCCCTGCCCGGCGCCGCTCACCATCACGACCCTGCCCACGTAGCGCTGCATCGTCACTCCCCCGCTCCGTCCCGGCGACGCTGCCGCAGCACGTACCGCTTGATCTTGCCGCTCGGCGTCTTCGGCAGCTCGGACACGAAATGCACCCGGCGGGGGTACGCGTGCGCGGAGTACTTCGTCTTCACCAGCTGCTGCAGCTCGCGCTCCAGCTCCTCGCTCGCGCTCCGCCCGTCCCGCAACACGACGTAGGCCTCGAGCACCTCGCCGCGGATCTCGTCCGGCGCGGCGATCACCGCGGCCTCGCCGACGTCCGGGTGGAGCACGAGCACGGACTCCACGTCGAACGGCCCGATGCGGTAGCCGGCCATGAGGATGATGTCATCGTCACGGGAAACGAACCGGTAGTAGCCGTCGGAGTCGACGTAGCCGGAGTCACCGGTCAAGTACCAGCGTTTGTCCTCACTGAACTTCTCGCGGCTCTTCTCCGGTTCGTCGAGATACCCCCGGAACCAGGCGAGCGGGCTGGCGGGCACGTCACAGGCTATCCGGCCTGCGACCTCGGGCGCGGCGCGCTTGTCCGCGTCCTCCTCCAGCACCACCGTGGTCCAGCCTGGCATCGAGGCGCCCATCGAGCCGCTGCGAAGCGGACGCCGCAGGGCCGGATGGTGGTGGTTGTTGACCAGCATGCCTGTCTCGGTCTGGCCGTAGTGGTCGTGCACCGGGACGCCGAGCGCCTCGCGCGCCCAATCGTTGACCTCCGGCGTGAGCGGCTCGCCCGCGGCGGACGCGGCGCGCAGCCTCAGCCTGCGGGGCGTGGTGGGCCCGGCCGCGCGCAGCGACCGGTAGACCGTCGGCGCGGCCGCGAAGTTCGTCACGTCCAGTTTGGACAGTACGTCGAAAGTCAGTTCCGCCGAGAAACCGCCGCGCAGCAACACACTGGGCACTCCGGTGCAGAAGGAGCCGAGGATGCCGTAGTAGAGCCCGTAGCTCCAGCCGGGGTCGGCCGCGTTCCAGAAGGTGTCCTCGGGGCGCACGTCCAGGCCGAACTCCATGTAGCAGTGGAAGGACGCCAGCGCTCGCACCGGAACTTCGAGCGCCTTCGGCTTTCCCGTGGTTCCCGACGTGAACACGTGCAGCAGCGGCGCATCCCCGCCCAGCCGCGCCGCCGGGAAGCCCTTGTCCTGTCTCGCCATCAACTCCGCGAAGTCTTCGTCCCCCGGCTCACCCGCTCCCCCGACGACCACGATCCGCCACTCCGGCGGGCCTTCACGCGCGAGCTTCGGCCGCTGATCCGCGTCGACCAGCACGACCTTGGCCCTGCTCGCCGTCAGCCGCATCGCGACCGCCGGCGGAGCGAACGCGGTGAACAGCGGCACCTGCACCGCGCCCGCCCGCCAGATTCCCAGCAATGCCACCAGTTGTTCCACGCTCTTGCCCAGCAGCGTGGCCACCCTGTCGCCGGGCCGGACCCCCAGTTCGGCCAGCCCGGCCGCGAATCGCTCGGACTGGGTGCGCAGTTCGCCGTAGGAGAGGCGCTGGATCGACAGGTCCCGCCCGACCACCTGATACGCGTGCGCTTCGGCCGGATGCCGGTCGCACAGCAGCCCGGCGGCCGAGGCCTCCGGACCCGCGTAGATCTCCAGCAGCTCGCTGACACGGGTCGCCGGATCAGTGCGTGACTGCTGATCCACCAGACTCATCGGCGCATCGCCCCACTCTTGGTCGTGTACGGAGAAAGCGGCACACGAGAAACCGCCACTGGCGGGATCGGGGGCCGCCAGTGGACGAGTTTCGCCTACAAAAACAGTGGGTTCAATTTAGGCACAGCGCTTGAACGGTGTCAACGGGCACTCAGGTCAGCCCGTAGCCCCCGTTCACCGGGATGACCTGGCCCGTCACGTAACTCGCGGCATCCCCTGCCAGGAAAGAAATCGTCGCGGCCAGCTCGTCGGCCGCGCCGAACCGGCCGAACGCCGTGCGGGCGCGGATCTGCTCGCTGAGCCGGCCGGATTCGAGGAACGCGGTCCCGAGCCCGGTGTCGAAAAACCCTGGTGCGACAGCGTTCACGCAGATCCGGTCCACGGCCCAGTCCGCCGCCAGCGCTCTCGCCAGCCCCTCGATTCCGGCCTTCGAAGCGACGTAGGCGGCCAGCCCGCGGCGCGGCTGCGCGGCCATGATCGACGACGTGAGCACGAGGCGGCCCCGCCCCGACGCCGCGAGGTGCTCGTGCGCCGCGCGGGCGGTGAGGAACGCGCCGGTCAGGTTCACGTCGAGCACCTGCCGCCACGTTTCGGCGTCGAGCTTGTGCGCGCGGTGGGACGCGGGCGCGATCCCCGCGTTCACCACCACCGAGTCGACCGCGCCGAAAACGGCGGCGATCTGTTTGAACCCGGCGTCCACCGCGGCCTCGTCCGACACGTCGCAGGGCACCGCGACCGCTTCACAGGGCAGGCTTTCCGCCAGTTCAGTAAGCGCTTCCCCGTTGCGGGCCAGCAACCCGAGCCGCGCGTTCTGCTCCGCGAAAGCCTGTGCCAGCACCGCGCCCACGCCCCGGCTCGCGCCGGTGACGACGACAACGCGTCCGTCCAGCGCCATGATCAGACCCCGCCCTTCGGCAGTGCCCAGCGCATCGCGGCGCCGCCCCACGTCATGCCGCCGCCGAAAGCGATGAGGAACAACAGGTCGTCCCGCTTCAGCAGCCCTTTGCGGACGGCGTCGTCGAGCGTGATCGGCACCGAGGCGGCGCCGGTGTTGCCGTAGCGCTCCACCGTGAGGTGCATGACGCCGGGCGCGAGGCCGAGCGTGTCGGCGAGGTCTTCGAGCATGACGCCGTTGGCCTGGTGCGGCACGAGCAGATCCACGTCCTCGAGGTCGGCTTCGGCGCACTTCATCAGCTCGCGCACCAGTTCCGGGAGCACCTGGCCGGCCAGTGCGCGCACCTCGCGGCCGAGCATCTTGAAGTAGTGCTCGCCGCCTGCGAGTGATTCCTTCGTCGCCGGGAGACGGCTGCCGCCGCCGGGGATCCGCACGTAGTGCGAGGTGGTGCCGTCGGAGCCGAGCGTGCTGCCCAGGAGCCCGTGCCCGTTGCCGGACTGCCCGAGCACGACGGCGCCGGCGCCGTCGCCGAAGAGCACGCAGGTCTTACGGTCGGTGTAGTCGAGGATGCGGGAGTACACGTCACTGCCGATGACCAGCGCGGTTCGCGGGAACGGGCCCACCGAAAGCATGGCGTGCGTGGACACGAGCGCGTACAAGAAGCCGGAACAGACGGCGTCGATGTCGAACGCCGCGGCCCGGCTCGCGCCCAGGTTCGCCTGCACGAGGCAGGCCGTGGACGGGATCGGGTAGTCCGGGGTCGAGGTGGCGACCACGATGAGGTCCAGATCCGCGGCGGTGATCCCCGCCGCCTGCAGCGCCTGCTGCGCCGCCTGCGTCGCCAGATCGGACGCCGCCTCGTCCGGATGCGCCACCCTCCGCTCCACGATGCGGGTCTTGTCGACGATCCACTGCCCGCCGATGCCCAGCCGCCTGCCGAGTTCCGCACTGGTGAGGACCGTCTCCGGAAGGTACGAACCAGTTCCCAGAATTGCGGTGTTCACTATGAGTCTCTTCCTTCTGTCGACACGAAATGCCTATTTCGGAATTCGCGTGCACCGGACTTTCGGCGACAGAATTCAGACTTCCAACCAGCGGCTGGACGGGACAGGGGACGTTTTCACCCCGCCACTTTCCGTCACCGCCGCAACGGCCGCGCCGGTACCCCCGCGACCGTCGTGCCGACGGGCACGTCCCTGGTCACCACCGACCCGGCGCCGATCACCGCGTCGTCGCCGACCGACAGGTCCGGCAGCACGATCGCACCCATCCCGACCAGCACTCGCGACCCGATCCGGGTTCGGCCGCCGACGATCGCGTGCGGCGCGACGATCACGTAATCGCCCAGCACCGCATCCTGTCCGATGAGGCAGTTGACGTTGAACACGGGCTGCCTCCCCACGGCCGCTCCTTCCTCGACGTGGACACGCTGGGTGATGACCGCGCCGGGTGCCAGCGTCACGCCGCATTCGAAATAGGCGCTGTCGTGGATGAGCGAGACGGTTTCGCGGCCGGCCTCCATCGCGAACTCGTCCAGCGCCTGCCTGCGCACCGGATCCGCGACCCCGATGGCGTAGCAGGCGTCCAGCTCCTTGAGGGCCTCGTCCGAGCCGAGAATCGGATAGCCCTTGAGGGTGCTCGCGCCGTTTCCGAGCTGCTTGTCGAGGAAACCTTTCAACTCGTACCCGTCCGGCCCTCGCGAATTCCGGTCCTCGATCAGCCCGGAAATCTGCCGGGCGAGGTCACCGGCTCCGATGATGACGACTTCGGGACGGTTCTTCGATTCGGCATGCATTGTCCTGATGCTAGTGAGGGACCGGAAAAAGAATACACAACGCGAATTCCACCGACGCCCGGAGAAACGAACCGGGGCCCGGCCCCGACTCACCTTGTGTGACTGTCGTATCGGCTCCGCCGGCGTTGCCGCGTGTTCTGCGCCTGCCGATGGGCGTGGTGGCTTTGCTCGCGGCCGTCGTGGTGCTCGTGCAGGGGTTTGCGTATGCGGGCGTGAGCGGGGGCGAGTGGGTGGCCCCGGTGTACGGGTTGCGTGGGCCGTTGCGGGACGTCGCGCTGGCCATCGACTTTCTCGGGGAGCCCGTCGGGTCGACGATCGTGCTCGTGGTGCTGGTCGGCGGGTTCTGGTGGGCCGGACGGCGCCGGTCGGCGATCCTCGTGCTGGCGGCGGCGGGCGTGACGGTGGGCCTGACGACATTGCTGAAACCCCTGGTAGACCGCACGATCCACGGCGACTACCTCTCGTACCCGAGCGGGCACACGGCTTTCGCGACGGCGCTGGTGTTCGTGCTCGCGTTGGCCGCCGCGGAGCGGTTGCAGCTGGGCGTGGTGGCCGGGTTGACGCTGGTCCTGGGCACCTCGCTGCTCGCAGGCGCCGTGATGGGCTGGACCGAGGTCGCGCTCAGCGCGCACTACCTCACCGACACCATCGGCGGCTTCTGCACGGCGCTGGCCGTCGTGCCGCCGACCGCCTGGGCGGTGGACAGGCTCACCAGCCGACTGTGACGCGTCGAGTGCGCCGCATCGGCAGAGGATAGCCATCCGCGAGCACAACCCGTTCCCGCACAACGACGGGCTCACCGAGAAGGTGTTCCCGCCGATCATCACGTGCTGCGTCGTCCAGCGGCAGTCCCCGTACAAGGGCTCCGACGCGATGCCGGGCTGGGCGAGCTGGACGGCACCGACCCGGACGAGGACGACTACCGCGCCCGCGTCGAGAAGGCCGACCTGCCCGCGCACGTCCGCACCGTCGACCGCCCAGAACTTGACCCCGCCGCTGCAGCCGCAGCCGGGCACCCTGTGCTCCCAGTCGTCGGTGTTGTTGCCCGTGATTTCGTTGTCCGCCACCACGAGACCGGTGATGGCGTCGCCCGGCGCGTACCCGGTGGATTCTCTTTCGTCGCAAGGGAAATGTCGGCACCGACCACGACGGCACCCGCGGGCGCGCTCGGGTACGTGGCCGGCTGATGGTCGCAGACCGGACCGGGCTCCGCCTGCGCGGCGGGCACCGGCAGGAGCACGAGCAGCACCATGCAGACCAGTGCCGCGAGGGATTTCCGGATCACTCCATCGAAAGTACCCACCTCGGGCACGATGCGCAGTCACTCGATAGCGGAGTGCTTGTCCCGCCGTGTAGACGTTTCCGGCCCGCAGTCGGTGAACCATTCACGCGCGGGTGTAGCTCAATTCGAAGTCCAGCTCCCAGCCGGAACCCGGGAAAGCCTTCTCCCACAACCCATCGATGCGATTGCCGTCCGCACTGAAGGTGCCCGTGAAGCGCTGCGCGAAGTCGAACGAGGAGAAATCCGCCGACTCGCGCGACAGCGTCCACACCCCGTTCTCGAACGTCATCGCGTACAGCCGCGTCACGCCGCGGGAATCGAAGTAGTGCTGCGTATACCGGCCACTCTCCTCGCCGGCCGCGATCACCGTGTAGCTGTCCGGCGCGTCCGGCAACGAGATTTCCGTGCGCTGCACCAGATACTGCCCACCGAGGAGCCACTCGCACGTGCACCGTGCCGATGGTCCGACACCGAAACTCGCACCGGGGAAGCGCGCCTCCACCGACCACTCCCCGACGAAGACCTCCAGCTCCTTCATCAGCTGTACGCCCGGAAAACGGGCTTCACCGGGCGCCCGCCCATCCAGGCCGTCGGATCCCCGGAGTCCAGCGCCTTGCGGTACACCACGCAAGCCTGCGCCACCACGTCGACAGTCCGGTCGATGTCCTCCTCGGTCAGCCCCGCACTGACCACAAAGGACGGTCCGAGCACGCCGCCGGCGATCAGCTGCCGCAGGAAAAGGGTGCGGTACTTCTGCGAGGGCTGCCCGTTCTCGTCCAACGTCACGAAGACGAGGTTACTCGCCCGCCCACGCACCACCACGTGCTCCTCGACGCCCATCCCGGCCGCCGCCGCACGAACCCCGGCCGCCAGCCTGTCACCGAGCTCGTGCAGCCGAGCCGTGATGCCTTCCTCGACGTAGGTGTCCATCACCGCCATCGCGGCCGCCAGCGAAGGCGATTCCGCGCCGTGCGTGGTGGACAACAGGAAAACCCGTTCGCGCGAGTCACGCAGGCCGCCCTGCTCCATGATCTCGCGCCGCCCCGCCAGCGCCGAAACCGCGAACCCGTTCCCCAGCGCCTTCCCGAACGTCGACAGGTCGGGCGTCACCCCGTACAACCCCTGCGCGCCTGCTTCGGACCACCGGAACCCGGTGATCATCTCGTCGAACACCAGCAGCGCCCCGTGCGCGTGCACGAGATCGCGCAGCTTCGCCAGGTACCCCGGCTCCGGCTCGACGCTCGTGGCCGCTTCCAGGATCACGCACGCGATGTCCCCGCCGCGCAACACTTCCTCGGTCGCTTCGAGGTCTCCGTACGGGAACTTCACCGTCGGCTGGTCCGGGATCCCGGCGTTCATCGGCGTGGTGGCGATGAACCAGTCGTCGGTGGAGAAGAACGGGTGCTCCCGGCACACCGCGATCTTCGACCGTCCGGTGGCCGCCCGCGCGAGCCGCACCGCGGCGGTGGTGACGTCGGAGCCGTTCTTGGCGAACTTCACCATGTCCGCGGTCGGCACGGTGGCCAGGAACCGTTCCGCCGCCTCGATTTCCAGCATCGACGGCCGGACGAAGTTGGACCCGCGGCCGAGTTCGCGGCTCACCGCCTCCAGCACCCGCGGGTGCACGTGGCCGAGGCTGACCGAACGCAGCCCTGAGCCGTACTCGATGTACTCGTTGCCGTCGACGTCCCACACGTGTGCGCCCAGCCCGTGCGAGATGACCGGCGCCATCCCCTCCGGGAACTGGTCCTCGCCTTTCGCGTAGGTGTGCGCCCCGCCCGGGATCAGCGAGTGCAGTCTCTGGTTGGCGCGGCGGGACCGCAGCAGGAGTTTTCCGGCGTCCATGGCGATTACCTCGGAACTCTCTGGGTTTCGGCGAGCGTCGGCGCCTGCTTGTCACGCTCGGAGATCAGGGTGACCGGAACGGGCCAGGGAATCGCGAGCTCCGGATCGTCGAAGGCTATCGTTATGTCCTCGGCTGGGTCGTGTGCGCGATCGATCCGGTATGCGACGTCCGCCGGATCGGTCAGCGCCTGGAAACCGTGCGCGCACCCGGCCGGGATGTAGAGGGAAACCTGCGTCCGCCCGGAAAGCTCGAAGTACTCCTGGTTCCGGTAGGTCGGCGAATCCGGCCGGAGATCCACCACCACGTCGAACACCTCCCCAAAAGAACACCGGACGAGCTTCGCCTCACCCGCCCCGCCGCGCATGTGCATCCCGCGCACGACCCCCTTGGCGGAGCGGGAAAGGCTGTCCTGCACGAAGGATTCCGGGCGGAGCCCGGCCGCCCTCGCCACGTCGACGTCGAACGTGCGGCTGAAGAAACCGCGCTCGTCCACGTGCGGCGAAGGCTCGAACAGCAGCGCGCCTTCGATCCGCGGCACCGGGGTCACGCGCATGGTCATCGCCTCCCGCCGGGGAAGGTCGCGGACAGCGCCGCGAACTGGTGCTTGAGCCGTTGCGTGTTCGCCGCGTTGCGCTCCGCGAGCGTCTCCCGCAGTTCGGCCGAACGCCGTTCCAGCTCCGTGAACTGCGCAAAGAGCCTGTCCGGGTCGACGGCGCGCGCAGGGTGGCAGAACGCGCCGAGGCCCATCTCCGCCATCAGCACTTCGTTCTTCTCGGCGTACCCGACCGACAACGTCGGGCGGCAGACCTTCAAGGCGCACAACACGTTGTGGAACCGGGTGGCCACCACGGTGTCGACGTGCCCCATCTCCTGCATCAGGTTGTCCAAAGAGGACAGCGAGGCGGCGGACACGCGCTCCTCCCCGTACTCCGCGATGATCTCGTCGAGCACCGGAGTGTCCACCTGGTCGCCGTGGAACAGCCGGACCGGGCGCCCTAGCTCCACCAGCCTGCCGACGAAGGCCTTCATACCGTCTACATAGGACCGGTAGATCTCCGCTGCCCGATCGCGCTCCTCGTTGCCGCCGCGGAACGCCATCACACCGACGCCCACGGCGCCCTCGGACGGCGCGGCAGCCGGCGTCGGCAGGGCGAACGCGAGGTCGGGGTACACCTCGTCGCCGCTCGTGTCCACGCCCATCGCCGTCATCGCGTCGCGGGAGATCATGTCCCGGTACGAGCGGTAGGACGCCATCCGCGCGGACCACCGCACCAACGTCCGGGTGGCGCGGTCACTGATCACATTCGCGCCGACGCTCACCAGCGCCACCTTCGTGCCGGTCAGCCGCCCGGCCGCGCACAGCAGGAACAGCGAGTACGGGAAACCCCACGGCCGCAACGGAAGCGTCGCTTCCAGCACACCCATGCCTGGCACGATCACCACGTCCTGGCGGCGGACCCACGAGTACGTGCGGAAGACGTCGACGAGCTTCCCGAGCGCCTTGAACGCGATGGCGCGCACGCCCGACGCCGTGCGGTACTCGCCGCCGTACCAGTGCAGGGCCTTCGTCGTGATGCCGTACCGCGCCGACACCAGGTCCGGCCCTCCGCACAACGCGCTCAGCTCGGCGTCCGGGTGCTCCGCCCGCAGGAAGCGCAGCACCGCCTCCAGCGACCCGTCGTTGCCGAGGTTGCCCGAGCCGAGCAGCCCGAACAACCCGATCCGCAGCCGAGGGCTCACCGCACTCTCCCTTCACGCCCTGGCACCAGTTCGTCGATCGAGAACGGTTCGAAAGCAGTGGAAACCTGGTCCTCGAACCGCTCGTCGGAGCCCGACCGCGCCCTGCTGGTCGCCCATTCGGCCAGGTAGCGGTAGCACTCGAGCCTGTCCGCCGCGGACAGCGGCACGCGCCGGATCGCGCTGACGAACCCCCACACGTACTCGGCGAGCAGCCGGGCCGTCGGATGCAGATACTTGTTGGCGCGCTTGGGATCCAGGTTCGCGCAGCGCGTGCGTTTGGTCGGGTTCGCGCGCTCCGCGCGGCCGGGGTGGTCGCGGCGGAAGAAGAGGAGCTCGGGCACTTGGTGGAAGGGCCCGTGCAAGGCGATCTCCGCGACGAACGTCCGGTCCGCGTGGTGATAGCTGTCGTGCGGCTTGACCTTGCGCAGCATTTCGGTGCGCATCACGCCGTAGAAGTCGTCGCCGCCCGGCTCGAACAGCAGGCTCCGGAACCGCACCGGCGCCCGCGGCGAGTCCGTCGCGAGCCGGTAGTCGAACGGGTGCGTCACGGTGCCTTCGCCGTCGATGATCGCGTTGTGGCAGTGCGCCAGGATCACGTCCGGCCGCTCGTCCAGCGCCTCGACGCAGCGCAGCAACAGGTCACGGCCGTACAGGTCGTCGTGCGAGGCCCATTTGAACAGTTCACCGCGGGCCTCGGAGAACACGTAGTTGTGGTTGCCCGCCGCGCCGATGTTCTTCGCGAGGCGCAGGTAGCGGACGCGCGAATCCTTGGCGAGGTAGGTGCGGCAGATCTCCTCCGTGGCGTCGGTGGACGCGTTGTCGGTGATGATCAGCTCGTAGTCCTCGAAACTCTGGCCGAGCAGGGCGTCCAGCGACTCCGCGAGGTACTCCTCGCCGTTGTAGACCGGAAGGCCGAGGCTCAGCCGCGGTGCGGTCGTCATGAAGTCCTCACTTCTTCCTCGCGGGCGTGCGCGCGCAGGCCCGCGCGCAACTGGAACCACCAGATCGCGGAGCCGGTGACGGTCGCACCGGCGACTCCCCATGCCGAACCGACCGCCCCGCCGACGAACGCGCCGACCAGCCCGCCGGTGACGTAGAAAACGGAGGCGATCACCTGCGAACGCAGGCTTCGCTTGGCCATCCCCAGCGCCCGCAACCCGGAGGCCGCGCCGGTGGAGAAGCTCGCGCCCATCACGGAAATCGTCGCGGGCAGGATCAGCGCGGACGCCGTGGGCCACACCGAACCGAGCATGTGGACGCCGACCGTGGTCGGCAGCAGGAACAACAGGAACAGGCCCCACAACAACGCGGCGGCGGCCTGCCCGCCGCCCAGCAGCACGCAGAACAGCGGCAACCGGTGCGGCGCACGGCGAAGCACGCGAGCCGCCTCCGCGACGGTCACGAGCGAAAGACCCATCAGCACGGCCTGGAACGGGCCCATCAGCAGTTCCGCGCCACGCACCGTGCCGACCGCCGCGAGTCCGGCGATCGCGCCAAGCCCGTACGCCCGCAGCTGCGAAGCGCCGCTGTTGCTGACGTTCTCGACCAGGTACCGGAAGCCGAGGTCACGCTGTTCCCGCAGCCAGCCGCCGATCGCCGAAGGCTTCGGCAGCAGGCCGATCTGGAAGCAGCCGTACCCCGCCGCGACCGCACCGGAAAGTCCCCAGCCCAGCACGAACCCGAGCACACTGCCGTGCTTCGCCGCGAACAGCATCGCCGGTGCGAGCGCGACGCCCCACACCACGTCGTTGACGAACGACTTGCGCCCCTGCCCCGCCGCGAAGAACCCGAACCGCCAGGCGTCCTGCAGCAACAGCCCCGGCAGCACGATCCCGAGGCCCACGAACGCGAGCCCGACCTGGCCGCCGATGCCGAGCCCCACCAGTACGCACAAGACCCCGGTGCCGACGCCGACAGCCAGCGCCGTGCCCGCCGCGCGCGCCGTCGCGATCCGCCAGACATCCGTGGTGACCCCGCTGAACCGGACCATCAGCGGATCGGTGGCGAGCCCGCGCGAGATGTTGATGATCACGCCGTAGGTGACCCAGGCGAGGCTGAACACGCCGAACGCCGTGGCGCCGAGGGAGCGCGCCACGTACAGCCCGACGGCGAAGTTGGTGAGGCTGGAAACGGCCTGGTCACCGAGGCCCCAGCTGATCCGCCCCGCCATCGCGCGCATCGTCTTCGAGCGCGCGGCGCGATGCCGTCCTCCGGTGACCTGGGCCATCCCTCACTCCTTGATCAGCTGAGCGTCGTGCAGGGCACTGGCGGCGCCGGCAACGGTGTCGAAGGGAATTCCGGATCTTTCGGCGATGTCCAGCAGGCTGTGTTCGCCGTCGGACAGGTTGAGCACCCACAACATCGCCAGCTGGGCTTGTTTGGCGTCGCTGCGGCCACCGAGGGAGTCGTAGAGCCCGCGCTTGCCCAGCTGCGGTTCGCCGTACGGGCTCAGGTTGACGAAGCGGCGATCCCGGTCCAGCACGGAAAACGCCTGCTGGCACACGGAAAGCGTGTCGGCCAGCTTCTCCGGCAGCACGAACTCCGGATTGTCGCCGGAGGTGTGGTACTCGGGATAGCGCGCGTACGGGGTGCGGGACAGCGAACCGACCCCGAGGTTGAAGCCGGGCGAGCAGAACTGGCGCTCGTCGTAGCCGTACGGCGAGAACTCGACGATCTCGTGCTCACGGTCCCGCAGCACGTACGCGAGCACACGGTCGATCTCGGCGTTCCCGCGCCGGCTCTTCTTGTACGTCAGGTGCCCGGAGTCGCCCGCGCAGGCCAGCACCAGCCCGTGCTTGACCTTCCCGACGCGATCGGCGTTGCGGGCGAGCCAGGTGATCGCGCCGATGGTGCCCGGCATGAACAGGAACCGGTAGGTGTACCACGGGTTGTCCAGGGACTGCGCGAGCGCGACCGCCACAGCTATCCCGGCCAGGTTGTCGTTGGCCAGCGACGGGTGGCAGGTGTGGCAGGAGACGATCACCTCTTCCGAGACCTGCCCCGGCACCACGTGCTCCGCGTACGTGAGGGCGCCTTCGTCCAAAGTGGAGTCGATGCGCACCTCGTACTCGCCGTCGGCCATCGCGTCCAGCGTTTCCTGCGCGAGGCAGAAACCCCAGTTCTCCTGGTAGTAGCTGGTGCGATACGGCACGAGCGACGGCTGCTCGGGCAGCGTGTGCAGATGCGGCCGGAGTTCGTCCAGCGTCATCGTGGCCGAAACCGGCGCGCTGTAGCTGACCACGTGCAGGTTCGACTCCTGGAAGTCCACCACCCGCCGGCCCGTGGCGTCGGCGATGAAGGCGTCCCGGATGTTCCACTCGCGGGGCACCGTCCAGTCGAACACCTCCGTGCCCGTGGGCACCTCATAGGTGTCCAGCGGGACGTACTCGGAGATGATCTCCAGCGTCCGCCGCACGCCGTCCCCGGTGATGCTGCGGCACAACGGGTACAGCCTGCGGACGAGGCCGTGCATGTCGGTGCCGGTCATCGGAACCGCAGGGTCTCGTCGACGGCCTCGGCACCCAGCCGGTCCTTGAGCCAGGCCAGCCTGGTGAACCGGCGCTCGAAGGTCTCGGTGGTCAGCTTGTGCCGCTGGTACGCCTCGACGAGCTCCACCGCCCCGTCCTTCACCAGCCATTCGCAGTCGAAGCCCGGGATCGCCTCGCGGAACCGTGAGAAGTCGACGCGGTACGAGCGCGGGTCCGCCCCCGCTTCACCGGTGATCACGAGCCGCGAACCCGGCACCGCCTCGGCCACTTCCTTCGCGATCTCCGCGACCGTCACGTTGTTGGCCTCGGTGCCGATGTTGAACGCCTTGTCGTGCACCACTTCCTTCGGCGCGACGAGCGCGGCGGCGAACGCACGGGCGATGTCCTTCGCGTGCACCAGCGGCCGCCACGGCGTGCCGTCGGAGAGCACCCGCACCTCGCCCGACAGCACGGCGTGCCCGACCAGGTTGTTCAGCACGATGTCCGCCCGCAGCCGCGGCGAGAACCCGAAAGCCGTGGCGTTGCGCAGGTACACCGGGGTGAAGTCGCTGTCCGCCAGCTCGTGCACGGCGTCCTCGACGAGCACCTTCGACTCCGCGTACGGCGTCACCGGGCGCAGCGGCGCGTCCTCGTTTACCAGGCCGTCACCACCGGAAGCCCCGTAGACCGAACACGTTGAGGCGTAGAGGAAGCGCTTGACCCCGGCGTCACGCGCCAGCCTCGCCAGCCGGACCGCGGCGCGGTGGTTGATGTCGTAGGTCAGCTCCGGGTCGAGCGCCCCGAGCGGGTCGTTCGACAGCGCCGCGAGGTGGATCACCGCGTCCACATCGGACACCTGCTTGTGCGTGATGTCCCGCAGGTCGACGGTGTATCCCGGCGCGTCCGCCGGCATCGGGCCGAGCACACAGCTCTCGAACAGGCCGGAGTCGAGGCCCACGACCTCGTGGCCCGCTTCCGCCAGCACCGGCGCCATCACGGTGCCGAGGTAACCCTGGTGCCCGGTCAGCAGTACCCGCATGATTCACCCCTCCAGGGCTAGAGTCAGCTTGGTGACGTAGAAGGCTTCCGCGTACCGGGAGGCGCATTCGATCCCGCGGATCCTTGCCAGGCCGAGGAAAGCTTCGCGGTCGTACCATGAACGATGTCGCTGCGAGGCGTAGTGTTGTTGCAGCAGAACCACTTTTTTCTCGGCGAGCGCCGGAGCCAGCGGCTGGTACACGTTCGGCCTGCCGAGGTCGGCGTCCCATTTCACGATCTCGTACCCCAGCACGAGGTGGTCACGGAAGGCGGTCGGCACCAGCTTCGCCAGCCCGCGGTGGTCCTGGTGCGCGTCGTCGATGCGCGGCGCCAGCACGAGCTGCGGGTCAGTGCGGGCGCGCAGCTCCTCCAGCGCGTTCTTCGCCTCGTCCCAGTGCGCGGGCAGCCTCCCGTCCGGCAGCTTCAGCACCGTGACGTCGACCTCCGCGCCAGGGCAGAAGGCGGCGAGCGCGGCTCGTTCCTCGTCCTCGCGTTCACTGCCGCCGCCCGAAAGCACCAGCGCGTCCACCCGCAGCCCCGGCCGGCCCGAGCAGATCGAGAGCAGTGTGCCGCCCGCGCCGATAGCGATGTCGTCGCAGTGCGCGCCGAGCACCACCACCCGGTCGAGCGGGCCGGCCGGGAGCCGGATCACGCGATTCTCGCCGCGGCGCGTGCGTGCTCCCACAGCGCCCAGGGCCGTTCGCCCTTGGTGTAGCCCTCGTCCAGCGCCGCGCGTTCCTTCACCGTGTCCGTCGGCTTCCAGAACCCGCGGTACGGGTACGCCAGCAGCCTGCCGCGTTTGGCGAGCTCGGCGCAGCCGTCGGCGACCAGGTCCCCGTTCTCCGGGATGTGGTCGAACACCTCCTGCCGCAGCACGAAGTACCCGCCGTTCTCCCACAACGGCATCTCGCTGACCGCGGTGATCGAACCGACCATCCCGCCCTCGTCCATCTCCACGCAGTGGAACGACGACTGGGGCGGCACGACCATCATCGACGCGCCCGCGTCGGAGGCAGCGAACCGCTCGATCATCTCCGGCAGCGGCGCGTCGGTGAGCACGTCGGCGTAGTTCGCCAGGAACATCTCGTCCCCGTCCAGGTGCTCGCGCACGCGGCGCAGCCGCTCCCCGATCGGCGACTCGATCCCGGTCTGCAGGAACGAGATCGACCAGTCGGAGATGTCGGTGGACAGCAGCTCCGCCTTGCCGTCGCGGAGCACGAAATCGTTGGACGTGGTCTCCTCGTAGTTGAGGAAGAACTCCTTGATGTGGTGCGCGCCGTACCCGAGGCACAGGATGAACTCCGTGTGGCCGAAATGCGCGTAGTAGCGCATCACGTGCCAGATCAGCGGTCTCGGCCCGACCATCGCCATCGGCTTGGGGACGTCGGAGGCGGTGCCACTGCGCATCCGCATTCCGTATCCCCCGCAGAACAGGACGACCTTCACGACTTCACCTCGACGATTTCCAGACTCGGGATGGGGAAGACCAGCCTGCCGCCCCATTCCTCCACATAGGACAGTTGCTCGGTCAGCTCTGCCCGCAGGTTCCAGGGCAGGATCAGGACGTAGTCCGGCCGGTCCTCGGCGATGCGCTCCGGCGGCAGGACGGGGATTCTCGTGCCGGGGGTGAACCGGCCGTGCTTGTAGGGGTTGCGGTCCACGGTGTAGGCCAGCAGATCCGGCCGGATACCGCAGTGGTTGAGCAGGGTGTTTCCCTTGCCCGGCGCGCCATAGCCCACCACCGTCTTGCCCTGCGCGGCGGCGTCGGTGAGAAACCGCAGCAGGTCGAGGCGCACGTGGGCGACCTGCGCGGCGAACTCGGTGTAGCCGGACAGCTCGTGCAGTCCGGCCGCCTTCTCCTCGGCGAGCACGTCCAACACGCGCTGGCTCGGCGGGCCGGCGACCGCTTCGGGACGCGCCCAGAGCCGGATCGAGCCGCCGTGCGTCGGCAGCAGCTCGACGTCCACAAGGGACAGACCACCGCTCGCCAGCGCGCGCCGCGCCGATTCCACCGTGTAGTACTGGAAATGCTCGTGGTAGATGGTGTCGTACTGGATCTTCCGGATCAGCGTGAGCAGATGCTGGACCTCGATCGAAACCCAGCCGTCGTCGGCGACGAGCGCGCGCAGCCCTTCGGTGAAACCGACGATGTCGGGAATGTGCGCGTAGACGTTGTTGGCGGCGACAAGATCGGCGGGCCCGTGTTCTTCGCGCACCGCGGCGCCCGTTTCCGGGCCGAGGAAAGCGGTGAGCGTGGGCACCCCGGCGTCGCGGGCGGCCTGCCCGACGTTCACCGATGGCTCGATGCCGAGGCAGCGGATTTCCCGGTCCACCACGTGTTTGAGCAGGTAACCGTCGTTGCTGGCCACCTCGACCACGAACGAATCCGCGCCGAGGCCTGCCCGCTCGACCGCACCGGCGACGAACTCACCGGCGTGCGCGACCCAGGAAGCCGAATACGAAGAGAAATAGGCGTATTCGGTGAATGTCTCCTCCGGCGTGATCAACGGCGGGATCTGCGCGAGCCAGCAATCCGTGCACACCTTCAGGTGCAGCGGGTAGGTCATTTCCGGTTCGTCCAGCTGCGCCGCGGTGAGGAACCGTTCACAGGGTGGCGTGGCACCGAGATCGACGACGCTCTCCATGTTCGTCGAACCGCAGAGTCGGCACTTGGTCATCTGAGTTGGCTCCCCTGGCTCGCGGGACGCGGCGTGCGTACACCCCTGATTCGGGCCTTGCGGGAGTCTTGTTACAAGCGGGCTGTCGGCGATCAGCACCGATTTCGAAATGAGACCTCGGCCGCCGGTTGGCCGGAAATGCTTGTGCCAGGAGGGAAATTTTCACCCCGACAGTACCGGTTACTTGCGGATCTCCAGTGTTACTTGCGGATCTCCAGTGTGCAGCACTTGGGGCCGCCGCCTGCCTTGCGCAACTCACTGATGTCGGTCCGCACCGGCTCGTAACCGCACGCCGCCAAGCGGGCGGCCAGTTCCGTCGCCTCCAGCGGCAACACCACGTTGCGCCCATCGGAGACGCCGTTCAACCCGAAACAAGCGGCGTCGGTGGCGGTGGCGCGCACGGCGTCGGGAAACGTGCGAGCCAGAACCCGTTGGGAGCCAGGGGAAAACGCCTCGGGGTAGTACGCGATGTGCGCGGGCGCCGCGTCCGTGGCCTCGCTCAGCACGAACAACGCCGTGTCGAGGTGATAGTAGCGCGGGTCGACCAAACGGAGTGACAACACCGGCACGCCGAGCGCTTCCTGCGCCTCCGCGTGCGCCTCGGGGTCGGTGCGGAAACCCGTGCCCGCGAGCAACATCCGGCCTGTCCACGCGAAGTCGCCCTCGGCTTCGTTGATCCGCGCGGGCATGAGTACGTCGCGGTAGCCGTGCTCGACGAACCAGCGGCGGTAGTGCTCGGCCTCGGGCGCCCGCTGCGGCGCGCGGAACCGGGCGCCCAGCACGCGGCCGTCGATCACCGTGCCGGAGTTCGCCGCGAACACCATGTCCGGCAGCCCCCGGCGTGGCTCGATCTCTTCGACCGTGTGACCGAGTTCGCGGTAGATGTCGCGCAACGCGGTCCACTGCGCCATCGCGCGCCCCGCATCGGCCGGCTCGTTCGGGTCCATCCACGGGTTGATCGCGTACTCGACCGCGAAGTAGCGGGGCGGGCACATGAGGTAGCGGCGGGTCAGCGGCACCCGTGGTGTCATGTTTCCAAGGTATGACTCGATTCAGGGACAATCAATCACGCTTCGCTGCGCGGATACCTGCTAAACATTGCGTGTGAACCCGATAGACCAGCGAATCGTTTCGTGCCTCGTGCAGAACGCGCGGGCAAGCTACGCCGAGGTGGGCAAAGTGGTCGGCCTGTCAGCGCCCGCGGTGAAGCGCCGCGTGGACAGGCTGCTCGAAACGGGTGTGCTGCGCGGGTTCACCGCGGTCGTCGATCCGGAGGCGCTGGGCTGGGGCACCGAGGCGTTCGTCGAGGTGCACTGCCGCGGCAACATCTCCCCGTCCCGCATCCGGAGCAGGCTGGAACCCTTGCCCGAGGTGGTCGCCGCCTACACGGTGACCGGCGCGGCGGACGCGATCGTGCACCTGCGCGCCGGAGACATCCATCAGCTGGAGACGGCGCTGGAACGGCTGCGCGGGCTGGAGATCATCGACCGCACGGTGTCCACAGTCGTACTCTCCCGGCTGCTCGAACGACCGCCCGCGCCATGATGGTCGGCATGACCGAACGGATTCTGGCCGAACGGACGGGCAAGGTCGCCGTCATCACGGTCGACGCGCCCGGCAGGCGAAACTCGCTGACCATCCCGCTTTCCACCGAGCTCGCCGCGGCGATCACCGACGCCGAGCAGGACTCGGGCGTGCACGCGGTGATCGTCACCGGCACCCCGCCAGCGTTCTGCGCCGGTGCCGACCTCAGCGCGCTCGGCGAAGCGCAGGAGGAAGGGCTTCGCAAGGTGTACGGCGGTTTCCTCGCGCTGGCGCGCTGCAAGCTGCCGACCATCGCGGCGGTCGGCGGCGCTGCGGTGGGCGCAGGTCTGAACCTCGCGCTGGCCGCCGATGTCCGGCTGGCCGGGCCCCGCGCGAAGTTCATCCCGCGGTTCCTCGAACTCGGATTGCACCCGGGTGGTGGCATGACGTGGATGTTGCAGCGTGCGGTCGGCGTACAGCGGGCACGCGCGATGACCCTGTTCGGCCAGTCGCTCGACGCCGCGGCGGCTGAACATGCCGGTCTCACCATGCGGACAGTCGATGGGAACCACGAAGAGTTACTGCAAGCCGCGCTGGAACTCGCCGCCCCGGCGGCGGAGGCACCCCGCGACGTGGTTGTCTCGACCAAGCGGTCCATGCGCCTGACCTTGGCTCTTCCCGAACACGAGGACGCCGTGCAGACTGAGATCCGCCCGCAGCTGGAGTCGTTGAACTCCACCGAGTTCGAGACCCGGTTGCAGGCCATGCAGGCCGCGATCAGGAGCAGAAAGTAACTGTTACCCTGGAGTAGCAGGTAAGCCGGATCACACCCCGAGTCGGCTGCCGAAAATGCAAAGTAAGGTAGAGGTATCGGCGGAAGTGCGCCCGGCGTCGGGTGTCGAAGGAGACACGCCCGGGAGAGAGGGATCCCCTGACCTATGAGCACGAGTGCCAACGGCAACGGCGCGCTGTCGCCCACGCGGCCGACAGAGATCTCGAAGCTGGACCGGGTGGTCATCCGCTTCGCCGGTGACTCCGGCGACGGTATGCAGCTGACCGGTGACCGGTTCACCTCCGAGGCGGCCGCGTTCGGCAACGACCTGGCCACACTGCCCAACTACCCCGCCGAAATCCGTGCCCCGCAGGGCACCATCCCGGGTGTCTCGTCGTTCCAGGTGCATTTCGCCGACTACGACATCCTGACTCCCGGCGACCGCCCCGACGTGCTGGTCGCGATGAACCCCGCGGCGCTGAAGGCGAACCTGGCCGATCTGCCGCGCCAGGGCACGCTGATCGTCAACACCGACGAGTTCACCAAGCGCAACCTGACCAAGGTCGGCTACGACGCCAACCCGCTGGAGGACGACACGCTGTCGGCCTTCCAGGTGCACCACGTCGCCATGTCCACGCTCACCCAGGGTGCGCTGGCGGACACCGGTCTCGGCAAGAAGGACGCCGAGCGGTGCAAGAACATGTTCGCGCTCGGGCTGCTGTCCTGGATGTACCACCGGCCGACCGAAGGCACCGAACAGTTCCTGCGGGAGAAGTTCGCGAAGAAGCCGGACATCGCCGAGGCGAACATCCTGGCCTTCCGCGCGGGCTGGAACTACGGCGAGACGACGGAATCGTTCGTGACCACCTTCGAGGTGGCCCCGGCGAAGCTGTCGCCGGGCACCTACCGCCAGATCACCGGGAACACGGCGCTGGCGTACGGGATCGTCGCGGCCGGGCAGCAGTCCGGGCTGCAGGTGCTGCTGGGCACGTACCCGATCACCCCGGCGTCGGACATCCTGCACGAGCTGTCCAAGTACAAGAACTTCAACATCGTCACGTTCCAGGCGGAGGACGAGATCGCCGGGATCGGCGCCGCGCTCGGCGCCTCCTACGGCGGCGCGCTCGGTGTCACCTCCACCTCGGGCCCGGGTATCGCGCTGAAGTCGGAGACCATCGGCCTCGGCGTGATGCTGGAGCTACCGCTGATCGTGATCGACGTGCAGCGCGGTGGCCCGTCCACCGGGCTGCCGACCAAGACCGAACAGGCCGACCTGCTGCAGGCGATGTACGGCCGCAACAGCGAATCCCCGGTGCCGGTGATCGCACCGCAGTCCCCCGCGGACTGCTTCGACGCGGCGATCCAGGCCACCGAGATCGCGCTGAAGTACCGCACCCCGGTGCTGATCCTGTCCGACGGGGCGAACGCGAACGGCTCCGAGCCGTGGCTGATCCCCGACGTGTCCAGCCTGCCGGACCTGTCGGTCACGTTCGCCACCGAGCCGAACGCGACCGACGGCTCCGGCGAGTTCTGGCCCTACGTCCGTGACCCGGAAACCCTCGCCCGCGAATGGGCGGTCCCGGGTACGGCCGGTCTGCAGCACCGCATCGGCGGGCTGGAGAAGGCCGACGGCAAGGGCAACATCTCCTACGACCCGGACAACCACGACCACATGGTCCGGCTGCGGCAGCGCAAGATCGACAACATCGCGGTGCCGGACCTCGTGGTGGACGACCCGTCGGGCGGCAAAGCGCGGGTGCTCGCGCTGGGCTGGGGTTCCAGCTTCGGCCCGATCGGCGCGGCCTGCCGCCGCGTCCGCAAGGACGGAATGCCCATCGCGCAGGCACATCTGCGCAACCTCAACCCGTTCCCGGCGAACCTCGGCGCGGTACTGGCCTCCTACGACAAGGTCGTCGTCCCCGAAATGAACCTGGGCCAGCTGGCGCTGCTGCTGCGCGCCAGGTACCTCGTCGACGTCCAGTCCTACACCAAGGTGGCCGGCCTGCCGTTCAAGGCCGAGGAGCTCCAGCACGTGTTCACCGACATCATCAAGGGGGTCGAAGCGGCATGACCGCCATCGACATCGGTTTGCCCGCCGTCGGGGGGCTGGACCTGGTCCCCACTGCGGACGAGCCGCAGAAGGCCAAGGAGTACAAGTCCGACCAGGAAGTCCGCTGGTGTCCCGGCTGCGGCGACTACGTCGTGCTCAACACCGTGCAGTCGTTCCTGCCGACGCTCGGGCTGAAGCGGGAGAACATCGTCTTCATCTCCGGCATCGGCTGCTCGTCACGGTTCCCGTACTACCTCAACACCTACGGCATGCACTCGATCCACGGCCGCGCGCCGGCGATCGCGACCGGGCTCGCCACCACCCGCCCGGACCTGAGCGTGTGGGTCGTCACCGGTGACGGCGACGCGCTGTCCATCGGCGGCAACCACCTCATCCACGCGCTGCGCCGCAACGTGAACCTGAAGATCCTGCTGTTCAACAACCGGATCTACGGGCTGACCAAGGGCCAGTACTCGCCGACCTCCGAACCGGGCAAGGTCACCAAGTCCACCCCGATGGGCTCGGTGGACACGCCGTTCAACCCGATCTCGCTGGCGCTGGGCGCGGAAGCCAGTTTCGTCGGCCGCGCGCTCGACTCCGACAAGGCCGGGCTCACCGAGGTGCTCACCGCCGCCGCGCAGCACCGCGGCTCCGCGGTCGTGGAGATCTACCAGAACTGCCCGATCTTCAACGACGGCGCGTTCGACGTGCTGAAGGACAAGGACGAAGCCGCCACCCGGCTGATCCCGCTCAAGGCGGGCCAGCCGATCCGCTTCGGGCCCGAGCAGGAGTTCGGGGTCACCAGCACCGGCTGGGGCGGGTTCGAGGTCGGCAAGGTGGCCGAGATCGGCGAAGAGAACCTCGTCGTGCACGACCCCACGATCGAGGACACCGCCTACGCGTTCGCGTTGTCCCGCATCGGGGATCAGCACCTCAACCACACCCCGACCGGCATCTTCCGGCAGGTCCAACGGCCCACGTATGACGACCAGGCCCGCGCGCAGGTGGAAGACGCCCGCACCCAGCACAAGCCGGACCTGCAGTCCCTGCTCACCGGCAAGGACACCTGGACCGTCATCGCCTGACGAACACACGAAAATGGGCCCGCCGCGCGGCGGGCCCATTTTTCGTTTCCTGGTCCAGCGTTTTCCTAGTCCAGCGGCCGGAATCCGACGCGCTCGGCGTCGGCGGCAGTGCGGAACCACACCTCGGCCACCATGCGCGGGAACTGCGGGGACTCCTCGGTGCAGTACCGCAGCGCCGTCACACTCGCCTTGACCTCGAAGTCGTCGGCGGGCCGGCCACCGCCGGGCCGCGGCATGGCCGAACCCGGCCCGAACGGCCCGGACGGGACAGCGCTTTCGGAGCTGTGCGCGCGAGCGGGCGGAGGCGAGGGCGCCGGCTCGGGCGCCGCGTGCGCGGCCGCGTTAGGCCGCACCACGGGCTCGAACAGCGAACCGCTACGGCCACCTTCGTCCACGGCGGGCTCACGGCGTTCGATCGGCCGCATCGACGGCTGGATCGGTTGCGGCGCTTCAAAACCACCTCGCGGCGTCGACCTCGGCTGGCGCTTGGGCAGCACCTGCGTGGTCTCGGCCGCCGATTCCTCCTCGACCACGGGAGGAAGGTCCGGCTCGTCCTCAGTGGACAGATCGTGTCCCGCCAGCGAACCGTGGGTGCCCGATTGGTCCGAAAAGGACTCGAAGGCCTGCTGCTCCGGCGTGCCCGACGGATCGAACAGCGAACCGCGCTCCGGCTCGGCCTTGTCGAACGCGGTGAAGATCGAGGTGCGCTCGGCGTCGTTCTCCTCCGGCTCCAGCGTGCTCCGCAGCGACGGCTGCTCGTAACTGTCCTCCGTGGAGGGTCGGAACGTGCTTTCGGCGGCGGGCTCGTACGTTTCCGGAGTGGACTGTCCGTGCTCCGCCGCGCCGGAAGGCTCGAACAGCGAAGTCTCGGCGTGTTCGGCGCGGTCACCGAAGCTGTCGCGGTCGTACCAGTTCGGTTCCGGTGCCGCGGGTTCCGGCTCCACCGCGGCAGGCATCGGGTCCGGTTCGGACACGAAGCTCCGCGCCTGCGGTTGCGGCGCTTCAGGTTCCCGGTCGAAGGTGCGCGTCGGCTGCACCGGAGCCCTGTCCTGGGCCCTTTCCTGCGCCGCGGACGCCTGCGCGGCCTGCAATCTCCGCTCCAGCGCGCGGTTTCTCGCCTGTGCCGGCCGGACCAGCAACAACCAGGTCAGCAGCACGCCGATGACGAACGCCGCGACACTCCACAGCCACACCTGCCCGAAGATGGACATCCGTGCTGCCCTTCCTTTCCTCCCGCTGCGGTCCCACCCTCAGTGACAACACAACGGCCCGCCCATGACGCGGCGCGAGAAGATCAGCGCGTCCGCGCGACGAGGTAGTCCGCGACCGACTCGCAGGCGTCCCGTGCCACCGAAGCGGGTAACGCCGTCAACTCGGCCCTCGCGCGTTGAGCGTAGTCCGACAGAGTGGCCATAGCCTGGTCGAGGCCGCTCGACGCACGCAGCAGCCCGAGCGCCTCCTCGACCCGCTCGTCCTCCGCGATCGGGCCGCTGAGCAGCTCGACCAGGCGCGGGTCGGTGGCCGGGTCAGCCAATGCGTACAGCATCGGCAGGGTGCTCACGCCTTCACGCAGGTCAGTGCCCGGCGTCTTGCCGGACTCGTGCGAAGGCGAGGAGATGTCGATGATGTCGTCGGAGATCTGGAAGGCGGTGCCGATGATGTCGCCGAACCGGCGCAGCGCCTCGATGTGCTCGGGTTCGGCGCCGGAGACCATCCCGCCGAACCGGCCGCAGGTCGCGATCAGCGAGCCGGTCTTCTGCCCGATGACGGTGAGGTAGTGGTCCACCGGGTCCTCGCCGGCGTCCGGGCCCACAGTCTCCCGCATCTGCCCCGTGACCAGCTCGCCGAACGTCTCCGCGATGATCCGCGCCGCGTCCGTGCCCAGCTTGGAGACCAGCCTCGACGCGTGCGCGAACAGGAAGTCGCCGGTCAGGATGGCGACCGTGTTGTCCCAGCGGGCGTTGACGCTCTGCGCGCCGCGCCGCATCGTCGCCTCGTCCATCACGTCGTCGTGGTACAGCGTCGCCAGGTGCACCAGCTCGACGGCGGCGGCCGCCGTCACCACGTCCTCGTGGTTGCCCTTGCCGAACTCGGCCGCGAGCAGCGTGAACATCGGCCGGAAGCGTTTGCCACCCGCCTCGACCAGGTGGGACGCGGCGTCCTGCACCGTTTTGACCTCGCTGCGCGCGGTCTCCCGCAGCAGGTTCTCCACTTCGGCAAGGCCGGCAGCCAGCGTGCGCAGCAGTTGCTCATCGGCGATCCTCAAGCCCACGCTCGCGCGCAGGTCCTCGATGGCGCCTCCCTGAACCGACACGTTCCCTGCCCTCTCGCACTCCGTCACGGTCTTCACCAGCGTAATGGCAAGGGGGACAGCCTCCGAGGGCCGCTGTCGAAGGGCATGGGTGACGAACACGACAAAGCTTCGCCCACCATCGGGTGAGGAACACTCCGGTTCGGCACCGCCGCCGTTAGCCTTCCGCCTGTGACCAGCAGGAAGAGGCAGAACACCATCGTCGCCGCGATCATGCTCGGGATGCTGCTGGCGGCGCTCGACCAGACGATCGTCTCCACCGCGCTCCCGACGATCGTCACGGATCTGGGCGGGGCGAACCACCTGTCGTGGGTCGTCACGGCGTACCTGCTGGCCGAAACGATCATGACGGTGCTGATCGGCAAGTTCGGTGACCTGTTCGGCCGCAAGAAGGCGTTCCTCGCGAGCGTCGTGCTGTTCCTGATCGGCTCGTTCTTCTCCGGCTGGGCCGACTCGATGGTCTGGCTGATCGCGTTCCGCGCGGTGCAGGGGCTCGGTGGCGGCGGGCTGATGGTCACGTCCTCCGCGGTCATCGCCGACGTCGTGCCGTTGCGCGAGCGCGGGAAGTACCAGGGTGCGATCGGCGCGATGTTCGGCGTGGCCACCGTGGTGGGACCGTTGCTGGGCGGGCTGTTCGTGGACCACCTGAGCTGGCGGTGGGCCTTCTACGTGAACATCCCGCTCGGCGTGCTGGTCATCGTGATCGCCGCGGCGGCGCTGCCGACGGTCAAGAGCACGGCCCGGCCGCGGATCGACTACCTCGGGATTCTCCTGATCGCATTGGCTTCCACCGGGCTGACGCTGGTCACGAGCTGGGGCGGCACGGAGTACCCGTGGGCTTCGCCGACGATCATCGGGATGGCGATCGGCTCCGTGGTGCTGCTGGCCCTGTTCGTGCTGGTGGAGCAGCGCGCGGCGGAGCCGATGCTGCCGATGCGGCTGTTCCGGAGCCGGGTGTTCAGCGTCGCGGGCATCCTGAGTTTCGTCGTCGGGTTCGCGATGCTCGGCGGGATCACGTATCTGCCGACGTTCCTGCAACGCGTTCAAGGCGCGACGGCGACGGAGTCCGGGCTGCGCATGCTGCCGCTCGTGGTGGGCTTGATGATCACCGCGCTGCTGAGCGGCGTCGTGATCAGCCACACGGGGCGGTACAAGGTGTTTCCGGTCGCGGGCTCGCTGGTGCTGGCGCTGGGCCTGTACTTGTTGTCCCTGCTGGACGTGCACACGAGTTTCTGGGTCACCTCGGGGTACATGATCGTGCTCGGCCTCGGGCTCGGCTGCTGTATGCAGGTCCCGACGATCGTCGTGCAGAACACCGCCGAGTACGAGGATCTCGGCGTCGCCACGTCCGGCGTGAGTTTCCTGCGCACGCTGGGAAGTTCCTTCGGGGTGGCGGTTTTCGGCACGATCTTCAACAACGAACTGCCCGCCGCGCCGACTGTCGAGTCCTATGTGGACGCCTTCCACACGATGTTCCTCGCCGCGGTGCCGATCGGCCTCTTGTCGTTCGTGGTGGCGCTGTTCCTCAAGCAGGTCCCGCTTCGCGATTCCACAAAGGCCGTGGCGGCGACCAGCACCGGGTTTTCGGAGCCCGGATCCGGGGATTCGAGGCAGGAGCTGGAAAAAGTGGTCGCCACCATGTGGCGCAGGCGCAAGACCGACCCGGGCCCGGCCATCCTCGCGCGCTCCGGCGTGCCGCTGACGCACGCGCAGGGCTGGCTGCTGGTTCAGGTGTACCGCAACAGCGTCGACGACGGCTCGGCGACGTTGCAGGAATTCGCCGAGCAGACGGAAGTTCCGGCGGGCATTTTCGAACCCACGGCGCGGCAACTGGTCGACGCAGGCTACCTCGTCGAGGCCGACGGGCACTTCCGGTTTTCCGGCCTCGGCACGGAAACGTTCGCCCGCCTGGTCACCGCTTGGCGCGTGTGGCTGCTGGAGTCACTGGCCGACCTGGACGAGACGAAGGACCGCGATTTCACGGCTTCGATCGACGAGATCGCGGAACAGCTGATCAGCAACGGCCGCGAACTCTCGACCGGAAAACACGCCGCAGCCAGCGTCTGATCCGGCCGGTCGCTTCTACGCTGCTGCGCGGGAACTCAACTGCCCCAAGGTTTTTTGGCACACGGAGCCCTAACCGTCCTACCTCGCTACGCGGAATCCCAGTCGCCCCATCCCACCGCGCGCAAACCTAGCCATCCCAACCTCGCCGCGGGCAAACCCGGTGGCCCCAACGGGTTTCGGCACGCAGAAACCCAACCGTCCCACCTCGCCACGCAGAACCCCAGCAGCCCCTATCCCACCGCACGGAAACCGAGCCGCCCCACCTCAC
>NZ_VMNW02000105.1 GCF_007713735.2 Amycolatopsis acidicola | reverse complement strand
TGTGTATAAGAGACAGGTCCTACGTTGGACGGAGGCCTGCCGGGTGGCGGGGCCCGGACGGTAGCCGGAGGTTGCGCCGGTAGCGGGAGGTTGTGCCGGCAGCGGGAGGTCCGGCGAGCGGGAGGAGGCCCGGCGGTAGCGGGCTTCTTCGAAGTAGAAAAGGCCACCCGTTGAGCGGAGATCTGCCGCTAGCGGGAGTCCGGCGGGCAGCGAGAACTCCGGCGGGCAGCGAGAAACCCCGGGTGGTGAGGGCTCCCCCGCGGATTGCCAACAGTCCCGCGAGTCGCGGGAGGTCCGGCAGGCGCGGACGTCCTACGTTGGTTGGAGGCTTGCCGGGCAGCGAGAGGCCCGGACGGTAGGCGGAGGTTGCGGGAGGTTGGGCCGGTAGCGGGAGGTCCGGCGTGTAGCGGCAGGTCCGGCGGGTAGCGGGAACTCCGTTCAAACAGAAGCCCGCCAGAGAGGGGACGTCCTACGTTGGATAGCCCTGAACGCGAGGCCTCGAGCGGAGCAGAGATCCACTCGCCGGACGTCCTACGTGAGACGTCGACCCGCTACAGGGTGTGGCGGGAGAGGAAGTTCCACATGACCGTCGCGGCGGCGGCTTGGGGGCCGACTGGGGTGGTGTAGGGGGCCGAGGTCTTGGTGGCCACGGGCCAATAATGTGTCAGGCCCTGGTAGATCCCTTGCGCCACTTCGGTTCCCCCGGCGCAGCCTGTCCACGTCGTGAGCTTCAGCGGCCCGGTTCCGGTGGTGTTCGACGCGGTGCACTGGCTCTGCGTGCGCCATTGCGTCACCGCGGATTCCACCGCGGCGGCGGAACTGGGCGAGGAGTGCACCGACCGCACGATCGGATCGTCCGTACCCGAGGAGATCAGCGCCGAGATCGGTTTCCTGCCGGGACAGGTCACCGAGGGCACGCTGCCGTAGGTGGCCATCGCCGCGAAGAGGCCCGGGTGCTCGCACACCTCGGTGAACGCGAGCCGCCCGCCGTTGCTGTAGCCGACGAGGTACACCCGCCGTGAATCGGCGCCGAAATAGCGGGTGGCGTCGCCCACGACGGAGGTGACGAATGCCGTGTCGTGCGCGCCCTCTTTCACAGCCAATCCACAGCAACCGTGCTCGGCATTCCACGACTGCCCGATTCCCATCGGATACACCACGTTCGCGAGCCCGCGCTGCGCATAGGCGAGAAATCCGGTTCGTGCCGATTCCTGCCTTGCCGTGATACCGCGCCCGTGCAAAACGACGAGCAACGGGAGACCGGTTCGTTTCGAACTCGCGCGCACCGCGAGGTACGAGCGTTTCGTCCCGTCCACCGTGAGGTCACGCTGCACCGTCGAAACGCCTTTGACCACCGCGGATTGGGCGGGGACGGCATGCGCCGCGGAGCTGGCGGGCGTGACGGCGACCGTCGCCGAGCAGGCCGCTAAGGTGACCAGCGCCCCGGCGCACAGAATGAGCCGGACCCATTGTCCGGTTGCGGCTCTCCTGCGCCGTCGGCGCGAAAATTTCATGCTCACAGTGTGCCCTTGGGGTGCGCAAAGCCGTGTTAACCGCGGTCTTCTCAGGTGTCTCTCATGAGCCTGCCAGCGCACTCCTAGGAAACGTGGCCAAACTAGGTCACGGTTCGGTGAAAAGCGTGTGGAGGGCTTTATGGCGATTGTGTCCCGTTTACTGTCCACCCGGGCGCGCGAGCAACCGGACTCGCCCGCCTACCGCTCGGGTGCCGACGGCAGGGCACTGAACTGGCGCGAAGTCGCCGCGCACGCCGCGGGCTGGCAGGACGTCCGCCCCGTGAGCCGCGTGGGGCTCGTGATCGCCGATCCGCTCGTCTTCACCGCCGCGTACCTCGGCTGTCTTTCGGCCGGGCTGACCGTCGCGCCGATCGACCCGCGGCTGACCGCCACGGAGCTGTCGGAGGTGCTCACCAGGCTGCGCGTGGACGTGCTCGCGACCGATCACGCGGAGCCGGTCATCCGGCCGGAACTCGACATCTTCTCGGTGGACCTCACCGGTCCGCGCCTGATCTGGTCCGCGACCACCGCCTCGCGCCCGAGCGACGCCGCCGCGCTACGCCCCGCCGTCCTGCTCACCAGCTCCGGAACCACGGGGCGCCCCAAGGGAATCCCGCTCACCGAGTGGCAGCTGATGCACGCCGCCGGGCGGGTCGCGCGGCACCACGGCTTCGGCCCCGGCGAGCGCGGGTACACCCCGCTGCCGCTGTTCCACGTCAACGCGCAGGTGATGGGCCTGCTGGCGACCGTGGCCGGCGGCGGTTCGCTGGTGATCGACCGGCGGTTCGAGGCAGCCGAATACTGGGCCAGGGTCGAGGAACACTCCGCCACGTGGCTCAACGCCGTCCCCGCGATCCTGGCTTCGCTGGCCAAGCAGCCCCCGCCGCCGGCGCACGTGATCGAGCGGATCCGCTTCGCCCGCTCGGCTTCCGCGCCACTGCCCCCTGAGACAGCTCGCGCTTTCGCCGAGCACACCGGCGTCGGTGTGCTCGAAACGTACGGGATGTCCGAAGCCGCCGGGCAGATCACCGCGAACCCGCTCGACGCGGCACAGCGGCGGAGTGGCTCAGTGGGTCTGCCAGTCGAGCTGGAGCTCATCGTCGGCAGGCCGGACGGCACCCCCGTCGCGCCCGGTGAAGAGGGCGAAGTCCTGTTGCGCGGCCCGCAGATCGTCGATCAGTACCTGGAACTCGACGGCGAACGCCCGGAACGCACCCGGCCCGCCCGCACCACGGAAGGGTGGCTGCGCACAGGGGACGTTGGACGTCTCGACGACGCCGGGTTCCTGACCCTGGCCGGGCGCGCCGACGACGTGATCAACCGCGGCGGCGAGAAGATCTACCCGCAGGAAGTGGAAAACGTCCTGCTCGCGCACCCCGGGGTGGCCGCGGTCGCGGTGGTCGGCGCGCCGCACGAGCGGCTCGGCCAGGTGCCGGTCGCGTTCGTGACCAGCGCCCGGTCCGACTCCGGCCGATTGGCCGAGTCACTCGCCAGCTGGTGCGCCGAACGGCTCACCCGGTACAAGCGGCCGACCGTGATCGAGGTGACCGACGCGCTGCCGCTCGGTCCCACCGGCAAGGTCCTGCGGCGGGCGCTGCGGGCCGAGCTGGCGAGCACGCAGTGAGCGGTGGCCGCGAACACCTGCCCGCTCGGTCCCACCGGCAAGGTCCTGCGGCGGGCGCTGCGGGCCGAGCTGGCGGGCACGCAGTGAGCGGTGGCCGCGAACACCTGTACTACGTCGACCTGGTCCGCGTCCTGACCGTCGGCCTGGTGATCGGCATGCACGTGCTCGCGCTCGCCCCGGTGGCGCCCACCGCGGGAATCGGCGCGCTGATCATCGTCTTCCACGTCAGCCGCGAGGTGTTCTTCGTGCTGACCGCGTTCGTGCTCACCTACAGCACGAAGGGCAAGAAGATGCGGTGGCCGAAGTTCTGGCGGCGGCGCTACCTGTTCGTCGTCGTGCCGTACGTGACGTGGACGGTGCTGTACTTCTTCGCCAACGGCGGGCCGTACCTCGGTGAGAACTTCGTGCAGCAGCTGCTCACCGGCACCGCGCGCTACCACCTGTACTTCCTGCTCGTGTCGATGCAGATCTATCTGATCTACCCGCTCCTGCGCGCTTTCCTCAAAGCCACCCAGAAGCACCACGGCCTGCTGCTCGGCTTCGGCGTCTGCTTCCAGCTGCTGTTCTCCCTTGCGGTGCAACGGAACTGGGCCTTCGGACCGCTGGCAGGCTGGGTGCACGCGCCGGACGCGCTGCTACCCAGCTACCTCGGCTACATCCTCGCGGGCGGCATCGCGGCCTGGCACCGCGAGCGGCTGGTCGCGTGGACGAGGGCGCACGTGGGCGTCGCGTTCGGCGCCTGCGCGGCCGCGATCGGGCTCGGCATCGGGGTGTATCTGCTGCAGGTGTACGTGCAGGGCCTCGACCCGCTGGCCGCCAGCATCGTCTTCGAGCCGGTGGTCGTGGTGGAGAGTTTCGGTGTCGTGTGGGCGTTCCTGGCCGCGGGCCTGCTGTGGGCCGAGCGCGGGCGGCCGGGCGAAAAGCTCATCCGCGGCGGTTCGGACGCCTCTTTCGGCATCTACCTCGTGCACCCGCTGCTGTTGCAGGGCACGCTGCTCGTGCTCACCTGGGCCGGCCTGGTCGACTACGCCCAGACCGTGCCGAACGCGCTCGTGCTGACCGTGCTGGTGCTCGTGCTGCTGCCGGTGCTGTACCTCGCGTCGGGCCTGGTCACCGCGGCCGCCCGGCACACCCCCTTCAGTCTCGCGCTGTCCGGCCGGGCGTGGGCCCGCCCCGTCCGCCGCACCGCAACCGCCGAGAGCCGCGAGGAACTCGCGCTCGTGAACTCAGGAGGAGCCCGATGAGCCGCACCACGATGATGATCGACCCCGGCCTGCCGACGGGCCTGTTCACCGACGTGGTCGCCAGCCACGGCGAGTACGTGGAACTGGTCAAGTTCGGCTGGGGCACCGCCCTGGTGACCCGCGACCTCGACCGCAAGATCGCCGTGCTGCGCGAAGCCGGTATCGGGTTCTACTTCGGCGGGACGCTGTTCGAGCGGTACCTCTGGGGCGGCAGGCTCGACGACTACCTCGCGCTCGTCGAGCGCACCGGCGCCACGCACATCGAGGTGTCGAACGGGACCATCCCGCTGGACCAGGAAGCCAAAGCCGGTTACGTCCGGCGGATGGCGGCGCACCGCCCGGTGCTGTCCGAGGTCGGCTACAAGGACGCCGAGCGCTCCGCGCTGCTGACCCCGGCCGACTGGGTCGGCGCGATCGAGCAGGACCTCGCGGCCGGAGCGTCGCTGGTGATCACCGAAACCCGCGAGAGCGGCCGTAGCGGGATGGCCAGGCCCGACGGGCACCTGCGCGACGACGTGCTGGCCGCCGTGCTGGCGGCCGTGGACCCGTCCCGGCTGCTGTTCGAGGCACCGACCAAGGACCTGCAGGTGGAGCTGATCCGCGAGATCGGGCCCGAGGTCAACCTCGGCAACATCGCGGCGGCCGACGTGCTGGGCGTGGAGACGCTGCGCCAAGGGCTGCGCGGCGACACCCTCCTCCAGTTCGCGCCCGCCGACTTCCCCCGGTCACGGACCGTTTCCGTGGCCTGACCGTCCACAAAGGAGCAACACAAGTGCGCGACATGCACGACGCCTGCCACATCGCGATCCCCGCGCGGGACCTCGACGAGGCGGTCGACTACTACGTCTTCGGGATCGGCGCGAAGATGGCCCGCCGCTACGACGACCGGGTCACCTTCGACTTCTTCGGCGACCAGCTCGTCTGCCACCTGTCCGAGGACATCCCCGACGAAGCCGTGATGTACCCGCGGCATTTCGGGGTGAGCTTCGCCCGCGCCGAGGACTTCGACCGGCTGCTGCGGCTGGTGGAGCACCGCAAGCTGAAAGTGCTGGCCGGCCCGGCGCTGCGCTTCGAGGGCACCGCCGAACAGCACCGCACCATCGCGCTGGTCGACCCGTCGAACAACGTGCTGGAGTTCAAGAACTACGACGACCCGCGGCTGCAGTTCTGATGGCGCTGCGTCTGGTGCGGCACGGCGAAAGCGAGTGGAACCTGGCCGGCCGCGTGCAGGGCCAGTCCCCCGAGGCCGGGCCGCTCACCGCGAAAGGCCGCGAGCAGGCGGCCCGCGCCGCCGGGGCATTGGCCGGTTGCGGGGCCGAAGCGATCATCAGCAGCGACCTGAGCCGGGCCAGGGAGACGGCCGCGATCATCGCCGCCGAGCTCGGGCTCGACGTCTTCACGGATCCCGGGCTGCGCGAGCAGGACCTCGGGTTCCTCGAGGGCAGGCGGTTCTCCGACCCGCTCGGCGAGGGCACCGTGCAGGACGTGATCGACGGACTGTGGCGGGAACCACGCCGCCATCCCGAAGGCGGGGAAAGCATCCTCGACCTCTACGAGCGGACGCACCGCGTACTGTCCCGCTACGACGGGCGTGACCTCGTGCTGGTCGCGCACGGTGGCCCGGTCCGGGTGGCGACCACGACGGCCGACCCCAGTGCGGGCGAACCGGTACCCCGGCTGCCCGTCGAGAACGCCGCTGTCACCCTGTTGGGTAGTTTTGTGGGAAAGTAGCGCCGTCGTGTCAGCGCGGTGGCGGCCGCCGCGGGAGTGAAGGAGTGCCGGTGCCGCTGTTCGAACGCCGGAGGAGGCGTGTCGCCGCCGCCGCGGACAACAGCGTCATCCGGACCCTGCGCGACGGCGGGGCGATCCAGCTCGTCCCGCTGGACGGCCTCGACCCGTTGCGGCTCGGCGTGCACCCCGCGTGGCAGCTCCCCGACGGTGAGCCACTGCCGCCGTACGTGCCGCGCACCGCGGACGCCCAGCTGGACCGGGCGCTCGCCAAGGGCGGTCTCGTGGTGCTGCAAGGGGATTCGGCCTCGGGCAAGACCCGTTCGGCCTACGAAGCGGTGCGGCGCAACGCTTCCCGGCTCGGCTGGCGCACGCTCCTGATCCCCCGCGACACCGCCGCGCTGCGCACATTGGCGTCCACCAGCACCGGGCTCACCGAAACCGTGCTGTGGCTGGACGACCTGGACCGCTACCTCTCCACCGACAGCCTCGACGACGGGCTGCTCGGCGCGTTGTGCCCGCCGGGCAGGCCCGACGTCGTCCTGCTGGCCACCCTGCGCACGGGCGCGCGCCGCGCGATCGACACGGACAAGACCGGCCGGATGCTGTCCGCGCCGGTCCTGCTCGGCCGTCGCCTGGACCAGGCGGAAACGGCGGTGGCGCAACGGTTTCGCGGCGATCCGCGGATCGCCGAGGCACTCGACGGCGACGCCGGGCTCGCCGAGCAGCTGGCCGCGGCCCCGGCCGCCGTGCAGCGCTGGCGGACGGCCGGGCACGAGCCGGGCGCGGCGCTGGTCAGCGGCGCCGTCGACCTGCGGCGCGCGGGATACCTGGACCCCGTTCCGCTGGACTGGCTGGCGGAGCTGCACACCGTGTACCTGTCCGAGCCGTACCGGAGCCAGTTCGGGGAGACCGACCTCGGCGCCGCGCTGGCCTGGGCGACCGAACCGGTGCGCGGGGCCGCCCGCGCGCTGCGGCCCGTGGACGCCGGGTACTACGTCGCCTTCGACTACCTGGTGGACGCCGCGGAGGCCGCCGGGGACGCCATCCCCGAGCAGGTGTGGCAGCGGTTGCTGGGCACGCAAGGACTTTCGGTGGACCAGATGTTCCGGATCGCCGGGGCCGCGGCACGGCACGGCCACGTGGCGGAGGCGAGCAGGCTGTGGACGGTCCTGGCGGCGGGCAACGACCCGTTCGCGATGTACAACCTGGGCTGGGCGGCGCAAGTGAGCGATGACGACGCCGCGGCCGAGGGCTGGTACCTGCGGGCGGCCGAAGCGGGCAACAGCTGGGCGATGTCCGCGCTCGGCGCGATGGCCGAAGCGCGCCAGGACGTCGAGGGCGCCGAGCGGTGGTACCGGCGCGCGGCGCTGGCCGGGGACACCAAGGGGCTGACCAACCTCGGCGGCCTGTTCGCGCAGACCGGCCGCATCGAGCACGCCCGCGCGGCGTACCGGCAGGCTTCGGCCGCCGGTGATCTCGCCGGGGTGCGCAAGGAGGCGGTGCTGGAAATCCTGCACGGCGACCGCAAACGCGGCGGCGAGCTGCTGCGGCGGGTGGCGCTGGCCGGGGACCCGGCGGCGGTGCGGCTGCTGGGCCTGTTGTCGCAGACGGAGAACGTGGGCGTGCCGCGGGAAGACGTGCAGGAGCTGCGCCGCGTGGCGGCCGAGGAGGGCGATACCGATGCGGCGCTGGAACTGGCCAGAAGCCTGTGGTCCCAAGGAGATCTCGATGCCGCCGAGACGTGGTTCCGGCGCGCCGCGACCGCGGAGGACGGGAAGGTCGCGGAGTTCGGGCTGGCCGTGCTGCTGGAACAACGTGGCCGCACCGAGGACGCCGAGGCGTGGTACCGGCGCGCCGCCGACCACGGCCTGCCCGAGGCGATGCTCAACCTCGGCGCGATCCTGCAGGAGCACGGCGAGTACACCGAGGCCGAGCGGTGGTACCACCAGGCGCTCGGCGCCGGGCACCTGCCCGCGGAGGTCAACCTCGGCGCCCTGCACTGGCATCGGGGCAACCTCGCCGAAGGCACCATGTGGTACGAGCGGGCCGCGTCGCGCGGCGACGAGCTCGCGAAACAGGCACTGGCCAACGCCAAGGCGGGCGGCTGACCCCTTACGTTTCCCCGCGCGCGCGTTTACGCTCAGCGGATGAGCCGTCCATCCCGTTCGGACTTCTCAGTGTTCCGCGCCATTCAGGACGACGCGGTGTTCCGGGCCACCGTCTCCCCGTATCTGGTGCTGGATACCGCGCTGACGATCCGCGCGGTCAACCCGGCCTACCTGGCCGCGACGGGGCGCGCGGGCCCGGATCTGCTGGGCGAGCCCATTTTCCGGGCGTTCCCCGACAACCCGGACGACCCCGGGGCCGATGGGGTCGCCAACCTGCGCCGGTCGCTGGAGCGCGTGCTCAAGCGGAAACGGCGGCACCACATGCCGTTGCAGCGCTACGACGTCCCCGGTCCCGGCGGCGAGTTCGTGGAGAAGTACTGGCTCCCGGTCAACTCCCCCATCCGCCATCCCGACGGCAGGCTCGCCGGGGTGCTGCACCACGTCGAGGACGTGACGGCGCTGCGCCCGTTCCTGGACGAGCCGGCCACCGGGGAGGATCCACGCCCGCCCCGGCTGCTCACGATCGCCGCGCTGCGGGAGCGCACGGCGAGCGAGGACCTGGCCGAGGAGGCGGAGAACCTGCGGCAGGCGCTGGACACCCGGGCGGCCATCGAGCAGGCGAAGGGCATGCTGATGGCGCAGTACCAGTGCGGCCCGGACGAGGCGTTCCTGCTGCTGCGCAAGCTTTCCCAGGAGAGCAACAGCAAGATCCGCGACATCGCGGCGAGAATGGTGTCGCGGAACGGGCACCTGCCGTCCTGAAACGCGCGGCCCCAGCCGGCGAGCCCGGCCTGCCCCTATTCCCCAATGGACTGTGCCAGGCGGCGGAGGCCGCCGTCTGAATCGTGCCGTGCTCACCGGCGCGAAAACCGGAAGCCCCGGTATTCGGTCCCGCGACACAAATTCCGTTCCGGCGATAGCCACCTACTCGCCGGTAGGTTACCTTCACGAAACAGCCGCGGCCGGTTATGGACCCGACCGAAAGGGAGCATCCGGTGAAAGGACGATCTTTCGCTTTGCTGACCGCCGTGGCCGCTTTCGCCGCGGCCGCGGGAATCGTGCCGGCGGCCAGTGCCGCCGCGGTTTCCTGCACTGCGGCCGACGCCGCGATCTACACTCCGCCGTCGAGCGTTACTGCCGCGCCCGGCACCCTGCTCGCCTGCGAACCCGTGACGCTGAAGGAAGTTCCGGGTTCGATCCCGATGAAGGCGTGGAAGGTGCAGTACGCCTCTACCGATGTCGCGGGGAACAGAATCGCGGTGTCCGGAACGATCGCCGTGCCGACCGCCGCGTGGACCGGAACGGGGACCCGCCCGGTCGTCGCCTTCAATCCGGGCACGCTCGGACTCGGCCCGCAATGCGCGTTCTCGAAACAGCTCGCGGGCGCCTATCAGGACGAATACGAGGGCGACAATATCGCGGCCGCGCTGAAAGCCGGATACGCGGTCGCGGCGACCGACGGAGTCGGTTATCTCGACGGGCAGACGCACACCTACGTCGTCGGCGCGAACGCGGCGCACGCGTTGCTCGACGGCGCGCGCACCGCGTTCCAGGTGCCCGGCGCGGGTTTGTCCGCGGGTACCGAAGTCGGGATCTGGGGCTATTCCGAGGGCGGCGCCGCGTCGCTGTGGGCCGCGCAGCTCGCGTCGTCCTACGCGCCGGATCTCACCATCGCCGGGGTGGCGTCGGGCGGGGTTCCCGGTGATCTCAAGGTGACCGCGGCCGCGCTCAACGGCAGCGCCTTCGCCGGTTTCCTCGCCGACGCGGTGATCGGGCTGAGCACGGCGTATCCGAAGATGCCGTTCGACTCGCTGCTCAACGACACCGGACGGACCGCGGTGACGAACGTCAAGAAGAACTGCCTCTACGGCACGATCCTCGGCTTCGCCTTCGCCGACATCTCCGGCTACACGACGGACAAGCTGACGCTCGACGAGATCTACGCGCTCAAGGGCACCGACGGCCGCACGTGGGGCGAGGTCGTGGACGAGCAGAAGCTCGGGGTGGGCATCGGGACGGCGCCCTCGGGCGCGAAGTACCCGATCGGCTTCCCCGTGCTGCAGTACCGCGGCCTGCTGGACGAGGTGATCCCGGCGGCCACCGAGGACAGCACGCGCCAGGCCTACTGCCAGGCGGGTGTCCCGACGCAGTGGAACACCTACCTCGCCGAGCATCTGCTCGCCGACGGCGCGGCGGTGAACGACGTGATCACCTGGTTCGGCCGCCGCTTCGCCGGGCAGGCGTTCACGGGCAACTGCTGAAGCGAACGGGTGGCCCGGCGTGCCCCGCCGGGCCACCCTAAGCTCCCCGCATGGCCAAGTACTTCGACGTGCATCCGGAGAACCCGCAGAAGCGCTCCATCGACCAGGTGGTCGGGCTGGTGCGCGAGGGCGGCCTCATCGCCTACCCCACGGACTCCTGTTTCGCGCTCGGCTGCCAACTGGGCACCAAGGACGGCATCGGCCGGATCAAGTCGATCCGCCAGCTCGACGAGAAGCACCACTTCACCCTGGTGTGCCGCGACTTCTCCCAGCTGGGCCAGTTCGTGCTGGTCAACAACTCGGTGTTCCGCGCGATCAAGTCCGCCACGCCGGGCAGCTACACGTTCATCCTGCCCGCCACCAAGGAGGTGCCGCGGCTGCTGCAGCACCCGAAGAAGAAGACCGTCGGCGTGCGGATCCCGGACCACGTCGTGGCGCAGGCGCTGCTGGCGGAGCTGGGCGAGCCGATCGTTTCGAGCACGCTGCTGCTGCCCGGCCAGGAGGAGCCGCTCACCCAGGGCTGGGAGATCAAGGACGAACTCGATCACGTGCTCGACGCGGTGATCGACTCCGGGGACTGCGGCACGGAGCCGACCACGGTGGTCGATTTCTCCGGCGGCGAGCCGGAAATCGTCCGGTACGGCGCGGGAGATCCCACGCGCTTCGAGTGATCGTCAGACCAGCGGCCTGCCGCTGGCGATGCGGCGGCGCAGGTCCCACATGTAGGCGTTGTACGGGAATTCGCGCAGCACCCGCGGTGAGCGCAGCGTCACCGCGCCGATCCGCCGCATCAGCCGGTCGAAGCTGCGCTGCTTTTGCGCGGACCACGGCAGCTTCATCTCCTCGCGGAACCGCTCGGGCAGGAACCCGGTGGTGACGAAGGTGTTGAACCCGCCCATCGCCGTCGAGACGGGGCGGGGCAGGAACTTCATCGTCGTGATGTCCATCAGGTGCGCCCGGATGGTGTCGTCGATGACGACCTCGTCGAGCGCGTTCGTCCAGTACTTCTCGAAGGCTTCCCGGTCCGCGGGCCACATGTCCTCGCGCACCTGCAGCGTGGTGCCCAGCCGCGAGCAGGCCTGGTAGACCTCCTCGGCGATCTCCGGGTCGATCCCGCCCGCGAACACGCGGTAGATGTCCTCGACGCCGCGGTAGAGGCAGGCCGCCACCCACAGCTGCAGCCCGGGGTCGAGCGCGTTGTACTTCACCGGGCTCGATCCGGTGGAGCGCACCTGCGCATGCTGTTTGCCGACCGCGCGCCGGTAGGCCTTGCGCTCTTCTTCGCTGCCCATCGTGGCGACCGCGAGATAGGTGAGCGTGGTGCGGGTCCGTTTGACCGGATGGTCGAACAGGCGCCCGTTCTCCACCCGGCTTTCGTACACGCCGTAACCCACCGCCGGATGCCCCAGCTGCATGATCACGTTGGCGGACCCGGCCAGCAGCCCGGCCCCCAGCATCAGGTCGTCGCTCCGCATCACGGCTCCAATCTGAACACGACCGTTAGCAGATATGCTGTGCCGCGGCGCCCGGGATGTCAAGATGGTCGGCATGGAAACGACACCGCTGCGCACGTACGGGGGCGTCGCGGGCGAGGACCGCCAAGCGGGGCGGCGCGCCCAGCTGATCGAGGCCGGACTGCGCCTGCTCGGTTCCGCCGAGGGCCCGCAGGAGCTGACCGTGCGCGGGGTCTGCCGGGAGGCGAACCTGGCGGCGCGGTACTTCTACGAAAACTTCGCCGACCGGGACGCGCTCGCCGTCGCGGTCTACGACCACGTCGTCGGCGAGATCGCGGCGACCACGCTCGAAGCGGTCCAGGCCGCGCCGGACGACGCGCGCGCGAAGACCAAGGCGGGGCTGGGCAATCTCGTCCGCCGGATCGCCGAGGACCCGCGCCGCGGCAGGCTGCTCTTCTCCCCCGCGCTGAGCGCAACGGTGCTCGCGCCGCGGCGCGTCGAGTCCACCCGCTGGTTCGTGCACCTGCTGGGGCTGCAGGCCAGCGAGTTCTACCGGATCGACCACGGGCCGCGGCTGGAACTGCTCGCGCAGGTCCTGGTCGGCGGGCTCGCCCAGGCGCTCACCTCCTGGCTGGACGGCACGCTGAAGGTCGACGAGGCCGGGCTGGTCGAGCAGTGCACCGCCATCTTCGTCCAGGTCTCGAAACTCGCCTGAGCCTTAGCGAGCGGTAGGTAAAGGGCGGCGGGGGTGTAGCGTGTGGACTTCCGGAATCCGATTTTTCGCAGGGCGGGCACGTGATGGCGACCGAAACGACCGGCCAGCAGTGGCGCAGCTACGAGCCGCTGGAGCTGTCCCCGATCCTGACGCACGCGCTCAACGCCTTCTACGAGCAGGGCTTCCACGGCACCGCGGTGCGGGACATCGCGCGCCGCGTCGGGGTCACCGTGCCGGCGTTGTACTACTACTACGAGAACAAGGAAGCGATCCTCGTCGCCCTGCTGGAGACCGCCACCAACGACGTGGCGAGCCGGGCGTTCGCGGCCGCCGGCGAGGGCGGCGGGAAACCGGAGCAGCGGTTCGCGAACGTGGTCGAGGCCGTGGTGCTGCACATGACGCACCGGGTGCGGCTGGCGGCGCTGGATTCGGAGCTGCGCTACCTGCAGCCCGCCAACCGCAAGCACTACGCGGCCACCCGCAAGCGGATCGAGCGGCTGCTCACCGACATCATCGCCGACGGCGTGCGGGCGAAGGTGTTCGTGGTGGCCGACGTGGCCGAGACGGCGCGGGCGCTGCTGGGGATGTGCCAGTCGGTCGCCACCTGGTACCGCGACGACGGCCCGCTGCGCCCGGAGAAGCTGGCGGCGAAGTACGTCGACATAGCGCTGTCCACGGTCGGGGCCACGAAGAAACCGCGTGGCCGCTGACGGTGCCGGGCTTAGCGATCGTTTAGTAAACTCCGGGACGAGGAGGTGCCGACGATGGCCCGACCGATCCGCATCGCGAACTTCTCCGGCTATCTGGGAGACCGCTACACCGCGCTGGACGAGGCGATGGCCGGGGACCCGGTGGACGTGCTGGCCGGGGACTACCTCGCCGAAATCACCCTGGCCGCGCTGGCCGCCCGCTACCGCAAGGACCCCTCGCGCGGGTACGTCGAGTACTTCCTCGACCAGATCGCCCCGCATCTGGAGGCGATCGGCGACCGCGGCCTCAAGGTGGTCACCAACGCGGGCGGCTTCCACCCGGCCGGGCTCGCCGCCGCGCTGCGCGAACTCGCGCCCCACCTGCACATCGCGCACGTCGAGGGCGACAACGTCGTGTCAAGGCTCGGCGAATTCGCCGCCGCCGGGCACCAGCTGGAGAACCTCGACACCGGGCGCCCGCTGGACTCCTGGGGCGTCACGCCGATGGCGGCGAACGCCTATCTCGGCGGCTGGGGCGTGGCGGCGGCGCTCGCCGAGGGCGCCGACATCGTGGTGTGCGGGCGCGTGACCGACGCCTCGCTGACCGCCGGGCCCGCGGCGTGGTGGCACGGCTGGGGCCGGGAGGACTGGGACGCGCTCGCCGGTGCCGTCGCCGCCGGGCACATCATCGAATGCGGCCCGCAGGCGGTGGGCGGGAACTTCTCCGGGTTCACCAAGATCGCCGACCTGCTCACCCCCGGCTTCCCGATCGCGGAGATCGCGGCGGACGGCAGCAGCGTGATCACCAAGCACGCGCGCGACGGCGGCCAGGTCACGGTCGACACGGTGACCGCGCAGCTGGTCTACGAGATCCAGGGCCCGCGCTATCTCAACCCGGACGTCACGGTGCACCTGGACACCCTGCGCCTGGCGGCCGCGGGTGCGGACAGGGTCGCGCTGACCGGCGTGACGGGCTCTCCCCCGCCGCCGACCACCAAGGTCGCGGTGTTCGGGCAGCTCGGGTTCACGATCATGAACACCGTGTACGCCACCGCGCCCGACGTGGACGCGAAGGTCGCTCTGCTGCGCGCGCAGATCGGGAAGGATCTGCCCGAGGGCGTCGAACTGGACATCACGCCGCTGGGCAAGGCGGCGGAAGATCCCGAGACGCAGTGGGAAGCCACTGTCCCGGTGCGGGTGATGGCGGCGGCCGCCGAGCGTGCGCCGCTCGTCGAGCTGAACCTCGCGAAACGGCTGGGAAGCCTTTACCTGCAAAGCATTCCGGGCTTCTTCCACGACGGCGGCGGCCCCCTGACCGCCACCCCGAGGCCCCGGATCGACTACTGGCCGGCCCTGCTGCCGATGTCCGCGCTCGCGCATCAGGCCGTGCTCGGCGACGGCCGCACGCTCGACATCGAGCCGCCCGCCGAAACCGCGCTCGCGGCGCAGCCGGTACACCCCGAGCCACGCGAGGCGCCGGCCACCGGCCGCACCCGCCGGGTTCCGCTGGGCACGGTCGCCTACGCCCGCAGCGGGGACAAGGGCGGCAACTCCAACGTCGGCGTGTGGGTGCGTGACGACCGCGCCTGGCACTGGCTGCGCGGCACTCTGTCCACAATGGAGCTTCGCAGGCTGCTGCCCGAGGTGAAGGACCTGGAGATCGTCCGGCACGAGTTCCCGGCGCTGCGCGCGGTGCATTTCGTGCTGCGCGGGCTGCTCGGCACCGGCGGGTCGTCGAACCTGCGGGTGGACCAGGTGGGCAAGGCGGTCGGCGAATATCTGCGCGCGAAACACGTGGCCGTGCCGGAGGAGCTGCTCGATGACGCTGACTGACCGGGTCGCCAAGGCGGCCGCGAACCCGCTCACCCACGACGAGTTCGACCCGCGCGCCGAGTTCACCGAAGTGCTCGGCGGGATCGGGATGAGCCCGGCCGACACCGGCGGCGAGGTCACGTTCACCGGCGCCGACCCCGTCGTGCCCAGCACGCTGCGCCTCGGCGGCGCGGCCGCGATCGCGCTGGCCGCCAAGTCCGCGGCCATCGCGAAGCTGTGGCGGGTACGCGGCGGCGAGGGCCAGGACATCGCGGTGGATCTGCGGGTCGCGCCGCACCGGCTGTGCCCGTTCTACGACCGGAAATGGGAGCTGCTCAACGGATATCCGGCCGGTTCGCCGGCGAACCCGGGCCAGGCGCTCGGGTTCTCGTTCTACCGCACGGCCGACGACCGTTGGATGATGCCGCTCAACCCGTACCCGAAGATCAAGGTCGCGGCGCAGAGCCTGCTCGGGGTCCCGGACAGCAGAGAGTCCGTCGCCACCGCGATCGCCCGGTGGCAGGGACTGGACCTGGAGGAGGCGGCGGCCGACGCGGGCGCGGTGATGCCGATGCTGCGCACGGCCGAGGAGCTGCTCGCCGAGCGGCACTACCGCGAAGCGTTCGCGGACATGCCGCTGATCGAGATCACGAGGATCGGTGACTCAGAGGCTGAGCCACTCGGTGGCGGAGTGGCTCAGCCACTCAGTGGCCTGCGCGCGCTCGCCCTCCACGGCGCGGACGTGCTGAACCTGTGGCGCCCCAACGAAATCGAGCACGACGTCACGTACGTCACGGCGAACGTCGGGGTCCGCTCGGCCACCGTCGACCCGTACCGCCACGGGGACAAGGTTTCCGCGCTGCTGAAAGGCGCGGACGTGTTCTACGCCAACCGCAGGCCCGGCTACCTCAGCAGCATCGGGCTGTCGTCGGAAGAGGCGGCACAAGCGCGTCCCGGCATCGTGTACGCGACGGCCTCGCTGAACGGCGAGCGCGGCCCGTGGGCGGGACGCGTCGGCTTCGACCAGACGGCGGGCAGCCTCGTCGGCATGATGCACCTCGAAGGCGACGGCGTGACACCGGCGCTGCCGCCGATCCTCGTCGTGAACGACTACATCGTCTCGTGGCTGATGACGGCCGGCATCGTCGAGGCGCTCGCCCGTCGCGCGACCGAAGGCGGCAGCTACAAGGTGCACGTCTCGCTCACGCGGGCCGCGCTGTGGATCCTGAGCATGGGCGTGTTCGACAAGGGCTACGCGACGGAGATCGCCGGGCGCGGCGAGGAGCACGCGTACCTCGACCCCGAGACGTTCACCGCGCAGACCCCGCTCGGCGCCTACCAGGGCGTGACCGATCAGGTGCGGATGTCCGCCACGCCCGGCGAGTACCCGTTCGTCCTCGTGCCGCGGGGATCCGACCGTCCACAATGGTGAGAGGCGCGACATGGAGCGCGGCACCCCGGCCTGGCGCTATTTCGGGGACTTCCGGACCGGGCTGCTGGCCGCGCAGGTGCTCGTGCTGCAGGTCGCGCATCCGGTGGTCGCCGCCGGGGTGAAGGACCACTCCGACTACGTGGCGGACCCGTGGACCCGGCTGATGCGCACCGGCGCCTCCTTGTCGATCTACATCTACGGCGGCCCCGACGGCGCGGCTTACGAGGCGCGGCGGTTGCGGGCGCTGCACAAGAAGTTCACCGGTGTCCGCGAGGACGGGAAACGCTACTCGGCGCTCGACCCGCAAGCGTATGCATGGGTACACGCCACCCTCGTGCGGCTGCCGGTGGACGCGCAGGAGTTCTACGGCCGCCCGATCCCGCGCGCGGAGCTGGACGTCTACTACGCCCAGATGACCGAGGTGGGCCGGATGCTGGGCCTCCGGGACAAGGACCTCCCGCCGTCGTGGGACGGATTCTGCCGGTACTACGACGAGATGGTCGATTCGTTCGGCCCCAACGGGACGATCGACCAGTTACTGGAGACGATCGACTCCGTGCGGCCGCCCGTCCCGCTCCCGTTCTGGGCTTCGCTGCGGCGGTTCCAGCGTTTCCTCCTGGTGGCCACTCTTCCGCCCGCGCTGCGGGAGCGGCTCGGTCTGGAGTGGACGGACGAGCAGCAGCGTCGGTTCGACCGGCTGCGCCGGATCGTCCGTGCAGTGGGGAATCCACTGCCCGCTTCGGTGCGCAACGCGCATTTCCGTTTCCTGGCCTGGCTGAACGTCTGGTACCGCTCGCGGCGGCTCAAAGCAGCGTGACCTCGTCCAGCCGCCACTCGCCACCGGTCTGGACCAGTGAAAGGCGCATCCGGCTGCGGTCGATGCGCGGGTCCTTCAGGTTGGTGTTGTGGATGGTCTGGTCGACGAAGGCGAGCACGACGGCGTGCTGAGCGTCGGACTCGGTGACGGCCGCGTCCAGCACCTTGCCCTCCGAAGTCGCCTGGTACTGCTGGATCAGCTGCATCAGCGACGCCGAGGCGTTGCGGTAGTCGGCGGCGAACTTGTCCGTCGCGTGCGCGACGACCTGGTCCAGGTTCGCGTTCGGGCTGTGGTAGTCGTAGGTCGAAATGTCGGCGGCGTACCGTTTTCCGGCGTCCAAAGCGGACGCTCGCGCGTCGTCCTGTGCCTGGTAGTGGCTGATCTGCAGCCAGGCGAACACCGCGCCGCCGGCGACGAGGCAGAAGACCACCACCGGCGCCAGCACCTTCACCCGCAGCAACCGCCGAAACCGGCTCCACACAGTCCGTTGTGGACTCTCTTCGGTTTCCGCGACAGGCTCCTCCTCGACCTTGGGCCGGGGCACGGGAGACGGCTTCGTCATCGTCCGGTCGGGCATCAGGGTGTCCCCTTTCCTTGCGCGCCTTGCAGAAACAGCGAATACCACGACCGCGGGCCGAGCACGCCCGCCTGCCCGCCGGTCGAGCCGACCTGCACGGGTGAGCCGTCCGCCGCGCTCGACTCACCGGTCGTCGTGTCGTACGTCGTGACCGCGACCGGCCTCGGTGCATTGGCCGCGCCGCGTTGCTGCAGGTTCGGCTGATGGCCGTCACAGGTCCACGACAGCTGCGCCTCGCGGGCACCGGCGTCGGTCGCCGGGCGCCGTTGCGTGCCGTAGTAGCAGGCGGGCCCCTGGCTGATGACGAGGTAGAAGTTCGCCACCCCGTCGTGCTCGATGCTCGCCAGGGAACCGAGACTGTCCGGCATCGCCACCAGCAGCTCGTTCAGCGCCGCGTCACGGCTGACGAGGATTTGGCTGGTGGTCACGAGATTCGACAGCAACGTGGACACCGAGGGCTGCGCCTGTTGCAGGACCGGCACGATCTTCTCCAGCAGCGGCGGGCCATCGGTCAGGAGGTGCTCCGCGGCCGGGGTGACGCCACGCAGCTGATCGGTGAGCTGGCGCATCGACGCCGCTGTCTGCCGGAGTGTGCTGCCTTCGCCGGCGAGTTTCTGCGCGTTGCCGGCGAGGTTCAGCAGCGCCGGCTGGTTCTGCCGCACGAGATCCAGCAACGGGCCAGCGTTCGCGAGCAGGGTGTCCAAACTGGACTTACTGCCGGAAAGCGCCGTGGAGAGCTCGTCGGCCAGTTTCGCGATATCCTCGGTGTGCACCGAATCGGCGACCTGGGCGAAATGCACGAGGAGCGTCTCCAGCGGGACCGGCCTGCTGGTCCGCTCGCTGGGGATCAGGCTGCCGTCGGCGAGATACGGCGGTTCGTCGCCCTCGGGCTGCAGGTCGAGGCTCTGGATCGCGATCGGGTTCGGCATCCGCACCACCGCGCGGCTCGACGCGGGGATCGGGATCCCGTTGTGCAGCCGCAGATCCAGCTCCACCCCGGCGACCCCGGGCTCGAACCGGGTGGCCTCCACCGTGCCGACCGCGACCCCGCGGTAGGTCACCGCCGACGTCGGCGTGAGCCCGCCGGTGTCGGCCATCCGCACGTGGACCAGATAGCTGCCGCCGAGCGGGTTCGCCGCCAGCACCCGCGTGGTCACATACGCCGTGCACGCGACCGCGACCACCAGGAAGAGCGCCAGCTGGATCAGCGTGGACCTCGTCAGCCCGCGGCCGCTCATCGCGTCCCCTTCGCCAGGAAGTCTTGCAGGGTCACCGGTTCCGGCTCCGAACCGGGCGCGGGCGGCGGCTGTCCGGTGAGCAGCGGCAGCAGCGTGTTCGGCACGTCGACGGTCCCGTCGAGGTTCAGGTAGTCGCCGGGGACGGCCGCCGCGAGGCGTTGCTGGAACGGCGCGATCCCCGCCAGCGCGTGGCCGAGTGAGTCGTTCAGCCCGCCGACCTCGTCGAGCAGCGGCCGCACCTGCCGGGTCAGGGTGAGCACCTGGTCCTCGGTCTTGCCGAGCACGTTCTGGGTGACCCGGCTGAGCGAGCCGACGCGGCCGAAGAGGTCGTCGAGGGTGCCGCGCTGATCGATGATCACCTGAAGCGCGGGCGTGATCCGGGTGAGCCCGGCCTCCAGCGTCGCGCGCTCGTTGTTCACGGTCGTGGTCAGCGCGCTGACCGAGTCGATCGTGCGGGTGAGCTCGCCGCGGTGCGCGTCGACCGAAGCGAGCAGGCTGTCGAGCCTGGTCAGCAGGTCGCGGACCTCCTGCTCGCGGCCGCCGAGCGCGGTGTTGGTCTCGGTGACGATCGTCCGCAGCTGGTCGATCCCGGCGCCGTTGAGGACGGTCCCGGCGGCCGCGAGCAGATCCTCGACCGAGGGCCCGCGTGACGTGTCCGCAAGGCCGATCACCGCCCCGTCGGCGAGAGTGCCCTGCCCGCTGCCCGGTTCGAGCGCGATGAACTCCTCCCCCAGCGCCGACGTGACCTGCAGCTGTGCCTTGGTACCGGCGGGCAGCCGGACGTCCTGCCGCACGGCGATGGTCACCTGGGCCTGGAAGTCCTTGGCGCGCAACTCACTCACCCGCCCGACGACGGCCTGGCCGAGCTGGACCTTCCCGCCGATCGGCAGGTTCGACGCGTCCTGGAACACGAGGGTGAGGTGGTAGCTCTCGCCCTCCGGCGCGCGGCCGACCGGGACGTCCTGGAAGCTCAGCGAGCATCCACTGAGGACGGTGGCGGTGGCCAGCACCGCGGCGACGCGCGCCTTCATTTCCCACCGCCGAGCACGGAGTCGATCCCGAGCGCCTGGGTGACGTCCGGCGGGATGGGGACCGGGTTGACGATGCCCGGCCCGTTGCACAACGGGATCGGGAACCTCGCGCACAGGTCCTGGGTGAGCGGGACCTGCGAGAGGTTCGTGGAAAGGTCGAGCCGGATCCGCAGCCGGTGGTCGGGGGTGACGGCGCGGTCGAAGTTGCCGAACGCCAGGGGCGCGGTGTCGAGTACCTCGGTCAAAGCCTGCTGGTGCGCCAGAATCGTGCTGGAGAGCTGGGAAAGCTGTTGCAGGTCAGCGGTGAGCGGCGCGCCGTGCCGGTCGACCAGGTCGCTCACCTGCGTGAGCAGCCCGGAAAGCCGGTCGATGGTGTCGGCGATCTGGTCGCGCTGACCGGCGAACAGTTGCGCGGCCTGGGTGACCGAGGTGGTCACGCTGTCCACAGTGGATTTGTTGTCGGTGATGAGCTGGACCAGCTGCTGCAACGAACTGAGCAGCTTCGTCGTGTCGTCGCCGTTCGACGTGAGTACGCCGGAGGCCTGAGAGATGTTCCGCAGCGCGTCGCGCACCTTCGCGCCGTTGCCGTCCAGCAGGGTCGCGCCGGCGTGGAGCACCTTCCCCGTCGCTCCGCCGTCCGAGCCGAGTGCCGTCAGCAACGTGTCCACAGAGGACATCAGGGAATCCCAGCTCAGCGGGGAATGCGTGCGTTCCGCGGGGATCACGGCACCGCCGGCCAGCAGTCCGCCGCCGCGGTAGGCCGGGGTCAGTTCGACGTTCTTCTCGCTGATCACCGACGGCGCGGCGATCCATGCCTGCGCGTTGTCCGGGATTTTCGTGTCGGCGGGCAGTGCCATGCTGACGCGCACCGTGGCGCCGCGCGGTTCAACGGCGGTGACGGTGCCGACCGGCACGCCCAGGATGGTCACCTTGTTGCCGGGGTAGACGCCGTCCGCCTGGGTGAAGTCGGCGGAGAACGCGAGCGTGGGCTTCGGCCGGAAGTACCACAGCCCGCCCGCCACGAGCAGGCCCGCGACGACGATCACGACGACGATCCGGTACTTCATTTGCACCCCTTCGCCAGTCCGGCCAGGCACAACACGTTGTCGGGCAACGGTCCGGCCGGGCCCGAGACGTCCGCCCAGTCGCCGTTGCCGGTGGCGTTGGCGAGATAACGCGCGGTCGGCGCGAGCTTGTCGATCGCGGCGCCCAGGTTCTGCGAGTTCGCGGTGAGCGTGCCGGTGATCCCGTGCAGCTGGTCGAGCAGGGAGTCCAGCTGCGGGCCGTCGTCGTGCAGGAGCTGGGACGCGGTGGTGGTCAGCGCGGACACGTCGTCGATCAGCTGGGTGATGGCGGTGCGGCGGTCCATGAGGGTCTTCAGCACGAGATCGGCGTTGCCCAGCAAGGAAACCAGCGTGTTCTGCTGGGCGAGCAAGGTGTCGGTGAGCTGCTGGGTGCCGTCCAGCAGCTGGGTGATCTGGCCGCTGTTGCCGGAGATCATCCCGGTGACCGCGGTGACGCCGTCGAGCGCCTGGCCCAGCTGCGCCGGATCGTCGGGGACGGTCTGCACGAGGGTCTGCATCATCTGCCGGAGCCGGCCGAGATCGAGGTCCTGGGTGGTCTGCTCGGCCTGCCTGCCGAGGTCGTCGAGCAGGTACGGCACCGAGGTGCGCTCCAGCGGGATCGTGTCCCCCGCGCGCATTCGCCCGGGGCCACTGGGTTCCACGGCCAGATACCGGCGGCCGAGCACGGTCATCAGCTTGACCTCGGCCCGTGACGTACTGCCGAGGCCGACGCCGGAGTCGAGCCGGAACGCCACGTCGACCCGGTCCCCGGCCAGCCCGATCCCGGTGACCCGGCCGGCGGGGACCCCGGCCACGTAGACAGGGTCGTCCTGCTGGAGACCGCTCGCGTTGGCCAGCTGGGCGTGGAAATCGTCGGTCCTGGCCTTGAACCAGGCATTCGGCGCGAGCACGGCGGCCGCCACGAGGACGAGCGCGACCGCGGCGGCCAGCGCGCCGGTCCGCAGCGGGTTCTTCCCTCCCCAGTTCACCGGCACACCTCCGAATGCGGGCCGCCGTCGAGGTTCACCTGGCCGAGCAGGCCGGTGTCCAGCTGGAGATTGCAGACGTAGATGTTGACCCACGACCCGTAGTCCAGCGTCCGGTCGAGGTTGGCCAGCAGCGCCGGGGCGCGGGAAAGCGCGTCGCTGAGCGCGTTTTCGTTCCGGGTGACGGTGCCGGTGGCCGCGGTCAGCGAGTTCAGCAGCGGCTGGATCTCCGGGTGCACCTTGTCGACGGCCTCGGAGAGGGTGTTCGCGAGCGCGGTCCCGGCGTCGATCGCGTCGGCGAGCTGGCCTCGATCCTCGGCCAGGCCGGTGACCAGCGTGTTCAGCGACTCGATGAGCTGCTGGAAGTCCGCGCGGTGGGTGAGCGTGAAATCGACCAGCGAGTTCAAATTGGACAGTACCCCAGAAAGAACCTGCCTGCGTGAAGCCAGATCCTGGGTCAGCGAGACCGTATGCGTGAGCAGATCGGCCACCGTGCCGCCCTGGCCCTGGAAGATGCCGATGATCTCCCCCGCCAGCTGGTTGACCTGCGCGGGCTGGATCGACTCGAACAGCGGCCGGAAACCGTTGAGCAGCAAGGTCAGATCGATCGCGGGCTGGGTGCGCTCCAGCGGGATCACCGCGCCGGGCGCCAGTTCCGGGCTGCCGGGGGCGCCGGGCAGCACGGTGAGCGTGCGGCCGCCGAGCAGGTCGGCGTAGCGGATGGCCAGGCGCGCGTCGGCCGGCACGGGCTGGCCGTCCTCCACCGCGAAAGTGACCAGCGCGCGGCCGTCCTCGATGCGCACCTCGTCCACCCGGCCGACGCGCACGCCGCCCATCAGCACGTCCGCGCCGGTGACGAGCCCGGCGGCGTCGGTGAAAACGCCGCTGTACTCGGTGTTCCTGCCAGGCAGCGGTTTGGTGAGCGTGTTGACCACCATGACCCCGGCGAGCACCGAGACCACCACGAACACGGTGAGCTTGAGGCCGGTGACGATCAGGGAACGCCTCATCCGCCGCTCACCACCGTCGCGCCGCGCAGCAACGGTCCGAAGAGGACGGTCAGCAGATCGGGCGAGGACGGCGCCTGCTGCTGGGGCCCGATCAGCTGGTCGATCTCGTTCTTTTCGGTGTCGCTGCCGACAGGGCCGACCGTGCCGCCTGCCGTCTGTTGTTGCGGCTGCGGGGTTTGCCGCGGCTGGGCGGGGGTTTGCGAGGTGCAGTTGGGCCCGGCGAGATCGCCGTAGCGGGGGCAGTCCGCGGCCGTGTACGGGTACGGGTTGTCGAGGGTGAGCGGCGCTTTGATCGCCACCCAGGGGCCGTGTTGGAACGCGCGCGTGACGGCGTCCAGCAGGTTGCCCAGGTTGTCCACTGTGGACGTGAGCGCGCCGGGATGCGAGCTGATCGTGCCCACCAGCGGGGACGCGTTCCGCACGAGCCGGATGACGCGGTCGGAGTTGTCCACCAGCAGGGATTCCGTGGTGGAGGCCGTATCGATGCCCGCGGCGAGCAGGCGGCGCAGGTCTTCCTTGTGCGCCACCAGCGTTCCGGACAGGGCGACCGCGTTGTCCAGTGTGGCGAACAGATCCGGCGCGCTCGCGGCGAGCTGGTCGGTCAGGGTGGCGACGCCGGGAAGCGCTTTCAGCAGCTGGTCGGTCAGCGGTTTCGTGTCACCGGCGAGGTCGTGGGCGCTATCGATCAGGTCGCCGATCTGGTTTCCCTTGCCGCGCAGGGTGTCCGCGACCGCGCCGAGCGCGGCGGAAAGCTCGGCCGGGTGCAGCGCGGAGATCAGGTCGTACAGCCGGGTGGCCGTGGTGTAGAGCTGGGCTGTCGGCGCGCTGTCGTCGTGCGGGATGGTGCCGCCCGCGCGCAGCCCGGGAGCGAGCTGGTCGTCGGGCGCGACCAGGTCCACGTACTGATCGCCGAACAGGGTGCGCGGCAGGAGGCGCGCCTTGACCGCGGCCGGGATCTTCGCCAGCGAGTCGCCGGAGATTTCGAGGGTCAGCTTCGACTCGCCGGTGCCGGCCTCGACCTCGCTGACCGTGCCGACGACGATCCCCCGGTACTGCACCGGCGATTGCGGCCGCAGCGGCCCCGCCGATGCGGGCACCACCAGCGTGAGTTCGGGCCCTGCGCCGAAAACCCCGCTGCGGTAGGCGATGGCGGACACGGACGCGGCGAGCAGGACCGCCACCCCGAGCAGTCCGGCCAGCGCCAGGCGGAGCCGGGTCATTGCGGGCTCATCCCGGGCAGTGTCTGGTGCACGCCCCACATCAGGATGGTCAGCAGGACGTCGGCCGACATGATCAGCACGATGCTGGCGCGCAGCGCGCGTCCGGCGGCGCGGCCGACGCCTTCGGGGCCGCCGCGGGCGAAGAACCCGTAGTAGCAGTGGACGAGCGTGATGATTCCCGCGAAGAACACGGCCTTCAGCAAGGAGTAGAGCACGTCCTGTGGCGGGAGGAACAGGGTGAAGTAGTAGTCGTAGGTGCCCTGCGACTGGCCGTTCAGGTTGACGACGGTGATGCCGGTGGCGACGTAGGAACCGAACAGTCCCACCAGATACAGCGGCACCACGGCGATGAACGCGGCGATCATCCTGGTGGTGACCAGGAACGGGACCGGCGGGACGCTGATCGCCTCGAGCGCGTCCACCTCGTCGGAGATCCGCATCGCGCCCAGCTGGGCGGTGAACCCGGTGCCGACCTTGGTCGCCAGCGCGATGCTGGCCACCACCGGCGCGAGCTCGCGGGTGTTCGCGACGGCGGACATCACCCCGGCCAGCGGGGACAGGCCGACGAGGTCGAGCCCGCGGAAGCCTTCGATCCCGACCTGGGTGCCCGAGACGAACGACATCGCGAAGATGACGCCGACGGTGCCACCGCCCGCGAGCAGCGCGCCCGAGCCGAAACTGATTTCGCCGGTCAGGCGCAGCACGTGCCGCCAGTAGCGTTTCAGCGTGCGCGGGATCGCGAACATCGCCTTGAGGTAGAACAGGAACTGCGTGCCGAGCGAGGCGAGGCCGTCGATTCCGCCGCGGCCGGCGGACCGCACCAGCCTGGCGCCGGGCAGCACGGCCATCAGTACTCCCCCTTCGCGGGCACGATCAGCCCGAACAGCTGGCTGATCACCGCGTTCGCGAGGAAGACCACGATGAAGGCGAGCACCACGGCTTCGTTGACGGCGTTGCCGACGCCCTGCGGGCCCGCTTTCACCGTCAGTCCTTTGTAGCCGGCGACGAGCGCGGCGAGCAGGCCGAAGATCGCGGCCTTCAGCTCGGCTGAGACGAAGTCGCTCACCGACGCGAACTGGGTGAGCGTGCCGAGGAAACTGCCCGGCGTGCCGTCCAGAACGTAGACGTGGAACGCGAGGCTGGCGCCGATTCCGACCACCATGACGAGCGCGCCGAGCAGTACCGTCACCGCCACCGCGGCGAGTACGCGCGGGACGACCAGCCGGGAGATCGTGGACACGCCCATCACTTCGAGCGCGTCGATCTCCTCGCGGATCTTGCGGGCGCCGAGGTCGGCGGTGATCGCCGAGCCGCCGACACCGGCGATCATCAGCGCGCACACCAGTGGCGCGGCCTGCCCGATGATGAGGAACGCGACGATCGCGCCGCCGTAGGCGTCGGCGCCGATCTGGGCGGCCAGTGATCCGACGTTGAGCGCGACCGCGACGCCGAACGGGATCATCACGAGGATCGCGGGGACCGTGGTGACCGAGGCCATGAACCACAGCTGCGTGATCGTCTCGCGCAGCGGCAGTTTTCCCTTGGCGAGAGCGGTGACCAGGGCACGCAGGGTGTACCAGGAGAACGCGAGGAGGTCCCCGGCTTCGAACACGGCGCGGCCGAGCGGCCCGCGTTCGGTGGTCGCGGAAGTCATGCCCACCTCCTACCGGCGCTGGTGCGGCGAGCGGCGACACTAAGTTAATGGTCAATCGCCTGCGGAGGACTGTAACAGCGGGGCGCGCCCAGTGCCAGGAGTCTGTGGCAGGAGCATCGCCCGCACGAGGGTGGCGACGCGGGGGCCGGCGCCGGCGTCCGCGGGCCAGCGGGCGGCGAGGTCGGCGATCACGTTGAGCGCGGCGTGCACGCGGAACCTTGTCTGTGCCGGGGTTTCGCCGCCGCAGGTGTCCGCGACGAGCTCGGCCCAGATGTCGATGTGGCGGCGCTGGGCGAGGCGCAGGGCGTGCTTGTCTTCCGGGGTGAGGTTGGCTTCCTCGGCGACGTACACCGCGACGAGGTCGGATTGGGCGACGGTGAGGCGGACGTAGGAGTCGATCAGCTGGCCCAGCGCCTGCGCGTGGGATTCCGCGCCGGTGAAGGCGTCCGCCGTGGCGACCTCGAGCCGGGCGGCCGCGCGGTAGCAGGCGGCGGCGAGGAGTTCGGCCTTGCTGGTGAAGTGTTTGTACACACTGGACCCGTTGATGCCCGCGGCGGCGCCGATTTCGCCCATGCTGACCTGGTGGTAGCCGCGCTCGCGGAAGAGCCGGACCGATTCGGTGATCAGCCGCTCGCGGCGGGGCAGGACGTCGGGCGATCCTTCGGGTGGGTTTTTCCGGCCCGGGGGTGGAAGTTCACCGGCGGCGAGGATCGAGCGGGCACAGTCGCGGAGCGTGGCGTGGGCTTTCGCGGGCGGGAGTGTCGCGCGGTGGGTCGCCGGGCTGGCGACGACGCTGAGCGCGGCGCGGACGAGCATTCCGGCGTCCTGTTTGGACAGTTCGGGGCGTTCCGCGCGCAGCAGGGCGCGCAGGCGGGTCACGAGGTCGGTGGCGCGGCGGGCCAGTTCGCGCTGGTCGGCGGCGGCCAGGTGGCGGCCTTCCCATTGGTAGAGGCGCCCGGCCCCGCGCCGGTTGAGGGCGAGGTCGAGGAGGCCGGAAAGCGCTTCCTCGAGTTTGCGGCCGGGTGGGCCTTGTCCCGCCGTGCGGGCCTGGACGGTTTCCGCGGCGTCGTCGGACAGCCGGAGGATCGCTCCGGCGAGGATCTCCTGTTTGGTGCGGAAGTGCCGGTAGATGGCGGGTCCCGTGATGCCGACCGCGTCGGCGATGTCGTTCACGCCGACGTTGTGGTAGCCGCGGGCGCAGAACAGTTCCGCGCCCGCGAGCACGATCAACTCGGCGCGGTTGCGCGGTCTGCGGTGGGTCCCGCCGTCTCCCTGCACGACCCGAGTCTACCGGTTAAGTAAGTCGCCATTCGCCGGTTGACTCGTCGGTTGACTCGTCGGTTGACTCGTCGCGCGGCGAGGTTCATGCCACTGGGTGCGGCGGGGCTCTTGCGGCTGGCCTTCGGGG
>NZ_VMNW02000104.1 GCF_007713735.2 Amycolatopsis acidicola | reverse complement strand
GGTCGGGGGCGGGTTCCGCGGGCGTAGCGGCTCGCAGGCCCAGCGCCTTTTCGTACACGCGCACCATGTCGGCGCCCACGCGGTCCCATGAATACCGCGAGTGCGCGCGGTCCGCGCCCGCGATGCCATACGCCTCGCGCTGGGCGGGTTCCTCCAGCAACCGGCGAACCGTCGCGGCCAGCGCGTCCGGGCGCCGCGGCGGGACGAGCTCCCCCGTCACCCCGTCGACCACCGTGTCGATCAGCCCGCCGACCGCGGTCGCGACCACCGGCACCCCGCAGGCCATCGCCTCGAGCGGCACCAGGCCGAACGGTTCGTACCAGGGCGTGCACACCACGAGATCCGCCGAGCGCACCAGCGCGGGCATCTCGTCGTGCGCGAGGTGCCCGATCAGGTGCACGCGGTCGGCCACCCCGTGCCGCCGGGCCAGCTCCCGCAGCCGGATGGCCTCGGGATCTTCGGCGAGGTCGTCCAGCGGCGGGCCGCCCGCGATCACCAGTTCGGTGTCGGGCACCCAGGGCAGCGCGGCGATCATCGTGCCGAAACCCTTACGCGGCACCAATTGCCCGACACCCAGGATCCGCTGCTTCGCGTCCCGCCCCGCCCGCGGCCCGACCGGGGTGAAGTGTTCGAGGTCCACCCCGCGCGGCACCACCGAGATCCGCGGCCGCGGCAGGCCGATCCGCGCCAGTTCGAACGCCTCGTCGCTGCACGTGGCCGCGATCTGCGCCGCGTTGCGGCCGACGAGGCGTTCCATCCGGATGCGTTCCGCGGGACCGGACGCGCAGCCCTCGAACCGGCCTTCGACCACGCCGAGCGCGTGGAAGGTCTGGACCACTGGCAGGTCGGTGCCCCGCGCCGCGAGCAGCGCCGCCAGTCCGGACGACCAGAAGTGCGCGTGCACCACGTCCGGGGGCGCCGATTCCCAGTCCCTGCCCAGGAAACCGGCGAACTCCGCCATGTTCGCCAGCAGCTCGCCGGCGGGCAGCGCCTCGGCGGGCCCGGCGGGCACGTGCACCATTTCGTACCCGGCGCCGGCCCGCATCCGTTCCGGCCGCGAGGGATCGTCGCGGCGGCTGTACACCGTGACCTGATGGCCCCGCGCGCACAACGCGGCCGCGAGGTCGGCGACGTGCAGGCCCTGCGCGCTCCCCCGCACCGAGAGTGGACTGGCCTGCTGAGAGACCATCGAGATCCGCATACGTGACTTCTTTCACCCTCCGCGCACGCCCTAAACACCGCCACGCCAACACGATCCGGGAGCCGAGGGTGTGAGCCCGCGCGCCCGCGGGTATCCGGGACCATGACACGCCACGAACAGATCCGCCCGGCGGCGAACCGGGTCGTCGGTGGCTGACGCATGGGTCAGGCGCGAACATCGGAACCCGCCGCGGACGCGCGCAAGGAGGAACAACACGCGAAATTCGCGCGGCTGGCCGCGACGCCCGCCGACGATCCGCGGCGTGAACGGCTTCGCACCGAGCTCGTCACGCAGTTCCTGCCCGTCGCCGAGCACATCGCCCGCCGGTTCAGCGGCCGCGGCGAGGCCTACGACGATCTCGTGCAGGTGGCCAGGGTCGGCCTGATCAACGCGGTCGACCGGTTCGAACCCGAGCGTGGCACCGATTTCCTCTCGTTCGCGGTGCCCACGATCATGGGCGAGGTCCGCCGCCACTTCCGCGACGCGAGCTGGTCGGTGCGGGTGCCGCGGCGGCTCAAGGAGCTGCACCTGCAGATCGGCCAGGTTTCGGGCGAGCTCGGGCAACGGCTCGGCCGCGCTCCCACCCCCACCGAAATCGCCCGCGCGCTGGACCTGTCCGTGGACGAGGTCAGCGAAGGGTTGCAGGCCGGCAATGCCTACTACGCCATTTCCGTGGACAAGCCCGCCGGCGACGAAAACGACGCGGCCTCGCTCGCCGACACGCTCGGCGAGATGGACGAGGGCCTGGAGTCGGTGGAGAACCACGAGGCGCTGCAACCACTTCTGCGGGAGCTGCCGCAGCGGGAGCGCACGATCGTGATGCTGCGGTTCTTCGGCAACATGACCCAGACCCAGATCGCCGAACGCGTCGGCATCTCGCAGATGCACGTGTCCCGGCTGCTCGCGCAGACCCTGCAGCAGCTGCGCGAGAAGCTCACCGACGACAGCTGATCAAGGAGAAGGAGAGATGACCGGGTTCTTCGCGGGCGGTCCGAGCCCGTTCGACCAGTTCCTCGCCCAGTTCTTCGGGCAGTCCATGCCCTCGCGCCGTCCGCAGTCGGTGGACATCACGCGGCTGCTCACCGACCAGGCCAGGGAGCTGATCTCCACCGCCGCCACCAAGGCGGCCGAGGGCGGGCGCCCCGACGTGGGCACCGAGCACCTGCTGTGGGCGGCCACCCAGCTGCCGGTCACCAGGGAACTGCTGACGAACGCCGGGCTGAAACCGGACGAACTCGCCGAGGAACTGTCGCGCGGGTTCCAGCACACCGGCGAGCCCGTCACGCCCTCGGCGCTCGCGCCGGGCGCGAAGCGTGCGCTGCTGGACGCGCACAGCATCGCCCGCGGCCTCGGTTCCTCGTACATCGGGCCGCAGCACCTGCTGCTCGCGCTCACGGTGAACCAGCAGTCCGAGGCCGGCCGCATCCTCGCCCGCGCGGGGGTGACGCCGGAGTCGTTCCAAGGGCCGCAGGCAGGCCCTGGCCGCTCCAACGAGCCGCGCCAGCAGCAGCGCACGGACACGCCGACGCTGGACCAGTACGGCCGCGACCTGACGCAGCAGGCACGCGAAGGCGGCATCGACCCCGTGGTCGGCCGCGACGACGAGATCGAGCAGACCGTCGAGGTCCTTTCCCGGCGTACCAAGAACAATCCGGTGCTGATCGGTGAGGCCGGGGTCGGCAAGACGGCCATCGTCGAAGGGCTCGCGCAGCGGGTGGCCGACGGCGACGTGCCCGACACGCTCGCGCAGCGGCGCGTCGTGCAGCTGGACCTGACGGCGATGGTCGCCGGGACGCGCTACCGCGGTGACTTCGAGGAGCGGATGACGAACCTGCTCGGCGAGATCCGCGGCCACCGCGACCAGCTCGTCGTGTTCATCGACGAGCTGCACACCGTGGTCGGCGCGGGCTCGTCGGAGGGGTCGATGGGCGCGGGCAACATGCTCAAACCCGCGCTGGCCCGAGGCGAGCTGCACATCGTCGGCGCGACCACGCTCGACGAGTACCGGCAGCACATCGAGAACGATCCCGCGCTGGAGCGCCGTTTCCAGCCGATCCTCGTGCCCGAGCCCAGCGTGGACGACACCGTCGCGATCCTGCGCGGGCTGCGCGACCGCTACGAGGCGCACCACCAGGTGCGCTTCACCGACGAAGCGCTCGTCGCGGCGGCGGACCTGTCGGACCGTTACTTGACCGACAGGTTCCTGCCGGACAAGGCCATCGATCTGATCGACCAGGCCGGCGCGCGGGTGCGGCTGCGCTCGGGCCGCCGCCCGAACCAGGTGCGGGACCTCGAAAGCCGGCTGGAGAAGCTGTCCAGGGACAAGGACCAGGCGGTGACCGAAGAGGACTTCGAGCGCGCGTCGAAACTGCGCGACGAAATCCGCGGCCTGCGGGAACAACTGGACCAGGCCGATTCCGACGCCCACCCGAGCGACGCGATCGAGGTGGGCCCGGAGGACATCGCCGAGGTGGTGTCGCGGCAGACCGGGGTGCCGGTCAGCCAGCTCACCGAAGCGGAGCGGGATCGCTTGCTGCGCCTGGAAGAAAACCTGCACGGCCGCGTGATCGGGCAGGACGAGGCGGTGTCCGCCGTCGCCGAAGCGGTCCGCCGTTCACGCGCCGGGCTCGCCGAACCGGGCCGCCCCTTCGGCAGCTTCCTGTTCCTCGGCCCGACCGGCGTCGGCAAGACCGAGCTGGCGCGGGCACTGGCCGAGGCGCTGTTCGGCGACGAGGACCGGATGATCCGGATCGACATGTCGGAGTACGGGGAACGGCACACGGTGTCGCGGCTGATCGGCGCTCCCCCGGGTTACGTCGGCTACGACGAGGCCGGGCAGCTGACCGAAGCGGTGCGGCGGCGGCCGTATTCGGTGGTGCTGCTGGACGAGATCGAGAAGGCGCACCCCGACGTGTTCAACGTGCTGCTGCAGGTGCTCGACGACGGCAGGCTCACCGACGGCCGCGGCCGCACGGTGAATTTCGGCAACACCGTGCTGATCATGACCAGCAACATCGGTTCGGAGCTGATCGTCAGCGGCACGCAGGGCGCGCTCGGGTTCACCCCGGCCAACGAGACCGACACGCAGCAGCCGTTGCGCGAACGCCTGATGCGGCGGCTGCGGGACACGTTCCGGCCGGAGTTCCTCAACCGGATCGACGAGATCATCGTGTTCCGCAAGCTGGAGGCGGAGCAGCTGGAGGAGATCACCTCGCTGCTGCTCGAACGCACGAAACGGCGGGCGCACGCGCAGGACATCCACGTGGAGTTCACGCCGGAGGCGGTATCCTGGCTCGCGCGGGCCGGCTACCAGCCGGAGTTCGGCGCGCGCCCGATGCGGCGCACGATCCAGCGCGAGGTGGACAACGAACTGTCGAAGCTCATGCTGCGCGGCGACGTGGGCAGCGGCTCGTCGGTGCGGGTTTCCGCGGGCGAGCAGGGGCTGTCCTTCGACGTGTCGACCTCAGCCGAACTCGGCTAGGAAGTGTTTCACCTGAGCGATCGCGGCGGCTTCTGACGGCGCCAGTTCCATGCGCGTGGTGGTGCCGCCGAATCCGCGTAGCGCCCAGGCCTGTTTGACGAGCGGGATCCCGAGTTCCTGGGAGATCCGCCCGCGGGGGAACGCGGCCGCGGTTCCGGACGCCCGGTAGAGCCGTCCCGGGTACTCCGCGCCCGCGCTGCCGCCGAGGATCGTTCCGGTGATGTCCGCTTCGGCCAGCGCCTGCGGGTCCGGACGCACACCGAGCCGTTCCGGGTCGACATAGGCGTACAGCTCGGCGTTGCCCACGACGTCACGGATCCGTTGGTAGTACACGGAAATCCCGCCGGACGGGGTGGCGGCGGCGAACCGGCGTGCACCGAGCTCGACCGCTCGTTCCGCCATCGCCACGGCGTTTCGCACCTCGGACGCTCCGATGTGGACGATCGCGCCCGGACAGACCGCGAGCGCCACCTCGAACAACCCGATCCGCTCGTCCGCGCTCAAGGCGGGGAACTCACCCTCCGCTCCGGCGACGAACAGACCGTCCACTATGGACGCGACGTAGCCGAACCCCGCGCGGGCGGCGGCGAAGTCGACGTCCCCGTCCGCCCGGAACGGGGTGGGCACGGCCGCGACGACCTCCATCAAGGACGCGGTACGCCGACCGGGTTCGGCTGGGGCACGGCGGAAGGCACGAGAGCGCGTGCCGGCGGGCGCAGCAAGGCGTCCAGCTCGGCGAATTCGGCATGGCTCAAGGCATACGTGGCCAGTGCGTCGGTGCGCCGTTCGATGTGTGCCCGCAACCGCCTGCCCTCCCCGGTGAGCCCGTCCCGGTCCAGCAAACCACGCCCGGCGAGGCTCCGCCGCGCGGAACCGCGCGGGTGGCGACGTAGCAACGCCAGAAGCCGCGCAGGCCCGCTGCTTCGTTGGCAGCGCGGGCTTCCGGGGTGAAGTACGTGACGTCGTGCAGCGTCTCCAGCACAACCCACGCTGCGCCATCAGTCACCAAACCGGCGACGGCCACGGCGGAAACGTAGGCCGGTTGCGGACGCGTATCCGCTTCCTTCTGGCCGGATTGGTGACCGGCGTGATGACGTCACGGCCGGATGACCAGGCAGGTGCTGGACGCCGTCGCGAGGAGGGTGCCGTCGGCCGCGCGCAGGTCACCCTCGGCGAAAGCCACCCGCGAGCCGGACTTGACCACCCGGCCCGTCGCGCGGATCTCGCCCACCCCGGCCCGGATCGCCCGGACGTAGTTGATCTTCAGCTCGACCGAGGTGTAGCCGACCCCGGCCGGCAGCGTGGAATGCACCGCGCAGGCGACCGCCGAGTCGAGCATGGTGGCGGCGACCCCGCCGTGCACCGAGCCGATCGGGTTGTACAGCGATTCGTCCGGGGTGGCGGCGAAGACGACCTCGCCCTCGGCCACGCTGACCACGCTCATCCCGAGGTGCGCGGAGATCGGCGCGGGCGGCAGGCGGCCCTCGGCCATCGCGGTCAGGTATTCCAGTCCCGGCATGCGCATTCCCTGTTCGGCGCCCGCGAGCGGGTCCTCCCAGGTGATGGTCTTCCGCCGGGTCTGCGGTGACACGGTGTCCGTCATCCCCCCACCTTCGATTATGACAAGCGTCTTAGTCAAGAGGCGCGGGAGCGGGAAGCGTCACAGCGTCCTCGAACCCCCGCGCGGCCTGGAGCAACGCGAACTCCGCCCGCGGCGCCGCGACGATCTGCAGGCCCACCGGCAGCCCGGCCGCGGTGTGCCCGGCAGGCACCGAGATCGCCGGGCAGCCGGTGGCCGAGACCAGGTACGCCGAGCGCATCCAGTCCAAATAGGACTCCATCGCCACCCCGGCGATCTCGGTGGGGTACTCGAGCCCGGCGTCGAACGGCGGCACCTGGCTCACCGGCAGCAGCAGCACGTCGAACCGCCGGAAGAACGCGACCATCCGCCGGTGCAGTTCGGTGTGCAGCACCTCGGCGCGCCCCAGTTCGGAGCCCGTCAGCCGGCGCCCCTCCTCGACGTTCCAGCGGATACTTTCCTTGAGCCGCCCGGTTTCCAGCAACGGCCCGTAGGCCACCTCGAACTGCCACGCGCGCAGTGTGCGGAACACTTCGTCGGCCCCCGCGAAGTCCGGGCAGTCCCGCTCGACCTCGCAGCCCAGCCCGGCGAACACCCGCGCCGAGGCTTCCACCACCGCCGCCACCTCGCGGTCGACCGGCACGGCGCCGCCCAGGTTCGGCGACCACGCCACCCGCAGCCCGGTCAGATCCCGCTCCAGCGGCGCGGCGAACGTGGCGCCCGGCTCGGCGAGGGAAATCGGGCAACGCGGGTCCGGCCCCGCGAGGACGGACAACAGCAGCGCGGCGTCGTCGACCGTCCGCGCCATCGGGCCCTGCACGCTCATCGTCGACCAGCCGAGCTGCGCCGGCACCTGCGGCACCCGGCCCGGCGTGGGCCGCAGGCCGACGACGCCGTTGAACGACGCCGGGTTCCGCAACGAGCCGCCCATGTCGCTGCCCTCGGCGAGCGGGGCCATCCCGCAGGCCAGCGCCACCGCCGCGCCGCCACTGCTGCCACCGGCGGATTTGCCGGTGTCATAAGGGTTTCTGGTGGTCCCGAACACGGTGTTGAAGGTGTGCGAGCCCGCCGCGAACTCCGGCGTGTTGGTCTTGCCGAGGCTGATCCCGCCCGCGGCCCGCATCCGCTCGACCACCAGCTCGTCGCGCTCGGGCACGTAATCCGCCCGCAGCGGCGAGCCGTACGTGGTGCGGATGCCCGCCGTCTCGTGGGTGTCCTTGTGCAGCACCGGCAGCCCGTGCAGAGGCGGCAGCTCGGCCCCCGACGCGGCGAGCTCGTCGGCGGCGTGCGCCTCGGCCAGCGCCCGCTCGGCCGCGAGCGTCACGACGGCGTTCACGTCCGGGTTGACCTGCTCGATGCGGTCGAGATGCGCCTGGACCACCTCCCGCGCCGACAGCTCCCGCGCGCCCAGCGCGGCCCGCAGCCGCACCGCCGGCCATGCCCAGATCCCGGTCATCCACCCTCCCGCTCTCGCCACGACGATCCTGGTGAGATTATGTGCCGATGGAGGAGCGACGGGTCATCGACGCCGAAGCCGTCGACGCCGCGCTCGCGGGCCTCGGCGACCGGAACGTGGTGCAGCAGTGGGCGGACCGCTTCTCCATCCTCGCCGACCCGTCCCGGCTGACGCTGCTGGTGTGCATCCACTACGCGCGCGAGATCTCGGTCTCCGACCTGGCCTACGCCGCCGGGATGACCGACACCGCCGTTTCGCAGGCGCTGCGGCTGCTGCGCGCGCACGGGCTCGTCACCGGGCAGCGCACCGGGCGGGTGGTCCGCTACCGGCTCGCCGACGCCACCATCCACGACCTGATCCACCAGGTCCGGCCCCACCCGGGAACGACGCGGCACCTGCCGTGAACTCTGGTCGAACGGCCCCGGCGGGAGCGGGCCGGGGCGGGTACCGTGCACGGCATGATCGGGTTGCCCGAAGCCGTTTCCGCCTGCCTGTTCGACCTCGACGGCGTGCTGACCGGAACCGCCGCGCTGCACCGCGAGGCCTGGAAAAAGACTTTCGACGCGTTCCTTCGCGAACGTGACGGCGCGGATTTCCGGCCCTTCACCGACGAGGACTACCTCCAGCACGTGGACGGCCGTCCCCGCGCCGACGGAGTCCGCGAATTCCTTTCCTCACGCGGGATAGAGCTGCCCGAGGGCGATCCTTCGGACCCGCCGTCGGCGGGCACGGTCAACGGGGTCGGCAACCGCAAGAACGAGCTGGTGCTCGACATCATCGCCCAGCGCGGGGTGGACCCGTACCCTGGCTCGCGGCGCTACCTCGAGGCCGCGTGCCGGGCCGGGCTGAAGATCGCCGTCGTCACGTCGTCGGCGAACGGGCGCGCGGTGCTCGAAGCGGCCGACCTGACCGGGTTCGTCGAGGCCCGCATCGACGGAATCGTCATCAAGGAACGGAAACTGCGCGGCAAACCGGCGCCCGACTCCTTCCTCGCCGGCGCCGAAGCGCTCGGCGTGAAGCCCGAGCACGCCGCCGTCTTCGAGGACGCGCTCTCGGGCGTGGAAGCGGGCCGGGCCGGGAAGTTCGGGTTCGTGGTCGGGGTGAACCGCGCCGATCAGGCCGGGGAACTGCGCGAGCACGGGGCCGACGTCGTGGTCGACGACCTCGCGGATCTCTTGGGGGACCACGAATGAGCATGCCTGCCGACGGATACGAGACGGCGCCGTGGGAGCTGCGGTGGCGCAACCTGGCGGTGGACCAGCTGCAGCGGACCGAATCCACGTTCGCGCTGGGCAACGGGCACATCGGGGTGCGCGGCACGCTGGAGGAGGGTGAGCCGCGCGGGCTGCCGGGCACCTACCTCAACGGGTTCTACGAGGAGCACGAACTCCCGTACGCCGAAGCGGGCTACGGCTATCCCGAAGCCGGGCAGACCGTGGTCAACGTGACCGACGGCAAGATCATCCGGCTGCTGGTCGAGGACGAGCCGTTCGACATGCGCTACGGCACCGCGACCGCGCACGACCGCGTGCTGGACTTCCGCGCCGGCACGCTGACCCGCACCACGGAATGGGTCTCCCCCACCGGCCGCCAGGTGCGGGTGCACACCCAGCGGCTCGTGTCCTTCACCCAGCGCGCGGTGGTCGCGATCCGGTACGAGGTCGAGCCGCTCGACGACGACATGCAGCTGGTGCTGCAGTCCGATCTGCTGGCGAACGAGCCGATCGAATCCGACACCAGCGACCCGCGGGTGGCGGCCGCGCTGCAGTCGCCGCTGGCGCCCGAGTTCTCCTTCGCCGAGGACTACCGGGCGGTGCTGGTGCACCAGACGAGGCGGTCCGGGCTGCGGATGGCCGCGGCGATGGACCATCAGATCGAGTCCCCGGACGGGCTGCGCACCACGATCACCGCCGAGGAGGAGCTGGCCCGGCTGACCGTCGCGGTGGACGTGCCGCGCGGAAAACGCTTGCGGCTGACCAAGTTCCTCGCCTACGGCTGGTCGGCGCAGCGGTCGGCGCCGGCGCTGCGGTCCCAAGTGGACGCCGCGCTGGCCGGTGCGGTGCAGACCGGCTGGGACGGGCTGATCGCCGAGCAGCGCCAGTTCCTCGACGATTTCTGGGCCACCGCGGACATCGAGCTCGACGGGGACCCGGAGCTGCAGCAGGCCGTCCGGTTCGCGCTCTTCCACATCCTGCAGGCCGGGGCCCGCGGCGAGAGCCGGGCGATCCCGGGCAAGGGCCTGACCGGGCCGGGGTACGACGGGCACGCGTTCTGGGACAGCGAAACGTTCGTGCTGCCCGTGCTCACGTACACGATGCCCGAGGCGGCGCGCGACGCGCTACGCTGGCGTCACTCCACTTTGGACAAAGCGCGGGACAGGGCGGCACAGCTCGGCCTGCGCGGCGCGGCCTTCCCATGGCGGTCGATCAACGGCGCGGAATGCTCGGCGTACTGGCCCGCGGGCACGGCGGCCTTCCACGTGAGCGCGGACATCGCCGACGCCGTGGCCCGCTATCTCGCCGCCACCGAGGACACGGATTTCGAGCGCACGTACGGGCTGGAGCTGCTCACCGAGACGGCGCGGCTGTGGATTTCGCTCGGCCACTTCGACTCGCACGGCCGGTTCCGCATCGACGGCGTGACCGGGCCCGACGAATACTCCGCGGTGGCGGACAACAACGTCTACACGAACCTGATGGCGCGCCGGAACCTGCGCGAGGCGGCGGCTTCCTGCGAGCGGCTGCCCAGCGTCGCCAGCACGCTCGGGGTCGGCGAATCGGAGATCGCCACGTGGCGCCAGGCGGCGGAGCGGATGCTCGTGCCCTACGACCGGGAGCTCGGCGTGCACCCGCAGTCCGAGGGCTTCACCGAGCACCTCGACTGGGACTTCGCGGGCACCCGCGCCGAGGATTACCCGCTGCTGCTGCATTTCCCGTACTTCGACCTCTACCGCAAGCAGGTCGTCAAGCAGGCCGATCTCGTGCTGGCGCTGCACCTGTGCGGGGATTCGTTCACGCCGGAGGAGAAGGCCCGCAACTTCACCTACTACGAGGGCCGGACGGTGCGGGACTCGTCGCTTTCGGCGGGCACGCAGGCCGTGCTGGCCGCCGAAGTCGGGCATCTGCACCTTGCGTACGACTACCTCGCCGAAGCCGCGCTGACCGATCTGCACGACGTGCACAACAACGTACGCAACGGCCTGCACATGGCTTCACTGGCAGGCGCGTGGAACGCCGTGGTGGCCGGGTTCGGCGGGATGCGTGACCACGAAGGCGAAATCACCTTCGCGCCGCGGCTGCCGCCGGAGCTGGACCGCATCGAGTTCCGGATGACCGTGCTGGGCAGCCGGTTCGCGGTGGAGATCCACGCCGACCGGGCGAGCTACCGGCTGCTGTCGGGCAAACCGGTGGAGATCACCCACCACGGCCGCGCGTGCACCGTCACCGAGGACACCGTCACGCTGCCGATCCCGGGCATCAACCCGGGCCCGGCGCCGCGGCAGCCCCCTGGCCGCGCCCCGGCGCGCCGGCGGCGGAGGGAGGAACCGGGGCCGCGCAAGCGATCCTGACGTTTCAGTCCGGCGGCTCGAACCCGGCGTCGTTGTCCTGCTCGGGCACTTTGACGTCGTCGCGGTTGTACGGCTCGGTGACTTCGTTCGTCGCGTCCGTGTCGACGTCGGGGTTGGGGATCCGGGGGAAGTCCGGCGGCAGCGGCGGTTCCGGGTCCGCTATGCGCTTTCTCTGGTGCTGGCTCATCGTTCGGTTCACCTCGCTCGAGAGTCCGGCACCATCATCCCACTGCGGGCGCCACCGCCAAATTCAGCACGCGTTGAGATCAGCGGCTATGCTGGGCCGCATGGTGATTCCGAAGCGCGTGGCGAGGTTCAACAAGATCGCGACGAACCGGGTGACCGGGCCGCTGAGCACGCGGCTGCCGGGGTTCGGCAAGGTCATCCACCGCGGCCGCAAGTCGGGGCGCGAATACCGCACGCCGGTCAACGTCTTCCACACCTCGGACGGGTACGTGGTCGCGCTGACCTACGGCCCGGACTCCGACTGGGTGCGCAACGTGCTCGCCGCGGGCGGCTGCAAACTGGAAACGCGCGGCCGCACGGTCGAGCTGACCAGCCCGAAGCTGGTGCACGACGAGACGCGCGCACCGATGCCGTTCGGTGTCCGGCAGTTCCTCGGGCTGGTCGGCGTGACCGATTTCCTGTACCTGAAGGAAACTAGCTGAGCAGTTCGCGCAGCCGGCTGATCAGCTGCACGCGCCGCTCCACGCCGGGCTCCAGCATGGTGACCTGCAGCGTGGTGACGCCGGCCTCGCGGTACGCGGCGAGGCGCTCCTTCACGTGCCCGGCGGGCCCGATCAGCGAGATCGCCTCCAGCAGCTCGGCCGGGACGGCCGCGGCGGCCTCTTCCTTCTTGCCGTCCAGGTACAGGTCCTGAATCTTCTTCGCCTCGGCCTCGTAGCCGTAGCGGCAGGCCAGCTCGTTGTAGAAGTTCTTGCCGCGCGCGCCCATGCCGCCGACGTAGAGCGCCACCATCGGGCGAATCCAGTCGATCATGTGCTTGACGTCCTCGCCGATCGCGAGCGGCGCCCCGACCACCACGTCCAGCTCGCCCAGCGACGGGTCACGCTTGGCGCGCCCCTCGGCGAGCGGGCCGCCCCACACGTCGGCGGCCTTCTCCGGGTAGAAGAAGATCGGCTCCCAGCCCTCGGCGATCTCGGCGGTCATCGCCACGTTCTTCGGGCCGAGCGAGGCCAGCACGATCGGGATGCGCTCGCGCACCGGCTGGTTGATCAGCTTCAGCGGTTTGCCCAGGCCCGTGCCTGTGTCCGCGGGAAGCGGGATCTGGTAGTGGCGCCCGTCGTGCTGAACGCGCTCGCGGCGCCACACCTGGCGGCAGATCTCGACGATCTCCCGCGTGCGGCCCAGCGGCGCGTCGTAGCGCACGCCGTGGAAGCCCTCGATCACCTGCGGCCCGGAGGCGCCGATGCCGAGGCTGAACCGGCCGTCGGAGACGAAGTCCAGCCCGGCCGCGGTCATCGCGGTCAGCGTCGGGGTGCGGGTGTAGATCTGCAGGATCCCGGAGGCGAGTTCGACGCGCTCCGTCTTCGCCGCGAGGTAGCCGAGCTGGCTGACCGCGTCGAAGGAGTACGCCTCGGGCACGGACACGATGTCCAGCCCGGCCTTCTCCAGCTCGACGATGTCGGCCACGCTTTCGGCGAAGCCCCCGGCGTAGGAGATCTGGGTGCCGATGCGCATGCTGTGGCGCCTCCCGAGGTGAGCGCTTGCTTAGTCGGGGCTCACCCTACACGGCGCCGCACCCACTCGCCCACCACGTCGGCCAGCACCGGGAGCGGCAGGATCCCGTTGCCGAGCACGACGTCGTGGAACTCGCGGATGTCGAACCCGGCGCCCAGCGCGCGCTCGGCTTCGCCGCGCAGGCGCTGGATCTCCAGCCGCCCCGTCATGTACGACAGCGCCTGTCCGGGGCAGCCGGCATAGCGGTCCACCTCGGCCTCGATCTCGACCGGCGACATGGGCGTGTTGTCGCGGAGGTAGGCGACGGCCTGCTGCCGCGACCAGCCGAGCGCGTGCAGCCCGGTGTCCACGACCAGCCGCCCGGCGCGCATCGAATCCTGGGTGAGCATGCCCATCCGGGTCAGGTCGCTGGTGTAGAGGCCCATCTCGTCGGCGAGGCGTTCCGCGTAGAGGCCCCAGCCTTCGAGGTAGGCGTTGAAGTCCGCGATCCGGCGCAGCAGCGGGAGATCGGTGAGCCCGAGCGCGAGCGCGATCTGGAAATGGTGCCCTGGCACGGCTTCGTGGAACGCGATGGCTTCGCTCGTGTGCCGGAACCGTTCCTCGGCGCGGGCGGTGTTGGCGTAGTAGACGCCCGGCCGGGAACCGTCGAGCGCGGGCTCGACGTAGTAGGCGATGGTGCCGGACTCGGCCTCCGCCGCCGGGACGGCGCGCACGTCGCACCGCTGCTCCGGGATCGTGCGGAACCATTGCGGGGCAACGGCTTCCGCGGCGCGGATCGCCACCCGGGCGGACTCCAGCAGCTCCTCGCCGCTGCCCCACCGCAGCTCCGGATCGGTGCGCAGCCGCTCGAAGATCTCCGCCAGGTCCCGGGTCCCGAACACCCGCTCGCCGAGTTCGCGGTACTCCCCGGCGAGGGAGTCGATCAGCCGCAGCCCGGTTTCGTGCAGCTCCCGCGCGCTCCGATCGGTGGTGGTGTGCGCGCGGATCAGCTTGGCGTAGCGCTCTTCGCCGCCGTCCTGCCAGCACATCCCGGCCTTGTCCGACGGCAGCGCTGCCGGTTTCACTTCGGTGGCAAGGAATTCGCGGTATCCGGCGATCGCGGGCCGCACCACTTCGGCGAGCAGCTTGTCCCGCTCCGCGCCGCCAGGGCCGACCCGCAGCGGGTCCGCGTCCGGATCGGCGAGGTGGCGGTCGCAGTACGCGAGCGCGAAGTCCACCAGGAACTCCGGCGGCACCGGCCCGCCGCGCTGGCGTTCGATCAGCTTGTCCACAAAGGACGGGAACCCGGCGAGCCTTGCCAGGTACCCGCTCGCGCGCTCCTCGTCTTCGAGCGTGATCGTGGGCAGCGTCAGCAGAACCACCTGCAGCGGCGCCGCGAAGGCGTCGCTCACGGCGAACTCGGTCAGCCGCGAGTCGATCAGGTCGATCGCCATCCGCGCCTGCCCGAGGACGACGCCCTTGGTCACCTGGTCGCCCTCGGCCCGCTCCGCGCGCTCGACGATGTCCACGTAGCGCTCGCGGAACCGCTGCTCCGCGGCGGCGCTCGGATCCGGCAGCCTGTCGTGCGCGCCCGGCAACCCGAGCACGGACGCGCGCAGCGGGTCGCGCTCGAAGTCCAGCGCGCTCAGCTCACCGGCAAGGTCGTCGACGACCTCCCACTCACGCATGGTTGTCCCTCACCCACGCGGAGACGACCGACTCCAGCACCGACATCGGCAGGGAACCGCCGCCCAGCACCACGTCGTGGAAGGCGCGGATGTCGAAGGACTCCCCCAGCGCGCGCTTCGCCTCCTCGCGGATGCGCAGGATTTCCAGGCGCCCCACCATGTACGACAGCGCCTGGCCCGGCCACGCGATGTAGCGGTCCACCTCCGCGTCGATCTCCACCTGCGGCATCGGCGTGTGCTCCCGCAGGAAGTCCACGGCCTGCTGCCTGCTCCAGCCCTTGGCGTGCAGCCCGGTGTCCACGACCAGCCGGCCGGCGCGCATCGAGTCCATCGTCAGCATCCCGAGCAGGGCCAGGTCGCTGGAGTACAGCCCCATCTCCTGGGCGAGGCGCTCGGTGTAGAGGCCCCAGCCTTCGGCGTACGCGGTGAAGTCCCCGATCCGGCGCAGCAGCGGCAGATCGGTCAGCGTCAGCGAGGTGGACAGCTGGAAGTGGTGCCCCGGAATGGCTTCGTGGAAGGCGGTCACCTCCGCGGTGTGGCGGAACCGCGAGGTCACGTCGTAGGTGTTGGCGAAGTAGATCCCCGGCCTGGAACCGTCCATGGCGGGCGGCAGGTAGTACGCGGCGGGCGCGCCGGGGCTGTCCGCCTCGGGCACCGCCTGCACCGTCCACTCGTGCGGCGGGACCTTGCCGAACCAGTCCGGCGCGGCGGCCGCGGCGCGCGAGATCGCGGAGCGGGCGGTGTCCAGCAGCTCGTCGGAATCCTTCCAGCGCAAGGACGGATCGGTGCGCAGCTTTTCGTGGATCTCCGCCACGTCCGCCGTGCCGAACACACGCTGCCCGAGTTCGCTGTACTCGGCGGCCAGCTCGCGGATGATGCGCAGCCCGGTCTCGTGCAGCTCGTCCGGGGTGCGGTCGGTGGTGGTGTGCGCGCGGACCGCGGCGGCGTACATCTCTTCGCCGCCGGGGAGCCAGCGCAGGCCGGGCTTGTCCTGCGGACGGCCGTGCCCGAGGATCTCGTTTTCGAGTACGTCACGGTACGCGCGGAACGCGGGACGCACGGTGTTCTCGACGAGTTCCGCACGCTTGCGCTCGAACTCCTCGGTGGGCGGGGGCTGGCGCAACAGCGGGTCGGCGGCCGGGTCGGCGAGGTAGCGGTCCAAATGCGCGATCGCCGCGCGGACGAGGTGCTCCACGGGGACGCGGCCGGACTCGATCCCGGCGCGGTGCCGGTCCGCGGACTGCTCGAGGTAGCGGGGGATCGCGGCCAGCCTGCCCAGGTGCAACTCCGCCTGCGTCTCGTCGGGGACCGCGATCATCGGCAGCATCATCAGCAGGCCCGGCGCGGGCGCGATCATCAGGTCCGTGACCGTGTACTCGGCGGCGTGGGTGTCGAAGCGGTCGAGGTAGTTGCGGGCCTGGCTGATCAGCACGTCCCTGGTCACGCTGTCGCGCGCGTCTTCCGGGGTGAGTTCCCCGGCGCGGCGGATGAACTCGGCGAGTTTCGCGCGCTGCGCCGCCTCCGCCTTTTCGGTCACCTCGCCGAGGCCCTCCCGAGTGGACTCGACGCCCAGCACCGCGGGCCACAACGGCTCCTCGTCGAAGAGCGCCGTCACGAATTCGTCGGCGAGCGCGGTGATGGCGGTGCCTGGTGTGTGCGATGCCTCGGTCATGGGCGCCAGCCTAGAGCGCGGGCGGCGAAGGAGAGACGGTAGCGTTTGAGGTTGTGGCCGTGACCGATCCCGTGGACGCCCGCCTGCTGGCGGCGCTCGCCGAGCTGGGCAAGGTCGCCGTGCACGAGCTGGCGGCCAAGGTCGGGATGGACCCGCGTGAGGTGGCGTACCGCCTCGTCGCGTTGTCCGGCAGCGGGCTGCCGCTGCTGGTCGGCGTGGAGAGCGACCCGAACGGCTTGCGGGCGGCGCTCGCCGGGGCCTGGAACCGCCCGGCCACGCCCCCGCCGGCGCCCGGACAGCCGATGCCGCCGCGGCCCGCCGGTCCTCCTGTTCCTCCTCCGGTACAGAACGTTCCCTCGGGCGCGTACCAGGTGCAGAACGTTCCCTCCGGTGCCTACCAGGTCCAGAACGTCCCGTCCGGCCGGTACTCCGTGCCGGGCGCGTCGCAGCCGGTCCAGGGCATGCCCTCGGGCCGGTACGCTCCGCCTCCGCCTGCCCGGCCTGCCACGCCGCCCCGCCCGCCCGCGCCGGTCGACCCGGTGATGAGCACGTGGGGCCCGCCGCAGACGGCGTCGTGGGCGCGAGGCGACCAGCGCCCGGCTGTCGCGCCCGCGCCGCAACGGACGGGACGGGTGGGGGAAACACTGTCCACGCAAGGGCTGGAGGGTGAGCAGCTGGCCATCCAGCTGCTGGAGGTACAGGACCCGGCCGACTTCCTGTTCGGCGCCGCGGGCTACCGGCTCGAGGAGGGCGAACGCTCGATCGTCGTGCACACCGAGGTCACCAACCGCGGCGCGATCCCGTTCGCCTCGCTGCCGGACAACTTCCTGGAACTCGTGACGGCCGACGGCAAGGCGATCACGAAGGCGCCGGTCTCGCTCTCGTCCCGGCCGCCGCACAAAATCGGCGTCCAACCGGGCGAGACCGCGGGCGGGCACACCGTGTACGTACTCCCGGAGCAGACGCGCGTCACTTCGCTGCGCTGGAGCCCCCGCCCGGAACCGGACGAACGCTCACTGACCTGGACCCTCGAGGACTGAGCTGTTCGCTGGATGGTGGCGACTGTTCGCCGTGGGCGCGAGCCCGTCACCGGCTCCACTCGTATCCCGTCGTCGTGGAGATCTTGAGCAGGCCTGAGCGTTCCAGGATCGGCCGCGAGTCGTCCATCGAATCGCTGTGCAGGAGCCGTTTCCCCATCGCCAGCGTGGAGCGCGCCCGCGCCGCCACGAGCGTGCGGTAGATTCCGCGCCCCCGCCACTCCGGCCGCGTCGAACCGCCCCACGCGCCCGCGAACTCCGTGTCCCGCACGGGTTACGATCCGCCCCTCGGCCTCGGCGACCCACAGCTCCATCCCGTCCCGCAGGCCGAGCCGGTGCAGCAGGGCCCCGGCTACCCGATCCGGCTCGGAATCGCCGAATACATCCGACGCCATCACGCACATCGCGCGCACGTCGGCCTCATCCGTGACGCGGCGCAGCACGACCCCGGCGGGCAACGGCGCCTCGACCGCCAGCGCACGGGCTTCGCCGATCATGACCGACTCGGGCTCGCCGGGCTTGAAACCGTTGCGCACCAACGCTTCGTGCAGCCCGGGCGCGTGGTCGTGCCCGCGGGTCTTCCACTTCACGCCGCGGATCTCCGGGCGCTCGCGGTAATGCGCCAGCGCTTCCGCGACCCAGCCCGCGATCGTGTCCGCATCGGCGCCCGCGAGATCGCGGTACGTCACGAAACCCCGCCCGCCGGGCAGGGTCACCAAACGCAGCGGCCCGAGCTCGGCCACCGACAACGCGCTGGGCGTTTCCGCCTCCCCGCGGAGCCGCGCGTCATAGGCGTCGAGGTACTCCCGCGTAAGAGACACGACAAGCGATCATGCCCTGCCGCGCCAGGCAGGGCCAGCGAATATCAGCTGTCCGCGCGCAGGATGTCCAGCGCTTTCGCCAGATCGTCCGGATACTCCGCCTCGAACTCCACCCAGCGGCCGTCCGCCGGGTGCGCGAAACCGAGCGTGCGCGCGTGCAGCCATTGCCGCGTCAGGCCGAGATGCCGCGCCAGCACCGGATCCGCGCCATATGTCAGATCGCCGACGCACGGATGCCGCACCGCCGAGAAATGCACCCGGATCTGGTGCGTGCGCCCGGTTTCCAGCTTCACGTGCAGCAGCGACGCGGCCCGGAACGCTTCCGCCACTTCGTAATGCGTCACGCTCGGGCGCCCGCCCGCGACCACGGCGAACTTGTAGTCGTGCCGCGGATGCCGGTCGATCGGCGCGTCGATGGTGCCGCGCGTCGGATCCGGGTGGCCCTGCACGACGGCGTGATAGCCCTTGTCCACGGTGCGCTCCTTGAACGCCCGCTTCAGCACGGTGTACGCGTGCTCGCTCTTGGCCACCACCATCACGCCCGTAGTGCCCGCGTCGAGCCGGTGCACGACGCCCTGCCGCTCGGCCGCGCCCGAGGTGGAGATCCGCAGCCCGGCGGCGGCGAGCCCGCCGACGACCGTCGGCCCCGTCCAGCCAGGGCTCGGGTGCACGGCCACGCCGACGGGCTTGGCCACCACCACGATGTCGTCATCGTCGTACACGATCTTCATGCCCTCGACGGGCTCGGCGACGACCTCCACCGGCCTGTCCGGATCCGGCAGCGTCACCTCCAGCAGCCCACCCGCGGCCAGCCTGTCCGACTTGCCCGCGGGCCTGCCGTCCAGCAGCACGTCGCCGGATTCGGCCAGTTCGGCGACCACCGTGCGCGAAAGCCCGAGCAGCTTCGCCAGCCCGGCGTCCACGCGCATTCCATCCAGCCCGTCCGGCACGGGCAGCATCCGGGCGCTCACTTCTTCTCCGCCCTCTTCGTGCCGTCGTAGTCGCGGCCGAGCAGGGACAGCAGCACGATCAGCACCGCGCCCACGCAGATGCACGAGTCGGCGACGTTGAACACCGGCCACGCCTGCCCGTCCGGCTCGAAGACCGAGATCCAGTCGACGACGTGACCGAGCAGCGGCCCCGGCGCGCGGAACAGGCGGTCGGTCAGGTTGCCGAGCGCGCCCGCCAATACCAGGCCGAGCCCGATGGCCCAGCCGACCGAGCGCAACCGCTTGGCGAACCAGATCAGCGTGACCACCACGCCGATCGCGACGATCGCCAGCACCCACGTCATCCCGGTGGCCATCGAGAACGCGGCGCCCGGGTTGCGCAGCAGCTGCAGGTACACCAGCCCGCCGAGCGCGCGGACCGGCGCGTGCCCCTCCAGGTTGGACACGACGACGGCCTTGGTGACCTGGTCCAGCACATAGGCCAGCAGGGCGACCACGGCCAGGACCAGCACCCGCCGCTTCGGCCGCGGCGCGGCCGGCTCCTCCGGGGTGGTCTCGGGCTGCGATCCCTGTTCGGTGCTCACCGGCCCATTGTCCACGCCCCGGTCAGCCGGGCTGTGCGGTGGGCCGCCTGGCCGTCAGCAGGACCGCGATCGCACCGGCCAGCAGCACGGCCGCGGGCACCAGCGCGCCGAGCACTTCCCCGCTGAACACGAGCACGGCCCCGAGGAAGATCACCGCCAGCACGGCCAGCACGAGGTCGCGCCACCGCCAGGCGAACACCGCCAGCGCGAGCACCACGAGCACCGCGGGCACCGGAACCGTCACGGCCGCGGCCAGGACGAGCACGGCCAGCGACAGGCACACGGCACCGATCACGAGCGCGGCCCGGTGGCCCCGCGCGTTCTCGAAGTACCCCCACCCGGCCGCGCACAGCCCGAGCACGAGCAGCGGCAGGCCCACCGCCGTCGCCATCGTCATGCCCCAGCTCGCCCCGAAGCCCATCAGCGGAACACTGAGCGCGAGCACGACAGCTCCGGCGAGCACGATCCCGGTCAGCTTCCGCCAGCCGATCGCCCGGCCCGCCCGGTGCGCGCGCACGGCGTAGAACACCACGCTCGCGACGGACGTGACCGACACCGCCACGAGCCACAGGACGGCCAGATCATCCCAGCGCGCTCCCCTGAGGACGGGCCCGGTGGTGTCGATGGCCACCGCGTAGTTCGACCCCAGGCCCCCATAGGAATGCTGCACAGCCGTCAGCGCGCCATCCGGCGAGGGCCGGTAGGCGAACCAGCCGTAGTCGTCGTCGACCAGCCACGTGGCCAGGCCCAGCAGGACGAAACCCAGTACCGCCAACGGAAACCAGACGTTCCGGCGTTCCCCAGTCATCGGCCCGATGCTAGTCACCCCCGCAAGAAGGCGGGCACCTCCCGGGGGTCCGGGCTCGGGGCCCAGCGGCCGTCCACCTTGCCGTACGTCCAGCGCGCGCCGCGGGCCACGATCTGCCGCAGCGCCAGCACGAGCCTGTCGACGTGCTCGGCCGTGCTGCCCAGGCCGACGCTCACGCGCACCGCCTGGGCGCCGCCCGTCAGCCGCTTCGTGGCGATGTGCGCGCAGAAGGCCCCGTCACGCACGCCGATCCCGTACTCGGCCGAGAGCACCGCGGCCAGCCAGCCCGGCTCGAAGCCGTCGACGGTGAAACTGAGCGTGCCGACCTCGTCACCCGGGTCGTCGAACAACCGAAGCTGCGTCAGCCCCGGTACCGCTTCCAGCCCCTTGCGCAACCGCGTCAGCAGCTCGGTTTCGTGCGCGAGCACGGCACCCCAGTGCTCGGCGAGCTGATCGCACGCGACGCCGAGCGCGTACACGCCGACGGTGTTGGGCGAACCGGCCTCGTGCCGCTCCGGCCCGGAGTTCCAGGCCACGCCCTCCGACGTGACGGCCTTCGTCGCCCCACCGCCCGCGAGGTACGGCGGCGCGGCGCGCAGCCAGTCCGCTCGCCCAATGAGCGCACCCGCCCCGAACGGCGCGTACAGCTTGTGCCCGGAGAGCACGACGTAGTCGACATCCAGATCCCGCACCGAAATCGGCCGGTGCGGGGCGAGCTGTGCCGCGTCCAGCGCGATCCGCGCGCCGTGTTTCCTTGCCACAGCGGCGATTTCGGCCACCGGAAGGAGCTCGCCCGTCACGTTCGACGCGCCCGTCAGCACCACCAGCCGCGGCCCTTCCGGCGTGGCCGCCAGCGCACTGTCCACAGCGGACACCGCGGCGAGCCGGGTGCGCGGGGTGCGCACGCGGCGCACGTTCGGCCCGCGCCACGGCAGCAGCGCGGCGTGGTGCTCGGTGTCGAACAGCACCACCGAGGTGTGCCGGGGAACGCTGCGGGCCAGCAGGTTCAGCGCGTCCGTGGTGTTGCGGGTGAAGATCACCGAGTCGGTCCGGCGGGCGTCCACGAAGCGGCGCAGCACATCGCGGGTGCGCTCGTAGACCTTTGTGGACACTTGCGACGCGAACCCGGCGCCGCGGTGCACGCTCGCGTACCACGGGAGGAACTCGTCCACCGCGTCCCGCACCGCGCGCAGGCAGGGGGCGCTGGCGGCGTGGTCCAGGTTCGCGTACTCGGCGTCCGGCCCGGACACGAGCGGCACCCGGGTGCCCAGCGTGGCGGGAATGCTTTGGGAGACAAGGGATCCAGCGGAATCGACAACTGGGTGCACTTCTTCGACATGGACTGCGAGAGTCACGACGCCTCCTCGGCGGCCAGGGACCTCGGGGAGGCCCGCGCTTGCCCGCCGCACTTCGCGACGGACCAGGTCCTCACCCGGGGCACCCCACCGCGGTTGGAGGGTTGCCGGCCAGCAAGCCGGGGCTTGACGCTGGCACTCATGACCTGCCCCAGACTCTAGCGGAAGATCCGCGCGGGTTCCACTGCGATCCCGCTCACCGTCCGGATTCGCCTCGCCACCGTGCCAGCGGGCCGGCCCTGTCCACCGCGCGCAGCCGTCGTTCGGCCGCCTCACGCGAGGATTCCGTGGCGACGACGAGCAACTGGTCGCCACGCCGGAGCCTGCTGGATTCCTGCGGCGTGAAGCTTTCCCCGTCACGCACGATCAGGCTCAGCGAAGCACCGGTCGGCAATCGCAGCTCCCGCAGGTAAACCCCGTGCAGCCGCGAACCGTCCTGGATCCGCACCTGCAGCAGCGCCGCGTCCAGCTCGTCCAGCACCGCCGAGTCGACCTCGATCTCCTTCGGCTCGGTGTCCGCCGACAGCCGCAGCAGTTTGGCCACCGGCGCCAGCGTGGTTCCCTGTGCCAGGGTCAGCACGATCACCAGCACGAAAACCGCGTCCACGAGCCTTTCCGCGCCCGGCACGCCGTGCGCGAGCGGGATCATCGCGAGCACGATCGGCACCGCCCCGCGCAATCCCGCCCACGACAGGAAAGCCTGTTCCCGCCAGGGCACGCGGAACGGCAGCAAGGTGATCAGCACCGAAAGCGGGCGCGCGAGCAGCAGGATGACGGCGCCCGCGACGAGCCCGGGCACCACCGCCTCCAGCAACCGTTCCGGCGAGGCGAACAGGCCGAGCAGCACGAACAACCCGATCTGCGCGAGCCACCCCATGCCCTCGGCGAACGACAGCGTGTCCGAACGGTGCGGCAGGCGGGAATTCCCCAGCACCAGCGCCGCGACGTAGGTGGCGAGCAGTCCGGAAGCGTGCGCGAGCTGGCCGGACGCGTAGGCCACGAAACACACCGCGACCGTCGCGAGCGGATACAAACCGGTGGCGGGCAGCGCGGCCCGGCGCAGCGCCCACGCGCCCGCGAACCCCAGCGCCACCCCGAACGCGAGCCCGGCGAGGAGTTCGTAGCCGACCAGGAACGGCAGCGTCCAGTCGATCCGGGTGCCCTCGGCCAGCACCACCACGGCGATGTAGACCGGCGCGTCGTTGATGCCGGACTCGAGTTCGAGCGTGCCCACGAGCCGTTTGCGCAGCCCGACCGTGCGCAGCACGGAGAACACCGCGGCCGAGTCGGTGGACGCCAGCACCGCGCCCCACAGCAGCGCCATCCGCCAGTCCAGCCCCAGCGCCAGATGGAGGGCGACGCCGGTGATCCCGATGCTGAGCGCGACGGCCACAGTGGACAGCAGGATTCCCTGCCCCAGCGCCGGTTTCACCGAGGACCAGCGCGTGGTGAGCCCCCCTTCGGCGAGGATCATCACGAGCGCGGCGATGCCGAGCGACTGGGTCAGCGAGGCGTCGGAGAACCGGATGCCCAGCCCGGCCTCGCCGAGCACCACCCCGATCCCCAGGTACAGCAGCAGCGAGGGCAGGCCGACGCGGGTGGACAGCCGGACGGCCAGCACGGCGGCGAGCAGCACGGCGGCGCCCGCGCCCAGCACGACCGGGAGCTCCGCCACCGCACCTCCTCCCGCCCGTTTCGTCCAGGATAGAAAACCCGTGGACCGGTGCCGGGCACCGGGCGATATTGGAGTGATGCGTGTCCTTTTCCATCCGCGGCCCGGTGGCGGCAGCCGTGTGGTCCTGCACCGCGAAGACCGGGTGGTGCTGGAAATGCTGTCCTACGACCGGAAGTACCGCATCCCGCACGACCTGGCACACGCGGTGACAGAACGCGAGCTCGGGTTGTCCTCCGGCGTGTTCGGCTGTCTCGCGGCCGGTGCGCTGTTCTCGTCCGCCACGGTCGTGTCCGGCACGCTCCGGCATGACGCGAAAGCGCGCAGCCAAGCCATTCTGCGCGCGAACCGCACCGGGATCGCGCTGGCGGAATCACTGGCCGGGGTGCTGCACGATGCCGTCGAACACCACCGCATTGCCCCGCTGACCGAAGCGCGCGAAGCGTGGGGCGTGCTGTCCGAGCACCCATTTCCGTACGGCGAATGCGAGATCCGACGCGCGCACAGCACGCTCACGAGACTGGCCGCCGCGTGGACGCACCTGCCGCCGGGCGAGGGCCTGAAGTTCGAGTGGCCGCGCCGGCTCACCGCCTCCGGTGCGCCGGTTTCGGTTCCCCGGCAGCGGCAGGCGCCGCGCCGGGTGCGCTGATTTTCCTTGCGCTACAACAACTTCCGCTCGCGCCTCAAGCCGCCTCGGCGAGCCGGACACCCAACGCGGCGAAGGGTTCCTCGTTGTTGAGCCGGATCGCCCGATGCGGCTCCCGGCTCAGCCAGCCCTTGTCCAGCGCGCGTGTCAGGAGGGCGGCTGGCAGCGCGCCACCGAGGTGATCGCGGCGCACCGTCCAGTCGAGGCAGTCGCGCAGCAACGGCCGCCGCCCGCCTTCGGGGATCGGCACGCCGAGGTCGGTGAGCACCGCGCGGCCGTGCGGGGTGACGGCGAGGCCGTCGTACACGGCGATGATCCCGGAACGCACCATGCCGTCCCGCAGCGCGACGCCGAGTGTGCCGGCCAGGTGGTCGTAGCAGGTGCGGGCGAAGGCCAGCCGCTGCGCGCGCAGCGAGGCCTTCAGCCCGCGGGCGGGCTTGTGCTCGGCGTGCTGGGCGAGGTGCTCGATCAGCACGGCCACCCGCGGGTCGGCGATGCGGATGTAGCTGTGCCGGCCCTGGCGCACCCCGGCGACGAAGCCGGCGTCACGCAGCCGCGTCACGTGCTCACTCGCTGTGGACGGGCTCACGCCGGCGGACCGGGCCAGTTCGCCGACGGTCCAGGCCCGGCCGTCGAGCAGGGCGAGGCACATGGTCGCCCGGCTCGGTTCGGCGAGCACCGCGGCGACTTCGGCGAGCGCGACGGTTTCCATGGGGCACACGGTAGCCCCGCGCCATTTCGGCCGCCGCCGAAACGTCCCCGCTCGCCGCCTGATGGGCCCGGGCGGGTTCAGGTGCCGGTGTACGTGCTCGTGGCGTCGACGAAACAGAGCCTGGTGCCGAAGGGGTCCTCGACGTAGAAAGACCTTTCGCCCCAAGGCTGTTCGGTGATCTCTTCGTCGATGCGGCCCGGCCCGGCGGCCCGCACCCGGCTGTGCGCCGCGGGCAGGTCGTCGACCGCGAAGTACAGGATGCGCGGCTCGGACGGCGGCCGGAAATCCTTCTCGGCGGGCTCGACGACGGCGAGTACCACCTCGCCGCAGTGGAAGTAGTGCCGGTTGCGCCAGACACGCTCGCCCGGCTCACCGAACGCGGCGCCGTAGAACGCGACCGCCGCCTCGATGTCGTCCACCGGGATGGCCAGCCGGAACAGCCGTGGAGTCGCCATGGAGCGGACGCTACCCGAGCCCGCCCAGGAACGCGGCCGAAACCGTGACCGCGGGCTTCGAGCCGTTCGCCCCGAGCAGCAGCACCGAGAAGGCCACGTCGCCGCGGTAGCCGGTGAACCAGCCGTTGGCCTGGCTGCCGTCGCCGAACTGGGCGGTGCCGGTCTTGCCGTACACCTGCCCGCTGCCGGCCAGCCCGGTCGCGGTCCCGCCCGTGACCACCTCGCGCATCATCGACCGCAACGCGCTCAGCACCGTGCCCGACGGCGGCTGGTATCCCGTGCTCACCTTGGTGTCCAGGCCGTGCCACAGCTTGGGCGTGACGGCCTTGCCCGCGGCCACGGTCGCCGACATCAGCGCGAGGCCGAACGGGCTCGCCTGCACGGTGCCCTGCCCGATCGCGGACTCCACCTGGTCGGCGGCGCTCGTCGCGGCGACGACCTTCCCGGCCTCGGTGGTGATGCCGGGGATCGTGAAGTCGGCGTTGAGGCCGAACTGGCTCGCCGCCTTCGCGAGCGCTTCCGCGGGCAGGGACGAGGCCAGCTGCGCGAAGGTGGTGTTGCACGAATGCGCGAACGCCGAATGCAGCGGGAGCGAACCGAGCGAAAAGCCGTCGTCGTTGGGGATCGTGCGCTGGCCGAGCTGCACCGACGCGGGGCAGGGCAGCACCGTGCCCGCCTCGGCGGCGCCGGCCTGCAGCACGGCCGCGGCGGTGGCGATCTTGAACGTGGAGCCCGGCGCGTAGAGCCCGCTCAGCGCGCTCGGCGTCGCCCCCGCGGCGGAATTCTGTGCCACCGCGAGGATGTCGCCCGTGGACGGCTGGATCGCGACCAGCATCGCGGGCACGCTCGACGAGTCCACGGCCGCCTGCGCCGCGGCCTGGGCGGAGCTGCTCAGGCTCGTGGTCAGCGTTTTCGCCTGCACCTCGCCTTCGCCGAACAGCCTGCGCTCGGCGCCGGCCGCGTCGACGATCACCACCGACCAGCCCTTCGCGGCGTCTCCGGCGACGCGGGCCATCGCGGGCAGCAGCAACGGCGCGACAGCCGGATCCACCGCCTTGGCCTCGGATCCCTGCCAGGTAAGCAGCGGTTTCCCTGCACGATCCACTACCGCGTTGCCGGCCGAGGCGCCGTGCACCGCGAGGCGCTCCCCGGTCTTGAGATCCGGATGGATCACCGCCGGGCTGAAGTGCACGGCCCAGCCGTCGCCCGCGCGCACCAGGCCCAAGGTCGTGTCGTAGGTCCACACCCGGCCCGTGCCGAGGGTCCACCGCACCCGCAGTGCGGCGCTCTGCCCGGACACGTGCAGCACTATGGCGCCGAAGTCGGTGGGCGCCAGCTCGGTGCGGGCGGCGTTGAGCGCGGCCGTGGCCGCCTGCGGGCTGTCGGTCAGCGAGCCCGCCGTGGTCGTGTCACCGCGTGACCAGGCACCGGCGTAGGAGGCCGCGACATCGCTGGGTTGCAGCGCCGCCGCGGGCGCTTGCGAACCGGTGGAACCGCCGCGCAGCACCAAAAACGCGGCGGCCACGATGACCACGACCGCCACCGCGGCCCCGCCGAGCACCCATTTCTTCGCCGCTGGTGACACGATCGACTCCCCCGCTCCGGTCCTGCGCGGTAAATCGATCACGACGATTCACCCGTTACGGGCAACCAATACTTGACCCTGACGCGACGGGAGGCCGCACGCTCCAGGGCATGACCGAGTACACCAGCCCAGTCCCGATGCCGGCCCTCGACGCGACGCCGGCCGAGATCTACCGCGGCATCTACGGGATGCCGATGTTCGTCACCCTGCCCACCGCGGACCTCCCGGGGTCCGAGGAGTTCTGGTGCCGTGGGCTCGGTTTCGAGAACCTGTTCACCATCCCGGGCCGGCTGGTGCACCTGCGCCGGTGGGCGTTCCAGGACGTGCTGCTCGTGTCCGGCGAAGCGGGCGGGGCGCCCGCGGGGAGCGTCAGCTTCGCGTGCGTGCTGAGCCAGCTCGACGAGGTGGCCGCCCGGTGCGAGGAGATCCGGCCGGGCTGCACGAGCGGACCGGTGGACCAGCCGTGGAACACGCGCGACCTCACGGTCGTCACGCCGGAACGGGCGCGCGTCGTCCTGACCGCCGCGCTGCCGATGGATCCCGATGGTGCCAGGGCGGAATCCCTGCGCGAGCTGGGTTTCGACATTCCGCGTTCGGGGACGTGAGCGAAACTGTGCTGGTGACGGAAGAAAACCTCACCGTCGGGCGCGCCGCGGAGCTCGTCGGGGTGAGTGTGAAGACCCTGCACCACTGGGATGCGATCGGGCTCGTGCGGCCGGGCGGGCGTACCTCGGCCGGGTACCGCGTGTACTCGACCGAGGACATCGCGCGGGTGCATCGGGTGCTCGTCTACCGGGAGCTGGGCTTCCCGCTCGCCGAGATCGCGCGGCTGCTCGACGACCCCGCCGCCGACGAGCGCGAGCACCTGCGCCGGCAGCGCGAGCAGCTCACCGAACGCGTTGCCCGGCTGGAGAAGATGATCGCCGCGGTGGACCGGATGCTGACCGCCACGAGCGGCGGGATCCGGCTCACCCCGGAACAACAGGTGGAAATCTTCGGTGACGACTGGGATCCGGCCTGGGAGGGTAAAGCCGAGGAGCGCTGGGGCGATACGGCGCAGTGGGAGCAGTACGCGGAACGCGCCGCCGCGAGGAAGCCGGATGACTGGCGCGCGGTGGCCGAGCGGACGCACGCGCTCAACGCCGACCTGGCCGCCGCCGTCCGCGCCGGAGTCGCGCCCGGCTCCCCCGAAGCGGCCGCACTCGCCGAACGGCACCGGGCGGGAATGGCGGCGTATTTCGACTGCACGTATTCGATGCACGCGTGCCTGGGGCGGATGTTCGCCACCGACCCCCGCTTCGCCGCCAACCTCGACGCCCTCGAACCCGGCCTGGCCACCTGGCTCCGCGACGCGATCTTCGCGAACGCCCGGGCACACGGCATCGCCCCGGAGACCGCGGTGTGGGAATGACCGCGGGGATTGGCGGAG
>NZ_VMNW02000103.1 GCF_007713735.2 Amycolatopsis acidicola | reverse complement strand
CCCCGATCCCCAGCCGTCCCTTGCGATCTTGGCGCTGGGTCAAGGCATCTTTCCCGCCTTGACGCAGTGACAAGATCGCGAACACTCAAAGATCGGGGCGGTGGTGGGGTGCACACAGCGCGCGCTACGCGCGTCCGTTGCTGCCCCAACGCAACCCGCTGCCCCAACGCACCCCCAACGCACCCCGCTGTCTCAGCGAAAGGAGCCCACAAACGTGGTGTCATGCGTGGCGGCGCGGAAGCGGGGGTGGTCGAGGATGTCGCTGAGGAAGTCCCGTGTGGTCGCGACGCCGGGGCCCGACAGCTGGATCTCGGCGAGCGCGCGGCGCATCCGGGCGATGGCGGACGGCCGGTCCGGCGCCCACACGATCACCTTGGCCAGCAAGGAATCGTAGAGCGGCGGCACCCGGTAACCGCGGAAGGCGTGGGTGTCGACGCGGGTGAACGGGCCGGCGGGCAGGACGCATTCCGACAGCAGGCCCGGCGCGGGGGCGAAGTCGCGCGAAGGGTCCTCGGCGTTGATCCGGCACTCGATCGCCACGCCGGAGAACCCCACGTCCTCCTGCGTGAAGCCGAGCGGTTCCCCTGACGCGACGCGGATCTGCTCGCGCACCAGGTCCAGGCCCGTCACCATCTCGGTCACCGGGTGCTCGACCTGCAACCGGCAGTTGACCTCCATGAACGAGAACCCGCCTTGCCCGTCGACGAGGAACTCGAACGTCCCCGCGCCGACGTAGCCCGCGGCCTTCGCGCCACGGACGGCGGCCGCGCCCATCTCCGCCACGAGCTCGTCCGGCAGCTCCGGCGCGGGCGACTCCTCCACCAGCTTCTGGTGACGCCGCTGGAGCGAGCAGTCACGCGCGCCCAGGTGCACGACGTTCCCGTGGTTGTCAGCCAGCACCTGGATTTCCACGTGCCGCGCCGACTCGAGGTACCGCTCCACATACAACCGGCCGTCGCCGAAGACCGCTTGGGCGTTCGCGCGGGTTTCGGCCCAGGCGCGGGGAAACTCGCCCGCCGAGTGGACGACGCGCATCCCGCGCCCGCCGCCTCCGGCGACGGCCTTGACGATCACCGGGTACCCGATCTCGTCGGCCAGCGCGAGCGCCTCCTCGGCGCTGTCGATCGGTTCACGGCTGCCGGGCAACAGCGGCAAACCGGCGTCCGACATGATCGCGCGGGCGCTCGACTTGTCGCCGAGGCGCGCCATCACCTGCGCGGGCGGGCCGATGAACACGAACCCCTCCGCCTCGCAGACCTCGGCGAAATCCGGGTTCTCCGAAAGGAAACCGTAGCCGGGGTGGATGGCGTCCGCGCCCCGCGCCCGCGCCGCCTCGATCACGGCGGGGATGTTGAGGTAGCTCTCCTTCGCCGGGCCGGGCCCGAGCTGGATCGCATCGTCCGCGAGGAGCACGGGCGCCGATCCGGCATCCACGTTGGAATGCGCGGCGATCGACCGGATGCCCAGCTCCCGGCAGGTGCGCACCACCCGCACCGCGATCTCGCCCCGGTTGGCGACCAGTATCGACGAGATCATGCGGCTTCCAGCAGCAACAGCGGCTGGCCGTGCTCGACCGCGGTGCCGTCCTCGACGAGCACCCGCACCACCCGGCCCGCCCGCTCGGCCTCGACCGGGATCATCAGCTTCATCGCCTCGAGGATCGCGACCTGCTGGCCGGGACGGATCGTGTCCCCTTCCGCGACGAACGGCGCCGCGCCCGGCTCCGGCGCGCGGTAGAACACGCCGACCGTGTTGGCGCACAAGGGAAAGGTGCCCGCCTCGGGCTCGGGGCCGGCCTCCACGGAGGCCGGTGCCGGGCGCGCCGCGGGCAGCTCCGGCAGGACAGCGGCCCCGCCGTCCCACTCGACTTCGACCACCATCGTCCCGCTGCTGACCCGCACCAGGCTCGGCGCCCTGCCTGCCTCCGCGGCCAGCGCGAGCACCTGCTCGCGCAGTACGGTCAGCACGTGGTCCACGTCCTCGTTGATCGCCGCGCTCATCGCGCGCCCTCCTTGGTTTCGTCCAGTGCCACACGGGGTTTCCCGAACCGGCGGAACCGCGCGCGTCGGCCGGTCACGAGGTTCATCTGGTCCAGCGGGAGCAGTTCGGCCAGCGTGCTGGTGAGCGCGTCGCGCAGCGCCGCGGCCGCGCCGAGGTGGTCGCCGCCGTGGTCGGGGACGACCCCGTCGACGACACGCAGGCTCAGCAGCGAACGGGCGTCCACGCGCAGCGCGGCGGCCGCCTTCGGTGCGGCGGCCGGGTCCTTCCACAGGATCGCCGCGCAGCCTTCGGCGCTGATCACCGAGTAGACCGCGTTGGCGCACATGAGAACCCGGTCGGCGAAGGCGAGCGCGAGCGCTCCCCCGCTGCCGCCCTCGCCGGTCACCACGGCGACCACCGGCACCGGCAACCCGGCCATCAGCTTGAGGTTCTCCGCGATCGCGACCGACTGGCCCTGTTCCTCGGCCTCGATTCCCGGATACGCGCCGGCCGTGTCGACCAGCGTGATCACGGGCAACCCCAGCTTCGCGGCCAGCCGCATCACGCGCGCGGCCTTGCGGTAGCCGGCGGGGCTGGGCATCCCGTAGTTCCGCGCGGACAACTCGGCCGCGGTGTGCCCCTTCTGCGTGCCGATCACGACCACCGGCACGCCTTCGAACCGGCCGAGCCCGGCGACCAGCGCGCGGCAGTCGGCGGAAGCCCGGTCGCCGTGTAGCTCGTTGAAGTCCTCGACCAGCAGCGCGATGTAGTCCAAAGTGGACGGCCGGTCGAGCTGCCGCGCCGCACGCACGCATTCCCACGGATCCCGCTCCGGCAGCTGCTCCGGCTCGGTCAGCAGCGCGCCCGAAACAGCCTGGTGCGGCACGCCTTCCGGCGCGCGGCTGGCCACCGAAAGCAGCTTCGCCAGCGTGGCACGCAGCTCGGCGCGCGGTTTGATCATGTCGACCACACCGTGGTCCAGCAGGAACTCCGCGGTCTGGAACCCGGGCGGCAGGGTCTGCTTGATGGTCTGCTCGATCACCCGGGGCCCGGCGAAGCCCAGCCGTGCCCCGGGTTCGGCGATGATCACGTCGGTGGAGGTCGCGTAGGAGGCGGCCACCCCGCCGAACGTCGGGTCGGTGATCAGCGAGACGGTCAGGATGCCGGCCTCGTCGAGCTGGTCCAGCGCCTGGCTCGTCTTCGCCATCTGCATCAGCGAGACGATGCCCTCCTGCATCCGCGCCCCGCCCGACGCGGTCACGATCACCAGGGGGGTGCGCTCCGCCAGGGCCACCTCGGCCGCGTGCGTGACCGCTTCACCGACGTTCGCGCCCAGGCTCCCGCCCAGGAACCGGAAATCCATCGCCGCCACGACCACCGGGTTCCCGCCGATCCGGCCGCGGGCACACACCACGGCCTCGGCCAGCCCGGTGCGGGCTCGGGCGTCGGCGAGCCTGTCGCGGTAGGGCTTGCTGTCGGTGAACTCCAGCGGGTCGCTGTCCGCGATGTCCAGCTCGATCACCCGCCCGGACCCGGTGTCGAGCAGGCTTTCCAGCCGTTGCGGGGCGGTCAGCGGCGCGTGCCACCCGCATTCCGGGCAGACACGGCCGGCGCGCAGAAAGCGCTTTCCGTAGAGCATCGCGCGGCAACTGCCGCAGATCAGCCAATCCGTCGTCATCGTGCTCCTCCTGACAGGGGGCTGGGCACATAACTCGCGGCCGTGGCGGGCAACCGGACCCCGGCGAGCCGCAGCTGGCCGACACGCGCGGTGACGGCGGCGCCGTGCATGAGCTGCGCGGCGATCTCCGCGACGTGCCGGTTCGCGGGCGCGGCGAGGTGGGTGCCGGTGACCCAGGTGTTGAACGCGCCCATCGCCGGACCGCACCAGATCTGGTAGTCCCCGGCCCGTTCCTCGACCCCGCCGATGCTCCACCCCGAGGAAAGCCCGAGGTACCAGCGGAACACCAGAGCCATCCGGCGCTTCGGGTTGTCCGCGGCGCGGGCGATCTGGTCCGGGTCGCGTTCGGTGAAGAACCGCACGCAGTCGGTCCACACGTCCTCCAGCGGGCGCTGGAAGATCCGCTTCTCCAGTTCGGCGCGCTCGGCCGCGGGCAGCGAGTCCAGCCCGTCGTAGCCGCGGTAGGTCTCGTAGAGCCGTTTGGCGCGGCCCGCGAACATGGTGCCGCGCTTGAGAACCTGGACGTGCACGCCCATCTCGAACATGTCGGCCGACGGCGCCATCTCGACATCCGCCACCCCGGCCGAGGCGAGCAGCCGCTTCGCCGCCTCCGACTGGTCTGCTTCCACCGACGCCTGGTTCACCGAGCCGGTGACCACATAGGACGCTCCGAGGGTGAACGCCGCCGCGGCCGCCGCCGGAGTGCCGATACCGCCCGCGGCACCGATCCGGACCGCCTTGGAGTAGCCCAGTTCGCGGTGCACACGGTCGCGCAGCGCGATCAGCTCGGGCAGCAGGACCACCAGCGGACGGTTGTCGGTGTGGCCGCCGGAATCGGCTTCGGCGGTGATGTCGTCGGCCATCGGGAACCGGCGGCCCAGCTCGGCCTGTTCCGGGGTGATCTCACCGGCGTCCAGGAGCGTCCTGATGAGACGGTCGGGCGCCGGGCGGAGGAAGTGCTCGGCGACCTCGCCCCGCGAGACCTTCGCGATCACCTTGTGCCGCGGGCCTGCGGCGGTGAGCCCCTTCAGCCGGTACCGCACGACCTGCGGGGTGAGGTCGAGGAACGCCGACGCCTCCACGCACCGGACGTCGTGCCGCAGGCAGGCGTCGACGATGGCCTTCTCCAGCGCCGGTTCGCTCGGGCTGTGGATGAGGTTGCAGGCGAACGGTTTCCCCGGGGCCTCACGGCGGATCGTGGAAAGCGCTTCCTCGATCTTCGCCGGGACGACACCGGCAGCGCCGTAGGAGGCGAGATAGCCCGCGCGAGCGAGCGCGACGACCATCCTCGCCGACGCGATCCCGTTGGCCATCGCCCCGGCGTGGTAGGCGTAGGAGACCCCGTGCTCCTGACGGAACTCGTTGTCCCCCAGCGAGTCCGGCCGCAAGGCGGGCACCGCCGTGAGCACCTGCGCCTGCCGTGCCTGCGCCTCGTCGGTCGTCATCGCGACGCCCTGGCCGTTCCGGATCACGTACAGCGAACGGTCCAAACGGGACAGTTCCGCGGTCACCACGGCTGCGCACCCCGCTCTCGCAACTCGATGGCGGCGTCGATCAGTTCGTAGATCCGCAGCCCCGGCTTCCACAGGCTGGCGTCCGCGGTCACCCGTACCCGGCCCGGCCCCCGCCGGACCTCCTTGATGTGCGCTTCGAGGACGCATTCCCCGTCGGTCGGCAGGAACTGGCCGCGGTACTTCCACGTGAACGGGTCACCGACCGGGACGACGAACCCGGCGTCGTGCAGGTCGTGCCCGGCGTCGAGGAGCCAGGCCTGCATGGCCTGCAGCACCGACTCCACCCCGAGCGAACCGGGGATCACCGGGTCCAGGTGGAAATGCCGCGCGAAGAACCAGTCGGCCGGGTCGATCCGGCGGACCGAATGCAGGTAGCCCTGCCCGTACTTGCCGCCGCCGTCCACGACGTCCACGTGGTCGAGCAGGGTGAGCTTGCCACTCGGTTCGATGTCGAGACGCCTGGTGGCGCTGGGGTTCTCGTCGAGCCAGGTCGGCACGGACTTGCCGGCGTCGAGGCCGGTCTGGTTGGCGAGCGCCTCGTCGCTGAAGTAGCCGAACATGGTTTCACCGCGGTAGAAGGGTTCGCCGTCGGTGGAGAGGGTGTAGGCGAAGTTCTGCAGGGAAGAACCGGGCAACAGCGTGGTGGACAGCAGTTCCGAGCTCTGGTGGATCGTCTTGTCCCGCAGATCCACCTCGCGCAGCACGGTGGCGGTGCCGCCGAGGTTGCGCAGGCTCATCGTCCGGTCCGGAGTGGACAGTGTGGGGCCGAGGTAGTAGCCGATCAGCAGGGCCGCCTGGAGCGAGGTCTCCATGTAGACGAAGTTGGGCATCGACTCGTTCGCGGTGTCCTGGTAGTACCAGGAGTCGGCCGGTGAGTCGTACTCGGTTTCGTACGAGGCGTGGTCGAGCTTCCCGCGTTCGCCCCGGATGTCGAGCACCCGGTCCACCAGCAGCAGCCCGCCGGTGGGCAGCCGCGTCGCTTTCCGGCCGGTGTAGTGCGCGAACTCGGGGCCCATCGCGATGCCCTGGTCGCCGCGCGCGAGGTGTGCCATGTGGAACTCGCTCAGCAGCGCGCCCTTGCGCCCCAGCCAGGGCACCGTGCCGCCGCGTTCCGGGCCGATCGGGGTGCCGGGCTTTTCCCTTACGGTGACGGTGATTTCCTGCGCTCCCGCACGGAGAGAGACCCACGGCCGGGGCACGAGGTCCGCCGCGGCGAACTCCAGCGCGAGCTCGCCACCGCCCTCGATCCGGCCTTCGGTGACCAGGGTCGCGTCCGCGAAGCACAGGTGCAGGCCCAGGTACAGCGCGAACAGCTGCGCCGCCTCGGCCACCGCATCGGCATACGCGCCCTGGTAGGAGGCCGTGACGCACTGCCGGTCCAGCTTCGCGGAGGTCAGCGCCTGGTGCGGGAGCCGGATGTCGGGGTTCGCACCCTGCTGGTCGTATGCCGGGCCGAAAACCCCGGCGATGTCGCCGGCCGCGAGCCGGGCGAGCTGGGCGTTGTCGAGTTCGGTCACGTCGGTGCGGGCCAGCGGTTTGAAAGCGCCTTCTTCGGCGGCAGCGGTCACGGACGGCCGGGGCGCGGAGCGGCGGCCGAGGGTGAGCAGTTGCAGGGCCGTCTGCGCCCGGAGCGCGCTGATGTGCGCCTCGGCCACGGCCTGCCGGAGCTCGCGCAGCGGGTTCCCGCTCGCGCGGACCGGTTCGGGCGCGGCGAGGTCCAGCGGTTCGCCGACGAATTCCAGGATCGTCATTCCGTCTCCTCCAGCCAGCCGCGGACGGCTTCCCGGAACTTCTCGGTCAGGTCCGGAGTGGACACCACGGTGACGCCCGCGAACCGTTGCAGCACACGGCCTTCGCCGTCACTGGCGGTCGCGGTCACGGTCACGCCGCCGGCGGACTTCCGCACGTCGTCGAGGACGAGGACGAACGGCTGGTCGTCGGGCAGCTGGGCGAAGTACTCGGCGAGCCCGATGCCCAGCGGCAGGCAGGCGCCGCCGAGGATTTCCTTGCCCAGCACGGGCGGGCCCTGCAGCAGCAGGTCCGCGAGCACCGGGCTGTGCAGCCTTCCGCCGAACGCGCCGTCGGCCACCGGTTCGTCAGCGAGGCGGCATTCCAGCACGAGTTTCCCTTCGGTGCGTTCGAGGATCCTGTGCATGCCCTGCAGCCGCGGGCCGTGGAACTGCGTGGCCTGGCGGTAGATCTCCAGGCCGTCCTCGCCGGTGCCGAAGGTGTACCTGTCCGTATTCGGCGACGGCTTCGCGGTACCGAGCACGAACGTCGCGGCGTAGTGCGAGGTGTTCTCGGCGGAGCGCACGGCGGCCCGCACGAGCACCGACTCGCCATCGACGGCCCCGGCCCGCGCCTCCACGCGAAGGTCGGCCGGCAGCTCGCCGTCGAACACGATTCCCTTGTGCACCTGGTAATCCCGGACCTCGACGACCTGACGGCCGGGGTGCGCGCGCTCCAGCACGTTGATCAGCCAGCCGAGCCCGAACGTGGCGGGCAGGACGGCGTGGCCGCCGATCCGGTGTGCCTGGATGACCGGGTCCTCGGGCAGGGTGCCGAGGTCACGGTACGCGGTGAACGCGGGGTGCGCGGTGAGGTGCTTCTCCGCCAGGGAAACGTCCGCGCCGACGAGCACGCAGGTCTCGTCCCGGTGCGCTTCGGTGAACTGGCCCACGAACGCGCGGGTGCCGTCGGCCGGGTCGAGCAGCGGGACGCCGCGGGCGGTGAACAGCTCGCGCAGTTCCGGGGTGACCATGCCGCCGTCCCAGGCGCCCCAGTCGATCGCGGTGACGTGGGCTTCGGGGTGGCGCGCCTTCCAGCTGGCGGCGACGCGGCACAGAGCCTCGTTCGCCGTCGCGTAGTCGGCCTGGCCCGAGTTGCCCAGTAGCCCGGCGACGGAGGTGAAGAACAGCAGGTGCCGCAGCGGGACATCGTCCAAAGCGGACAGTACTGCCTGCGCGCCGGCGAGCTTCGCGGAGAACACGCGCTCGATCTGCTCCGGTGTCTTGTCGGCGATCAGGGCGTCGGCGAGCACGCCGGCGCCGTGCACGAACCCGGTCACCTGGAACTCGGCTAGCGCTTCCTCGACCGCCGCCGCGTCGGTCACGTCGACGGACAGGTAACGGGCGCGGGTGCCGAGCACGGCGAGTGTCTCGCGGATTTCCCGCTGTGCCAGGATTTCCCGGCGAACGCGCTCGACTTCGCGCGGCGTCGGTTCGGGCAGGTTCGCGATGATCGCGGCCTTGAGGCCGGCGGCGCCGGACGCCCATTCGGGCTCCGGGGTCAGCGCGGTGCGGCCCAGCAACAGGAACTCCGCCGAGCTGCGTTCGGCCAGCGCTTTCACGCACAGCGCCGTGACGCCGCGCCCGCCGCCGCTGACGACCAGCAACTCGTCGGCGCCGAGTTCCACCTGTCCCGGTTCGTCCACAATGGAGGTTTCCTGGGCGGGCGCGTGCCTGCTGGGCACGACCGTGCAGCGGTTGCCCTCGGCGTCGACGCCGACTTCGAGGGTGTCGGTGGCCGCGTCGTCCAGCTCGTCGAGGAGCGCGTCCAGCGGGAGGGCCGGGTGGAGGTCCACGGCCCGGCAGAACAGCTGAGGTGCTTCCGCGGCCAGGGTTTTCACCAGGCCGCCGACTCCGCCGACGAGTGCCTCGGCCGGTTCGCGGGTGCCACTCCAGCCGAGTTCGCCGTCTAACCTCGTGAGGGTGACGAACGCGCGGCGCGTGCCGTTGCCATCGGTGAGGATCTTGAACGCCTGCTTGGCGATGAGGATCGCCTCGGCGAGGCGACCGGTGCTGACGGCCCAGTCGGGGTCGCCGTCGAGGACGACGAGGCAGAGGTCGACCGGGCCCGGGATCTCGTCGCGGTGCACGGTCCAGCCGCGCTGCTCCAGCGCCTCGACGAGGGTGTCGTCTCCGCCGAAGACGGCCGCGACGGGCTCCGGCCGGTAGGGCTGGGCGAGCCGGTCTATCGCGGGGAGCGCGACGAGCTCGACCCGGTGCCGGGGCGCGGCGGCCCCGGCCTCAGGCGCTTTTGGGGCCGCATCACCCGCGCCCTCGAGGTAGGTGAGGATCTGGTCGAGGGTGCGGAGTTCACCGAGTTGCTCCGGACCGATGTCCGGCAGACCCGGGAACTTCTCCTGCACCGCACCCAGCACCTGCACCCGCTTGATCGAATCCACACCCAGATCGGCCTCCAGATCCATCGACGGATCGATCATCTCGACCGGATAACCCGTCTTCTCCGCCACCACACCCAGGAGCACGTCACGCAAGCCGGTGGCAGGGGCGGTGGCTGGGGCTGGGGTGTCGCCGAGGAAGGTCAGGATCTGGTCGAGGGTGCGCAGTTCACCGAGTTGCTCCGGACCGATATCCGGCAGACCCGGGAACTTCTCCTGCACCGCACCCAGCACCTGCACCCGCTTGATCGAATCCACACCCAAATCGGCTTCCAGATCCATCGACGGATCGATCATCTCGACCGGATAACCCGTCTTCTCCGCCACCACACCCAGGAGCACGTCACGCAAGCCGGTGGCCGGGGCGCTGATCATGGCTTCCAGTTCGGCATCCACGTTCGCCGCCGGGAGCTGAGACGGGAAGGTGGCCACGGGCTCCGGCGCGGGCAACGGCGCGGGAGCGGCAAACGACGCCGGGGCAGGAACCGACGACGCGGGCAGTGGCGACGCGGGAACTGGCGACGCGGGAAGTGGCGACGGGGCCGCCGTGGGGAAGGAGCCTGTACCGCCCAGCTCCAGCTCCGCCAGGGTCGCGAGGATCTCGTTCGCCCTCGTGTGGGCCTGGCCGATCGCCACGCTCTGGTCCTTCACCGCGTTCACGGCGTCCGCGAGGGACGCGTCCACTCCCCCGTCACGGATCGCGGCGGCGAGCTGCTCCGCCACCCGCAGCTGCCCTTCGAGGTACTCGTTGTGCACCGTGATGTGCTGCTGCAGCGCGCCGTTCGACACCGGCGCGGGAGCAGGCGCGGGAGCGGCAGCGTGCGCGACCGGCACCGGGGCGGGCGGCGGCGTAACGGGCTGTTCGGGCAGGGCCACGCGATATCCTTCCGTCAAAGCGTTCTGGTAAGCCGCCCGCCGCGCCGCGGGCACGTATTCCGGCGCCGACAAGGTCACCTCGTGCCCCTTGGGCTTCGGCACCTCCAGCGCCGGCGCGTCGTACCGGTTGATCCCGGCCAGCGGCGCGCCGAGCACGGCCAGCCGCAGCGCCGCCTGCTTCAGCGCCACGTCGCTGTCGCCGAGCGGGCCTGCGTCGGTGGGGATGGCCACGACGTCCTCCCCCAGCGTCCGGCGCACCAGCGACGTGAGCACCTGCTTCGGCCCGAACTCCACGAAAACCGTGCAGCCCGAAGCCTTCATCGCCTCCAGGGCGGCGACGAACTCCACCGGCCGCAGCAACTGCCCGACCAGCGTCTGTCCATTCGCGACAGGATCGCCGCCGTACGAAGCGCCGGGCGAGTTCGCGTACACCGTCGCGCCGGGCTCTCCGATGTGGACGGACTCGACGGCCGGCCGGAAAGCCTCCACGGCGTGCCCCACGTACTTCGTGTGGAAGGCCGCCGCGACAGGCAGCTGACGCGCGGTCAGCCCACGCTCGGTGCACGCCTCGATCACCTTCGCGACATCCTCCGTGCCGCCGCCGACGACCACCTGGTCCGGCGCGTTGTGGTTGCACACCACGACTTCCGGGAACCCGGCGAGCAGCCCGGTCACCTGCTCGCGGCCGGCGCTGATCGCCGCCATCGTGCCGGCGTCCTCGCCGACCGGGACCATCGCCTGACCACGGGCACGGGCCAGCTTGAAGAAGTCCACATCGGACAGCGCTCCCGAAGCCCACAACGCGGTCAGCTCGCCGAAGCTGTGCCCGAGGTATCCGGCGCACTCCAGCCCCAGCTCACGCAGGAACCGGAACTGCCCGGCCGCCAGCGCACCGATCGCGGGCTGCGCGTAGTCGGTGCGGCGCAAGGCCGACTCCTGCTCCTGGCGCCGCTCCGCGTCGAACACCGGCGCCGGGAACATCACCTGCGCGAGCCGCCGTTCTGCACCCGCGAACGCCGCGTTCGCCTCATCGAGGGTGTCGGCCACGCGCGGGTTGTTCAGCGCGGCCTCCAGCCCCATGTCGAGGTACTGGCTGCCCTGCCCCGCGAACAACGCGCCGACCTTCGCGTCCGGCAGCGCGCTGCGTCGGAAGTACACGCCACGCGGATGCGACCATTCGTCCTCCGTGGACGAGAGCTGCGAGATCGCCAGCTCGCGCAACTCCGCTTCGTCGTCCGTGGCAACGAATCCCACGCGGGCATGGGAAGCGGGGATGTCCGCGCCATCCGTCGAGGGCGCGCCGGACTTCAGCAACTCCAGCAGCGCCGGGACATCCGAGGCGTGCCAGAGGTGCACGCGCGGGGTGCGGTGCAGGATCGGGCCGTGGTCGTGCTCTTCCAGCACCAGGTGGAAGTTCGTGCCACCGAAGCCCATCGCCGACGCGGCGGCACGGCGCGCGGGACGCTCCGGGTCGCGGATCCACGGGCGGGTCTTGACGTTGACGTAGTAGGGGCCGTCGGCCAAATCGACGGCGTGGTTGGGCTGCTCGACGTTGATGGTCGGCGGCAGCACCTTGTGGTAAAGCCCGAGCGCGATCTTCATCAGGCTCGCCGTGCCCGCCGCGCCCTTGGTGTGGCCGATCTGCGATTTGACGCTGCCCAGCGCGGCACCATGCCGCTCCGCGCCGGCCTCACGCAGCACTTCGCCCAGCGCGGTCAGTTCCGTCTTGTCGCCGACGGCGGTGCCGGTGGCGTGTGCCTCGAACAGTTCCACCGAAGCGGGCGAGCACTCCGCGTCGGCGTACGCGCGCTCCAGCGCCACGCGCTGTCCTTCGGCGCGCGGGGCGTAGATGCTCTTGGAGCGGCCGTCGCTGGACGAGCCGAGACCGCGGATGACCGCGTAGATCCGGTTCCCGTCGCGCTGGGCGTCTTCCAGGCGGCGCAGCGCCAGCATGCCGATGCCCTCGCCGAGCAGGGTGCCGTCGGCGTTGTCGTCGAACGGGCTGATCCGGCCACTCTTCGAGAGCGCGCCGACCTTCGAGAAGCACAGGTAGATGAAGATCGTGTTCTCGGTGTCGACGCCGCCGGTGATCATCGTGTCCGCACGGCCGTCGACCAGCTCCGCGATCGCCGTGCGGATGGCCGAAAGCGAGGCCGCGCAGGCGGCGTCCACAGTGGAGTTCATCCCGCCGAGGCCGAGCCGGTTCGCGACGCGGCCCGCGACCACGTTGGCCAGCAGGCCGGGGAAGGAGTTCTCCTCCCAGGGCGCAAACGCTTGCACGTACTTGGCCGAGATCGCGTCGGCGTCCTCATCGGACAGTCCGCAGCTGCGCACGACCTCCTTCAGCACCGGGGTGGACAGCCGCGCGGCGAGCGGGTGCATCAGCGGCACCGGTCCGGTCGTGCCCAGCACCACGCCGGTGCGGGCGGGGTCGTACCACTCGCCGTCCGCGCCGGCGTCGCGCAGCAGGTCGCGGGCCACGCCGAGGCTCAGCGTCTGCATGGTGCTGGTGACCTCGAGCTGGTTGGGCGGCAGGCCGAACTCCACCGGGTCGAAGTCGACGTCGGGCAGGAAGGCGCCGCGCCGGGAGTAGGTCTTGTCCGGGGCGGCGGGGTCGGCGTCGTAGTAGTCCTCCAGGCTCCACCGCGACTCGGGCACGTCCTCGGTGCAGTCGGTGCCGTCGACGATGTTCTGCCAGTACTCCCGGTGGTTGCGGGCCATCGGGAACAACCCCGACATCCCCACGATCGCGATCGGATTGCGCGCCAGCCGGCGGTCCACGCTCACTGTCTTCCCTTCGGGTTTCTCAGGCCGCCATCGCCAGCGCGGCGACGTTTTCGGCCATGGATTCGGCGAACACGCGGTGACCCAGCGGGCTCGGGTGCAGGCCGTCGGCGGACCACATCTCCCGGCGCCGCCACTCCGGCAGGCGCTCCAGCTCCAGCCGCAGCGTCCCGGTCAGCGCGCAGACGTCGGCCAGCGCCTCGTTCGCCTCGGCGAAGCGGGCGCGCAGCAGACGGCGGAAGCTCTCGGGCACCGGCAGATTTCCCGGGATGTCCGGGTATCCCGCGGTGAACACCGTGGTGTCCATTCCGCTCAGCGAAGCGAAAATCGTGTGCAGGTTGCGCCGGAAGCGATCCCGGTCGTAGTCCTGCACGAGGTCGTTCACCCCGGCGATCACGCCGATCAGCGGCGGTTTGCCCGCCAGCGCCCGCGGCAGCTGCTTCGCCACCACGTCCGCGGTGGTCGCCTGGTAGGTGCCGAGGTTGCGCACCGCGGCCGCGGGCAGCCGCAGCAGCCCCGCGAACCGCGGCACCCACCCGGCGTAGCCGCCCCCGGCGGCCGGGTCGCCCCGGCCCTCCACGAAACTGTCGCCCAGCACGGTCAGCCTGATGGTCGCCATCGTCATCCCTCGGTGAGAACGCGCTTGTCCCGCGGCACGCCCACCTCGTCGTAGAGCTGCTCCAGGTTGTGCGGGGCGAAGAACTCCTCGCCCGGGTAACCGCCCGCGATGAGCCCGAAGAACTTCTTGATGTACGAAGGACTCTGGCTCGTCGCGCTGAACACCGCGTCGTAGTACGGGCTCAGCTTCAGCCCGGCGAGGCTGCAGGTGAGCTTGAAGGTGCCCGCGCTCTCCGCGTCGCGGATCTTCTCGTACTCGGCCAGCGCCTCCTCCAGCGCGACCTCGCCGGACAGCGCGCTGTGCAGCTTGTTCGCCAGCACCTCGCCGTACTTGAACGCGTCGGTGATGCCCCAGCCGGTGAACGGGTCCTTGTGGTAGCCGGCGTCGCCGACCAGCGCCCAGCCCGGGCCGTACGAGCGGCGGTAGTAGTTGTCCGGATACCGCATGGGGCGGAAGGGTTCCTCGCGGTTGCCCTGCTCGCGCAGCTGCTCGCCCATGGCGGGGTCGATGTCGTCGAAGATGCTCTGGAACTGCCCGTCCGGGTCGCCGCGGAACTCGGAGAACCGCTCGCGCGGGCGGATGATCGCCAGCAGGTTCAGCCCGTCGTTGGTGGGCCAGGTGCCGAACTGCTGCTCGCCGAACCCGGTGCGGTGGTGCATGCCCCAGTCCAGGCCGCTGTAGTACGAGTAGTACACGAAGCCCGCGGCGGGCTCGTGCCGGTAGGTCTCGGCCCCGGTCTGCCGCGCGACGACCGAGTTCGCGCCGTCGGCGCCGACGACCACCTGCGCGCGGAACTCCAGTTCGCGCCCGTCGGCCTCCTTGCCGCGCACACCGACCACGCGCCCGTCGTCGAAAACCAGGTCCGACACGGTGAACCGTTCGATCACCTCGGCACCGGCCTCGCGGGCGGCGTCGACGAGGATCGCGTCGAGCACGGTGCGGCGCGGGCAGTACACGGTCTCGAGGCCATCGATCGGGTCCGCGAACCCGCGGATGTCGATGCCGGTGTAGGTGAAGTTCAGTTCGGTGATGGGCGTCGTCCCGGTCGCGATGACCCGGTCGAGCAGGCCCCAGTCCTTCAGCCGGGACAGCCCGGCCTGGTGCAGGTAGTGCGTGGACACGGTGTCGCTGGGGAAGCTCGCGCGGTCGAGCACGAGCACCCGGTGCCCGCGCCGCGCCAGCAGCATGGCCAAGGGCGATCCGGCGCAGCGCGCGCCGACGACGATCACGTCATACATGGGAATTCTCCGCTTCCGTCACACGCGGCGGGTTACGTTTTCGATTTTCGGCGGCCACCGGAATCCGGGCAACGGCGCGAGCCCGGTCCCGATGGCCCGATTGCCCTTGGCAATTCCCGTCAGTAGAGAGCGGCGATGTCCTCGGCGTAAGCCGCGCCGATCGCGGCGCGGCGCAGTTTCATCGAAGGGGTCAGCAATCCGTCCGCGATGGTGAAATCCCCGTGCACCACACGGAACTTCCGGATGGATTCCGCGCGCGAGACGAGCTCGTTCGCGGAGTCGACGGCGGACTGGATTTCCTTGAGCAGCACGGGATCGTCGTGCGGCAGGTCGGTGTCCACTGTGATCAGTGCGGTGATGTAGGAGCGCCCGTCGCCGAGCACCATGCAGTTCGACACGAGCGGGTGCAGCCGGATGCGGTCCTCCAGCGGCGCGGGCGCGACGTTCTTCCCGCCGTTGGTGACGAGGATTTCCTTGCGGCGCCCCGTGATCGTGAGGTATCCGTCCGCGTCGAGGTGACCGAGGTCACCGGTGTACAGCCAATCCTGCTCCTTCGCGCGGTTCGGCCAGTAGCCCGGCGAGACGTTCGGGCCGGCGACGAGCACTTCGCCGTCCTCCGCGATTCCCACCGTGGTACCGGGAATCGGCCTGCCGACGGTGCCGGGCCGGTTGGTGGACGGTGCGTTCACCGTCACCGCCGTCGCCGCTTCGGTGAGCCCGTAGCAGTTCAGGATCCGGACGCCGAGCCCGGCGTAGTACTCGGCCGTCGTGTCGTCCAGCGAAGCGCCACCGCAGATCACGTCGGTGAGCGCACCGAAGGAGTTCAGCCCGAGTTTGCGGATCTTCTCCAGCGCATACGGCACCAGCGCGAGGAAAGTGGGTTGGAAACCCGCCAGTTCGCCGAGCAGTTCGGGGACTCCGGGCACCAGGCGGGTCCGCGTCCGCCCGATCACGCAGGCGAGCAGGATCGTGCGACCGAACACATGCGACAGTGGCAGCGCGAGGATGGTCGAGCCCTCGAACATCGGCTCCACGCGCAGCACGGTGTTCGCCGATGAGGCGTACATGTTCGCGTGCGTCAGCATGCAGCCCTTGGGTAAACCCGTTGTGCCACTGGTGTAAACGATGGTCGCGAGGTCGTCCGCGCGCACCTCGCGACACTCCGCGAACTCGCGGCCCGGCGCGGCGCGCCAGCCGTCGAGCCCGGTGAACAGCCACACGTTCTCGACGCCGAATCGCTCGGCGTCTTCAGGGGTTTCGGCGAAGAACCAGACCGCGCCGGAGTCGGTCACGACGTGCTCGATCTGGTGCGCCGAGGAAGTCGGGTACACCGGGACGACGACGGCGCCGATGGCCAGCGCGGCGAAGTCGATCAGCGCCCATTCGTAGCCGGTCCGGCCCAGCACGGCGACGCGATCGCCGTGCCGGACCCCGCGCCGGAGCAGTTCCCCGGCCACCGATTCGACGTGGCGGGCGAATTCACGGCGGGTCACTTCGCGATCTTCGAGGACGAACAGCGGTCCGTCCGGATTTCCTTCGGCCAGCACCGAATGCAGGCCCCGGTCCGCAGCGAGCTCCCGGCCTTTTCCGGGAAAGGAAGTCTCCACGGAAAACAATTGTTCGCGGACCGGGACAGCCGCGGCAACGCGCAATTCGTGAACGCGCGGTTGGGATCGCCTATCGCACCGGATTCGGTTCGGCCCTTGCCATCGGCGGGCTGGTGAACGGGCCCACCGCTTCGAGGCAGTCGAGAAACGCCTCCTGCAGCCGGTCCGATCCGTCTTCCCGCCACACCGCGTACAGATCGATGGTCGGCACCGGGTCGTACAGCTGGACCGGCACCGGCCGCACCCCGCCGGCCGCGGCGCCGGCGAACATGCCGCGCGACGCGGAAGCGAAGCCCACCAACGGTTTCACCGACACCAGGATCGCGGTGGCGCCCGGATCGTCGATGACGTGCGCCACGTTGAGCCGGATCCCGGTGCGCTCGGCGGCCGAGAGGATCGCGTCGTACATCGCCGGGCACTGTTCGCGGTCGAACAGGATGCACGGCTGGCGGCTCAGCTCCGCGAACGGGACGCCGGGACGGCCTGCCCATTTGTGGTTCTGCCCCACCACGGCGACCATCGGCAGCCGCAGCAGCCGCCGGTACTGGAAGTCCGAAGTGACCGGACGCCCGTAGACCAGCGCGATGTCCAGCGCGCCGTCGGCCAGCGAGCTGAGCTGCGGTCCGGTGCGCTTCTCTTCGAGTTTGACCGTCACGTCCGGGAACTCGGCGTGCATTTTGGCCAGCGTCGCGGGCAGGATGTGCTGCCCGGCCGGGAAGTTGTAGCCGACGCGGACCGTCCCGGTGCGCCCGGCGGCGGCCTCGCGCGCCGAGTAGGCGGCCTTTTCCATCTGCGCGACGATCGCCCGTGCTTCGACTTCGAAAGCACGGCCCGCCGAGGTGAGCCGGACCTCGTGGGAGGTCCTGGCGACGAGCTCGACCCCCAGTGTCCGTTCCAGCCGTTGCAGCTGCTGGCTGAGCGAGGGCTGGGTCAGGTGCAGCCGCGCCGCCGCACGTCCGAAGTGCAGTTCTTCGGCTATGGCAAGGAACGAAACCAGATGTCTGAACTCCATCTCCGACCTCCGCGGGGCTTCCCGCCCAGCCTCGCCCACTCCGGAGAACACCCGGTGAACCGTCGTTGCTGCGCGCAAGAACACCTCAGCCGATGGTGCGGCACGACTCCACGAAGGTGACCAGTTCGCCGAGCTTCTCCCCCGGCGCGTCGGCCGCCCGGGTGAGGACTTTCACCAGGTGGTCGTAGGCGTCGGTGTGGTCGTAACGGGCCGTGTCGGCGATCTTGAGCGCCCAGCGCCAGTACCCGCGGATCGAATCCGCCAGCGGCATCCGGAACCCGGCGATCACGTCCCGGATCGGGTCGAGCACGTCGTCCCCGAACGCCCGCAGGTACGCCGTGACCACGTCCGCCATGAACGTGAAATGCCGTGCCTCGTCCCGGGAAAGCCTGGTCAGCGTCTCGCCCAGCACCGGGTCGCCGACCACCGCGCGCAGCTGCTGGTAGTAGATCTGGGTGGCCTTCTCCTGCACCAGCGCGTAGGCGAAGAACTGCACCGGGTGCTCGAACGGCAGGTCGAAACGCGCCTGACCTGGTTCGATCAGCGCCTTGCGCACCCCGGCCTCGTCCCGCAGCCCGGACGCCGCCTGATAGCGGGCCAGCGCGCGGGCGTGCGTGTCCTCCTCCGCCGCCCAGCGGACGGTGAAGTGGTACAGCGCGCGGTTGTGTTCGTACAGCTCTGGCTCCACGGAACCGTCGACGGGGAAGTTCTCGGTGTAGAGCGAAAAATAGCCGGGCAGGTGGTCCTCGATCACCGTGACGAACTCGACCGCCGACCGCTGGCCCTCGGTGAGCCGGCCGGCGTCCGCGCGTGACCAGTCCAGCGCCGTCTCGACGTGCCAGGTCCTGGCGTGCGCCGCGCCCTCGAAGTACCTGCCGACGGCGGCGGCCATGTCGTCCGTGCTGAGCAGCCTGGCGGCCGCGTTGGCGGACATCAGCGGGCCTTCGCGCAGACGAGGGCGTAATGCTTGGTGGTGTAGCCCCAGCCGGCGTTGGCGATCTCCAGGTACCTGACGAGGTCGGCCGCCCCGGGCACGCCTTCGAGGTTCGCCAGCCAGCATTCGATCGTGCGCCGGTAGTCGCCGGTCAGGTCGTGCACGGCGCGGATCGACAGGCCCGCGGACTCGGCCGCCGCCACCAGCTCCGACAGCGGGCGAAGGTCGCCGGAGCCGAACACGCTGTGCCGCACGAACTCCGTGCCCGGCCGCTCGTCACACGCCTTCCGGACCTCCTCGCTGCGGAAGCAGCTTTCGGACAGGTACAGCATCCCGCCGCGCCGCAGCGCACGCCGGATCTTGGCGAACACCTCGTCGAGCCGCGGCATGTGCACGACCGAACCGAGCAGCGTCACCGCGTCGTACGCGCCCGCCTCCGGCTCGTACCTCTCGAACTCCGCGACCTCGGTGCTGACCAGCCTGTCCAGGCCCAGTTCCGCGACCCGGCCCGCGATGTACTCGTGCTGGCGCCCGGCCGGGCTGATGCCGTGCGTGCGGCAGCCGTACTCCTGCGCCATGAACAGCAGCAGCGAACCCCAGCCACAGCCGACGTCGAGGATCCGCTCGCCGCCCAGCAGCCGCAGCTGCCCGGCCACGAACGACAGCTTCCGCCGCTGCGCCTGCTCCAGCGTGGTCGTGTCGGAGTCGAACAGCCCGGCGGAATACTTGCGCAGCGGGTCGAGGAACCGGGCGAACACCTCCGGGTCCAGGTCGTAGTGCTGGTTGGTGGCGGCGGTCATCCCTGGTCCCTGGCGATGGCGCGGCCGACGACGGTGATCACCTCGTCGAGCGTGGTGAGCCCGAAGATCTCTTCGTCCTCCAGCTCGATGTCGTAGGCCTGCTCGATCTTGGCGACCATCCGCAGCACCTTGATGGAGTCGGCGCCCTCGACGGCGCGCAGGTCGGTGCCGCGGGCCAGCGACCCGGGCGTGCGGCCCAGCTCGGCGGCCACGATCTCGGTGACGGTCTCGGGGACGGTGCTCACGTCGGCGGTCATGCCGCGCTCCTCTGCGGTTTGTAGGTGGCGGTGGCGGTGCCCACGATTTCGCCGTGGGCATCGAGGATTTCGGCGCTCGCCCGCACGAGCTCGCCGCCGGTGACGGCACGGGCGACGCACCGGTAGGGCTGCCCGACCCGGACGACGCCGACGTAGCGCGTCCGCATCGACGTGGTCAGCGCGGGCACGCCGAGCCGCAGCACGATCAGGTTTCCCATGGTTTCGTCGCAGATCACGGCGAGGATCCCGCCGTGCACGACGCCGGGGTAGGACTCGTAGTGGTGGTCGAGTTCGAATTCCGCGGACAACGTGTCGCCGTCGTCGGTGAACTCCAGCCGCAGGCCGCTGGGGTTGTCGGGGGAACAGCCGAAGCAGTGGTGTTCCGTGCCGGCCCACGGCAGGGTCGCGGTCATCCCAGCACCGTGGCCAGCGCACGGCGGACCGCGCGGTTCGAGGACAGGTCGTGTCCGGTCAGCGAGCCGAAGGTGCGGCGGATCTTGTTCTGCAGCTCGTCGAGCTCGCCGCTGTCGGCGACGGTGTCGAGGAACAGCTCGAACCCGGTGTCGATGGTCTCGGTCTCGGCCAGCTCGTCGAGCCCGGCCTTGAACACGCCGACGGGGTGCTTGATCTTGTCGTCCGAGGTGTAGAAGTACAGGGTTTCCAGTACCGAGGCGACCTCCTCCGGGTGCTCCTCGAGCCGTTTGGCCGCGAAGTGCCGGAACTCGCGCGCGTGCCCGGCCTCGTCCCGGCTCGCGCGCAGCAGCAGGTCCTTGAGCACGGGCTCCTCCACCCACGCGGACACCGCCCGGTAGACGTGGTTGACCGTCAGCTCGGAGATGATGTTGGTGGCCAGCGTCGCGGAGGGCGTGCTGCCCGGGTCGTACGGGGCGCGCATCGCCGCCACCGCGCGGTTGTCCACCTCCTCCCCCACGGCCTGCAGCCACGAGGTGAAGGCGTAGTGGTGCTGGACCTCCTGGTAGCCCCAGATCACCGCGAAGGCGGAGAAGTCGTAGTCCTCGGCGAACTCGTTGAGGAAGCCGTGCACGGCCGCGATCACGTTGGACTCGCCCATGACCGCGCTCTTGACCAGGGTCACGTACTCCGGTTTCACCAGCGCCCGCTCGACCTCGGCGAGCGGCAGGGTGAACAGCCGCCAGTGGTTCTTGTCGTAGTGCCGGAAGACCTCGAGGCTGTGCATCCGCCCCATGTCCGGTGCCGCCGTCATGCCGTCTCCGTTCGGTAGCGCTCCCGCATGCCGAGCCGCTGGAGCTTTCCACTGGTGGTCCTGGGAATCGTGCGCGGCGGGACCAGCCGCACGACCAGCCCGTCCACGCCGAGCCCGGTGCGGCACCGGGTGGCCAGCTCCGCGGTGAGCCTGCTCCGGTCCTCCTCGTCCTTGAGCCGGGTTTCCACGCAGAGCACGATCTTCTCTTCGTCGGTGAAGGCGACGCATCGTCCTTTGTAGACACCGTCGACGGGCTGCGCGAGCGCCTCCACGTCGAGCGGGTAGACGTTCTCCCCGCGTACGGTGATCATTTCCTTGCCGCGCCCGGTGAAGTACAGCTCCCCGCCGCGCAGATAACCGAGGTCGCCGGTGCGCAGCCAGCCGTCCTCGGTGAACGGGCCATCGTCGTGGCCGAGGTAGCCGCTGGTCACCGCCGCGCCGGTCACCTCGATCTCGCCGACCTCGCCGTCGGGCGTGCCGCCGGCGATCCGCACTTCCATCCCGGGGACGGCGCGGCCGAGGCCGACGATCGCCCTGGCGTCAGGGCCTTCGGGCGCGGGAAGCGCTTTCCCGGTGGCCGCGAGCGCCGCACGGTCGACGAAGTCGTAGACCGGCGGACGGTCCAGCGGCGGCAGCGTCGCCACGAGGGTGGCCTCCGCCATCCCGTACGCGGGCGTCATCGCCTCGGGGCGGAAACCCGCGCGGGCGAAGCGATCCAGGAACGCGCGCACGGAGCCGACCGAGATCGACTCGGCGCCGTTGAACGCGACCCGCCAGTGCGCCATGTCCAGGTCGCGGTCCTCCGGAACCGTGGACAACAGGTAGTCGTAACCGAAGTTCGGCATCGCGCAGATGGTGGCGCGGGTGTCGAGGAACTGCGTCAGCCAGGCCGCCGGGCTCTTCACGAACGCGGCCGGGGACCAGATGTCGACCGGAATCCCGTTGAGCAGCCCCGTAACCGTGCCGAACAGCCCCATGTCGTGGAACAGCGGCAGCCAGCTGCCCCAGCCGTCGGCGCCGGTGATCCGGATCGCGGAGGTGATGGATTCGGCGCAGGACAACACGTTCTGGTGCGTCAGCACCACGCCCTTCGGCGCGGCGGTGCTGCCGGAGGTGAACTGCAGGACCGCCGTGTGGCCCGGCGTGGCGGCGAGCAGCGGGCTCACGTCGTGGCGGGTCAGGGTTTCCGCGTCGAGGACACGCGGGCCGATGAGGTGTTCGGTGACGGGCGCCAGCTTGGGCACGGCCACCAACTGGGTCATCCCGGCAGTGTCCACAATGGCCTGGGTGCGGCGAAGATAGCCTTCCAGGTCCCGCATCCCCATCGGCAACGGCAGCGGGCAGGCCGCGGCACCGAGCCGTCCGGCGGCCAGAACTCCTTGCAGGAAGGCGGTTCCATTGGGGGCCAGCACCCCGACCACGCTGCCTTCGCACGCGCCCGCCTCGGCGAGACCGGCCGCCATGCGGCGCGAGGAGTCGGCGAGTTCGGCGTAGCTGAGCTGTTCGTCCTCGCTGGGAAAGGAAATGCGCTGCCCCGGGTTACGGGCGGCGGCTTCGTCGAATCGGGCGGGCAGGGTCATGGCTGTCACCTCCGCCCCGCGCGCAGCACCCGGAACGCGATGTCCGGGGCGAGCAGGGAAGTCGGCGGGATGGTCAGGTTCGCGGTGCGCATGAAGGTGCGGGCCACGGCGGCGTCGTGATGGGCGGCGACCTGCGCCCGCGCCGAATAGGCGCCCACGATCCGGCTCCGCAGTGAGCGCGGGCCTTCGACGCCGGGGTAACGCAGATCGGATCCGGTGGACATCTGCCACGCGACGTCGACGGCTCCGGCGGCCTCGCGGTAGAACCGCGCCGGGTCGGGGGCGGGCAGGCAGGCGCGCAACGCGAGCGCCTGCTGCGCGGCCACCGTCATGCCCTGCGCGTACAACGGGTTGAAACTGCACATCGCGTCACCGACGACGAGAAACCCTTGCGGCGACGCGGAAATCCGGTCGTAGCGGCGGCGCAGCGAGCCGCGGAAGCGGTGCGGCACGGGGTCGTCGAGCGGTTCGGCCGAGCGCACGATCTCGTGCACGTCGGGCACCGGCAGCGTCGCGGCGAACTGCTCGAACTCCGCGGGATCGGTCGGCGGGTGGTCGCCGAGCATGCCGGCCAGCGTGACGTGCCACCGGTCGCCTTCGAGGGTGATCGCGCCGCCGCCGCGGAACCCCGGCATGGTCGAAACCACCACGGCCAGGTCGCCGTCGAGATGCTCGGGCTTGCGCCGGTACAGCCGCGACGAGTAGCCCAGGTCCACGTCCACGCGTTCCTCGGCGGGCCGTTCGTGGCCGAGCGCGGCGAGCCAGTCCGCGGCGCGCGAGCCACGGCCGGTCGCGTCCACCACCAGATCGGCGGCCACTTCCCCGCCGTCGGCCAGGCGCACGCCGGTGATCGCCCGCCCGCCGGTCAGCCCCGCGGCCGCCCGGCGCGACAGCTCGACGCCCGGCATTTCCCGCGTCCGGGTGAGGATGGCGTTCTCCAGCATCGGGCGGCTGGCCAGCAGCGTGGTGAGCCCCGTGTCGGTGGGCCGGACCCGCAACCCCGAGAGATACCAGCGGGATTCGCGCAGCACTTCGGTGGTCGGCGCGCCCGCCGCGGCGCAGTCGGCGGTGAGCCCGGGGAACAGCTCCTCCATGATCTGCCTGCCGCGTTCCATCAGCCCGTGCAGATGCCGCGCCTGCGGCACGCCGCGGCGCGGGACGGCACCCTCGGTCTCGTCTCGTTCGATGATCAGCACGCGGTCGTAAGCGTCCGCGAGCACCCGGGCCGAAAGCAGCCCGGCGATGCTCGCGCCGAGCACCACGGCCTGACGCATGGGACCCCACCTTTCTCCGCCCGGGGCGGACGTTCCCACTCTCGGGGAGTGATCCGTTGCGGGGCAACGGAATCCCGCCACTGCCTATCGACCCATTGGCATCGGGGCCGGGATGGGGAAACGTCAGCGGCGATTCAGGGTCCGTTCACCCGGCACGCGCAGAGTGGCTGACGCAGCGAGCGAGGGAGATGACTCCACAGTGGACACTGCGACGACCGAAACCGCGTTGGTGAACCTGTTCACCGACCGCCCCGCCCCCTACGACGCGGCCAGGCGGCTGCGCGAAGCCGGCCCGGTGCACCGGACTCCGCTGGGCCTGCACGTGCTCACGCGCTACGCCGAATGCGCGGCCGTGCTGCAGAGCAACGCCTGGAGCCACGCCGACGAGGCGGGCCAGCTGCACCCCAGCATCTCGGCCGAAGAGGCCGCCGAGGAACTGCCCACGTCGTTCCTGTGGATGGACCCGCCCGACCACACCCGGCTGCGCACGCTGGTGTCGAAGGCATTCACCCCGCGCACGGTGTCGCAGCTACGGCCCCGCGTCGAGCAGCTGTGCGCCGAACTTGTCGACGCAGCACTGGAATCCGGCGAGTTCGACCTGATCGACCTGATGGCCTACCCGCTGCCGCTGACCATCGTGTGCGAGCTGATCGGCGTGCCCGCGAAGGACCACGGCCTGGTGCAGAAGTGGTCGCAGGACCTGGCGCGCGGCTTCGACCCCGACGTGCTGATGACGCCGGAGGCGCACGTCGCGCGCAGCACCGCGTCACGCGAGTTCATGCGCTACTTCCGCGAGCTGATCGACCTGCGGCGCGCGCATCCGGAGGACGACCTGCTGAGCGCGCTCGCGGCGGTCGAGGACCGCGGCGACGTGCTCACCGAGCTCGAACTGCTCACGACGTGCGTCACCACGCTGGTCGCCGGGCACGAGACCACGGTGAACCTCGTCGGCAGCGGCCTGCTCGCCCTGATGCGGCAGCCCGCCGAGTTCGAGCGGCTGCGCGAGCACCCCGAATACGTGCCCAGCGCGGTGGACGAACTACTGCGCTACGAGCCGCCGGTGCAGATGACCACGCGGTCGGCGAAGGAACCGATCACCTTGGCGGGACACGAGTTCCGGCCCGGCGACGGCGTGGTCGTGCTGATCAACTCCGCGAACCGCGACCCGCTGGCGTTCCCCGATCCCGAACGCCTCGACGTCGCGCGCTACCACGACCGCACGAATCCCCCGCCGCGCCACCTCGCGTTCAGCCTGGGGATCCACTACTGCCTCGGCGCGCCGCTGGCCGCGCTGGAGATGGAAGTGCTGCTGCACGAACTGCTGCGCCGGGTCGGCGTGATGTCCCCACTGACCGAAGAGCCGCCGTACAAGCCGAACCTGATCGTGCGCGGGCTGGCGCGGCTTCCGGTGCGGTTCGAGGCGTTGTGATGATCGACGTCTTCGACCCTTCCTTGCGTGCCAACCCTTTCGACGCCTACCGCGAACTCCGCGATGCGGGCCCGGTGCACGAAACGGGGTTCGGCATCCACCTCGTGCCGCGCTACGCCGACTGCTCCGCGATCCTCGCCGATCCGGCGTGGGGGCACGGTTACACGGCGGGCATCAACCCGTTCCGGCCGGGCGTGGATCCGGCGCGGCTGCCGGGTTCGTTCCTGCTGCTGGATCCGCCGGAGCACGGACGGCTGCGTTCGCTGGTGACCAAGGCGTTCACGATGCGCGCGGTGGAGGCGTTGCGGCCGCGGGTGAGCGAGATCGTGGACGGGCTGCTCGACGCCGCGCTCGAAGCCGGCGAAGTGGATCTGGTGCGGGCACTCGCTTTCCCGGTGCCGCTGACCACGATCTGCGAGCTGCTCGGCGTCCCCGTCGGCGACCGCGAGACCTTCGGCGAGTGGACCGCGGACATCAGCCGTGGCCTCGACCCCGACGGAGTGCTGAGCGACGCGGAGAAGGCGGCGCGGGAGATCGCCGTCGACGACTTCGCGGGCTACTTCACCGAGCTGATCGCGTTCCGCCGCGACCATCCCGGCGACGATCTGCTCAGCGGGCTGGTCGCGGTCGAGGAGAGCGGGGACCGGCTGACCGAGAAGGAGATCATCGACATCGGGGTGCTGCTGCTCATCGCCGGGCACGAGACCACGATGAACCTGATTTCGAGCGGAGTACTGGCGCTGCACCGGAATCCGGACCAGCGGAAGATCCTGCCCGGCAACCCGGGGCTCGCCGTCGAGGAGCTGCTGCGCTTCGACACGCCCGTGCCGTTCCCCACGCGGACCGCGATGGAGGACGTGGAAATCGGTGGCCGCACGCTGCCCAGGGGTACGGGTGTGGTGCTGCTGCTGGGTTCCGCGAACCGCGACCCGGAGGCCTTCGATGACCCGGACGCCCTCGACCTGACCCGCTTCGCCGAGGCGAAGAACCGCCAGCTCGCATTCAGCCACGGGCCCCATTTCTGCCTCGGCGCGCCGCTGGCCCGGCTGGAGAGCGCGATGACGTTCGAACGCCTGTGCACGCGCACGGAGTTCACCGTGCTCACCGAGGAACCCGTTTACCGGCCCAGTGTTTCGATGCGGGGACTGGCCACCCTGCCCGTCTCCCTGCGGAGGAAGCCGTGACCGTCAGCAAGCGTGTCGAAGAGCTGCAGGCCCTGCTCACCAAGGGGCTCACCGAAGGGATCGGCGTCGGGCACTCGCTCGGCGTGATGTGCGCGGACCTCGGCGACGGGCGCACGGTGTACACGCTCAAACCGGGCCTGGCACAGGCGAACGCGATGCTCACCGTGCACGGCGGGGTGCTGTCCACGCTGATGGACACGGCGATGGGCAGCGCGGTGTTCACCCAGCTGCCGGACCAGACCGTGTACACGACGCTGGAGCTGAAGGTGAACTTCGTCCGCCCCGTCAGCCTCGACGAAGGCGAACTGCGCTGCGAAGCCAACACGGTCCACGTCGGCCGCCGTACCGCGACGGCCGAGGCCCGCATCCACAACGCGGCGGGCAAACTCGTCGCGCACGGATCCTGCACGTGCCTGGTGCAGTCGTTCGGCTGAAACGTCAGAACTGCCACCGTGTCGCGCCGTAAGGCTCCTCGGTCTGCACGGCGTGCGCTGAGTTCACGTCGATCGCGTAGACGTGCCACGGCGGCGGGCCCGCCGACTGCGCGTTGTACGGCGCGGTGAGCGCGACGCCGGAGTCGTCGACCTTCGCGGGCCAGCCGCCCGCCGCCCACAGGCCGGCGATCTCGGCGACCACCGCGGGATCGGTGATCAGGCGCGCGACCCCGTTGGCGACGAAATCCATGCTCTGGAAGGAAACGCTCATCGCGCATCGCGGGTCGCGCGCCACGTTGCGGCCCTTGCGGGAGCTTTGCCCGGCCTGGAACCAGAACCGGCCGTCGTGCCACAGCGCGCCGACGGCGGTGACGTGCGGGGTGCCGTCGGGGTTGATCGTGGTCAGCCAGGTGGTGTGCCTGTCCGGCCCGCCGGAGCCCGGGCCCTGCGGGAACCCGGAGTCGAGACTCTCCCGCGCGTAGGTCCACTCGATCGGCGGCCGTTCGTACAGTTCGGCGAGGTTGCGGGTGTCCATGGGTCGTCCTCCCTGGTTCGGCGGGAACGGTACAACCGGGACAGACCACCCGCGACCCCGAAACTCATCGCGGCAGCACCAGCACCTTCCCGCCCGGGCGGCCGGACTCGGCCAGCTCGATCGCCTCGCGGAACTCCGCCAGCGGGAACGTCCGGCCGATCGGGATCGTCAGCAAGCCCTTCACCGCGAGCCGCGCGACGTCGTCCAGGACGTCCCATCGGGTGGGGACGCTCGTGTCGCTGGCGCGCACGCCCAGCTCCGCGGCGGCCGCGAAATCGCTCAGGGTGAGGACGCGTTCGCGGCTGCCGGCCAGTTCGATCAGCACGGGGATCGAACCGCTGCCGCGCGGGCTGATGTCGAGCGCGTGCCGCACGGGACCACCCGCGAGGGCGCGCACGCGGCCGGCTATGCCTTCGCCGTAGGAGGTGACTTCGGCGCCCATCGCCCGGATTTCCCCGGCCCGCGCCGGACCGGCGGTGGCGATCACCCGCGCGCCGCGATGCAGCGCGAGCTGGACGGCGGCGAAACCGACCGCCCCGCCCGCGCCGTGCACCAGCAGGAGGTCGTCACGCGCGACGCCCAGCTGGTCGAGGGCACGCCACGCGGTTTCGGCGGCCAGCGGGAGTGCGGCGGCCTGCAGCATGTCCAGCCCCTCGGGCACCTTCGCCCACTCGGCCAGCACGGCCTTGTCCGCCGCCCCGCCTGACGGCGCTCCCGGGGTTATGCCGTCCTCCCCCGTGCTGGCGGTGCTCGGGCCGAACACGCGATCGCCGACCGCGACGCCCGTCACGCCTTCGCCGAGCGCCTCCACTGTCCCGGACACGTCGAGGCCCACGCCGCCCGGCAGCTCGCGGCTGAACATCCCGGCGTGCAGGCCCGCGTCGGCGGGGTTGAGGCCGCAGGCGCCGACCGCGATCCGGATCCGGCCCTTCCCGGGCCGTGGCACCGGGATCTCGTCCAGGACAAGGACTTCCGGGCCGCCGAACTCGTGGAACCGCACGGCGCTCATGGTTTCGTTCGTCATGCGATCAACGCTAGGAGCCGGCGGCCGGGCCCGTCCAAGTCCTGTTCCGCAGCACAGTCATGCGGTTCGGGCATAAGCTGGACCGGTGCCTGTTCCCGATCTCGACCTCCGGCTCGTGCGCTATTTCGTCGCCGTCGCCGAGTACGGCAACGTCGGGCGCGCGGCCGGGGCGCTGCATGTGGCCCAGCCCTCGCTGAGCCGTCAGATCGACCGGCTCGAAGCGCTCGTGGGCGTCCGGCTGCTGGAGCGAACGCCGCGAGGCACCCGGCTGACCGATTCGGGCGAAGTCTTCCTGCGGCAGGCCCGCGAGCTGCTGCGGTGCGCCGAACGCGCGGTGACGCAGGCGCGGGCGCGCGCTGGTATCCGGCGGATCACCATCGGGCACAGCGGGAATCTCATCATCACCCCCGCCGTCACCGAGTTGCGCAAGCGGCATCCCGAAGCCGGGATCAGCACCCGGGCCGTCGAGTGGGACGAGCCGCGGGCCGCGTTGCTGGAGCACCGCAACGACATCGTGCTCGCGCGGCTGCCGTTTCCCTCGGCGGAGCTGGACATCGAGGTGCTCTACGAAGAGGAACGCGGGCTCGTGGTCCCGGCCTGCCACTGCCTGGCGGGCCGGAAGTCGTTGGTGCTGAACGATTTCCGTGACGAGCCGCTGGTGCGTTTCGCCGATCCGGAGCTCGACGCCTGGTGGACGATCGACCCGCGCCCCGACGGCACCCCCGCCC
>NZ_VMNW02000102.1 GCF_007713735.2 Amycolatopsis acidicola | reverse complement strand
CCCCCCGAGCAGTACGGGCGTGGCGATCGTCACCCCGGCCAGCGCCCCGCCACCGGCGGCTTCGGTGTGATCCCCCCGGCGAACCGCGCCGGCGGCCCGCCGCCCGTTCCGCCGCGCCAGCCCGGCCCGCCGCCCGCGGACAGCCGCCGCGGCGGCACCGGCGGCCAGCCCCGCATCCCGGCCGAACGCCGCGCCGCCGCCGACCACGCCCCGAGTGAGCGCCGCGCCGCCACGGGATCACACGCCCCCGTCGAGCGCTCCGCCGACCGCCGCAGCAGCACCGGCTTCTCCGAGCCGGTCGAACGCCCCTCCGACCGCCGCACGAGCACGGGTTTCTCCGAGTCGGTCGAGCGCCCGGCCGACCGCCGCACGGGCACCGGCTTCTCCGAGCCGGTCGAGCGCCCGGCCGACCGCCGCACGGGCACCGGCTTCTCCGAACCGGTCGAGCGCCCCGCCGACCGCCGCACCGCCACCGGCTCCCACAAGCCCGCCGAGCGACGGGACACCGGCAGCCAGGCCGCGGTCGCCACCGGGGGCCGGACCGCCACGAGCACCAAGATCCGCCCGTCGGCGGGCACCGGCACGCATCGCGCGATCAAGGCCGTCCCGGGCGCCAGCAGCTCGACCGGCACCCACCGCGCGCTGACCGCCGTCTCCGGCCGCCGCAAGATCGCGAAATGGCCCATCGTCACCGGCGTGGCCGTGGTGCTGCTCGTGGTCGGCCTGCTCGGCTGGGGGTGGGCGAACAACGTCCTCAACAGCCGCGCCGAAGCGCAGGCGAACGCGTGCACCGACGGCACCTCGACGCTCAAGGTCGTGGTCACCCCCAGCATCGAGAAGCCCGTCACCGCGGCCGCGACGCGCTGGAACCAGGCCAGCACCGTCGTGCACGCGCACTGCGTGCACATCGACGTCCGCTCCGCGCCCTCGCAGCAGGTGCTCGACGCGCTGACCGGCAAAACCAGCACCGACGCGATCGGCGGTTTCCCCGCCGCGTGGATTCCCGAGAACAGCTTCTGGATCAGCCAGCTGCAGACGGCCAACGCCGGGTTGATCGGCTCGCCCGCCGAGCCCGTGGCGTCCCAGACCTCCGCCGACTACCCGTTCCTCGGGCTCGGCGGCGCGAACGTGGACGACATCCAGGCCCGCGCCGCGCAGGTGTTCCGGGACTACCTCCGGGATCCGGCGCAGCGGGACATCTTCACCGGCACCGGGCTGACGCCGGCCTGATCACGCGAGGTTGAAGGTGTCCGGGTCCGGCCCGGTCCGCTTGCCGGCGTCGAGCTCGCCGAGCTCGGCCACGTCGTCGGTGGCGAGCTCGAAGTCGAACACCCCGAAGTTCTCGGCGATCCGGGACGGGGTGGCCGACTTCGGGATCACCACGGTGCCCCGCTGAAGATGCCAGCGCAGCACGATCTGGGCCGGGGACTTGCCGTACTTGTCGGCCAGCCCGGCGATCATCTCGTCGCCCAGTACCGCGCCCTGGCCGAGCGGGCTCCACGCCTCGGTGGCGATGCCGTGCTCGGCGTGGAAGGCGCGCAGATCTCCTTGCTGCAGATAGGGGTGCAGCTCGATCTGGTTGACCGCGGGCACGATGTCCGTCCGCGCGAGCAGCTCCCGCAGGTGCGCGATCTCGAAGTTGGACACGCCGATCGCGCGGACACGGCCGTCGGCATACAGCTTCTCGAACGCGCGCCAGGTGTCCACCGCCGTGCCGCGCGCGGGCAGCGGCCAGTGGATCAGGTACAGGTCCAGGTAGTCCAGCCCGAGCTTCGCCATGCTCGCGTCGAAGGCGCGCAGCGTGGCGTCATAGCCGTGGTCGGAGTTCCAGAGCTTCGTGGTGACGAACAGTTCCTCGCGCGGCAGCCCGGCGGCCCGCAGGGCCTCGCCGACCCCGGCCTCGTTCCGGTAGGCGGCCGCGGTGTCGATGCTGCGGTATCCGGTCTCCAACGCGGTCTGGACCACCTGCGCGGTGTCCTCCGCCGGCACCTGGTAGACGCCGAAACCCAGCTGCGGGATCGCGACGCCGTTGTTGAGGGTCAGGTCGGGAGCGGTGGTCATCTTCCTCGGCGTTCCTTACGTCGGGACTGGCTCGGTGTGCTCGGCCCCGATCCTGCCAGCCGCCACCCACCGGCGCAGGTACGCCCCCGTCGCTTCGTCCGCCGGGTAGAAGGACTCGATCGCCAGCTCCGACAGCGTCACGTCGAGCGGCGCGCCGAACGTCGCGACGGTCGAGAAGAAGGACAGCTCCGCGTCCCCGTGCCGGATCCGCAGCGGGACGAAGATCTCACCACGGCCCGGGATTTGCCCTTCCGGCTCGGGTTCCGCGCACGGGTACGCGCGCATTTCTTCCAGCAGCGCGGTCAGTTCCGGATCGGCCGTGGACTCGACCTGCCGCCGCAGCCGGGCCAGCAGATCGGCCCGCCACTCCCCCGGGTTGAGCACGCGCGGCGAGATCCCGTCCGGGTGCAGCGCGAGCCGCAGCACGTTCGCGGGCTCGGCGAGCAGCGCGGGTGCCGCGCCCTCGGTCAGGATCGCGGTGCTTCCGTTGGCGTCCACCAGGTTCCAGTACCGGTCGACGACGACGGCCGGGTACGGTTCGTGGCCGGCCAGCACCTGGCGCACCGCGGCGCGGGCCGCGCCGAGATCCGGATCGGCGAGCTTCCGTTCCTGGTACGCGGGCGCGTAGCCGGCGGCGAGCAGCAGCTGGTTCTGTTCCCGCAGCGGCACTTCGAGGTGTTCACCGAGTCTTAACACCATCGCGCGGCTCGGGGTGGCGCGCCCGGTTTCGACGAAGCTCAGGTGCCGGGTGGAGATCTCGGCGGAGATCGACAGGTCGAGCTGGCTCAGCCGCCGCCGCTCGCGCCACTGCCGCAGCAGCTCGCCCACCGGGCGCTGGATCGTCGTCATGGCACGAAACTACGGGCCCGCGCGGCATCGCCGCCATTACCCGGCACGTAATCGACACGCCTGCCCGGCGCGGGCCATCGTTGCGGCACCCCAACGGAAAACCGACCAAGGGAGCAGGAACGATGACCGACTTCACCGCCGTGGCAGGCCGTTACCTCGACGCCTGGAACGAGGCCGACCCGGCCAAACGGCGCGAGATCGTCGAAGAGGTGTTCACCGCCGACGGGACCTACACCGACCCGCTCGGCGCGGTCCGCGGGCACGAAGGGATCGACGGGTTCATCGCCGGGGCGCAGCAGCAGTTCGCGGGACTGCGGTTCAGCCTCGGCGGCCCCGTGGACGGGCATCACGACATCGCCCGGTTCCAGTGGCATCTCGCGCCCGAGGGCGCGGCCGAACCGCTGGCGATCGGATTCGACGTGATCAGCGTCGCGGACGGCAAAATCCGTCAGGTGCAAGGATTCCTGGACAAGATGCCCGGTTGAGGCGGCTTGCCCCGGCACCCTCGGGTGCCGGGGCCTCCCCACTCTGTCCATGCCGTGAAGGCGCCTGAGAGGTTCACCCGGTTGTCGTTCGGGCTTGCACCGTCGGCGGGGTCCCGGGTCGTGGCCTGGACCCACTTTCCAGAGGCGTCTCGTCCGCGCGGTCCGGGTGCCTGAGAGGTTCCGGGGAGGGTTTGCTCCTTCGGCGCCGGACCCGGGTGGGGGCCGGACTCTCCCGCGCGGCTTCGGCGACCGCGATGATCAGCGTACCCGCCGGTAATTTCAGCCCGTGCGGCGGGCGTTGCGCCGCTGGGTCAGCTCGTCCGGCACGACCGGTTCGAGCTCGCCGCCGTCGGCCCGCTCCGCCGGGAACTCGTGGATGGTGCCGGTGATCTCGGCCATCGGCACCTTCACCGCGATGCCGAACACGCCCTGCCCGCCCTGCAGTAAATCGACGATCTCCTCGGGCGAGGTGCACTCGTAGACGGTGGTGCCGTCCGAGACCAGGGTGACCTTCGCCAGATCGTCCATGCCGCGGGCACGCAGGTAGTCCACCGCGACCCGGATGTTCTGCAGCGAGACGCCGGTGTCCAGTAAGCGCTTCACGATCTTGAGCGCCAGGATGTCCTTGAACGAGTACAGCCGCTGCGAACCCGAGCCGTGCGCGGTGCGGATGCTCGGCGCGACGAGCTTGGTGCGGGCCCAGTAGTCGAGCTGGCGGTAGGTGATCCCGGCGATCTGACAGGCCGCGGGGCCCCGGTACCCGACCAGTTCGTCAGGCAGTGACGCGTCCGGGAACAGGGCACCCTGCTCTCCGTCGACCGCCTTGACCGGCCTCTCGTCGACCACGCAAGCCTCCCCTCGCCCGGCCGGGCGGCCGGTCGGAACAAGCAACCGGATCCCGGAAGCGGGACCCCTGGTGGCAATCGCGCTGGTCGCGCATCCTCGCGGGATGCGAATCACACGGCGGCGATTTACCGCCTTCGACGGTAAGCGGACCCGCCCGGCTGGTCAACGCGACGCGCGGCGTACCTCAAGCACTTCTTGAGGCTTCCGCCGAAAGGGGCAGCGGGGACCAAACCTCGTGCCGGGGAAAACGACACGAAGAGGGGGCGATCAGGTGTCGGCGCCGCGGAAGTCCTCGGGCGACACGGAGTCGAGGAACTCGCGGAACTTCTCGACCTCGTCCTCCTGCTCGTCCGGGATGATCAGCCCGGCCTCTTCGAGCACGGAGTCCACCGCGTGGATCGGCACGCCGACCCGCAGCGCCAGCGCGACCGAGTCGCTCGGCCGCGCCGAGACCCGGATGTCGCCGTCGAAGACCAGCTCCGCGAAGAACGTGCCTTCGCGCAGGTCCGTGATCACGACCTGTTCCAGCTCGCGGCCCAGCGCCCCGATGACCTCTTTGAGCAGGTCGTGCGTGAGCGGACGGGCCGGGCGCACTCCTTGCTGCTCGAGGGCGATCGCGGTCGCCTCGACCGAGCCGATCCAGATCGGGAGGTATCGTTCGCCCTCCGTCTCCCGCAGCAACAAGATCGGCTGATTCGCGGGCAGCTCGACCCGCACGCCGACGACGCGCATCTCGCTCATCGGACTTCGCCTCCCTCTCCTGTGCGCGGGCTGCAGCGCTGCTTCGAGGATCCCGCATCGATATCGTCGACGCTACCCGTCATCTGGGCGCTGTGCTCGCTTCTGTTCCGGTGCCCGGCGGGCACGGTCCGCTTGCCGGAGTGCCAAGAACAACCGTACGGCATCCAGGGCCGCGGACAGAGTCATGAAACTGTGTCATTATCCGCCGTTCCCCTGCTCAGCCCGCGGTGACCCCGCGGATACCGGCCTTGACCAGCAACGTGTGCAGGGTGACCGAGAGCGCGGCCAATTCCCGCACCATCTCGTCCCCGCGCCCCTTGGCGTCGGCGTCGCGCTGGCGGTACACCGGGGTGACGATCTGTTCCAGCAGCCCGACCTCGCGATCCGCCGACGCGCGGAAGGCCCGCAGGTGCCGCGGCTCGATGCCGAACTCGGTCATCGCGCGCACCGTCTTGGCCACCAGCACCGCGTCCGGGTCGTAGAACCCGGCGGCGCCCGCGCGGACGAGCCCGTACTGCTCGAGCTCGCCCAGCGTCCGGACGTCGATTCCCGCCTGCTCGAGGAGTTCCTCCTGGGTCAGGCGGACTTCGCGGCCCTGGGCGAAGTCCCGGGCCGCGGGCAGTCCGTCGCCGTCCGGGGAGGACAGCGAAACCAGCTTGCGGGGCAGCCGGGCCGCGGGCGCCTCGTGGGAGTCCGCGGCGTCCAGCTGCTCCTTGATCACCTTGAGCGGCAGGTAGTGGTCCCGCTGGGCGGCCAGCACGAAGCGCAGGCGCTCCACGTCCGCCGGGGCGAACTGCCGGTAGCCGGACGGGGTCCGGCCGGGCTGCACCAGTCCCTCGGACTCGAGGAACCTGATCTTGGAGATGGTGACGTCGGGGAAGTCCGCGCGCAGCTGCGCCAGTACGGCCCCGATGCTCAACCCATCCCGCTGGGGCCGCCCGGCAGCCGTCACTGTGCCCCCTGGCCCCCGTGCCCCGGGCCGGTCAGGAAGACCAGGCGGAACTTGCCGATCTGGACCTCGTCGCCGCCGGCGAGCACGGCCTGGTCGACCGGCTCGCGGTTGACGTAGGTGCCGTTCAGGCTGCCGACGTCGATCACGACGAACTCACCGCCCTCGCGGCGGAACTCCGCGTGCCGCCGGGAAACCGTGACGTCGTCGAGGAAGATATCGCTGTCCGGGTGCCGGCCCGCGCTGGTCGTGTCGCGGTCGAGGAGGAAGCGCGAGCCCGCGTTCGGGCCGCGCTTGACCACCAGCAGCGCCGAACCGCTCGGCAGCGCGTCGACGCCCGCGACCGCGGGCTCCGGCGCAGCCGGCTCCTGAGCCTCCGCGTCCGCCAGGAAATCGGCCCGGAAGACCGAGGTCCGCTCCGGAGACTGCTCCGGGGGAACGCCGGGCCCGTCGTTCGTGCTCACCTGAGCTCTCCTCACCACTGAAGTGTTCGCTAACCGGGAAGATGTTGCTGCCCAACGTACCGTGCCTGGCCAAGGCAAAGCGGCCCGGGCTCCCCGAACCGCGCCGTGCTCAGCCCGCGATGAGGGCCTGGTACGCCTCGGCGTCGAGCAGGCCCTCGAGCGCGGCCGGGTCCCCGGCCCGGATCTCGATGAGCCAGCCCTCGCCGTAGGGGTCGCTGTTGATCAGTTCCGGGGAGTCGGCCACCCCGGTGTTCACGGCCGTGACCTCGCCGTCCACCGGCGCGTACAGCTCGGAAACGCTCTTGGTCGACTCCACCTCGCCGAAGGTCTCGCCCGCGGTGACGTGCTTGCCCACCTCGGGCAGGTCGACGAACACGACGTCGCCCAGCTGGTCCTGGGCGTACTCGGTGATCCCCACCCGGAGCGAGCCGCCGGCGGCGGTGGCCACCCACTCGTGCTCCTCGGTGTAGCGCAACTCTTCGGGAGCTGACAACGCTCGGTCCCCTTTCGGTACTCGTGCCGCGGTCGCGGCGCTGCTGCCGGCGGAAGTCTTACATCCCCGGGCCGCCGGCGGCACCCCGGACCGCGCGGACGGTCTGGATCACGTACAGCGCGCCCGACCAGAGATACAGCAGGCAGCCCCAGGTGAGGAAGGAGTACGCGATCGGGCGGGCGATCCCGGCCACGACCGAGCCGCCCTGGGTGAGCAGCAGGAAGGGGAACGCGTACATCAGCACGAAGGTCGCGGCCTTGCCGGTGTAGGTGACCTCCGGTGGCGCGAACCCGTTGCGCCGCAACACGAGCAGGCACACCCCGACGACCGCTTCGCGCAGCACGAGCGCGGCGAAGATCCACCACGGGATGATGCCGCGGATGAGGAAGGCCACGAGGGTGGCGGCGATGTAGAGCCGGTCGGCGGCCGGGTCGAGCAGCTGGCCGAGCCTGCTCATCTGGTTCAGCCAGCGGGCGAGCTTGCCGTCGAGCCAGTCGGTCAGCGCGCTGAACACCAGCACCGCCAGGGCCCAGCCGTCGGCCTGCGGCCCGAGCAGCAGCCAGAGGAAGACGGGGACCCCGGCGAGCCGGAGCAGGGAAAGGATGTTGGGGACGTTGAGCGCCTGCCGGAGCAGGGAGGGTTCCGGGCCCGGGCCGGGCTGGCCCGCGGGGGCGTCGGTCGTCTCCGGGCTGAACTCGCTCACCCGGTCACCCTAGCTGGCGCGGCGGTAGCTCCAGCCCCGGCGGCGCAGGTCGGCCCCGGTGAGGGCGAGCGGACGGCCGCGGTAGTCGGTGCCGACCCAGCGCGGCCTGCCGGCGGTGGGCTCGAGGACGTACGGGCGTCCTTGGCTCCACACCACGGAGCAGGGGGTGCAGGGCGGCTCGGGGGTATCGCAGGGCTGGGACTCGCGCTCGGTGTCGGTACTCATCGCTCTCAGACTCGACGGGGGTTGCGGGATCACGGCCGCGGTGGCGGCCGCACGTCCAGGGTGTCGCGGACGAGGCCCGGAATGTTAGCCGCTCCCGCGAGATTCACCCGCCCAGTAAGTCCCTGCCACCCTCGGTGATCGTCCATAGTGGACGACCGGCGTGTCGGCCCGGCGCGCCGGGGTCACCACGGGTAATCTTCCGCTGCCCCAGGGGAAAAGGAGGATCTCCGCGATGCGTCCGATCGCCGGGTTGCCCGGCCTGCTGGCCGCGGGCGGCGCGCTCTTGCTCGCCGCGGGGTGTTCCCAAGGCGGCGAAAGCCCGGCCGCCGCGGTCACCGCCGCCAGCCTCCCACCACCGGTTTCTTCTTCCGTGGCCCCGGTTTCGCCGTCGGCCGCCCCGTCGTCGGAGACCACCACACCGCGCTCCACCGCGCCGGAAACCACGCAGGCGCCCGTTTCCGGCGACGGCGGCTGCGGGACGGTGCGCGCCGCGAGCGGGCTGACGCTGCGAGTCGAGGACAGTTCCACCGCCGGGATGGACTGCGCCCAGGCGACGGACCTGGTCGCGCGCTTCCAGCGGCAGCTCACCGGAAAGCAGGGCCCGGACTCACGCGATCCGGTGAGCGCGACGGTGGACGGCTGGCTCTGCGTGTCCGGCCCGCCCTCGGCCCAGGGCGGCACCACATGCAGCAAACAGGACCTGACCGTCTTCGCCGGCGTCGCGGCCGGCGAGTGATCCCCTCTCCCCCAAGGAAAAGCACCGTGAAGAAGTTCCTCGCGCTCCTCCCGCTGACCGCGTCCGCGCTCGCGCTCGCCGCCTGCGCCTCTTCGCCCGCCCCGGCTCCCCCGGCGCCGGCGGACGCCGCCGCGGCCGTCATGGCGGACCCGCCCGAGGAGTCGGTCGAGTGCGGGACCGTGACCGGCACCGGGAACGCGCAGGCGAAAGTGACGGTGCGGCACGGCGAAGTCGACTGCGCGGCCGCCGCCACCCTGATGACCCGCTACTTCGCGAAGCTCACGAAGACCGACCTGTCCCGGGCCGACGGCGCGGGCCCGGTCGCGCTCGACCCGTGGACCTGCGGCAGCGACGCGGGAACGCCGCTCTCCGCCACGTGTTCCACCGAGGACGGCCGGGAGGTCGTCGCCCGGCCGTCCTGACCTCACTCCCCCTTGAACTCCGGCTTCCGGCGCTCCATGAACGCCTGCACCGCCTCGGTGAGGTCCTTGCTCGGCAGGAACGCCGAGTTCCACACCGAGACGTAGCGCAGCCCGTCGGCGATGCGCTGCTCGGTGTTCAGGGCGAGCACGTCCTTGACGCCCTGCAGCACCAGCGGCGGGTTCTCGGCCATCTCGCCGGCCAGCTCGCGGGCCGCCGCCAGGAGCGCGTCCTGGTCGGCGTAGACGTCGTTGACGAGGCCGATCTTCTCCGCGCGGGCGGCGTCGATGTCCTTGCCCGTCAAGGCGAGTTCGCGCAGGTGGCCTTCGCCGATGATGCCGGCCAGGCGCTGCAGGCTGCCGAGGTCGGCGACGATCGCGACCTTGGCTTCGCGGACGCTGAACTTGGCGTCCGCGCTGGCCAGCCGGACGTCCGCGGCGGCGATGACGTCCACGCCCCCGCCGATGCACCAGCCGGCGACCGCGGCGATGACCGGTGTCCGGCAGCGCGCCACGGCGTTCACGCTGTCCTGCAGTTTCCGGACCTCCGCGAGGAACTCGGTGCGCGGGCCCGCGAGCGAGTCCTGGCCGAGCAGGGGCGCCCAGCCGCCCATCATCGCGGGCAGGTCGAGGCCGTAGGAGAAGTTGCGGCCGCTGCCGGTCAGCACGATCGCGCGGACCCCGGGGTCCGCGTCCAGCTCGCCGAAGACCAGCGGCAGCTCGCGCCAGAAGTCGGGGCCCATCGCGTTGCCCTTGGACGGGCCGAGCAGGGTCACCTCGGCCACGGGCCCGGTGCGGTCGACTTTCAGTGCTACGAGGTCGGTCATGGCTGTCATCTTGACTGATGTCCGTGGTTTGCTGGACGCATGGCCCCGCGACACCTCGAGCTGGCCGGCTCGTTCACCTTCGAGGGCCACCGGCTGGCCTACACCGAATACGGTTCGGGTGACCGGATCGTCGTGCTCACCCACGGCATCATGTTCACCCGCCGGATGCACGCGCCGCTCGCCCGCGAACTCGCCGCGGCCGGGTTCCGGGTGATCACCCTGGACCTGCTCGGGCACGGCGAGTCCGACCGCCCTGGCGAGTCATGGCGCTACTCCATCCCGGCGTTCGGCGTGCAGGTGCGGGCGCTGCTGGACCACCTCGGCATCGAGCGCGCGGTGGTCGGCGGGACGTCGCTGGGCGCGAACGTCGCGCTGGAGGTCGCGGTCGCGGCGCCGGAGCGCGTGCGCGGCATGATCGTCGAGATGCCGGTGCTGGACAACGCGATCGTGGCCGGGCTGCTGACGTTCGCGCCGCTGCTGTTCGCCGCCCGGTTCCTGCCGTTCACTGTGGACGGTGTGGCGCTCGCGGCACGGCTGGTGCCGCACGGCAGCCAGTGGGTCGACGTCATCACCGACACGCTCGAACAGCGGCCCGCCGCGATGGCAGCGCTGCTGCACGGGGTGTTCTTCGGCCGGATCGCGCCGCCGAAGGCCGTCCGGCGGCAGATCGCGGTGCCGGCGCTGGTGATCGGGCACGAGGGCGACCCGATCCACCCCTTCGGCGACGCGGACACGCTCGCCGAGGACCTGCCGGACGCGGAGTTCATCCAGGCGCGCAGCCCGGTCGAGCTGCGCACCGATCCGGAGCGGCTGACCGCGGCGATCCTGGAGTTCGCCGAACGCTGTTACCGATCCGGCCGGCAGCAGGCGGAGACGGTCGTCGGCTGAACCGCTCGAGGAAACCCGTTTCCGCCGTGTCCGCCGCCGCTCCGGCTGAAAGCGCTTACCCCGTCCGGTCCAGGCCCGCGACGGGGCCGATCACGGTGATGGCGGGCGGGCGTACCCCGGCCGCCTTCGCCGCGCCGGCCACGGAGTCCAAAGTGGACCGGGTGACGCGCTGGGTGGCCATGGTGCCGTCCTCGATGACCGCCACCGGGGTGTCCGCCGGGCGGCCCGCGGCGAGCAGCGCGTCGGCGAACAGGCCCAGCCGCTCCACGCCCATCATCAGCACGATGGTGCCGCGCATCCGGCCGAGCGCGTCCCAGTCGACGAGCGATTTTTCGTGGCCCGGCGGGACGTGCCCGGACACGACGACGACCTCGTGCGCGACGCCGCGGTGGGTGACCGGGACGTCGGCGATCGCGGGCACGGCGAAGGCGCTGGTGATGCCGGGGACCATCGTGACCGGCACGCCCGCTTCGGCGCAGGCGATGACCTCTTCGAAGCCGCGGCCGAACAGGTACGGGTCGCCGCCTTTGAGGCGCACCACGAACTTCCCGGCCTTGGCGCGCTCGACGAGCGTGGTGTTGATGACGTCCTGGCTGGCGGCGCGGCCGTACGGGATCTTCGCGGCGTCCACGATTTCGACGTCCGGGCGCAGCTCGCCGAGCAGCTCGCGCGGGCCGAGCCGGTCGGCGACCACGACGTCGGCGCGGGCCAGCAGCCGCCGGCCCTTGACGGTGATCAGCTCCGGGTCGCCGGGGCCGCCGCCGACGAGCGCGACGCCGGGCAGCTCGCCGATCTCGGGCGCCGTCGCGTCCGAGACTTGACCGCTGTGCAACGCCTCGACGAGGTTGTCGCGCACGGCGGCGGAGCGCAGCGGCTCGCCGCCGGAGAGCACGCCGACGACGAGGCCCTCGTGCCTGCCGACGGCGGCGGTGACCGCGCTGCCCTCGGCGCCCGCGTCGGCGCGGACGCAGAAAACGCGGGCGCGCTCGGCTTCCGCGCAGATCGCGGCGTTGGTCTCGGGGTCGTTCGTGCAGGCCAGCGCGTACCAGGCACCGTCGAGGTCACCTTCGGCGTAGCGGCGCTGGTGCCAGACCAGTTCCCCCGCGTCGGCCATCGCGCTCACCGCCGGGGTGGTGTGCGGGGAAATGAGCTCGACGGCGGCACCGGCGCCGATCAGCCGGGGCAGCCGCCGCTGGGCGACGCTGCCGCCGCCGACGAGTACGACGCGCCGGCCGGCCAGGTCGAGTCCGACGAGGTAGTGGTCTTCCGCCATGGCTCCAGCATGACGGCTCAGCCGCCGGGACGCGGCCTCAGGGTTACCGGAGTGTGAGCAAGTCCGTATTGCCCGCGGGCCGGGCGCCTCCCCGGGCGTCGTGCGCCCGGGGAGGCGGCCCTGGGGCTCTACCGCTGGGTCGCGTAGGGCAGCAAGGCCATCTCGCGGGCGTTCTTGATCGCCGTCGCGACCTGTTTCTGCTGCCGCGGGGTCAGCCCGGTGACCCGCCGGGAGCGGATCTTGCCCCGGTCGGAGACGAACCGCCGCAGCAGCTCGGCGTCCTTCCAGTCCACTTCGGACACCCCGAGCGCGGTGAGCATGTTCTTGCGCCGCTTGGGGTTCTTCAGGTTCGCCATCGGTCACCAGCTCGATTTCGACACGCCGGGCAGCTCCCCGCGGTGGGCCATCTCGCGCAGCCGCACCCGGGAGAGCCCGAACTTCCGGAAGTAGCCGCGCGGCCGCCCGTCCGCGGTGTCGCGGTTGCGCAGCCGCACCGGGCTGGCGTCGCGCGGGAGCTTCTGCAGCGCCGAGACGGCCGCGGCCCGCTCCTGGGGAGTGGACCGCGGCGAAGAGACGATCCCCTTCAACTCCGCGCGCCGCTCGGCGTACCGGGCGACGACGAGACGGCGCCGCGCGTCCTTGGCGATCTTGGACTGCTTCGCCATCAGCGCTCCTCGCGGAACTCGACGTGCCGCTTGGCGACCGGGTCGTACTTGCGCAGCACCACGCGGTCCGGGTCGTTGCGCCGGTTCTTGCGGGTCACGTAGGTGTACCCGGTGCCGGCCGTGGACCGCAGCTTGATGACCGGCCGTACCTCGTTGCGTGCCATTACAGCTTCACTCCCTTCCCGCGCAGCTCCGCGGCCACCGCCTCGATGCCGCGTTTGTCGATCGTCTTGATGCCCTTCGCCGAAACCCGCAGCCGGACCCAGCGGCCCTCGCTGGCGAGCCAGTACCTGCGGGTCTGCAGGTTCGGCTCCCAGCGCCGCGAGGTGCGGCGGTGCGAGTGCGAGACCTGTTTGCCGTAGCCCGGTTTGCGCCCGGTGACCTGGCACACCGCCGACACGCGCCCTCCTAGTTGCTATTGGTTTTCATTTTCATCTAACGTACACGGGTGTGAAACCCTTCCCGGCCGGCACCCCGCGGGTGCCCCTCACCCTGATCAGCGGCCTGGACCCGGCCGCGAACGAACGGCTGGCCCGGCAGTTGCGCGCCCCGGGCACCGCCGTCGTGCACCACAACCTGCGCGAGATCACGTCCGGCGTCGTGCACCGGCGGATCCAGCTGGACCAGCGCGACGAGGTGACGACGCTCGAGCTCGCGCACGGCTGCGTTTCGTGCACCCTGCGCGAGGACCTGCTGCCGTTGCTGCGCAGGCTCAGCCGGATGCCGCAAGTGCGGCGGATCCTGGTCCGGCTCGACGAATCGATGGAGCCGGAGCCGGTCAGCTGGGCGCTGCACCACGTGCTCGTCGGCGACCACGCCGTGATCGAGGACGTCGAGATCGAGGCAGTGCTGACGACCCTGAACTGTGCGACCTGGCTGGCCGACGCCACCGGCGACGACACCCTCGCCGAACGCGGGCGCCAGGCCAGCCCGGAAGACGAGCGGACCGTCGCCCAGGTCGCGCTGTCGCAGGTGGAGTTCGCGGACGCGCTGGTGCTCACCGGCGCCGCGACCGACGCCTGGAACGCCGCGAAGACGCTCGCCGTGCTCGACCGGGTGGCCCCGTCCGCGCCGCGGGTCGATCTGTCCGAAGTGGACGGACTACGGCTGCCCGGCCACGCCCGGCGCGGCGAAGTCACCGACCTGCACGGACCGCTGCTCACCGGCGAACCCCCGCTGCACACCGACTGCGGCATCTCGGTGCTGCTGTTCACCGCGCGGCGCCCGTTCCACCCTGAGCGCCTGCACGAGGCGATCGACGTGCTGCTCGACGGAGTCGTGCGCACGCGCGGCCGCGCCTGGGTCGCGACGCAGCCGGATCTCGCGCTGTGGATCGAATCCGCGGGCGGCGGGCTCGGTGTCGGGCACGCCGGGCCGTGGCTCGATTCGCCCGCCGGGCCCGGCTGGGACGAGGTCTCGGCCGAGCGGCGCACGCTCGCTTCCCTGCGCTGGGACCCGGTGTTCGGCGACCGGGCGCAGGAGATGGTCGTGGTCACCGACCGGGCGACCCCGGAGGAGGTCGAGTCCGCGCTGCGCGGCGCGCTGCTGACCGATCAGGAGCTCGCCGCGGGTCAAGCGACGTGGGCCGGGTACCCGGATCCCTTCGCCGAATGGCACGAGGAACTGGAAGAAGAAGTCACCACAGGAAAGGAAAACCCGTGAAACCCGGCATCCATCCCGACTACCATCCGGTGGTCTTCAAGGACACCGCGACCGGCGACGCGTTCCTCACGCGTTCGACCGTCACCTCCGACCGCACGATCGAATGGAGCGACGGCGCCACGTACCCGCTGGTGCTGGTGGACATCAGCGCGTGGTCGCATCCGTTCTGGACCGGCGCCCGCCGGATCATGGACACCGCCGGCCAGGTGGAGAAGTTCCACCGCCGCTACGGCGAGCGGGGAGGGCGCCGGTAATGGCCGTGCCCAAGCGCAAGACATCGCGCGCGAACACGCGCACCCGCCGTTCGCGGTGGAAGGCCCAGGCACCCGACCTGGTCCCGATCATCGTGGACGGCGAGCGGAAACTGGTGCCGCGCAAGCTGATCCGGCATTTCCAGGAAGACCGGCGGTGACCCCGGTCCCGGCCACGGTGCTGTCCGGCTTCCTCGGCGCGGGCAAGACGACGCTGCTCAACCACGTGCTGGCGAACACCGGGGGCCTGCGCGTGGCGGTCATCGTGAACGACATGAGCGAGATCAACATCGACGCGACGCTCGTGCGTACGCGGGAGCGGCTGGTCGAGCTGAGCAACGGCTGCATCTGCTGCACGCTGCGCGAGGACCTGCTGGAGGAGGTCGACCGGCTCTGCCGCGAGGGCCGGTTCGACTACCTGCTGATCGAGTCGAGCGGGATCTCCGAGCCGATGCCGGTGGCCGCCGCGTTCACGTTCCTCGACCGGGCCCGCCTCGACACCACGGTCACCGTCGTGGACGCGGTGAACTTCGGCCGCGAGCTGGCGGCCGGGGACTCCCTCGTCCAGCGGCGCCTGGACCAGTACGAGGACGACGAGCGCACGATCAGCGACCTGCTGGTCGACCAGATCGAGTTCGCGGATGTGGTGCTGCTGAACAAAAGCGACCTCGTCGGCGAGGCGGAACTGGACCGGCTCACCGCCGTGGTGCGGCGGCTGAACCCGGCCGCGGAGGTCCTGCCCGCCCAGTACGGCCGGGTTCCGGTGCACCAGGTGCTGGGCACCGGCCGCTACGACGTCGAACGCGCGCAGGAAGCGCCGGGCTGGGTGCGGGAGCTCAACGGTGACCACGTGCCGGAGACCGAGGAGTACGGGATCTCCAGCCTGGTCTTCCGCGCCGACCGGCCGTTCGAGCCGGGCCGGCTGTGGCGGCTGGTCACCGGACTGGACTCCGGCGAGTTCGGGAACGTGCTGCGCTCCAAGGGGTTCTTCTCGCTGGTGTCACGACCGGGCGTGACCGGGCTGTGGTCGCAGGCAGGCCCGGTCGCCCGGTTCGAGCCCTACGGCACCGGGCCCGCCGCGCAGGAGCTCGTGTTCATCGGCACCGGACTGGACAAGGTGGCGCTCACCCGGGCGCTGGAGTCGTGCCTGACGGAGGATCCGTTTCCGGAATGGGCTGTGGCTCACGCGCACTGAGCCTGCCTTGGAGCTGGTCGAACGCGACCGCGAGCAGGATCAGCACGCCGATCGCGATCTGCAGGTAGAAGGAGTTGATGCCCAGCAGGTTGCCGCCGTTGTTCAGGGTGGAGGTGATCAGCGCGCCGGCCGCGGCGCCGATCGCGCTGCCCTTCGCCCCGAACAGGCTGGCCCCGCCGATCACGCACGCGGCGATGGCGTCCAGCTCGTAGGACTCCCCCGCCGTCGGCACCCCGGCGCCGAGGCGGGACGCGAGCAGGACGCCGGCCAGCCCGGCCAGCAGCCCCGACATCGCGTACACCGTCACGAGCACGCGCGGCACCGGCACGCCGGACAGCCGCGCGGACTCGGCGTTGGAGCCCGCCGCGTAGACGTACCGGCCGAAAACGGTGCGGCGCAACAGGAATCCGGCGAGAATGATCACCACCACGGTGATGATCAGCAGGTTGGGCAAGCCGCCGACGGTGTCGTTCGCGATGGCGCCGAACGAGTCCGGCAGCGGCTGGATGGTGTTGGCGTCGGTGATCACGAGGGTGAGCCCGCGCGCCGCGCCCATCATCCCGAGCGTGACGATGAACGGCGGCAGCTTCGCGTAGGCGACGAGCGCGCCGTTGACGACGCCCACGGCGGCGCCGACCAGGACCGCCAGCACCATGGCCACCGGCACCGGGAACCCGGCGACCAGCAGCTGCGCCACGACCGCGCCGGTGAGCCCGACGACGGAGCCGACGGACAGGTCGATGCCCTTGGTCAGGATCACCAGCAGCTCGCCGATCGCGATGATCCCGAACACCGCCCACTGCCGGGACAGGTTCGCCAGATTGCCGCTGGTCAGGAAACTGTCGCTGGCGAGGGCGAGCGCGCCGAACAGGATGACGAGCACGACCAGCCCGCCGCCCTCGCGGCCGACGGCCTCGCTCCACCCGATCACGCGCGGCCGGTGGCGCAGTTCGCTTTCGCGGACGACGAGATTACGCAGCGCCATTGGCCCTCCCCGTGCTCGCGAGCGTGAGCAGTCCCTCTTCGGTCGCCTCGGCCGCCGGGACGTCGCCGACGACCGCGCCCCGGCGCAGCACGACGATCCGGTCCACCAGGCCGAGCAGCTCCGGCAGGTACGAAGACACGACGACCACGGCGAACCCGCGCGCGGCGAGGTCGCCGATCAGCGTGTACAGCTCGGCTTTCGCGCCGACGTCGACGCCTTTGGTCGGCTCGTCGAACAGCAGCACCCGCACGTCGGTCACCAGCCAGCGCGCCAGCAGGACCTTCTGCTGGTTGCCCCCGGACAGTGTGGACACCGGCTGGTCGTAGGAGCCGGCCCGCAGGCGCAGGCTGTCCAGGACCGAGTCGACCCGTTCGGCTTCGCGGCGCCGGGACATCAGGCCGCGCTTGCCGATCGCGGTGAGGCTGGCGACCGAGACGTTGTCGCGGATGGTCAGCTCGGGCAGCAGGCCGAGCTCCTTGCGGTCCTCCGACAGCAGCCCGATCCCGGCGCGGACGGCGTCGCGCGGGCGCCCGGTGGGCACGGGTTTTCCTTCCACCTCAACGGTTCCGGCGAGGGGGCGGTCGGCGCCGAAGATCGCGCGCAGCAGCTCGCTGCGGCCCGCGCCGAGCAGCCCGGCGATGCCGACGATCTCGCCCGCGCGCACGTCGAGGTCCACGGCGTGCGCGCTGCCGGGCGGGCGCAGTCCGCGCACTTTCAGCAGCGGGGCGGCGCTTTCCGACCGGCCGGCCGCCGCCGGGTACAGCTCCTCGACGTCGCGGCCGACCATCGCGGAGATCAGGGAGTCCTCGGTGAACTCGTGCATCGCGCCGGTGCGGGTGACGGCGCCGTCGCGGAGCACGGTCACGCGGTCGCCGATCTCGAACATCTCCTCCAGCCGGTGGCTGACGTAGAGCACGGCGACGCCTTCGTCGCGCAGCCCGGTTATCCGGCGCAGCAACGCTTCCGCCTCCGCTCCGGACAGCGCGGTGGTGGGCTCGTCGAAGATCAGCACGCGCGGGTCGTCGCCGAGCACCTTCGCGATCTCGACCAATTGCCTTGTGGCGGCGGGGAAAGCGGCGACCGGGACGGCGGTGTCGAGATCTTCGAGGCCGACCCGGGCGAGCTTCGCGCGCGCCTGATCGCGCAGCGAGCGGCGGTCGAGGATTCCCGAGCGGGCGGGCAGGCGTCCCATGAGGAGGTTCTCCGCGACGGACAGGTCCGGCAGGAGGCTCAGTTCCTGGTACACCGCACCGATTCCGGCGACGCGGGCGGCGGCGGGGGTGAGCGTGTGCGGCATCGGCGTGCCGTCCACCCGGTACTCCCCCGCGTCGCGTTTGAGCGCCCCGGTGAGGATGCGGATCAAAGTGGACTTGCCCGCTCCGTTCTCCCCCGCGAGGCAGTGGACTTCGCCCGCGCGCAGCGCCAGCGACACCCCGTCCAGCGCGCGCACGCCGCGGAATGCCTTACGCAGCCCGGAAATCTCCACCAGCGCCGTCATTGGCTGGCCTGCGCCGTCGGCGGGTTCAGGAGGTCCTTCACCGACGGCTCGTTCATGTTCGACTGGTCGGCGAGCACCGCGCCGGGGTCGAGGTTGACCGGGACCTTCGCGCCCGTGCTGACCGCGATCGCCTCGGTGACGCCCTGGTAGCCGAAGAAGTAGGGGTTCTGCACGACGAGGCTGTCGATGGAGCCGTCCGCGAGCGCGGCGTTCTCCTGCGGGTCGGAGTCGAACGCGACGACGGGCAGCGTCGCGGCGCGGCCGGTGTCCTTGATCGCGCGGGCGACGCCGTTGCCGGACATGTTGTTGGCCGCGAAGACCCCGACCAGGTCCGGCACCGCGCCGAGCGCGTCATTGGCCTGGTTCGCGGCGGTGTTGATGTCGTTGTTGTTGAAGCGTTCCTGCCAGACCGTGATGCCGGGGCAGGTGGCGGCGAGGCCCTGACGGAACCCCTTCGCCCGGTCGCCGAGCGCCTGGACGCCGGCGACGGCGTTCTCCAGCAGCACCTTGCCGGTGGTCTTGCCCTGGGCGCTGATCAGCTGGCACAGGCGCTGGCCTGCCTGCTCGCCGGCGCGGAGGTTGTTGGTGCCGATGAACGCCTCGTTAGCGGTGGTGACCGTGCCGTCCACGGTGATCACCTTGATCCCGGCCTGGCGGGCCCGGTCGATCACCTGGTTCAGCGCGCTCTCGGAGTTGGCCGCGAGCACGATCGCGTTGACGCCGCGGGAGATCGAGTTCTCCACGAGCTGCACCTGCTCGTTGACGTCGGTCTCGGAGGTGGGGCCGAACCGGCCGACCTCGACCCCGAAATCGTCGCCCGCCTTTTGCGCGCCCGCGAACATGCTCTGCCAGAACGAGGAGTCGGTGGCCTTGACGATCACGTCGACCCGCAGCCCCGAAGCCTTGCCCGGCCCGGCATTGCCCGCCGGGCCGCCGCCCGAGGCGGCCTTGCCGATGACCAGGCCCACCACCAGGGCCAGGACCACCCCGGCGACCAGCAACGGGGTGGAGAACAGCACCCGGTTCCGCGCCATCTTCGCCGCCTCTCAGCTCTGAGCGGACTGTGGGCGGAACGTAGCACCGTGAAGCGGGAGGGATCAAGTAAACGATTTCCCGCGGTCCCGGGGCGGCTTGATCGCTGCTGCCGAGCCCGGAACCACGTGGGCGCGCGGTTCTGCCCCTGTCCGTCCGCCGCGACCTGCCCGGCGGTCGGCGACGGGTTCGCGGCCAGTGTGCCGTAGGCGCGCCTCGCTCAGCAGCCGACCAACGGCAGCACGGCGGAAAGCGCTTCCCCGGGCCGATCGGCCGTCACGGGCTCCAGGCCCAGCTTGGCGAGCTCGCCGAGCATCAGCTCCTGGTACCGGAAAGTGCGGGCCAGGAACCGGTCCATGAGGTGCCGCTCGGCGGCGGTCGCTCCGGCGTAACGCCCCGCTTCCCGCACCCGCGCCTGCAGGACCGCCTCGCTCGCGGCCAGCCACACCGCCGTGACGCGCGGGGCGATCACACCCGCAACGAACGGCGGCCACAGCGCGGAGCCTTCCAGCACGAGCCTGTTCCGCGAAACGATCAGCTCCTCGACGCGGGGCCACAATCGTTGGTAGTGCGCCAGAACCGAGTCGATCAGGTCCTCAATGGACAGTGTCCCGTAGTGCTCGGCGACATGCGCGGGCACCTCACGCTCCGGGGTGCGCCACGGCCGCCCCGGGTGCCGGGCGAGGCCGTCCGTGGAAAGGTACTCATACCCCAGACGCGCCGCGATTTCCTGGGCCAGGGTGGACTTCCCGGTGTTCGAAGTGCCGCCGATCAGGACTACTTCCGGCATGCGACCAGCTCCTCCAGTACCGCGATGGTGAACCATGCGCCGTCGTTCTCCACCGGCTCGACCGAGTCGAGCGTTCCCGGCCAGGTTCGTTCCAGCGGCGAAGCGCCAGCGGTATCAAGCCCGATAGAGCCCGCCGAGGAATTCCAGTAGCAGCCGCTCCCGCAGGGCGGGCCGGGCCGAGGCGAGCAGCGAGTTGATCTCCGCCATCCGCACCGGCAGCGCTTCCCCGCCGCCGAGCCCGGCGGCCTGCAGCAGGCCCGCGAACTGTTCGCCCGTCAGGGTTTCCGGGTCCAGCGCGGCGACGAACGCGGCCACCTCCGGGTCCACCACGACCGGCCCGGCGGCACGGGCCGCGTCCACCGACGCGCCCAGGTCCGCGAGGAACTCCGTTTCACCGCCCCGGTTCGCGGCCGTCACCGTCAGGTGCAGGTTCACCGGCGACGACTCGTACGCGAACTGCGGCTGGACATACCACCCGCGCTCCCGCATCTCGTCGGCGACGGTGAACAGGTCGAACTCCTCCGTCGTCGCCGCCAGCGCGATCAGCGTCGAGTCCGGTTCCGCCAACACCCGCAGCCCGTCGATCGAGCCGATCCCGTCCCGGATCCGTTGCACCGCCTCGAAAGTACGCTCCGCGAGCCGCAAGGATCCCTCGTCGCCGACCTCGCGCACCACGGCCCACGCGGCGGCGAGCGGCCCGCCCGAGCGCGTGGACTGGATGGTGGTGTTCAGCATCGTGTACCCCGGCCAACGCGCGCTCGCGAAGTAGTGCCCGCGCCGCAACTCCGCGTTCGCGTGCAGCAGCACCGAAACACCCTTGGGGCAGTAGGCGTACTTGTGCAGATCCACCGACACGCTCGTCACGCCTTCGACGCCGAACCCGAACTCCGGCACCGGTTTCCCGAGCCGCCGCGCGTACGGCAGCACCCAGCCGCCGATGCAGGCGTCGACATGCATCCGCACGCCCCGGCTCGCGGCGGCCGCGGCGATCGGCCCGATCGGGTCGAGCACCCCGTGCCCGTACGACGGCGCGCTCGCGACGACCAGCACGGTGGACGAGTCGATCGCCGCCGCCATCGCCTCCGGGGCCGCCCGGAACGTCACCGGGTCCACCGGCACCTCGACCGCGCGCACCCGGAACAGGTGCGCCGCCTTGTGGAAAGCCGCGTGCGCCGTCGACGGCAGCACCATGTTCGGCTCCACGACGTCCGGCCGCCCCTCCCGCGCCGCGAGTACCGCCAGCAGGCAGGACTCCGTGCCCCCGGACGTCACCGATCCGACCCCGCCCCCGAGCAACGCGGCCGCCGCGCCGACGAGATCGTTCTCCATCTTCAGCAGGCTGGGAAAAGCCGTCGGGTCAAGGCCGTTCGCCGAGGACGCCAGCGCGTGCGCCGAAGCCGCGAGCTCGTCCAGGCCCTCCAGCCCGCTGTCGTAGACATACGCGAGCGTGCGCCCGCCGTGCGTGGGCAGGTCACCGGCGCGCAGCGCCCGCAGCTCGTCGAGGATTCCGCTCACTGCAGCACCGACTTCCGCAGCAGCGGGATGCCCAGCAGCACGAAAATGCCCGGGATGACGGAGAACCCGACGACGATCGCGGTGACCGCCGAACCCGGCTGCGCGACCGTGAAGTCCTTACTGGACACATAGCCGCCGATGGTCAGCAACAGCCCGAACAGCCCGGGCCCGAGCGCCAGGCCGAGCGTTTCGCCCGCGGTCCAGACCCCGGCCGTCACGCCCGCGCGCGTCTCGCCGGTGCGCTTCTCCTCCGCGTCGATCAGGTCCGGCAGGATCGCGAGCGGGAACACCTGGATGCCCGCGTACCCGACGCCCGCGAGCGCGACGAACACGAACGCCACGGCCAGCGGCAGCACCTGCGTCGCGCAGAGGCCCGCGCACGCGACGCCGAAACACAAGGTGGCGAACCGGAATCCCCACAGCTTGCCCCAGCGCGCGCCCAGCCGCGGCCACAGCGGCATGGTCACCAGCGCCGGCCCGACGAACCCGACGAACAGGAACGTCTGCAGACCCGCGTCGCCGAACACGTAGCGCGCCGCGTAGTTCACCCCCGCCAGCAGCACCGCGATGCCCAGCGACTGGACGAAGTAGACACCCAGCAGCCAGCGGAACGGGCGCCAGCCCTTCATCGTCGCGAGCAGTTCGCGCCAGCTCGGGCTGTTCGGGCGCAGGTTGCCGACCGGCGCGGTGCGCGTGCCCAGCCGGACGCCGATGGTCCCGACGAGGATCACCAGCCCGATCACCACGCCCATCACGCGGTACCCCGCGACCCCGCCGATCCCTTCGGTGATCGCGGGCGCGACGCCGCCGGAGATCAGGATCGCGATCGCGAGGAACCCGATGCGCCAGCTGGTCAGCCGCGTCCGCTCGTCGTAGGAGTCGGTCAGCTCCGCGGGCAGCGCGTTGAACGGCACCTGGAAGATCCCGTACGCCGTGGCGCACACGATGAACAGCACCACCACATACGCCGCGTCCGCCCACGTCGAGCCGAAACCGGGATGCGCGAACAGCGCGGCGAACAGGATCGCCACCCCGACCCCGCCGAGGAGCAGGAACCGGCGGCGGCTGCCGGTGCGCGCGAGGTCCGCGTCGGACAGCCGGCCCGCGAACGGGTTGAACACGACGTCCCACGCCTTGGGCACCAGCACGATCACGCCCGCGACCGCGCCGGGCACCGCCATCGTGTCGGTCAGGTACGGCAGCAGGAGCAGGCCGGGGACGGTGCCGAACGCACCGGTGGTGAAGGATCCGAGGGAATAACCGAATCGCTGTGAAGCCCGGAGCCCGGCCATGATCCTCCTCGTGGTGCACCCGCGATGATCGGGGGAATCGTGTCATCGCGCCCCGGGCGCCCGGTGACCGGGGCCACCGAACGACCGGGGACCACCCGAGGGGTCAGGACAGGACCGGCGCGACCTTCCGCAGGGTCGCGGCGTCCCCTCGCAGCAGCAGCGTGGTGACGACCGTTTTTTCCCACACCGCCAGCTCTTCGCGGATCTTCTCGGCGGGCCCGATCAGCGACGTGTCCTCCACCAGCGAGGTCGGGATCGCCGCGACGGCCTCTTCCTTGCGGCCGGCCAGGTACAGGTCCTGGACCTTGTCCGCCACGTCCTCGTACCCCATGCGCGCGAACACGTCGTGGTGGAAGTTCACCGATTTCGCGCCCATGCCGCCGATGTAGAGCGCCAGCGCGGGCTTGATGAACCCGGCCGCCTCCTCCACGTCGTCGTGCACGATCACCGGGACCGACGCGGCCACCTCGAAGTCGGCCGCCGTGTGCCGGGCGCCGGGCCGCGCGAAACCCTCTTCCAGCGCGGCGCGGTAGAAGGCGTCGCTCTTGGGCGAGAAGAACAGCGGCAGCCAGCCGTCGCAGATTTCGGCCGACAGCGCGACGTTCTTCGGCCCCTCGGCGGCGAGGTAGATCGGGATCTCCTCGCGCAGCGGGTGCACGGTGGCCTTCAGCGGTTTGCCCAGGCCGGTGCCGCCCTGCAGCGGAAGCTGGAAGAAGTCGCCGTCCGCGGTCACGGGTTCCTTGCGTGCCACCACTTTCCGCACGATGTCCACGTACTCGCGGGTGCGCGCGAGCGGCTTCGGGTACGGCTGCCCGTACCAGCCCTCGACCACCTGCGGGCCGGACGCGCCGAGCCCGAGCACGAACCGCCCGCCGGAGAGGTGGTCCAGTGTCATCGCGCTCATCCCGACCGCGGTGGGGGTGCGTGCGGACATCTGCACGATGTTGGTGCCCAGCTTGATCCGGCTCGTCGCCGAACCCCACCAGGCCAGCGGCGTGAACGCGTCGGAGCCGTAGCCCTCGGCCGTCCACACCGAGTCGAAACCGAGCTCCTCGGCCGTGGTGATCGCGTCCAGCGCGCCCTCGGGCGGGCCCGAGGACCAGTAGCCGATGTGGTACCCGAGCTTCACGTCGCCTCCAGTGGTGAGTAGTGCTTCGGATTGTCCCGCTCGGAAAGCGGCGGAAGGTTGCGGGCCGGAGTCTCCACCGGCGGGACGTGCTCGCCGCGGGCGCGGCGCCAGCCCGCCCTGGCGCGCGGGTGGTAGCGGCGGTCGTGCGGCACGAACTTGAACGCGAGGTTGATCAGGCGGCCGGCCAGCCGGTGCAGCCGCTCGTCCCGGTCCGACCACGTGTAGCCGAGCCGCGCGCGCACCGCGGGGTGGTAGAGCCCGACGGTCCACCACACGAAGCTCCGCGCGATGAGCGCGCTCATCGCGCGCCACACGAAATCAGGAAGCCAGGTGACGAACGGAGGTTTGTCGATGCCGCGCAGGTTCAGCACGTCGCGGGTGGCCTTGTTGTCCTCCAGGCCCGACACGCACATCCGCTCCCAGTAGTCCTGGAACTCCTCCCACGACGCGGGCACCGGGCGCATGCTCATCCCATAGAGCCGGTACCACTCGACGTGCTCGGCGTAGAGCCGCCGTTTGTCCTCGGCGGACAGCCCGCCGCACATCCGCTCCGCCGCGATGAGGGTGAGCATGAAGAACGTGGAATGGCCCCAGTAGAACGTGTCCGGGTTGAGCGCGTGGTAGCGCCGGCCACGGGAGTCGACGCCCTTGATCGTGTCGTGGTAGCTGCGGACGGCACGGGCGGTCTCCTCCGCGCGCGGGCCGTCGTAGACCACGCCGCCGATCGGGTACAGCGAGCGGAACAGCCGCTGCCAGCGCTCGGCGAAGAAGTCGGAGTGCTCCTCCACCCCGGCGCCGAGTTCGGGGTGCATGTTCTGCATCGACCCCGCCCACAACGCCATCAGGAGGGTTCGCCAGTCGCCGAAGTACTTCCAGGTGAGGGATTCCGGGCCCAGGGGCTGCGCTGCCATACCGGGCACGCTACGATTGACAACAGCCGTAGTCAACTTTTCCGGGACGGATCCATGAGCCGCAGCTGGGCGGGCACCAGCCTGACCGACCGCAAGGCCGCGCGCCGCGAGCAGCTGCTGGCCGCGGGGCTGGAACTGCTGGGCACAGGCGGAAGCGCCGCGGTGAGCGTGCGCGCCGTGTGCCGCCAGTCGAAGCTCACCGAGCGGTACTTCTACGAAAGTTTCGCCGACCGTGAGGAACTCGTACTCGCCGTCTACGAACACGTGGCGGGTCAGGCGAGGCAGGCGCTGATCGACGCGGTCCCGGAAAAGACCGCGGCCCCCGCCGCGCGCGCGAAAGCGGCCGTCACCGCGTTCGTCGAGCTGATGGTGGACGACCCGCGCAAGGGCCACGTCCTGCTGCTCGCCCCGATCACCGACCCGGCGCTGTCCGCGCGCGGAGTCGCCCTGCTGCCGTCGTTCGCCGCGCTCGTGCGCGAGCAACTGCCGGAGACCATGGACGAGGCCGAACGCGAACTCACCGCGGTCGGCCTCGTCGGCGCGCTGACCAACCTGTTCACCTCGTACCTCGGCGGCGCGCTGAAGGTCTCGCGGGTGCGGCTGATCGAGCATTGCGTGCGTCTCCTCGCCCAAGCAGGTTCCTAAGCGGACTCCCTCTCGGCCACGAGCTGCAGCGCGATGTCGATGATCATGTCCTCCTGGCCGCCGACGTAGCGCTTCTCCCCCACCCGGTACAGGATTTCGTGCGCCGGCACGCCATAGCGCTCCGCCGCGCGCTCCGCGTGCAGCAGGAAGCTGGAGTACACCCCGGCGAATCCCTGCACGATCGACGAGCGATCCATCACCGGCAGGCGCGTGATGTACGGCTTCACCACGTCCTCCGCGGCGGCCATCAGCACGTCCTTGTCCACCCCGGTCTGCACGCCGAGCCGCTCGAACACCGCGGCCAGCACCTCGGTCGGCGAGTTGCCCGCGCCGGCGCCCAGCGCCACCAGCGAACCGTCGATCTGCCGCGCGCCGGCACGGTAGGCCAGCACGGAGTTCGCGACGCCGAAGCTCAGGTTCTGGTGCCCGTGATAGCCGACCTGCGCTTCACCGTCGAACTCGGCGACGAGCGCGGCCACCCGCTCCGAGGCGTCTTCGAGGATCAGCGCGCCCGCGGAGTCCACGACGTACACACACTGGCAGCCGGCGTCGACCATGATCCGGCCCTGCTTCGCGAGCGCCTCCGGCGTCGACATGTGGGACAGCATCAGGAAACCGACCGTCTCCAGCCCGAGGTTCCGCGCCTCGGTGAAATGCTGGATGGACACGTCGGCCTCGGTGCAGTGCGTCGCGATCCGCACCGCGCCCGCCCCGAGATCCGCCGCCGCCTTCAGATCGGTGACCGTGCCCAGCCCCGGCAGCAACAGCACCGCGATCTTCGCGCGGCGCGCCTCCTCGACGGCGGTGGCGATGAGCTTTCGCTCGTCCACCAAGGAAAACCCGTAGTTGAACGTGGACCCGCCGAGCCCGTCGCCGTGGGTCACCTCGATCAGCGAGACCCCGGCGTCGTCGAGGGCGCGCACGGTGTCGCGCACGTTCTCCTCGGTGAACTGGTGGGCCATCGCGTGGCTACCGTCGCGCAGGCTCGTGTCGACGATCCTGACTTCGCGATCGACGTCGTCCCAAGTCATGCGCGCACCTTCTTCACGATTCGTTCGCCGAGGAGTTCGCCGACGCGGGCCGCGGCGGCGGTCATGATGTCGAGGTTCCCGGCGTACGGCGGCAGGTAGTCGCCGTTGCCCTCCACTTCCAGGAACACCGCCACGCGCGCCTGCCCGCTCCAGCCGGGGCGCGGTTCGTCGTACTGGGGCGCGGCTTTGAGCGTGTAGCCCGGCACGTACTGCTGCACGTCCTTGACCATCTTCTCGATCGACGCGGTGATCGCGTCACGGTCGGCGTCCGGGGAGATCGCGCAGAACACCGTGTCCCGCATGATCATCGGCGGCTCGACGGGGTTGATGATGATGATCGCCTTGCCCCGGGCCGCGCCGCCGACGGATTCGATGCCGTGCGCGGTGGTCTCGGTGAACTCGTCGATGTTCGCGCGCGTTCCCGGCCCCGCCGAGCGCGACGAAACCGAGGCGACGATCTCGGCGTAGGGCACCTCCGTGACCCGGGAAACGGCGTGCACGATGGGAATCGTGGCCTGGCCGCCGCAGGTGATCATGTTGACGTTGGGCGCGTCGAGCTGGTCCGGCAGGTTCACCGCGGGGCAGGTGAACGGGCCGACGGCGGCCGGGGTCAGGTCGATCGCCTGGATCCCGGCCTCGGCGTAGCGCGGGGCGTTCGCCTGGTGCGCCTTCGCCGAAGTGGCCTCGAAAACGAGGTCCGGCAAGGCTTCACGGGCCAGCAGCCAGTCCACGCCCCCGGCCGAGGTCTCCAGCCCCTGCTCGGCGGCCCTGGCCAGACCGTCGGAGGTGGGGTCGACCCCGACCATGTAGCGCACATCGACGAACTCGCTGCGGCGGAGTTTGGCGAGCAGGTCCGTGCCGATGTTGCCGGGCCCGACGATCGCCGCGGTGGCTTTCTGCATACCCCGTACCGTCCTCGTCCCGGCGGGTACCCTCAACCCATGTGTGCCGCTCAGCGGGACGACGACGGGATGACCGCCGCCCGCATCTCCGCGCTGCTGTCCGCGTTCGCGCCGGGGGACGACGCGCTGGGGGTGTCGGAACTGGCCCGCCGCACGGGAATCCCGAAATCCTCGGCGCACCGGCTGACCGGTCACCTCGCCGCCTGCGGCCTGCTGGAGCGCACCGGCGGCGCGGTCCGGCTGGGGCTGAAGCTGTTCGAGATCGGGCAGCTGGCGATCGGGCAGCGCGGGCTGATCGACGCGGCCCGCCCGTATCTGGCCGACCTGCGCGAAGCCACCCGCAACACGGCGCACCTGGCGATGCTGGAGGGCACCGAGGTCGTGTACCTCGACATCGTGCGCGGCCCGGACGCCCCGAACCTGGCTTCGCGGATCGGTGGGCGATTCCCCGCCCACGCCACCGCTGTGGGAAAAGCAATCCTGGCGCACTCTCCCGCTGACCTCGTCGAGGCGGTAATCTCTGCGGGCCTGCCCATGATCGGGCCACGGACGCTCACCGCGCCCGGGTTGCTGCGCAGGCAGCTGGCGAAGGTGCACGAGGAAGGGGTTGCGTACGAGAGAGAGGAATCGGGTACCGGCGTCATCTGCGTCGCGAGCCCACTGCTCGACAGCTCCGGCCGTGCGCGCGCGGCCGTTTCGGTGTCGGGGTGGAGCAATCGCGTCCGGGCGGACCGGGTGGCTTCCGCCGTGCGGACCACAGCCCTTACTCTGTCCCGCACACTTCCTTAACGCTCAGTGCACGCTTCGTACGCGAGAATCGACGTTGCTTGAACGCCGTGCATGGGGCCAGCGCCAGGTGAAACGGAGGAGACCGTGATCGCCCAGACCACTCAGGTCGACGACATCCGGCTGGTCGCGCTGCCCAGTGCCGTCAACTGCGCCGAGATGTTCGTCCGCTTCACCCTGGCCGAGTGGTCGTTGCGCCCGCTGGTCACCGAAGCCACCCGGATCACGCGGCACCTGGTGCACGCCTCGGTCGTCGGCGCGCGCACCGCCACCCCGCGCTTCCTCACCGTCCGGTTGCGACTCCACGGGGACGCGCTGGTCATCGAGCTGGACGACGACCTCCGCGGCGAGCCGCCCGAGCTGGCCGGCGCGCAGATCAACGCGGTGTCCCTGCCCGGCGAACGCCGCAACATCTGGTCCGAGCTGCCGCTGCCCACCGGCATGTCGGCCGCCGCCGTGCCGCTGCCGCAACGGTTGCCCACGCGCGCCCCGCAACCGGAACCCGAGCCGGAACCCGCGTACGCGCCCGAGCAGACCCGAGTGGACGCGGATTCCCAGATCCTGCAACGCGTCCTGTACGGCCTGAACCGCGGCAACCGCTAGCCCCCACCGCACGCCACGCGCCCCACCCCCGATGTTGGCCGCCCCGTCGCCGTCTTGGTCACCCGCGCCGCTGTGCTGGCCCTTCCGGGGCGTGTGTTGGCCGCCCCCGTCCATGTGTTGGCCGACCGCGTTCATGTGTTGGCTGCCCCGTCGCCGTCCTGGCCGCCAGCATCCATGTGTTGGCCGCCCGCGTCGCCGTGTTGGCCACCTTGGTCGCCGTCTTGGCCCCTCCCGTTGGCGTGATGGGGAATTCCGCGGCTGGTCCGGCTAGGTGAAGACCCTTCCCAGGCACCGGCACGGCCAACACACGCCCCGGCACGGCCAACATG
>NZ_VMNW02000101.1 GCF_007713735.2 Amycolatopsis acidicola | reverse complement strand
GTGTGACACGAGGACCTCCGTGGCGTGGTGCAGATTGTGGTGATCCACACCAAACCCGGAGGTCCTCCCTCACGCCAAGATCATCCGACTACGTGTCCCCACGTTCGCAACCTCCCGGGCCAGTACAGCTAGGGAGTGTTTCAGATGTGGTTTGCGTGGCGGTGCGGGTAGGGGAACCTCCCGTCGCCCGCCACCGCCCTCAACGGACGCGCTCCGCGCGGCCAGCCCCATCCAAACCCCCGGCGGTGCGAGGTGACGGCCCACCGCAACCGGCTCCGCCGCTTACCCAACAGAGCCTAATCCCAGGCGGGGCCCGGGTCCTCGGCGTCGTCGCGCAGGACCGTGCCTTCGATGAGGCCGTAAGGGCGGTCGGCGGCGTGGAAGACCTCGTTGTCGTTCGGCAGGCCGAACGGGCTCAGGTCCACCGCGAAATGATGCTTGTTCGGCAGGGAAAGCCGGACTTCGCACACCTCGGGCCGTTCCTTCAACACGGCCTCGCCCATCGCGTACAGCGTCTGCTGCAAGGAAAAGCTGTGCAGGGACGCGAAGGTCTCCAGCATGATCCGCCGGGCCTCGGCGAAGCTCTTGGCCCAGTCGACGTCCAGACTCCGGTACCGCCACCGCGCCGTGACCGCGGTGGCCAGGATGCGGTCGTCCGTCTCCGCCAGCGTCGTGTACTCGTCGCGCGGGAAGCCGTGGAACTCCGAGCCCGTCGACTTCAGCACGACCAGGTCCCGCAGGCCCGAAACCACCCACGCCCGCTCGCCCCGCACCGTCACCGCGGTGGTGCGCTTTTCGTCCCCTGAGCGGGAAAAGGCGTGTTCGTGCGGCTTGCCCTGCACGGGGATGCGGTCCCAGCCGTGCTCGTCGATCAGGATCCTGGCGCCCGTGATGTTCTCGAAGGAGCCGGTGAAATGCCGCGCCAAACGGAGGCCGAACTCCTCGATCTCACCCACCGGCGCCTGCTTGGCGAACGCGTACACGGTGTTCTTCTGCGTGTCCGTGGCCAGCACGCCCTCGTTGTCACCTCGCAGGTGCGTAGCGGAAAGCTCGCCGCGCAGCGCGGTGGACACCGTGAGGTCCTTGATCCGGTGCACCGCCGATGAGCGGTCCACCGTGACCAGCCGGACCTCGGCCTTGCCGTACTGGTTGGGGCCCAGTGTGATGCCCACGGCGATCAGCTCCCTCGGTAGGTGGAGTAGGCGAACGGGCTGAGCAGCACCGGAACGTGGTGGTGCGCCTCGGGATCGGTGATCCGGAACGACAACGCCACCTCCGGGAAGAAACCGTCGGGGCCGAGGTACGCCTCGGTGTCGAAGACCAGCCGGTACACGCCGGGCTCGAGTCGTTCGGGCCCCAGCTCCCGGACCCGGCCGTCTTCGTCCGTCACGCCTTCCGCGACGGGCCCGGCCGCGGACTCCAGCCGGACGGGCACCCCTCGCGCGGGTTTCCCGGCCGCCGTGTCCAGCACGTGCGTGGTCACCAGGCTCATGCCACCGCCTTTTCCAAGCGCAGCAAGGCGATCGCGACCAGCTCCCGCCCCGCCACGGCCAGCTCGGCCGCCGGCTCGTTGCTCATCCTGGAACGCAGGTTCGCCAGCAGTTCCTCCCCGCTGCGCCCGCTGGCGCAGACGAGGAACACGTGCCCGAACCGCTCTTCGTACTCCGCGTTGGCCGCGTGGAACTTCTCCGCCGCCGCACTGTCCACACCGGACTGCTCGGTGCGCGACGCGCCCGTGGCCCGCTCGCCGATCCGGGGATGCGCGGCCATCGCGCGGCGGATCTCCTCCGGCGTCAACGTGATGGCCGCGCTCGCCCGCAGCTCCGCAAGGTCGCGGTACGGCTGGCCCGCCGATACGGCGTCCGCCCAGCGTGGCACGTCGAGGCAGCTCAGCAGCGTGGCGCGGGACAGCTCGGGCAGCACGTCCAGAATCCTCCTGCACCGTTTTGCCTAAGTCAAAGCGTGTTTGACGGGTGACCGGCCGCGCGGCTAAGAAGAGTCGTGCGCTACGACGTGAACCTGTCGCTCCTGTTCACCGAGCTCCCGCTGCTCGAACGCGCCGCGGCGGCGCGGGCGGCCGGGTTCACGGCGGTCGAGTTCTGGTGGCCCTTCGACACCGCCACCCCGGCGGACGCCGAGGTCGACGGCTTCGTCCGCGCGATCGACGAGGCCGGCGTGCGGCTGGTGAGCCTCAACTTCTTCGCGGGCGACATGGCGGCGGGCGACCGCGGCCTGGTGTCGTGGCCCGGCCGGGAGCGTGAGTTTGCCGACAGTGTGCGCCTCGCCGTCGAGATCGGGCGGCGCCTGGGCTGCCGCACCTTCAACGCGCTCTACGGAAACGAAGGCGCGCACGAACTGGCCTTGTCCAATCTGGACTTCGCGGCGGCCGAGGCCGGGCGGATCGGGGCGCGGCTCGTGCTCGAACCGCTCTCCGGCGCCGAACGGTACCCGCTCAAGACCGCGGCCGACGCCTTCGCCGTGCTCGACACCCTGGGCCGCGAGAACGTCCAGCTGCTGTTCGACCTCTACCACCTCGGCGTCAACGGCGACGACCTCGGCGCGGTGATCGACGAGCACCTCGACCGGGTCGGGCACGTGCAGGTCGCCGACGCGCCGGGGCGGCACCAGCCCGGCACCGGCTCGCTCGGGATCGAGGCATACCTGGCGCGGCTGGCGAAAGCGGGCTACGAAGGCTGGGTGGGGCTGGAGTACGTCCCGCTCGGCCCCAGCGCGGAGTCGTTCGACTGGTTGGAGGGAGCACGATGACCAGGATCGGGTTCATCGGGCTCGGCATCATGGGCGGGCCGATGGCGGCCAACCTCGTCAAGGCCGGGTTCGAGGTCACCGGGTACAACCGCGGCAGGTCCAAAGTGGACAAGTTCGTCGAAGCGGGCGGACGCGGGGCGAGCAGCGTCGGGGAAGCCGTGCGTGACGCCGAAGTGGTGATCACGATGCTCCCCGATTCGCCCGACGTGGAGAGCGTGGTGCTCGGCGACGACGGAGTGCTCGCCCACGCGCCGGAGGGCGTGCTGCTGATCGACTGCAGCACCATCCGCCCCGAGGTCTCGCGCGCCATCGCCGGTCGGGTCCGCGCGCTCGACGCGCCGGTCTCCGGTGGGGAACAGGGCGCGATCGACGGCACGCTGTCGATCATGGTCGGCGGCGCGGCGGAGGATTTCCAGGCGGCGCAAAACATTCTGCGCGCGGTCGGCGGCACGGTGGTGCACGTCGGTGCGGCGGGTTCGGGCCAGACGGTGAAGGCGGCGAACCAGCTCATCGTCGCCGGCACCATCGAGCTGGTGGCGGAGTCGCTGGTGTTCCTGGAGGCGCACGGCGTCGACACGGAGGCCGCGATCGAGGTGCTTTCCGGTGGGCTGGCGGGCAACCGCATCCTCGACCGCAAGGCCGCCGCGATGGTGCGGCGCGAGTTCACGCCAGGGTTCCGGGTGGAGCTGCATCACAAGGACCTCGGCATCGTGCAGGCCGCCGCCCGCGAAGCCGGGGTGGCGACGCCGCTCGGTGCTGTCGTCGCGCAGCTCATGGCCGCGCTCAACGCGCAGGGCGACGGCGGCCTCGACCACGGGGCGCTGCTGAAGCTCGTCGCCCAGCTGTCCGGACGGGAGTGACGCGGTGGAGCTGGTGATCCACGCGCGGCGCGCGATCGTCGACGGGCGCGAACAGTCTGTGAGCGTCGGCGTGGACGGTGGCCGGATCGTCGCCGTGGAGCCATTCCACGGGCTGACGGCCAGTCGCGTTGTGGAACTGGCCGAGGACGAAGTGCTGCTGCCCGGTCTGGTCGACACGCACGTGCACGTGAACGACCCTGGCCGCAGCGAGTGGGAGGGCTTCGAGACGGCCACCCGCGCGGCCGCCGCCGGGGGCATCACGACCATCGTCGACATGCCGCTCAACAGCCTGCCGCCCACCGTGGACGTGCCTTCGCTGGAGGTCAAACGCGAGACGGCGCGCGGGCGCGTGCACGTGGACGTCGGCTTCTGGGGTGGCGCGATCCCGGGCAACGGCGGCGAACTCCGCGCGTTGTACGACGCGGGCGTGTTCGGGTTCAAGTGCTTCCTGCTGCACTCGGGCGTGGACGAGTTCCCACCACTGGGCCCGGACGAGCTCGAGGCCGATCTTCGTATCCTGCGCGAACCGGACGCCATGATGATCGTGCACGCCGAGGACGCGCAGACCATCGACGAAGCCCCTGCTCCGCACGGCGAGCACTACGAGGGTTTCCTGCGTTCTCGCCCGCGTGGCGCGGAAAACGTGGCCATCGCGCGCGTCATCGAGCTGGCCCGCCGCACCGGCGCGCGGGCGCACATCCTGCACCTGTCCTCCTCGGACGCGCTGCCGATGATCGCGCAGGCGCGCCGCGACGGGGTCCGGCTGACCGTCGAGACCTGCCCGCACTACCTGAGCTTCACGGCGGAGGAGATCGCCGACGGCGCCACGCAGTTCAAGTGCTGCCCGCCGATCCGCGAAGCCGAAAACCGCGAGCGGCTGTGGCAGGGCCTGGCCGACGGCGTGATCGACTGCGTGGTCAGCGACCACTCGCCGTGCACTCCGGAGCTGAAACGGCCGGACTTCGGCGAAGCCTGGGGCGGGGTGGCGAGCCTGCAGATCGGCCTGCCCGCGGTGTGGACCCAGGCGCGCGGACGCGGACACGAGCTGGCCGACGTCGTGCGCTGGATGGCCGCGCGTCCCGCCGAGCTGGTCGGCTTGCGCCGCAAGGGCCGCACGGTCGTCGGCGCCGACGCGGATTTCTGCGTGTTCGCCCCGGACGAGGAGTTCGTGGTGGACGTGGCGAACCTGGCGCACCGCAACCGCGTCAGCGCCTACCACGGCCGGAAGCTGGCCGGGGTGGTGCGCTCGACGTGGTTGCGGGGGAGTGAGCTGACCGGTTCGCCGCGGGGCGAGCTGCTGGTACGAGGGGAGTGACCGAGTGGAGCGTCCGAAGTGGACGAACGAACCGGAGCTGGCGTCCCGCCGCGTCGGGGGCGGCGTGCTGTGGGCGAACGACGAGTTGTTCGCCGAGCGGGAGAACCTGATCAAGCCCGCGGAGCCCGAATTCCGCCCGTGGAACTTCGGGCACAAGGGCCAGATCTACGACGGCTGGGAGACGCGCCGCCGCCGCGAGCCGGGCAGTGACGCGGCGATCGTGCGGCTCGGGCTGCCCGGTGTGGTCGAAGGTGTCGTGGTGAACACGGCGTTCTTCACCGGCAACTACCCGCCCGCCGCCTCCGTCGAAGCGCTTTCCGTGGTCGGCTACCCGAGCCCGGCCGAACTGTCCGAAATGGACTGGCAGACGATCGTGCCGCGCTCACCGCTGGCCGGTGACAGCGAGAACTTCTTCGAGGTCACCGACCGGCGCCGGTTCACCCACATCCGCCTCACGATCCACCCCGACGGCGGAGTCGCGCGGCTACGCGTGCACGGCACGCCGGTGGCCGACCCGAGGCTGCTCGACCTCGGCTCGCTCGACCTGGCCGCGCTGGAGAACGGCGCCCGGATCACCGGCGCCAGCAACATGTTCTACTCCTCCCCGGCGAACCTCATCGCGCCCGGCGACGCCGCCGTGATGGGGGAGGGCTGGGAAACCGCCCGCCGCCGCGACGACGGGAACGACTGGGTGACCATCGCGCTGGCCGGCACCGGGGTGCCGCGGCTGGCCGAGCTGGACACCACGCACTTCAAGGGAAACGCGCCCGGCTGGGCAGCGCTTTCCGGCTCGGCCGACGGCGAGGAGTGGTTCGAAGTGCTGCCGCGGACGAGGCTGCAGCCCGACACGCGGCACCGTTACCCGCTGGCGGAGGCCCGCGAACTCGCCCACCTCCGCCTGGACATCTACCCCGACGGCGGGATGGCAAGACTCCGGCTCCACGGCAGGCTCACCGCAGCCGGCCGGGAGGAGGTCATCGCGCGGTTCCGCGCCGGAGCGTGATCGACTCGCCCGGTTCGAGGACGTGCAGCCGTTCCCCGAGCCCGGCGTTCGCGAACGCCTTGCGGACAGCGTCCGGGCCCTCGGTGAAATGCTCCCAGCCGCGGGTGTGCACCGGGATCACGTGCTGCGCGCCGAGGATGCGGGAGGCTTCCACGGCCGCCTCGCTGGTGAGCGTCAACGGTGCCCCGTCGAACAGTGACGTGCGCGCCGCGCCCGCGAACAACACGGCCACGTCCACCTGCCCGACCCGGCGCGCGATGGCGCGCACCTGGTCCAGCGAGGCGTTGTCCCCGGACACGTAGACCGACGGCAGCCCCTTGCCGCGCAGGACGAAACCGATGACGTCGCCGGTGATGCCCTCACAGCCCGGCGGACCGTGCTGGGCCGGCACCGAGATGACCTCCAGCGCGCCCACCGAAATGGCCGCCCACGGGGGCAGGCCCTGCGCCGTGCCGCCGAGGCGCCGGGCGCCGCTGACCGTGGTCAGGGTCAGCAGGATCCGCCCGACGAGCTCCCGGCCCGCCGCGTCGAGGTTGTCCGCGTGCTGGTCGTGCGACAGCAGCACGGCATCGATCGGCTCCAGGTCCGCGGCCTGCAGCGCCGGTCCCTCGGTCTTGGTCAGCGTCCGGCCGCCGCCGCTGTCCTGCGCGCCGGCCGGGCTGAACGTCGGGTCCGTCAGCAGCCGCTTGCCGCCGATCTCCAGCAGCGCCGTCGGACCGCCGACGAAGGTCAGCCGCAACTCGTCACTCATGCCACTCACAACGTTGATTATCTCGCGGATTCTTCCGTCACATCAGGGTTTTCCCTGCCGGCGGGAGGAAATCACGCCCGTGTTGAAACCGGCGAGGTGCAGTCCGCCCGCGAACCGCGCGTGCTCGATCTTCACGCAGCGGTTCATCACCACGTCGAGCCCCGCTTCCGCGGCACGCTCGGCCACGGGTTCGTGCCACAGGCCCAGCTGCAGCCAGAGCGTGCGCGCGCCCGTCTTGATGACGTCTTCGGCCACCTCGGGCAGGTCCTCGTGCTTGCGGAAAACGCTGACCAGGTCGATTTCCCCCGGCACGTCCGCCAGCGACGGGTACACCGGCTGCCCGAGCAGCTCGTCGAGCCGCGGGTTCACGAAGTTCACCTGGTAGCGGCTGGAAGAGAGCAGGTAGGTGGCCACGAAGTAGCTCGGCCGCGCCGGGTTGTTCGAGGCGCCGACGATGGTGACCGACTGGGTGCGGGACAGGATCGCCTGCCGCTGCCGCGCCGTCGGCGGCTGCCAGGACAGCGCGCCACCAGTGCGGACGGCGTGCTCGGGGACGGTGGTTTCGAGGCTCATGCTGCCTCCTTGTCGGACGCGGCAAGCCGCGACAGCGTCCTTGCGTCGGCCGGCATGGTGCTCGATGATTCGGACCTGCAAGCAGTCCTCATGCTTCCTTCACCGCCGTCGCGAGCGCCTGGTCGAGGTCCCAGAGGAGGTCTTCGACGTCCTCCAGCCCGACCGAAAGCCGGATCAGGTCGGGGCCGACGCCGCCCGCCTTGAGCTGTTCGTCCGAAAGCTGCTGGTGCGTCGTGGAAGCCGGGTGGATGACCAGCGTGCGCGCGTCGCCCACGTTCGCGAGGTGCGAGAGCAGCTCGACCGACTCGACGAACTTCTCACCCGCGGCGCGACCGCCCTTGACGCCGAACGAGAACACCGCGCCCGGGCCCTTCGGCAGGTACCGCTTCGCGCGCTCGTGGTGCTCGTGGCTGGGCAAACCCGCGTAGCTGACCCACGCGACGCGCTCGTCCGCTTCGAGGAATTCCGCGACGGCCTGCGCGTTGGCCACGTGCGCGTCCATCCGCTGCGGCAACGTTTCCACGCCCTGCAGCAGCAGGAACGCCGAATGCGGCGAGAGCACCGCGCCGATGTCGCGCAGCTGCTCGGCCCGCAGCCTGGTGCAGAACGCGTACTCGCCGAAGTTCTCCCAGTACTTGAGCCCGCCGTAGGACGGCACGACCTCGGTCATCCGCGGGAACTTCCCGTTGCCCCAGTTGAACCGGCCCGATTCGACGACGATGCCGCCGAGCGTCGTGCCGTGCCCGCCGAGGAACTTCGTCGCCGAATGCAGCACGATGTCCGCGCCGTGCTCCAGCGGGCGGCACAGGTACGGCGTGGCCAGCGTGGCGTCGACCACCAGCGGGATGTCGTGGCTGTGCGCGAGATCGGCCAGCGCCGCGATGTCCGCGATGCCGCCGCTCGGGTTGCCGACGACCTCGGTGAAGATGAGCTTCGTCTTGTCCGTGATCGCTTCGGCGTACGCCTCGACCGAATCGCCCGCGACGAACGTGGTGTCCACGCCGAAACGCCGCAACGTGCCGTCGAGCTGCGTGATGGTGCCGCCGTAGAGACCGCTGGCCGCCACGATGTGATCCCCGGCCTCGGCCAGCGCGGAGAACGTCAGGAACTCCGCCGCCTGCCCGCTGCTCGTGGCGACGCCGCCGATCCCGCCTTCGAGGCTGGCGAGGCGTTCTTCGAAGGCGGCGACGGTCGGGTTGCCGATCCGGCTGTAGATGTTTCCGTACTTCTGCAGGGCGAACAGGTTCGCCGCGTCGGCCGCGTCCTCGAAGACGAAACTCGTGGTCTGGTAGATCGGCACCGCGCGCGCCCCTGTCGCCGGATCCGGTGTCCCGCCGGCGTGCAGGGCGCGTGTCCGGAAGCCCCAGCTGCGCTCACTCACGCCCGCGACGTTACCCATCGTTCACATCGTGAGCCAAGGCTTCCGGTCAGTGAGAGTGGGTAACCTCGCGTTATGACGGACACACAGACCGCACCAGGAGGAGTTTTCCGACTCGGCGGGGACCTTCCCGTGCACCGGCTCGGCTACGGCGCGATGCAGATCACCGGTCCCGGAGTGTGGGGTGAGCCGTCGGATCGCGAAGGCGCCAAAGCGGTGCTGCGGCGCGCGGTCGAGCTGGGTGTGAACCTCATCGACACGGCCGACTCGTACGGCCCGTACGTCAGCGAGGAGATCATCCGCGAGGCCCTGCACCCGTATCCGGCGGATCTGGTCATCGCGACCAAGGGCGGTTTCGTCCGGACCGGGCCGAACAAGTGGATCCCGGTCGGGCGCCCCGAGTACCTGCGCCAGGAGGTCGAGATGAGCCTGCGCCGGCTCGGCCTCGAGCGCATCGACCTCTACCAGCTGCACCGCGTCGACCCGAAGGTGCCGGTGGCCGACCAGGTCGGCGAGCTGCGCGCGCTGCAGCAGGAGGGCAAGATCCGGCACATCGGGCTGTCCGAGGTGGACCCGGACATGATCGAGGAGGCCGCGAAGACCGCCGAGATCGTGAGCGTGCAGAACCTCTACAACCTCGCCGACCGCAAGCACGAGGCCGTGCTGGAGTACGCGGAGAGCAAGGGCATCGCGTTCATCCCGTGGTTCCCGATCGCCACCGGCAAACTCGCCGAGCCGGGCAGCGTGCTGGAGAACTCCGCGAAGGAGCACAACGCCTCGCCCGCGCAGCTCGCGCTCGCGTGGCTGCTGCGCCGTTCGCCGGTGATGCTGCCGATCCCGGGCACGCGTTCGGTGTCGCACCTGGAAGAGAACGTGGCCGCCGCCGGTATCAGCCTCACGGACGAGGACTTCAAGGCGCTGTCGGCGTTGTGACGTCCTTGCGTCGGTAGACCGAAACCAGGAAGGCCGTCGTCACGTCGACGGACCCGGTGAGTTCGCCGAGCCGGGTCAGCCGCGCGGGGTGATGGGCGTTCGGGCCCATCAGCACCGCGCGGCGCGCGTCGTCGGGGGAGAGCGTGCGCGTCTCGCGCTGTTCGAAGCGCTGTTCCGGCTCGAAGTAAGCCGACAGCGCCGCGTCGAGGCGCTCGTCCTTCCGCTCGTCCACTTCGAGCAGATCCACCACCGCCGCCAGTTCCCGCAAATGGCCCGGCAGCGGGGAAACGACGATGAGCCGCCCGCCGGGCGCGAGCACGCGGTGGAACTCCGCGCCGTTGCGCGGGGCGAACACGTTGAGCATCAGCGTGGCCGAACCCGTCGCGACCGGCCACGGCTCCCACAGGTTCCACACCGCCGCGCCGATACGCGGGTGTGCTTTCGCCGCGCGCCTCAACGCCAGGGCCGAAACATCCAGCGCCAGCCCCGTCGCGTCCGGCAAGCCATCGAGCACGCGCGCGAGGTAGTAGCCCGTGCCCGCGCCGGCGTCGACCACGAGCCCCCGCGTTCCCGCGGCTTGGTCCGCGACGAGATCGGCCATCGCGGCGTAATGCCCGGCGCCGAGGAATTCCACCCGCGCCGCCACCATTTCCGCGGTGTCGGCCGTGCCCGCGGGAACCCCGGCGTGCAACAAATTCACGTAACCCTGCTTCGCCAGGTCGAAAGTGTGCCGACGCGGGCAGCGCAGGCCACTTCCGTCCCGCGCGACGGGCTCGCCGCAGACCGAACAGCGCAACGCTTCCACGACCGGAAGCGGCATTTCCCGCTGCGGCATTCACACTCCTGCCGTAGTCGTTCCGGAACGGTTCACGCAGCGTATCTGACGACGACGTTTCGTGAACCGGGACAACTCGCCGCCGCCCAGGAAACGTTCCCGTAACAAGCGGGAGACAGGAGTTCACGCCCGCGAAACGTCGGATGCCGCCCGGTGAAACACCGCAAATCGAGACTCCCCGTCAATATCTCGATTCCGGGAGGACGATGTGCTGAACGCAGGAGACACCGCATGGGTGTTGGCCAGCGCCGCGCTGGTCATGCTCATGACACCAGGGCTGGCGTTCTTCTATGGCGGCATGGTTCGCGTGAAGAGCGTCCTGAACATGCTCATGATGAACTTCATCTGCCTCGCGATCGTGTCGGTCTTGTGGGTGCTCTACGGCTTCGGCGAGACGTTCAGCACCGACGCGTTCAGCGGGCTGATCGGCAACTTCGAACACGCCGGGTTCGCGAACACCTGGGGCCACCTGGCCGGGTTCGCCACCGCGGCGACCGACACGTCCGCGGCCGTGCCGTGGCCGGGCGGTGACGCGCTGCCGGTGCTCGCCTTCGCGATGTTCCAGCTGATGTTCGCGATCATCACCCCGGCGCTGATCTCCGGTTCGATCGCGGACCGCGCGAAGTTCTGGGGCTGGTGCCTGTTCGTCGTCGTGTGGGTCACGATCGTGTACTTCCCCGTGGCGCACTGGGTGTTCTCGTTCGACGGCTTCATGGGCGCCGACTCGGCCGGCGGCTGGATCGCCAACAAGCTCAAGGCGCTCGACTTCGCCGGTGGTACCGCGGTCCACATCAACGCCGGTGCGGCGGGGCTCGCGCTCGCGATCGTGCTGGGCAAGCGCAAGGGCTGGCCGCGTGACACCGGGCGCCCGCACAACGTGCCGTTCGTGTTGCTGGGCGCCGCTTTGCTGTGGTTCGGCTGGTACGGCTTCAACGCCGGTTCCGCGCTGTCGGCGGGTGACCTCGCCGGTGTCGCGTTCACGAACACCACGGTCGCGACGGCCGCCGCGGTCATCGGCTGGCTGATCGTGGAGCAGCTCAAGTTCGGCAAACCGACCACGCTCGGCGCCGCGTCCGGTGCCGTCGCGGGCCTGGTCGCGATCACCCCGGCGTGTGGTTTCGTCACGCCGCTCGGCTCCATCGCGATCGGCGTCATCGCCGGTGCGCTGTGCGCGCTGGCCATCTCGCTCAAGTACCGCTTCGGTTTCGACGACTCGCTCGATGTGGTCGGCGTGCACCTCGTCGGCGGTCTCGTCGGCACCCTGCTGATCGGTTTCTTCGCCACCACCAGCGTGAACTCCCTCGGCGCCGACGGGCTCTTCTACGGCGGCGGGCTCGCGCAGCTGGGCAAGCAGGCGGTGGCCGCGTTCGCGGTGCTGGGCTACTCGTTCGTGATCACGCTCATCCTCGGCTTCATCATCAAGAAGGCCGGCGGGTTCCGGGTGTCCACTGAGGACGAAGTCAGCGGCATCGACGAAGCGCAGCACGCGGAAAGCGCGTATGACTTCGGTGGCCCCGCCTTCGGTGGCAGCGGCGGGAACAGCCCGGCACCGGTTCCGTCGAAGGACGGCGCCGCACTGGAAGGGAGCAAGGCATGAAGCTGATCACCGCGATCGTCAAGCCGTTCACGCTCGACGACATCCGCGCGGCGCTGGAACAGCTCGGCGCACTGGGCATGACGGTCAGCGAGGTGCAGGGCTACGGCAGGCAGAAGGGCCACACCGAGGTCTACCGCGGCGCGGAGTACGCCGTGGACTTCGTGGCCAAGCTGCGGGTCGAGGTCGTCACCGACGACGCGAACGTGGAGAAGGTCATCGAGGCGATCGTCAACGCCGCGCACACCGGCAAGATCGGTGACGGCAAGGTGTGGGTGACTCCCGTCGAGACCGTGGTCCGGGTTCGCACCGGCGAACGCGGCACGGACGCGTTGTAGGACGACGGATGGTTCTCGGGGGGGAACTCGCCAAGGCGGCGAACCGCCTGCTGGAAGGACGGCACGGCAGGCTCGGGGCGAACGCGCTCCGGGCCGCCCTGGTCGACCTCTACGAGTTCTGGCTCAGCAAGGCCGCGGCGGCGGCCGGCGTGGACACCGCGGAACCGGGTGTCGCGCTGGTCGCCGTCGGCGGTCTCGGGCGGCGCGAGCTCGTGCCGTTCTCCGATCTCGACCTGGTGCTGGTGCACAACCAGAATCCCAGGGTCGCCGAAATCGCCGACGCGCTGTGGTACCCGTTGTGGGACGCGCGCATCGGCCTCGACCATTCCGTGCGCACCCCGGGCGAGGCCCTGCAGGTCGCGTCCGACGATCTGCGCACGGCGATCGGCCTGCTCGACGCGCGGCACATCGCCGGTGACGCCGAGCTGACCGGCAGGCTCGCCGCCGCGGCCCGCGACCAATGGCGTCGCACGGCCCGCAAACGCCTGCCGGAGCTGGCCGAATCCACTCGCCAGCGCTGGCAGCGCAGCGGGGAGATCGCCCAGTCCGCGGAGCCGGATCTCAAGTACGGCAAGGGCGGGCTGCGCGATCTGGGTGTGCTCGACGCGCTCGCGCTCGCGCAGCTGACCGCCCGGCCGGGCGAGGAACTACGCGAAGCGCGGGAACTCCTGCTCGACGTCCGCACCGAGATGCGCCGTGAACTGCGCCGTGACCGGGACATCCTCAGCGCGCCCGACGCGGAGCTGGTCGCGGCCGAACTCGGTTTCGGGGACAGGTTCACCTTGGCGCGCAAGCTTTCCGGCGCCGGGCGTGCCATCGCCTACGCCGTGGATGTCGCGCTTCGGTCCACTGTGGAGCAACCACGCGGGCGTTTCGGGCGGAAGCCGAGCCGGACGCCACTGGACGAAGGCGTTGTGCTGCACGGCAACGAGGTCGCGTTGGCCCGCGATGCCGTGCCCGCCAAGGATCCCGCGCTGCTGCTGCGGGTCGCGGCGGCTTCGGCCCGCACGGGTGTGCCGATCTCCCATGGCACCCTGCGTACGCTCGCCGATTCGGCGCCCGAGCTCCGCACCCCGTGGCCCGCCGACGCGCGGGACGCGCTGACCGAACTGCTCGGCGCGGGCGAGGGGCTGATCGACGCGGTGGAAGCGTTGGACCGCACGGGTTTGTGGGCCCGACTGTTCCCCGAGTGGGGCGCGGTCCGTGACCTCCCGCCACGGGAACCGGTGCACGCCTGGACGGTGGACCGGCACCTGGTGCAGACGGCCGTCGAAGCGGCGAAGCTGACCACCACGGTGGCCCGGCCGGATCTGTTGCTGCTGGGCGCTTTGCTGCACGACATCGGCAAGGGCCGCGACATCGACCATTCCGAGCTGGGCGCGGCCATCTCGGCACAGGTCGCGCGCCGGATCGGACTGTCCGAATCGGACTCGGCGACGGTTTCGGCGATGGTGCGCCACCATTTGCTGCTGCCGCACACGGCCACCCGGCGTGACATCGAGGAGCCCGCGACGATCGCCAGGGTCGCGAAGACCGTCGACGACGTGGTGCTGCTCGAACTGCTGCAGGCGCTGACACAGGCCGATTCGCTCGCCACGGGGCCGGGCATGTGGACAGACTGGAAGGCCGGGCTGGTCGCGAACCTGGTCAACCGGTGCCGGCAGGTCATGCAGGGCAACGGTTTCAGCGCGCCCGAACCGCTGACGGCCGAGCAGCGCGAGCTGATCGCCACGGCGGTGCGCACCGGTCGTGGCGAAGCGCTGATCTCCGTGGCGGGGAATGTGGCGACGGTCGTGCTGGCCGTGCCGGCCAGGGCGGAACTCCTCGCGCCCGCCGCGGGCGTGCTGGCGCTGCATTCGCTGGAAGTGCACACGGCGCAGCTTCGCGGGCACGGCAACGGGCGCGCGGGGATCTTCACCGCCTCGCCCAAGTTCGGCTCACTGCCGGAGTCGGCGCTCCTGCGGGAGCAGTTCGCCCGCGCGGTGGCCGGAGGTCTTGCCCTGGACCAGAAACTGGCCGCGAAGGAACGGGACTACCAGCCGACCCGCGTCTCGGCCAAGCCGAAGGTGCTGTGGTTCGACGACGAGGCCAGCGGGCCGAACACGGTGGTGCTCGAACTGCGGGCCACCGACCGGATCGGGCTGCTGTACCGCGTCGCGGGCGCGCTGCAGGCGGGCGAGGCCGAGGTGCGCTGGGCGAAGGTCGCGACGCTCGGCAGCGCGGTGGTCGACTCGTTCGCTATCGCGCCGCGAGGCGGGCGAATCGACCAGGCGTGGCGGCGCCGCGTCGAACAGGCCGTGCTCGCCGCCGCTTCCTGAACGGGGGAGGGCGTGTCGTCCCGGGCTCAGGGTGATCGCGATGGCAGTATGTCGCGCATGCCGGAGCTCGAGCCGACCGTCCTTCCCCTCACGGTGGCCGCTTCCCACCTCCGCGCTTGCGCCGCCGAACTCGACGGCGCCGAGGGCACGGAGCTCGGGGATCTCGCAGCGGTGATCGGCGATCTCGTCGCGGGCCAGCGGCTGCTGTCCAGCGCGCTGAGCAAGCTCGCCGACCGCGTCGACGCCGGTGGCGAAGGCGTACTGGCCGCCGCGCCGCCGTCGCAGGTGCAGGCGATGACCCAGGTACTCCATGCGGCTTCCGGCGCGTTCGGCTATTCGGCCGACGCGCTGTGCGAAAGCGAACCGCTGGCGAAGATCCTGGCGGAATCCGGCGGTCCGAACACCCGTTTGTAGCTATTAGCCCGCCGGTGCGCGTGGATACGCTTTCCCGATGCGCACAGTGTGGAAAGGCACGATCGGATTCGGCAGCTCGGCCATTCCGGTGAAGGCCTACAGTGCCGCCGAAGACCACGGCACGTCGTTGCACCAGCTGCACTCGGTGGACGGCGGGCGGGTCCGCAACAAGCGGATCTGCGAGGTCGACGGCGCCGAGATCCCGCAGGGCGAACTGGGCCGCGGCTACACGATGCCGGGTGGCGACGTGGTCATCCTCAGTGACGAGGAGCTGGCCGCGCTTCCCTTGCCCACGGCGCATTCCATCGAGATCCTCGGGTTCGTTCCCGGGGCTCAGGTGGACCCGCTCTACTTCGTGAAAAGCTATTTCCTCGAGCCGGAAGTGCCCGCCACGAAGCCCTATGTGCTGCTTAGCGAGGCGCTGCAGCAGGCGGGCCGGGTGGCGATCGTGAAGGTGGCGATCCGCCAGAAGGAAACGCTCGGCGCGTTGCGCGTACGCGGCCAGGTGATCATGCTCGACACCCTGCACTGGCCGGACGAAGTGCGTAGGCCCGATTTCCCGTTCCTGTACGAGGACGTGGAAGTGCGGATGGCACAGGTGCGGCCGCGGCGAACTTGATCGAAAACCTTTCCGGGGATTTCGAACCCGCCGACTACACCGACGGCTATTCGGCCGCGCTCCAGGCGCTCATCGACGCGAAGGTCGAAGGGCACGAGGTGGTGCAGCCCACAACCGCGATCCAGGACGCCGGCGTCGAGCAGTTGCTCGCGGCGCTGCAGGAGACCGCGCAGGAGCGCACGGACACCGACCAGGCCACCTCGCCCGAGGTCGTGCGCGCCAAGGCCGCCGCCGAGAAGGCGAAGGAAAGCGCCACGAAGGCGAAGAAGGCCACGTCAAAGGCCCGTTCCGCCTCGAAGACGCGCCGGTGAAGGCGGCCGGAAAAAATCTTGGAAAACCCGCGTCACGCTTGTGGGTGGCGTGTGTCCCACTGCTGCGCCGGAAGCGAGACGGCGGCACTTGAGTAGTACTACCTACGGCTACTTGGGTGTCATCACGCTGCCCGCCGCACGCCCAGCCCGGCAGTCTTGAGGACATCGCGTCGGAGGTGTCCGAGGGAACTCGCCAGGTACTGGGGGTCCGGCGAGCGACGAGCTTGCGGACAACCTTCGGCGCGACCACGAGGGTGGCTCGGCGAGGGGGCGAGCCACCCTCGTGAGTATGTGCGGGGCCCGCCCATCCGCAGTTCTCCCGTACTTCACCCGATCCACCCCTGCTCGCCGCCCCCGTACGGCGGTCCCGCCCGTGTCGGGCCGTTTCGCGACGATGGCCGGGTGAACACGGATGTCAGCATCAACCTGGTCGCGTTCGAGGTGCGCGGCGCCGGGGAACCGATCGTCGTGCCCGCGCCCACCAAGGCCGAGGACGGCGTGCGCCAGGCGTGGGCGACAGTTCGCCGTGAACACGAGCTGAACCCCGGCGACGTCTCCCGCCTGCACACCGAATGGGAGCCCTCGCGCGCGGACGCCGTCTTCCTCTCCTCCACCTTCCCCGACGCTGAGCGGACCTACAGCTTCTCCCGGCCCGCGCCCGGCGGCTGGGAGCAGGCGTTCGAAGAAGTGCGCCGCTCGATGATCGAAGCCGATCTCGCCGAACGCATGGCCGAGGCCCGCGACGGTGAGCTGATGCCGATCCTGTGGAGCGCCTCGTCGCCGCAGAGCGAGACGCTGAACTTCCTGCCCTGCACCGAACTCGTGCCCTCGAAGCTGTTCATCGCGCTGGCGAACGTCGCGGGCACCGGGCACGGCACTTACGCCATGCACCACGTCACCAAGGCCGCCTACGACGAGATGGACACCCCGTTCCCGCGGCTGATGGCGGAGGCGCGCGGCAACCTCGTCCGCGGCCTGCGGATCACCGTGCACGAGGTGCCGGGGCAGGGGAACTTCCTGTCCTGGAGCCGCGACGACGGGTTCGCCGGCTCCGCGCTCGCGCTGCCGGACTTCTACTCGATGATGTCGCACTCACTGGAGACGACCCGTCTCGTCGTGGGCCTGCCCTGCCCGGAGTTCCTCTACGTCGCCGAGGCCGGCACCGAGCTCGGGGACATGATCACGCAGCTGACGTGCGAGTCGGAGTACGCCGACACCGAGCTGGTGCCGTGCGTGCTGCACGTCGACCGCGCCGGGATGCGCCTGCTCGCCGAACGCGGTGCCTGATTCCTCGTCCCGGCAACGGCCATCCCCGCTGCCGGGGCGGGCGGCTCACACGTCCGCCAGCCGCTCCATCACCTTCGCGGCCAGGCGCAGCAACTCGCGCTCGGTCTCGGTCAGCGTGTCCAGCATCGCCTTCGCGAGCCAGCGTTCGCGCTGCTCGCTGTAGTCCCGCAGGGTCTCCAGGCCATCGTCGGTGATGGTCAGCAGCGACTGCCGCCCGTCGGCGGGGTCGGCCCGGCGCGCGATCAGCCCGTCCTGCTCCAGCGACGCGAGCACCCTGGTCAGGGACTGCGGCTGGACCCTTTCCCCTTCCGCCAGGGCTTTCGGGGTCTGGGTCCCGGCCCGGTACAACCTGCTCAGCACGGACAGCACGAGCGGGCTCGGGCCCTTCCGGTCGCGTTCGGCCCGCATCCGCCAGCTGAGCCTGCCCACCCCCTCTCGCACCACGCGGGCGAGTTCGGCTAGTTCTGGGTCGTCGGGCATATTGGGACGATACTGCGACGCGCAGCGTTTCCGTTGAGGGTGGCGGTGGGCGAGGGGCCGGCCTTAAGGGGAATCGCCCCGGACGAGCTTGGCGTAGCGGCCGCCGAGAGCCAGAAGTTCCGCGTGCTTGCCGCGTTCCACGATCCGCCCCTCGTGCAGCACCACGATCTGGTCCGCATGCTCCACAGTGGACAGCCGGTGCGCGATCGTGATGGTGGTGCGCTGGGCGGCCAGCCGGTCGAGTTCCTCCTGCACCGCGCGTTCCGTGCGGTTGTCCAGCGCGCTGGTCGCCTCGTCGAGGACGAGCACCGGCGGGTTGCGCAGCAGGATCCTGGCGATCGCGATCCGCTGCTTCTCTCCGCCCGAGAACCGGTAACCCCGTTGTCCCACAACGGTGTCGTAGCCCTCGGGCAGCGTCGCCACGGTGTCGTGGACGTGCGCGGCACGGGCCGCGCGCTCGATCTCCTCGTCGGTCGCGTCCGGTTTGGCGAACCGCAGGTTCTCCCGCACCGACGCGTGGAAGAGGTACGTCTCCTGCGAAACCAGCCCGACGGCACTGGCCAGCGACTCGAGGGTCACGTCGCGGATGTCCACGCCGTCGATCAGCACCCGCCCCACGCCGGGCTCGTACAACCGCGCCACCAGGTACGCCAGCGTGGTCTTGCCCGAACCCGTCGAGCCGACCAGCGCTGTGGTCGAACCGGCCGGGATCTCCAGGTCGATGTCGCGCAGCGTCGGGGAATCGCCGTAGGAGAAGGAAACCCCGCGCAGGCTGACCGCGCCCTCGCGCACGCTCAGTTCTCCGGCGCCGGCCCGGTCGTCGATCTCCACCGGCAGGTCCAGCACCTCGAAGATCCGCCCGAACAACGCCGTCGACGTCGACAGGTTCTGTCCCACCGACTGCATCGCGGTGGCCGGGGCGATCAGCCGGTTGAGCATGCTGGTGAACGCCACCACGGTGCCGATGCTCGCCGGGCTCGCGCCGTGCGAGAGGGCCATCCCGGAAATCCAGTACACCAGCGCGGGCACGCAGGTCAGGCAGATCCGCCGCGAAGCGAGCTGCCACCGACCGGCGAGCGCGGATTCCCGTTCCAGGCGCGAGATTTCCCGTGACTCGGCGGCGAACCGCGCGCGCAGTTCCGCGCCGTTGCCCATCGTCTTGGACAGCAGGACCCCGGACACGGACAGCGATTCCTCGACCATTGTGGTCAGCCGCGCGAGCCTGCCCTGCCGTCCGCGCGCGAGCTTCCGGCGCCGCCTGCCCAGCCGGAGCGTGAAAATCAGGAACACCGGCACCACGAGCAACCCCAGCAGGGCGAGCTGCCAGTCCATGATCAGCAGCGCGACCGCGATGGCCACCGTCGTGATCCCGTTCTGCGCCAGCGAGCTCGCCGTCGTGTTGACGACGTTGTCCACCCCGCCGATGTCGTTGAACACCCTGGAGAGCACTTCGCCGGTGCGGGTCCTGGTGAAGAAGGCGAGCGACATCCGTTGCAGGTGCCCGTAAACGGCCACGCGCAGGTCGTTCATCACCCGCTGGCCGACGGTGTTCGCGATGCCGGTCGACGCCACGCTGAACGCCCCGCTGCCGACCGAGGAGACGATCATCCCGGCGGCCAGCACGGTGAGCAGCAGGGTGTCCCGGTGCGGCAGCGCTTCGTCGACGATCCGGCGCAGGAAGAACGGCGAGGCCACGCCCAGCCCGGCCTGCACGACGATCACCGCGAGCAGCCCGGCCAGCTGCCACCGGTAGGGCTCGAACAGGGCGGTGATCCGGGACAGCGGCACCCGCTGGTCCTGGTCCGCGGGGGCGTCCGTCAACAAAGTCATAAACATAAGCTTACTAATTCTGTCGACAGATTAAGGAAAACCGGCAAATGTGATAAACACCGTCTTGGTACTGGTCGCGGCACCCGCAGGTGGGACGTGGCAGGCCGCTACCCTGGACCGAGCAACCACGACCAGCTGGAGCGTGCACCCCCGTGTTCGACACCCTCTCCGACAGGCTCACTTCGGCCCTGCAGAACCTGCGGGGCAAGGGAAAGCTGACCGACGCCGACATCGACGCCACCGCGCGCGAGATCCGCATCGCGCTGCTGGAGGCCGACGTCGCGCTGCCCGTGGTGCGGGAGTTCATCGCGCGGATCAAGCAGCGCGCGAAGGGCGCCGAGGTCTCGCAGGCGCTGAACCCGGCGCAGCAGGTCATCAAGATCGTCAACGAGGAGCTCGTCGCGATCCTCGGCGGGGAGACCCGCAGGCTCAACCTCGCGAAGAACCCGCCGACGGTGATCATGCTCGCCGGCCTGCAGGGTTCCGGTAAGACCACGCTGGCGGGGAAGCTGGCGATGTGGCTGAAGAAACAGGGCCACGCGCCGATGCTGGTCGCCTGTGACCTCCAGCGCCCCAACGCCGTCACCCAGCTGCAGGTCGTCGGTGAGCGCGCGGGTGTCGCCGTGTTCGCCCCCGAGCCGGGCAACGGCGTCGGCGACCCGGTCGACGTGGCCCGCCGCGGGATCGACGAGGCGAAGCGCGCCCAGCACGACATCCTGATCGTCGACACCGCCGGCCGGCTCGGTGTCGACGAGGAGCTGATGAAGCAGGCCGCGGACATCCGTGACGCGGTCACCCCGGACGAGACGCTCTTCGTCGTCGACGCGATGATCGGCCAGGACGCGGTCAACACCGCCGAGGCCTTCCGTGACGGCGTCGGCTTCACCGGCGTGGTGCTCACGAAGCTCGACGGTGACGCCCGCGGTGGCGCGGCGCTGTCCGTCCGGCAGGTCACCGGCCAGCCGATCCTCTTCGCCTCCAACGGCGAGAAGCTCGAGGACTTCGACACCTTCCACCCGGACCGGATGGCCAGCCGGATCCTCGGCATGGGCGACCTGCTCACCCTGATCGAGCAGGCCGAAGAGGCCTTCGACCAGGAGCAGGCGGAGAAGGCCGCGGCCAAGCTCGGCACCGGCCAGCTCACCCTGGAGGACTTCCTCGAGCAGATGCTCGCGGTGCGCAAGATGGGCCCGATCGGCAACCTGCTGGGCATGCTGCCCGGCGCCGGCCAGATGAAGGACCAGCTCTCCCAGGTCGACGACAAGCAGCTGGACCGGCTGCAGGCGATCATCCGCGGCATGACCCCGGCCGAGCGCGCCGATCCGAAGATGATCAACGGCTCCCGGCGCGCGCGCATCGCGGCCGGTTCCGGTGTCGCGGTGCGCGAGGTCAACGACCTGGTGAACCGCTTCTTCGAGGCTCGCAAGATGATGCAGCAGATGGCGGGCCGGTTCGGCTTCGGCGGTGGCGGCAGCGCCACCAAGAGCCGTAAGGGCAAGAAGGGGAAGAAGGGCAAGGGCAAGGGCCCGACGCAGCCCAAGGTGCGCGGCGGCTTCCCCGGCGGCATGCCGATGCTCCCGCCCGGCGGCATGGGTGGTCCGGGCGGTCCCGACCTCTCCCAGCTGGGCGGTGGGATGAACGACGTGCCCGGCTTCGACCCGTCGAAGTTCAAGCTGCCGAAGAACAAGTAATGCGCTTCCGCGGTGTGGTGCTGCCCGAAGGCGAGCGGCGCGAACTCCGGGTGTCCGGCGGCCGGTTCACCTCCGAACCGGCCGACGGCGCGGAAACCGTGGTGTCCGAAGGGTTTCTGGTCCCCGGCCTGGTCGACGCGCACTGCCATCCGGCGATCGGCGTGCACGGACCGACCACAGTGGACGAAGCGGTCGGGAACGCGCTGCTGGACAGGGACGCCGGAACGCTGCTGATCCGCGACTGCGGCCAGCCCATCGACACCCGCGCGCTGCAGGCACGCCCCGATCTGCCGAAGATCATCCGCGCCGGACGGCATCTGGCCCTGCCCAAGCGCTACATCCCCGGCCTCGGCCTCGATCTGGAGTCCCCGGAGCAGCTGCCCGCGGCGGTCGCCGAGCAGGCGGCCGACGGCGACGGCTGGGTCAAGCTGGTCGGCGACTGGATCGACCGCTCGGTGGGCGACCTCGCCCCGCTCTGGCCGGACGACGTACTCGCCGAAGCCATCAAGATCGCCCACGATGCCGGCGCGCGAGTCACGGCCCACGTCTTCGGTGAGGATGCGTTGCCCGGCCTCATCAACGCGGGCATCGACTGCCTCGAACACGGCACCGGGCTTTCCGCCGAACTGCTCGCGGAGATGGCCCGCCGCGGCACCGCGCTCGTGCCCACGCTGATCAACATCGAGAACTTCCCCGGCATCGCCGACCAGGCCGGCAAGTACCCGGTGTACGCCGCGCACATGCGGGCGTTGCACGCCGGGGTCGGGAAAATGGTCGAAGCCGCGTTGTCCGCCGGCGTTTCCGTGTACGCGGGCAGCGACGCCGGCGGCATGATCGCGCACGGCCGCATCGTCGACGAGATCGAAGCGCTCTGGCGCGCGGGCATGTCCCGCACGGAAGCGCTGGCTTCGGCGTCGTGGGCGGCCCGCGAATGGCTCGGCCACCCCTCGATCGAGGACGGCGCCCCGGCGGATTTCCTCGTCTTCGACAGCGACCCCCGCGAAGACCTCAGCGTCCTGCGCACCCCGCGCCACATCGTGCTGAACGGCGTCGTCGTCCGCTGAAACACCACCCGGTGGAACCGGGCCCGGTTGACGGGCCGGTCACGCGACGGGTTCGATCGGTAGCGAAGCGCCATTAGCCTGGGAGTGCCGAAGGGGGGAGCGTGACTCAGGAAGACCGCGGAACCCGGCTCAGCGCCCGCCTGGTTTTCGGTGCGCACTGGGGATTCCTGGCGTTCTTCGGCGGGCTCGGCACGTACCACCTGGTCACACTGATCATGACGGCGCTGCGCTCCGGGCGCGCCAGCGTCGACCCGCTCGCGCTGCTCGACGTGGGCCCGCTGCTGTTGCTGGCCTTCCTGCCCAGCGTGGTGCTCGCGCTCGGCCCGGTCATCGCCTCGCGCCGCTGGGGCGCGGGCCCGAAACACGACTTCGGCTGGCTGCCCACGGCGCGCGACGTGAAGGTGGGGCTGGCTTGCGGCGTGCTCGCGCTGGCCGCGGGATATCTGCTGAACCTGCTGGTGCTGGGCATTTACGGCGTCGACAGGGTCTCCGACAGCCCGCTGACCGACCTCGCCGAGGGCGTGGACGAGAACGAGACCATCTGGCTCGTGCTCGCCATGCTGATCGTGGTCGTGGTGACGCCGCTGGCCGAGGAGCTGCTCATCCGCGGGTCGCTGTGGAACGCGCTGGAGTACCACCGGCTGCCGCAGTGGGTGATCCTCGTGCTCACCGCGGTCGTCTTCGCCTACGTGCACGGCGAGCCCACCCGCACCGTCGCGTTGCTCGGGCAGGGCCTGGCCATCGGGCTGGCCAGGATGCGCACCGGCCGCGTTGGCGCGAGCCTGGTCGCGCACGCGGCCAACAACCTCCCCGCAGCGCTGTTGCTGCTCACCGGGTCCTGACGGCGGCGGCGAGATGGCTTACCGATCCGACCGAAGCAGGCCAAGCGCGATCAACGGGAGCCGGGTCTCGCAAGGTGGATAGCCGTGACTGCCGGTCGGATCGGTATCGGCCGGCGCAGTAGGCTCGGCTGGTCCGGGCGGAGGGGATGGAGGTCACCGGTGACGACGACGCAACCGGACGAACCCGTCCCGGAGCCGTCGCTCGAGCTCTCGGAACCCCGCGCTTTTCCTGCCCACCGCTGGGGATTCGGCGCCTTCCTCCTCGTCGAAGCCGTCCTGCTCGCCTCGGCCGCGTTCGTCAGCGTCCTGCTCGGCCCGGTGCCCGCCGGACAGCCCACCCCGGTCCGCGACGTCCTGATCGGCACGATGGCGCCGACCATGCTGGCCGCGCTCGTGGCGGTGTTGATCACAGTGTGGCGCGGCAACGGCCCGGTGCTCGACCTGCGGCTGTCGTGGAACTGGGCGGAAGTGCGGGTGGGCCTGAAGTTCGGCGCGCTCGGCCTGGTCGTCACGGTTCTCGGCGCGTACGTCTGGACCCACGCGGTGGGGGAGGACAACTCGACCTCCGCGATCGGCGCGCTGGTGGAGAACCAGCCGATGTCGGTCACCGCGGCCGTGATCATGTTCCTCTACCTGTGGCTGCTCGGCCCGGTCTGCGAGGAGGTCATCTACCGCGGCCTGCTCTGGGGCGCGGTCGAACGGCTGCACTGGGGCAAGGAGAAGTACGGCAGGCTGGCGGCGTTCCTGCTGTCCACGGCGGTGTTCGCGGCCAGCCACCTCGAGCCGCTGCGGACCACCCTGCTGATCGTCATCGCGCTGCCGATCGGACTGGCCAGGCTGTACACCGGGCGGCTGCTCGGCGCCGTGGTCGCGCACCAGGTGAACAACTTCCTGCCCGCGCTGGCCATGCTGCTGCCCACCCTCGGCGTGACCACCCTTTAGCGTCTGGCACAATTGACGCTTGCCTGCTTCGGCCGGACCCTCTCACCGTGCCGTGGCGACCCCTGCTTCGGGTACCTGTGTCCGTTTCCCCACTCGGATCGCGTCCCCGGCACCAGTGAGCACCAAGCGAACCAAGGAGTACCCACACCCGTGGCCGTCAAGATCAAGCTGCAGCGCCTCGGCAAGATCCGTGCGCCGTACTACCGCATCGTCGTCGCCGACGCGCGCACCCGCCGGGATGGCAAGGCCATCGAGACGATCGGCAAGTACCACCCGAAGGAAGAGCCGAGCCTCATCGAGGTCGACTCCGGGCGCGCCCAGTACTGGCTGGGTGTCGGCGCGCAGCCGACCGAGCCGGTGCAGCGCATCCTCGAGATCACCGGTGACTGGCAGAAGTTCAAGGGCCTGCCCGGTGCCGAGGGCACGCTGAAGGTGCGCGAGCCCAAGCCCTCCAAGCAGGACCTGTTCAACGCGGCGCTCGCCGCCGCCGGCGAGGAGCCCTCCACCGAGGCCACCACGCCGAAGAAGAAGGCCCCGAAGAAGGCCGAGGCCGACGAGGCGGGTAAGGCGGAGGCGTGAGCTTCCTCGCCGACTCCCTCGAACACCTGGTGCGCGGGATCGTCGACAACCCGGACGACGTCCGGGTCGAGCTGATCACCACCCGGCGTGGCCGCACGCTCGAGGTGCACGTCCACCCGGACGACCTCGGCAAGGTCATCGGCCGCGGTGGCCGCACCGCGACGGCGCTGCGCACGGTCATGGGCGGCATCGGTGGCCGCGGCGTCCGCGTCGACGTCGTCGACACCGACCGCTGAACCGCGCCGCCGTGGACGTCGTGGTCGGGCGTGTCGCCAAGGCGCACGGAATCCGGGGCGAGCTCGCCGTGGACGTGCGCACCGACTCGCCCGAGCTGCGCTTCGCCGAAGGCACCGTGCTCACCGGCCGCCGTCGTGACGGCGACACCTGTGAACTCACCGTGGCAACCGCCCGCTGGCACAGCGGGCGGTTGCTGGTGACTTTCGCGCAGGTGCCGTCCAGGGACGTGGCCGAGGAGTTGCGCGGCGTGCTGCTCCTGGCCGACACGTCCGATCTCCCGCCCACCGGCGACCCGGACGAGTTCTACGACCACGAGCTGGAAGGGCTCCGCGCGGAGCTCACCGACGGTTCGGTCATCGGCACGGTCCAGGAGATCGTGCACGCTCCCGGCAGTGAACTGCTCTCGCTCGACAAGGACGGCCGCACGGTGCTGGTGCCCTTCGTGCGCCAGATCGTCCCGGTCGTCGACGTGGCCGGTGGCCGGGTCGTGCTCGACCCGCCCGAGGGCCTGCTCGACGAAGCCGAGTAGGGGAGCAGCAGTGCGGATAGACGTCGTCACGATCTTCCCCGAGTACCTCGACCCGCTGCGGGCCGCGCTGCTCGGCCGGGCCATCGAACGCGGCCTCATCCAGGTCGACGTGCACGACCTGCGGGACTGGACGCACGACGTCCACCGCGCGGTCGACGACGCCCCCTACGGCGGCGGCCCCGGCATGGTCATGAAGCCCCAGGTCTGGGGCGACGCGCTCGACCAGGTCTGCGGCGAGAACACGAGGCTCGTGGTCCCCACGCCGGCCGGCAGGCCGTTCACGCAGGAGATGGCGCACGAGTTCGCCGCGGAAGAGCACCTGGTCTTCGCGTGCGGCCGCTACGAGGGCATCGACCAGCGCGTGATCACCGACGCCGCCCGCCGGATGCCGGTCGACGAGGTCTCGATCGGCGACTACGTGCTCGTCGGCGGTGAGGCCGCGGTGCTCGTGATGGTCGAGGCCACGGTGCGGCTGCTGCCCGGGGTGCTGGGCAATCCCGTTTCGGCGGCACAGGATTCGTTCTCCGACGGGCTGCTCGAAGGCCCCAGCTTCACCCGGCCCGAGGTCTGGCGCGAGCTGGCGGTGCCGGAGGTGCTGCGCTCGGGCAACCACGCGCTCATCGACAGATGGCGCCGTGACCAGGCGCTGGAGCGCACTCTGCTGCGCCGTCCGGAGCTACTGGAGCGGCTGCCCGAAGGCAGTCTGGACAAGAAGGACCTCGCCGTGCTCGAGCGGGTGCGCGAGGAGCAGGCGCAGGCCGGATGACGCGGCCGCGAACGCGTCTGTAATACTTGATTGGTTGGCGCGCGGGCACCCATGCGCGCGCAGCCCTTTAAGCCCCCGGGTCGATCGCTTTCCGAGCAGGTCCGCGCCCGGATGTACGCAGACATACGAAGGACGAGGACGGAAGACCGATGAACACCCTGGACGCCCTGGACGCTCAGTCGCTGCGTTCCGACATTCCGAACTTCCGCCCGGGCGACACGCTGAAGGTCCACGTTCGCGTCATCGAGGGAAACCGCGAGCGCAACCAGATCTTCCAGGGCGTGGTCATCCGCCGTCAGGGCGGCGGCATCCGCGAGACCTTCACCGTCCGCAAGGTTTCGTTCGGTGTCGGCGTGGAGCGCACCTTCCCGGTGCACTCGCCAAACATCGCCAAGATCGAGATCTTCAAGCGCGGTGACGTGCGGCGCGCCAAGCTGTACTACCTGCGCGAGCTGCGCGGCAAGGCCGCCAAGATCAAGGAGCGTCGCGAGACCCCGACCGCGTCCTGATTCGCGCGTAGCCTGGCGAAGTGGTCGAGCCTGTGCCCTCGAGCTCTGCTGAGGACGAACCGGAACGCGATCCGGACGAAGGCGGCAAGGGAAAGCGCCGGCACCGTAAGCGGAAGAAGCAGCGGTCCTTCTGGGTCGAACTGCCGATCCTGATCGTGGTCGCGCTGGTGCTGGCCTTCGTGTTCCAGCAGTTCTTCGCCCGCGTGTACACGATTCCGTCGGCCTCGATGGAGTCGACGCTGCACGGGTGCACAGGCTGCTACGGCGACAAGGTCCTGGTCGACAAGATCACGTACGACTTCACCGACCCCTCGCCGGGCGACGTGGTGGTGTTCAAGGGCCCGGATCCCTGGCTGGAGAACGAATCCCCGGTCCAGCGCTCCGACAACCCGGTGGTCCGGTTCTTCCAGAACGTGGGCTCCGTGTTCGGCCTCGCCCCGCCCGACGAGCGTGACTTCGTCAAGCGGATCATCGCCACCGGCGGGCAGACCGTCCAATGTTGTGACGCGCAGAACCGGGTCGTGGTGGACGGAAAGGCGCTCAACGAGCCCTACATCCACTGGCAAGATCCCAGTAACCAGCAGCAGGCCTCGTTCGACCCGGTGACGGTGCCCGAGGGCGATGTCTGGGTGATGGGGGACAACCGCAACGACTCCTGTGACTCGCGCTGTCAGGGCGGCGGCGGGCTGCGGGGTGTCGTCCCGGTGGACAACATCATCGGCAAGGCCAGAATCATCGTGTTGCCGCCCAGTCGGTGGGGCGGGGTGAGCGATACCAACCCGCAGGAGAACGCGCAGCCGGTCGCGCTGGGCCTGAGCGCGCCGGAGTGGCAGCAGGGCGTGCCCGTCGGTTTCGGCGCGGTGGCGGCCTGGCCCACGGTGGCGCTGAGCCGCCGTCTCGGTTCCGGGTTGCGCGGGGCGGTCAAGCGGAAGCGGTAGCCAGTGGGCAGGTCGTCGTCGGTGCTCGATGCCACGATCAAACCGCCCCGGGCCGTGGTCCGGGGCGAGACCACCTGGGGTCTGTTGTCCGCGCTGGACAGGCGCGGGCTGGGCCCGGTGGCCGGGGTCGATGAAGCGGGCCGTGGCGCCTGCGCCGGCCCGCTCGTCGTCGCGTCGTGCGTGCTCAAGCCGGGTGACGCCGCGCGGTTGGACGAGCTGACCGATTCGAAGCTGCTTACGGCGCTGGCGAGGGATCGGGTGTACGACAGGGTCCTGAAGCGGGCGCTGGACTACTGCATCGTGGTGATCCCGCCGGCGGAGGTGGATGCGCTGGGGATCCACGTGACGAACATCGAAGGCATGCGGCGGGCCGTCGCCGGGCTGGGGACCTGCCCGGGGTACGTGCTCACCGACGGGTTCCGGGTGCCGGGGCTGCCTGCCCCGAGTGTCCCGGTGATCAAGGGGGACCGGGCGGTGGCGTGTATCGCGGCCGCTTCGGTGCTGGCGAAGGTGACCAGGGACCGGATCATGTCCGATCTGCACGGGGAGCATCCGGTGTACGGGTTCGACGTGCACAAGGGGTACAGCACGGCCGAACACGGCGCGGCGCTCACCGAACACGGGCCGAGTGCGGTACATCGTTGGTCGTACGCCAACGTCGCGGACGCGGCGGTCGCGCACAACCGGCGTCCGCCGCACAAGGTGATGCTCAGCGCAGCGGCGCTGGGCCGGACGAGCCCTCCGGTGGATGCCCTCTTCGACGGGTTGAGTCAGAATGAGGGTTCCGTCGCCGGAGACCGGTCGAGCTCGCGAGGAGGGGCGCGGATTTCATGAGCGCAGAGGATCTCGAAAAGTACGAGACCGAGATGGAGTTGTCGCTGTACCGCGAGTACCGCGACATCGTCAGCCAGTTCTCGTACGTGGTGGAGACGGAGCGGCGGTTCTACCTGGCCAACGCCGTGGATGTCCAGGTCCGCGACGGTGGTGGCGAGGTGTACTTCGAGGTGCGGATGTCCGACGCGTGGGTCTGGGACATGTACCGCCCCGCGCGGTTCGTGAAGAACGTCCGGGTGATCACCTTCAAGGACGTCAACGTGGAGGAGCTGGAGAAGCCAGACCTACGCCTCCCAGAAGACGGCCCGTTCTCCGGCTGACCAGCCCGCTGGCACCCACAAGCCACGCGAGTCGATCGCGGCGGCGCTCGTGGGCTCTTCAGGCTGCCCGCACGCCTTTCGCCGCCCACGTGCGGCTCCGTCACCCGCCCGAGCGAACTTCCCGCGCGGGTGACTTGCGGCGCGGGTGACCTGGCCACCGTGGTTACTTCCCACCTATCATCCGCCCGCCAGCCCGCCAGCCCTTGCCCCCTAGCCTTCGCCCCGCCACCTGGCGGGGCGCGATCCGCCTTCCCCGAGCGCCCACCCGGCCGCATGCCGACAGCCGCCGTTCAGGTGCGCCTGTCGCGGGCCATACCGCCGCTCAGGCGCAGCCTCTTGCGCGCTATCCCGCCGTCTTCCGTCGCGCGAATGCTCACCTGCCCAAGCCCGCCCGCCGCCGCACCGCGGCCGCCCACGGCACCAGCCTTCTCACGTGCCCACGCGGCCTCACGCTGCCCACTGTCACTCACGCACTGCCACCCAC
>NZ_VMNW02000100.1 GCF_007713735.2 Amycolatopsis acidicola | reverse complement strand
CGGCGGGGGTGGGGGCGGGAGCGCTCAGGCGGCTTCGAGTGCGAGTGCCGCGGCGCCGACCATCGCCGCGTCGTCGCCGAGGTGGGCGGTGCGGATGCGGGCCAGCGGCCGATGCCGCGCACCCGTGATCGCCGCCGTGTAGTGCTCACGCGCCTCGTCGAGGAACAGCGGCGCGGAACCGGACACCCCGCCCGCGATCACCACGATCTCCGGGTCGAACACGTCCGCCACCAGCGCCAATCCCTCGCCGAGCCATTTCGCCAGCTCCGCCACCGCGCGCTGCGCGATCGGATCCCCGTCACGCGCCGCGCCCGCCACGCGCCTGCCGGTGATCGACCCCGGATCCCCGGACATCTCCCGCGCCAGCAAGGTCGACTGCCCCGGGTATCGCGCCAGCAGCTCGATCGCCGTCGCCGCCAGCGCCGTGCCGCTGCAGTACCGCTCCAGGCAGCCGTACTTCCCGCACGGGCACGCGCGCCCGCCGGGCACCACCGTCAGATGCCCCAGCTCCGGCGCCACCCCGAACCCGCCGCGGTAAATCTGCCCGTCCAGCAACAGTCCCGCGCCGATCCCGGTGCCGATCGCCACCAGCGCCGCCACCCGCGCGCCACGCGCCGCGCCGAACCGGTGCTCGCCGAGCGCGGCCGCGTTCGCGTCGTGTTCCAGGGTCACCGGCAGGTCGACGCGCTTCGCTATCCGGTCCGCCACCGGAGCGGCCCGCCACGCCAGATGCGGCGCGAACATCACCGTGCGCCGGTCGCCGGCGACGAACCCGGCCACCGCGAGCCCGACCGCGCCCACGTTCTCGTGCCGGTTGCGCAGCTCTTCGATGACGCCGGAAATGGCGTCCTCCAAAGCACTTTCCCCGCTGGGCGTCCCCACCCGCGCGGTGTCCAGAATGGACCCCTGCTCGTCCACCACGGCGGCACGCACACTCGTCCCGCCGACATCGAGGCCGACCGCGTGCACCTACTCCTCCTCGCCCCGCCACCGCACGGGGATCCGCTGCACACGCGACGGCTCCGGCTCCTGCCTGGCCGCCGGGCGGAACCCGGGCATGTGGAATCCGGCCTCAGGATCCCACCGATCGGCCAGTACCGCCCGGAGCAGCGCCACCAGCTGCGCCAGCTGTTCCACGACACGAGCCGCGAACTCCGGCTTCTCCCCGCGCACCACGGCGACGACCGCGCACAGTGGACACCAGCCGCAGTCGGTGCTTTCCCGTTCGGTCGCGGGCCCGTGCCCGGCGGCGACCACGCCTTCGAGCCACGGCGCCGCGCGTTCCACGACCATCTCGACGAGCAGCCGGATCTCCTCGGCGAGGCTCGCCCCGTCGGCCTCGGTCATCAGCGCCTCCCGGCGTTGCTCAGCGAAACCAGCAGTCCGCGCTGATCGGACGCGGCGCCGGTGATCTCGCACGGCCGCAGCGCTTCCGGCAGCGCCACCAGCCGCCGGTGCCCGTCCACGGTGATCGCGAGATCGTCGTCGACCCTGGCCAGCTCCACCGCGGCGGCACGCGCCAGCGGCATCGCCACTCGCAGCTCGAACCCGCCGTCCACTTCGGACACTTCAAGCAGGGAACCGACCTCGGAACCGTTACCCAGCAACGGATCCGACTGTCCATAAAGCTCGGTCGAGATCTCCAGCAGCGGATCGACACCGACCGGCTCCACCGCGCGGTGCTCGACGCGCGAGAACTCGCCCAGCCCGGCGCTGTCCAGTTCCGCCAGCACCGCGTCCTGCTGCTTGCGCCGCGCCCGCATCCACGACGCCGCCGGGCCACGCCACGCGCGGGCCGCGGGCATCAGCCTGTTCACGATCACGCCGTCGACCCGGATCCCACGCAGCGCCAGCGAACTGAGCGTGCGCCGGGCCTCCGCGACCACGACCCGTTCCGGCGTCAGCACCAGCCGGACACTGGTGATCGCCGGGTCGGTCAGCAACAGGCGCAGCGACTCCAGATGCCCGGCCAGCCGGCGCACCGACTCGACCGTGCCGCGGCCGCCCGCGAGCTTGAGCTGCCACATCTTGCCCAGGTACCCGGAAATCGCCTCGGGAAGCGCGAGCAGCCGCAATGTCTCGGCCGTCGGCCCGCAGTCCACGACGACCGTGTGCCACCGCCCGGACTCGGCCAGCCGCCGCACCTCGGTCAGCGCCAGCAGCTCGTCCACCCCGGGCAGCACCGTGAGCTCCTCGGCGTCCAGCGTGTCGATGCCCGCGCCGGCCAGCGCGCCGGTGAGTTTCCCGCGCAGGTCCTGCCAGATGTCGTCGGCCAGCCCGCGCGAGTCGATCTGCGCGCCGTGGAGGCAGTGCTCGACCTCGGTGGGCTCGGCCGTCAGCGCGCGGCCGAACGCGTCGCCGAGCGAATGCGCGGGATCGGTGGAGACGACCAGCGTCTTGTGGCCCTTCGCGGCGAGCCCGGCCGCCGTCGCCGCGGCGAGGGTCGTCTTGCCGACGCCCCCTTTACCGGTGAACAGCAGCAGCCGCATACTCAGGAAAGGTCCTCGACCCGGCGCTTGAGCTCCTTGAGCGCGGTGTCCATGACCATCTTCTCCGCCTTGCGCCGCAACAGCCCGATCATCGGAAGCACCAGCTCCACCGAGAGCGTGTACGTCACGCGGGTGCGGCCACCGAGGTCGGCCAGCTCGTAGCGGCCGTTCTGGGCCTTCTGCATCTGGCCCTTCACCAGATGCCAGCTGACCGAGCGGCCGTCCGCGGCCCAGTCGTACTCGAGGGTGTAGACGTCCTTGATCGGCCCGGCGTCCAGGGTCAGCCGGACCTGTTTGGCGCGCCCGTCGTCGTCGGTGGCGAGCACCTCGGTCTGCTGGACCTGCTTGGCCCATTCCGGGTAGGCGCCGAAGTCCGCGATCACCGCCATGACCTGCTCGGGCGGCGCGTCGACCTCGATGGACTGAGTGGACTGGTCGGCCATGCGCGAAAGGTTACAGGGAAGAGCCCGGCCACCACCGCAGGCACTTACCCATGGACTGTGTCACTGCAACATCAGGCCATGCGCGAAAGGTTACAGGGCCAGCGCCCTTCACCACCGCAGGACGTAGGGCCGTTCGGTGACCTTGAAGTGACCGACGTTACGGCACTCCGTCCGCCCGGCCCGCAGCCTGGGCGAAAGCGGCTGGTGCACATGGCCGAACACCGACCACCGCGGCTGCTGCCGGGTGATCAACTCTCGCAGTGCCGTGGAGCCGAGCTCGTGCCTGCGGGCGATCACGTCGTAGGTCAGCTCGGGGAAAGCCGGCGGCGCGTGCGAACACAGCACCTGCACGTCCGTCAGCTTCCCGACGGCCTCGTCGAACTCCTCGCGCTGACGCAGATAAGGCCGCCACACCGGGTTCTTGCGCCGGGGCGGCGCGCCCGCGGGCAGCACCACACCGCCCATGAACCCGAACCGCAGCCCGCCGATTTCGACGACCTCGCCCTCCACGATCCGCACGCCCTGCCCGGCGAATTCGGGCCACAGATCCGGCGAATCCACGTTGCCGGCGATGGCGTAGGTGGGCGCGGTCATCGCCGCGAACAGCTCGGCGTACTGGAGCCGGATGGCGTCGTCGACCGCCGAGGCCGGGTCCTCGAGCGTCGACCAGAGCGAACGAGAGAAGGCCAGCGACTCCTCGCGGCTGCCTCGCGCCGCAGCCGCGCGAAGGTCGAGACCTTCTCCGGGCCGAACAGCGTGCCCAGGATCCCGCGGTCGTGCTGGTGGTAGTCGACGAAGTCGAGCAGATCGCCGAGGACGATCAGCGCGTCGGCCCCGTCACCGGCCCGGGCCAGTGCCTCGGCGTTTCCGTGCACGTCGGACACCACATGAACCCGCATGAGGAGAAGGTTACTGGGGAGGAATTCCCGGCTCCCGGCCGTCCTCGAGGACCTCCTTGAGCCCGAAGGCGATCGCCTTGGCCGCGCGGGCGCGCTTGTCGTACTCGCGGCGCAGGTCCTTCGGGGTGGGCTGCCCTGGCGGAGTGGCGCGGAGGAAGTAGTGCAGGAGGGTGCCGTCGAGCTTGGGCTCCAGCCACACCTCCATCGTCCCGGTCAACGCTCCCTTGACCGTCCAGCGGAGACCTTCGTCCCCGCGGTCGGTGTAGACCTCCAGCAGCAGGTCGGGCCAGTACCGGCGCCAGGCGGCGCGATCGGCGAAGGCGGCGGCGACCGTACCGGCAGGCACCGCGAGGAAGGTCTCGTCCACGACGTCGATGGCGGGCGGTGCACCGTTCAGCGTGCTCACGGGTGTCAGAATGGCATGAGGTACGCCAGTTGGTCATAAGGTGGTGCTGCCGCTAAGTTGACTGGCGAGTAACACCGGAGAAGGCGGAGGTCACCCGTGCGCGAGTACAGCGCCCCGGCAGCGAAGCCGGTTGCCGACGACGAGAACCTGGGCGACATCCTGTGGGCGAACGCCGAACGCTTCGGCGACGCGATCAGCTTCCGGAAGCAGGACGGCGGCTCCTGGCTGGACGTGACCGCACGCGAGTTCGCGGCGCAGGTCATGGCGGTCGCGAAGGGCCTGGTCGAGGCCGGGATCGAGCGTGGCGACCGGGTGGGCCTGATGTCCAAGACCCGGTACGAATGGACGCTCATCGACTTCGCGATCTGGGCCGCGGGCGGGGTGACGGTGCCGATCTACGACACCTCCTCGGCCGAGCAGGTGCACTGGATCCTCTCCGACTCGGGCGCCAAGGGCGTGTTCGTCGAGACCGACGAGCACCACGGCGAGGTCGACAAGGTGCGCGACAGGCTGGGCGAGCTCAAGTACACCTGGCAGATCGAGGGCACCCACGCGAACCCGGCGATCGACGAGCTGACGGCGCTGGGCGCGAAGGTGGCCGACGACGTCGTGCACGAGCGCCGGCGTTCCGTGCAGGCCGGTGACCTGGCGACGATCGTCTACACCTCGGGCACCACCGGCAGGCCCAAGGGCGTGGAGCTGACCCACCGCAACCTGCTGGCCGAGATCCGCGCCGACATCGATGCCTTCCCGCAGCTGATGGAGCAGGGCAACTCGCTGCTGTGCTTCCTGCCGCTCGCGCACGTGCTGGCCCGCGCCATCGCCCTGACGGCGATCACGGCGCGCGTCACGCTGGGCCACACCCCGGACGTGAAGAACCTCGTCGCCGACCTCGGCACGTTCCGCCCGACGTTCGTGGTGGCCGTGCCGCGCGTGTTCGAGAAGGTCTACAACACCGCGAAGCAGAAGGCGCACAGCGAAGGCAAGGGCGCCATCTTCGACAAGGCCGAGGCCGTCGCGGTCGCGTACAGCGAGGCGAAGGAGAAGGGCAGCGCCGGGCTCGGGCTCAAGGCGCAGCACTTCCTGTTCGACAAGCTCGTGTACGCGAAGCTGCGCGCGGCGCTGGGCGGCCGGTGCATCGCCGCCGTGTCGGGCGGGGCGCCGCTGGGCGGCAGGCTCGCGCACTTCTTCCGCGGCATCGGGGTGCCGGTGTTCGAGGGCTACGGCCTGACCGAGACCTCCGCCGCGGCGAACGTCAACACCGAGACGGCGTTCCGGGTCGGCACCGTGGGGCGTCCGGTCGCGGGCACTTCGGTGCGCATCGCGGAGGACGGCGAGGTGCTGCTGAAGGGCGACGTCGTGTTCGACGCGTACTTCAACAACGAGCAGGCGACCAAGGAATCCTTGGAGGACGGCTGGTTCCACACCGGTGACCTCGGCGAGCTGGACGACGAGGGCTTCCTGAAGATCACCGGGCGGAAGAAGGAGATCATCGTCACCGCGGGCGGGAAGAACGTGGCCCCGTCCGGGCTCGAGGACACCCTGCGCGCGAACCCGGTGATCAGCCAGGCGATGGTGGTCGGCGACCGGCGGCCGTTCATCGGGGTGCTGGTGACCGTCGACGAGGAGTTCTTCCCGGCCTGGAAGTCGCAGCACGGCAAGCCCGAAAGCGCGACGGTGGCCGACCTCGCCGACGACCCCGACCTTCGCGCCGAGGTGCAAGCCGCCGTGGACGAGGCGAACAAGCAGGTGTCGCACGCGGAGGCGATCAAGAAGTTCGTCATCCTGGCCAAGGACTTCACCGAGGCGGGCGGCGAGATCACGCCGAGCCTGAAGCTGAAGCGCAATGTGGTGACGAAGAACTACGCCAGCACGATCGAAGGCATCTACCAGAAGTAGCTCAGCGGTGCCCGAACGTCACCTCCCCTTCCCGGCGACGGTGAAGGTGCGGGCGGTTCGGCCGACGCCCGTGACCACGCCCGTCTCGCCCGCGCGGCCGTGCTGGGCGCCGGTGTCGTCGCGGGCGTGCCAAGGCAGACCGTGGATCATGGGGATTTCGGTGAAGGGCCGTCGCCCGCGGGTGCCGGTCCGGCACGCCGGACGGCTTTCGCGGTGTGCCGGACCGACGCCGAAGCCGAAACGCGGCGGACCTTGAGCTTTCCCTCGCGCACCAGCCGCTCCCGCACCTCCTCCAGGATTTCGCCCGCTTCGGCGGGGTCCAGTGCGCCCGACGCGATCAAATCGTGCGAAACCTGGAGGATTTCCCGCCACGAGAGCGCATCCGCGTCGAGCCGCGTGGCGATCAGGTCTTCGAGGTGGGCCTTTCCGTCCATGCGGCCATAATCCCGCTCACAGCGCTGTCATGCTCGCGATTTTCCAGGTGCCGTCGACCTTCTTCGCGACCACCGACAAGCACGCCGCGGCTGAGGATTGCTGGTTGTTCGCCGTGTTCAGGGTCTGCTGGTTCAGAAACAGCAGCAGCCGCGCGTCCGAACCGCTCAGCTCTTGCACGCCGATCGAGCCGATCGTGGTGCTGCGCACCAGTTTCTGCTCCGTCGCCTGCTGCTTCGCAGCGGTGAAACTCGCCTGGTACTGGCCTACGGCGGCGTCCACCAGCACGTTCGTCGCGGCGCGCTGGGTGCGATCGAGATTGTCGTAGTCGTAGGAAAAAATGGACTTCACCGCGGCGCTCACCTGGTCCACGACCTCGCCCGTGGCCGCCGTGTCCGCGACGGCCGCGTTGTCGCTGCGCGCGGAGTTCAGCCCGGCCAGCACCGAGAAACCGGCCGCCAGCACGATCACCGCACCCACCGCGCCGAGCTTGATGGCGCGCTTCCGGGCAGCCAGCGCGTCCAGCACCCGCCGCGGCCACTTACGGAACCCGAGCCAGTCCCTCATGACGCCGCCTGCACGGAGTTGACCTTCCAGCCCTGCGGCGTCCGCGTCAGCGCGGCGTTCAACCGCGCGCGCGAGTCCTTCGGGGCGGCGTCGTTGGTGCCGAGGTGGACGTCGAGCACCGCGATCACCCGCGCCGTGCCCGCGTTCTGGTCCAGCGCCGTCAGAGCGGCCTGGTCGACCGACGCCCAAGCCACCGTCTTGCTCTGCGTCGCCCTGTCGAGCTGCGTCTTCTTGTCCCCGGACAGCGAGTTCCCCAGCTGCCCCGTCGTGACCGAGATCCACCGGTCCACCGCCGGTTCCGGGTTGTGGTAGTCGACGGTGTTCAGCGCCACCAAGGCATCCGACGCCGCGCTCAGCACCGCGTCCCGGTCACGCGCGCGCAGCTCCGTCGCGTCGTGCGCCGTGCTCCACCATGACCAGCCGAACCAGCCGGCCACGAGCACCGCGACCACGGCGAGCGCGCCCAACCACGTCGGCAACCGGCCCTTAATCATCCCGGCAGCCCCAGCAGCTGTCCGATTCCTTGCTGCACGGTCGAAGTCACCATGTTCAGGACACCTGGAAGCTGCGCGGTGCCGGACGTGGACTCGGCCGGGGCGGACGACGACTGCGTGGGTTGCGCCGTCTGCGCCGGAGTCGGGGCGGCGCCCGCGTACGGCGCGTTCGCCGCGCCGCGGACTTCGGTCTTGCTGCCGGGCGGCTCCGCGCAGTACGCCTGCATGTTCACCGGCGCGTCGCTGGTGTCGCTGGCCGGGCGCTGCTGCGTTCCCTCGTACCCCTTCGTGCAAGAGTGCGGGTCGAAGAAGTTCAGCACCAGCCCCAAATGCCCCTCACCGTTCGACGCCACCGACCGGGAGAACGCCGAGATCACCGGGAAGGCGACCAGCTCCTCCTCGATGGCGTCCGTGCGCACCGAGGTGACCTGGAACGTGGTGAGCAGGTTCGCGATCAGCACGCCCATGTCCGTGCCCGAGGTGGCGAGGATGCCGTCCACGTTGTCCGCCAGCGCCGGCGCCTGCTCGACCACCTTGCGCAGATCCGGGTCCGACGTCTTGAGCTGGCCCGCGATCTTGTTCAGGCCCTGCGCGATGTCGTTGATGTTCTGCGACTGCTTCTCCTGCGTCTTCAGCACGGTGCGGCCGTCGGCGAGAAGCTGGGTCGTCTGCGGCAGGTTCTCCTTCGCGGTGTCGGTGAAGGAGTTCGCGGAGTCCAGCAGCTGCTGGAGATCCTGCCCTGTCCCGGAAAACGCGTTGTACGTCTCGTTCACGACCGTCTGCAGATCGGCCGGGTTCACGCTGGACACCAGACTGTCCAAATTGGCCAGTACCGTGTCCGGGGACAACGGCAGCGCCGTCTTGTCCCGCTGGATCACCGAACCGCCGTGCAGGTACGGGCCGTTCTCGTGGGTGGGCCGCAGATCGACGTACTGCTCCCCGACCGCCGACCGGTTCGCCACCACCGCCTGCGTGTCCTCCGGCACCTGGGTGCCCGTGTCCAGGTCGAGATCCACCGTCACGCCCTGCGGGTCGAGGTGCATCCCGGTCACCTTGCCGACGGCCACGCCGCGGTAGGTCACCTCGGCGTTCACGAAGATCCCGCCGGAGTCCGCGAGCTGCGCCGTGACGACGAACCCGCGCGCGCCGAACAGCCTGTCCAGGCCGGCGTACTTCGCCCCGGCGTAGCCGACCGACAGCACCGCGACGAGCCCGAAGATCAGCAGTTTCACCCAGTGCGTCCTGGTGAACATCAGCTGCCACCTCCCAGCAGGCTGCCGAGCAGGTTGCCCAGCACGCCACCGCCGGACTTCTGGGTGTCCGAAGTGGACGGCTGGATCTGCAGCGGCAGCGGTGGCGAGGACGCGGTGGACGTCGAGGTGCTCGACGTCGAAGTGCTGGTGTCGGCCGGTTTCGTCCCCGGCGGCCACTGCGCGTTCTCGATGTTCTGCAGTATCTCGGAGAAGTCGAGGTCCACCCGCGCCGACACGTTGGCGTAGTCGCCCTTCACGACGTCACCGGCCACGTCGGGCAGCGGGTACGTGGGCAGGATCTTCAGCGCCGTCGGCAGGTTCTGCCCCGCCTCCGCGAGCTTCGTCAGCGTCGGGGTGAGCGCGCGCAGGTTGTCGATCAGCTGGCTCTTGCTCTTGTTGACCGTGTCCACCGCGACCCCGGAAAGCTGGCTCAACGACTGCAGCATGCCGACCAGCTGGTCGCGCTCCTCGTTGACCACCTGCAGCCCCGGCGCGAGGTTGTCGAGCGCGTTCTGCAGGTTCGCCGACTGTGAGACCAGCGTGCTGGACAACCGGTTCAGCCCGTCGATGGCGCGGATGATGTCGCTCTTCTGCCCGTCCAGCTCGGTGGCCAGATCGTCCACTCTGGACAGCAGGGTGCGGATCTCCGCCTCGTTGCCGGTGAGCGTCTTGTTCAGCTCCTTGGTGATGTCCGCGAGCTGGTTCACCCCGCCGCCGTTGAGCAGCAACGACAACGCGCCGAGGACCTCTTCGACCTCCGGGTTCCGGTTGGTGCGGGCCAGCGGGATCGTCGCCCCGTTGTCCAGCGTGCCGGTGGCGTCCTGGCCCGTCGGGTCACGCAGCTCCACGTACTTCTCGCCGAGCAGGCTCGACTGGCGCAGGTCGGCGTACGCGTTCCCCGGCAGGTGCACATCGCCGTTCACGTGCATGACCACCAGCGCCGAGCGGGTGTCCGGCGCGAGGTCGATCCGGTCCACCCGCCCGACCGCGACGTCGTTGACCTTCACGCTCGCCTGCGGCACGAGGTCCAGCACGTCCGCGAACTGCGCCGTCACCTGGTACGGGTGGTCGCCGAGGTCGGCGCCGCCGGGCAGCGGGGTGCTGTAGAGCCCGTTGAACCCGCCGGATCCGCACCCGGCGACGAGCAGCAGCACCGCGGACAGCAGGAGGATGCGTTTCATGAGATCCCCTGCTCCGGCACGGAAATCAGCGGCGTGATCGGCAGCGGTGGCAGCTTGCCGCTCTGGATGTCGGCCGCCAGCTGGGAGAGCGACAGGTTGTTGGTGAGCCCGTCCACCACCGGCGCGAGATCCGAGCAGAGGTTGCCGACCACCTGCGGCAGCCCGGTCGGGGTGCCCGCCTTGATCAGCCTGCACAGCGTGGTGAACAGCGGGTTGGTCAGCTCGTTGGCGTTGTACCGGATCGCGATGCTGCCCGAGGCCGCGTCGTAGGAGTTGATGAAGTTCGTCATCCCGGTCGGCGCCGTGTCCAGCACCTCGGCGAGCGCGGACCGCTCGTCCACCAGCACCTTGCTCACGCTCGCCAGTTTGTCCACATTGGACGTCAGCCCGTCCTTGTTCTCCTCGACGAACTGCTGCACGTCACCGAGCGAATTACCCAATGAGGACAACGCCTTGCCGACGTCCTCGGAGTCCGCGGAGAGGAATCCCGTGACGTTCGAGAGCCGCGAGTAGAACTCGTTGAGCTGGTTGTCGCTGTCGGCGAGGGTCGTGGTGAAGGACTGCAGGTTCCGCACCGTGGAGAACAGGTCGCCCTTCGAGTCGTCCAAGGTGCGCGAGAGATCCGAAAGCTGGGTGACGGTGTCGTTGAGGTTCTTGCCGTTCCCGTCGAGGTTCTGCGCCGCGGTGTTCAGCAGGTTCGACAGCGCGCCGTTCGAGTTCGCGCCGTTCGGGCCGAGCGCGGTGGACAGCTTGTCCAGGCTGCCGTAGAGGTCGTCCAGCTCCATCGGCGTCGCCGTGTGGTCCTGCTGGATCAGCGTGCCCGAGGCCATCACCGGGCCGGTGTCATACGCCGGGGTCAGCTGCACGTAGCGGTCGCTGACCAGGCTCGGCGCGATGACCACGGCACTGGCGTTCGCCGGGATCTGCACCCCGGGGTCCACCTGCATGTCCACTTTGACCACGTTGCCCTGCGGGGTCACGTCGGTGATCTGGCCGACCTTCACGCCCAGCACCCGCACCGAGGAACCCGAGTACAGCCCGACGGTCTTGTCGAACAACGCGGAAACCCTGGTACCGCCCTGATCGCGGAACACCAGCCACAGGCCCGCCGTCAGCAGGAGCGCGAGCACGCAGCCCGCGGCGACCCAGCGGTACACGCTGCGCCCGGTTCTGGTCTGGACCGTCACTGGCCGCTCACCCCCTGGTCCGGCGCCGAAAGCGGCGGGGTGCAGCCGTCCGGGTTGACCGTCGCCCCGCCGGTGTTGATCACCGGTGGCAGCAGGCCGCAGATATAGCCCTCGAACCAGCGCCCGTTGCCGGTGGCGTTGGTGCCGACCCGGGTGAACGGGGCGAGCAGCTGGAGGCTGCGGCCGAGGTTGTCCTGGTTCTGCTGGAGGACGTCGGTGACGTCGCCGAGCTTCTCCAGCGTCGGGCGCAACTGCTCGCGGTTGTCCGCGACCAGCCCGCTCAGCTGCGCCGAAAGGTCCTGCGTTCCCTTGAGCAGCGCGCTGATCGCGTCGCGGCGCTGCTGCAGCTCGGACAGCAGCAGGTTGCCGTCGTTGATCACCTGCGTCAGCTGCGTGTTGCGGTCGGCGAGCGTTTTCGAGACCTGGCTGGTGTTGTTGAGCAGAGTGGACAGTTCCTGGTCGCGCGAGGACACCGTCTTCGACAACGCGGACAGCCCGTTCAGCGTGTTCTTCAACGGCTCCGGCGTGTCCTTCAGCGCGTCCGATACCGCGTCGAAGCTCTGCGCCAGCTGCTGGGTGTTGATGTCGCCCACCGTGCTCGACAACTGCTGGAAGGCGTCCTGCAGCTGGAACGGGGTGGTGGTGCGCTCGACCGGGATCGGGCTGTCCGGGCTCTGCGTGCCGCTGCCCTTCGGGGTCAGCGCCAGGTACTTCTCGCCGAGCAGGGTCTTGATCTCGATACCCGCCGTGGTCTGGTCGCCGACGCGCGTGTTCTCGACCTTGAACTTCACCAGGACCTTCTTGCCCTGCAACGCGACCGAGCTGACCTCGCCGACCTTCACCCCGGCCACCTGCACCTCGTTGTCCGGCTCCAGCCCGGCCGACTCGCTGAAGTACGCCTGGTACGTGGTCCCGGTGCCCAGCAGCGGCAGGTCGTCGGAGAAGTACGAGACCATGCTGACCAGCACGATCAGCACGAGTGTCACCGCGCCGACCGCGGCCTGGTTGCGTTCGCGGAGTGCCTTCACGACTGGCACCTTTCCGGCTCTTGGGTCGCGGGCAGGGGCAGCAGCGGCAGCGTGATGTTCAGCGAGGAGATGCCGATGGTGCCCGAGAGGTTGCAGAGGAAGTAGTTGTACCAGCTGCCATAGCTCAGGGTCCTCGTGAACTTCTCCAGGTTGCCCGGCATCTTCTGCAGCAGCTCGTCCAGCAGCTGGCTCGAATCCGACAGGTTCTGCGAGAGCAGGCCGAGGCTGGAGATGTCGTCCTTCAGCGACGGGCGCGCGTCCTGCACCAGCCCGGCCGTCACCTGCGTCAGGTTCGACAGCGCGGAGACCGCGTTGCCGATCGGTTCGCGCTGCGCGGAAAGCCCGCTCACCAGCTGCTGCGTCTGGTCGATCAGGTTGGACAGCTGCGGGCCGCGCGAGTTGACCGTGGCCAGCACGTTGTTGAGGTTGTCGATGACCTGGCCGATCACCTTGTCCTTGTCCGCGATCGCGGTGGTGATGGACGCGGTGTGCGTGAGCAGGCTGTCGATCGTGCCGCCTTCACCCTGGAAAGTCTGGATGATCTCGTAGGAGAGCTGGTTCACCTGCTGCGGGTCGAGCGCCTGGAACAACGGCTTGAACCCGTTGAACAGCACCGTGAGGTTCAGTGCCGGCTGGGTGCGCTCGGGCGGGATCGTGCTGCCCGCGGCGAGCTGGCCGCCACCGTCCACAGTGGTCCCGAGCGAGAGGTAGCGCTGGCCGACCAGGTTGCGGTACTTGACCGTCGCCGTGGTGGCGGCGGGGAGTTTGTACGACTGCGAGACGGTGAAGTGGACGTCCGCGAGGTTCGAGTCCCCTTCCTGCGCCACGGTGATCTTGTCCACCTGGCCCACCTTGACCCCGACGATCCGGACGTCGTCACCCTCGTGCAAGCCCGACGCGTCGGTGAACCGCGCGGTGTAGGTGGAGGTGACGCCGAAGTCGGTGTTCGCGATCGTGGCGCCGAGAATCCCGGTCAGCAGCACGGTGACCACGGCGAAGATCAGGGTTTTGACCAGCGGGGCGACGAAGTTCCTCAATGGACGTCCACCTCCGCCCCGCGGTACACGGGCCCGACGAGCAGCCCCGCCCAGCCCGGCACCGCCTCCGGGGTGGTGTCGAGCGTCGGCGCCACCAGCACGTCGATCAGCTTCTGCTCCGCGGTCGAGTTCGCGACCGAACCGGTGGTGCCCGAACCGCCGTCGATGATGCCGTCACTGGGCAGCGGGGTGTTCTCCCCCGGCGGCACCGCGGGATGCGTCGAACCGTCCTGCACCGGGCCGTCCGGCGGATACTGCGGCCAGCGCCCCGGCGGGGCCACCTGCGGGTAGCACCTCGGGCCGCGTTTGTCGGTGTACTGCGGTTCGTCCTTGCCCGGCTCGTACTTGGTGCGGTCGGCGACGAACCGGATCGTCACGTGGTTGCGCTGGTCCGTGCCCGCGCCGAAAGCCTCGTACGCGCGGGGCACCGACTCGGCGAACTGCTGCAGCATGCAGGGGTACTCCGGCGCGTACTTCGCCAGCACGTCCAAAGTGGACTGTGACGTGGTGGTGAGCGCGATGATGTTGTTCTCGTTGACCTTCAGGAAGCTGCCGAGGTCCACCGACAGGTTGGTCACCGAACTGTAGAGCTGAGAGAGCCGCTGCTTTTCGTCCACCAGGGTCTTGCTCGTGGTGGTGAGATCGGACAGCGCGTTGAGGAAGTCCGGCGCGGCCTTGTTGTAGATGTCGGTGACGTTGGCGAAACTGGTGATGTCGGCCTTGATGTTCGGCAGCGACGGGTTCAGCTGCCCCAGGTAGTCCGAGACGTTCACCAGCGTCTGCCCCAGTTCCTCGCCCCGGCCCTGCAAAGCCGTGGACACCGCGCTGAGCGTCGCGGACAGCTTCTCCGGCTGCACGGCCTGCAGCAGCGGCATCACGTCGTCGAGCACCTTCTCCAGCTCGATCGCCGAGCTCGAGCGGTCCTGGGTGATGACGTCGCCGGCCTGGATGTGCTGGGTCGAGGGCTGTTGCGGGATCTGCAACGCCACATACCGTTCGCCGAACAGGGTTTTCGGCAGCAGCCGCGCGGAGACGTTCGACGGGATCTGGCTGAGCATGTCCGGCTGCAGCGCCAGTTCCAGCGCCGCGTGATCGCCGAGCGCGTGCACGCTGCGCACCTCACCGACCACCACGCCGCGCACTTTCACGTCCGAGCCCTCGGCGAGCTGGTTGCCGACCGTGTCGGTTTCCAGCCGCACCATCGAAACCGGCGTGAACTCCTTCTTGTACGCCGCGACCGTCGTCACGAAGAACATGGCGCACACCAGGAGGAACACCAACCCGAGCACCTGGTGCCACAGTCTGCGGCGCAGCGCCTGACGGCTCATCCGGAGATCCTCACCGTCGTGGTGGCGCCCCAGATCGCCAGGCTGAGGAAGAAGTCCAGCACCGAGATCAGCACGATCGACGTCCGCACCGCGCGCCCCACGGCCACGCCGACACCGGCCGGCCCGCCGGACGCGTTGTAGCCGTAGTAACAGTGCGAAAGGATCACGAGCGCGCTGAAGATCATCACCTTCAGGAACGACCACAGCACGTCGCCCGGTGGCAGGAAGAGATTGAAGTAGTGGTCGTACGTGCCGGCCGATTGCCCGTACAGCCAGACGGTGACCTGCCGCGACGCGAGGTACGAGGAGAGCAGGCCGACGGCGTAGAGCGGGATCACCGCGAACACCCCGGCCAGCACGCGCGTGGTCACCAGGTATGGCATGCTCGGGATGCCCATCACCTCGAGCGCGTCGACCTCCTCGGAGATCCGCATCGCGCCCAGCTGCGCCGTGAATCCACAACCGACAGTCGCCGACAGCGCGAGCCCGGCCGCGAGCGGCGCCACTTCGCGGGTGTTGAAGTACGCGGAGATGAAGCCGGTGAGCGCGGCCGTGCCGAGCTGGTTCAGCGCGGCGTAACCCTGCATACCGACGATCAGACCGGTGAACATGGTCATGCCGATCATCACGCCGAGGGTGCCGCCGATCACCGCGAGCCCGCCGGTGCCGAAGCAGACCTCGGTCAGCAGGCGCAGGGTTTCCTTGAGGTAGCGCCGAAGCACGCGTGGCGACCACGCCAGCGCGCGCACGTAGAAGGAGAGCTGGCCGCCCATGCCCTCGAAGATCGCGCCGGGCCGGGCGATCGCCTCCAGCAGCTTGTCCGGCCGCTCCTCGGTGTCCACAGTCGTCGTCATCACAGCGCCTTCGCCGGCACGACCCGCAGGTAGATCGCGGTCAGCACCACGTTGATCAGGAACAACAGCAGGAACGTGATCACCACGGCCTGGTTCACCGCGTCACCGACACCCTTCGGCCCGCCCGCGGGATGCAGCCCGCGATACGCCGCGACCACGCCGGCCACGAACCCATACAGGAGCGCCTTGATCTCACTGATGTAGAGGTCCGGCAGCTGCGCCAAAGCGTTGAAGCTCGCCAGGTACGCGCCCGGCGTGCCGCCCTGCATCACCACGTTGAAGAAATAGCCGCCCAGCACGCCGACCACGCTGACCAGACCGTTGAGCAGGGTGGACACCAGCATCGCGGCCAGCACCCGCGGCACGATCAGGCGCTGCACCGGGTTCACGCCCAGCACTTCCATCGCGTCGATCTCTTCGCGGATCTTGCGCGCCCCGATGTCCGCGCACACCGCGCTGCCGCCGGCACCGGCCACCAGCAACGCGGTGATCAACGGCGACGCCTGCTGCACGATCGCCAGCGCGCTCGCCGCGCCCGTGAAGGACTGCGCGCCGATCTGCTCGGTCAGCGACCCCAGCTGCAACGCGATCACCGCGCCGAACGGGATCGCGACCAGCGCCGTGGGCAGGATCGTCACGCTCGCGAAGAACCAGCACTGCTGGATCCACTCGCGAAACTGGAACGGGCGCCGGGGAATCGCGAGGAGCACTTCCCAGCCGAGGGTGGAGAGCTTGCCGATCTGAGTGAGCGCGGCGGTACCCGGTACCGAGATCGTCCCACTGCGCGTACCCATCAGACCTCCGCCGACCCTAGCCTCGTTGCCCTGAGTCTTACTCACCATGTGAAGCCGTTTTTCGTTAGCGGTGTTCACATGCGCGAACCGCAGGCCTCCCGGTGTTCTTCCTCACTGCACCTTCAACGCGTGCGTCGCCGTCGCCCCGCCATCGGCGACGAACTCCGCGCCCGTGCTGTACGAACTCTCGTCACTGGCCAGGAAAAGCGCGAGGTTCGCGATCTCCCCGGCCTTGCCGATCCGCCCCAGCGCGACCTTCTTGCCCACCGGGGACAGGTCCACTTCGACCCCGCCCGCCGCGTCGGACACCATCCGCGTGTCGATCATCCCGGGGTGCAGCGAATTGACCCGGATGCCCTTGGCGCCCAGTTCCAGCGCGGCCACCTTCGTCATCCCGCGAATCGCGAACTTGCTCGCGGTGTAGGCCACCAGGAAAGGCATTCCGGCCAATCCCTCCACCGAGGACACGTTGATGATGGAGCCGGTACCGGCTTCCGTCATGGGTTCAACGACCGAGCGCATCCCGAGAAACGCACCGATCTGGTTCACCCTGATCACGCGCTCGTAATCGGCGAGCGTGGTTTTCCCGAGTTCGGAGAAGTGCAGGATCCCGGCGTTGTTCATCAGCACGGTCACCGGGCCGAACTCGTCACCGGCGCGCGCGATCGCCGCGGTCCAGTCCTCTTCCTTCGTCACGTCGAGGTGCTGGTACACCGCGCCGATCTCGTCCGCCAGCGCCTTGCCGTCGTCGTCGAGCACGTCGGCGATGACCACCTTGGCGCCCTCTTCGGCGAACCGGCGCGCGGCCGCGGCACCCTGGCCGCGGGCCGCGCCGGTGATCACGGCTACTTTGCCGTCCAGCCTGGCCATGTCACATCATCTCGTCGGTCAGCGGCATGTACACGGACTTGAGCTCGGTGTACGCCTCGATCGAGGAATCCCCGCCCTCGCGGCCGAGACCCGACTGCTTGAACCCGCCGAAGGGCAGATGCGGCTCGATCTGGAAACCGTTCACGCCGATCGTGCCCGCCCGCAGTTTGCGCGAGACGCGGAAAGCGCGCTGGGCGTCCGCGCTGAACACACTCGCGCCGAGGCCGTACTCGGTGTCGTTCGCCAGCCGGACCGCTTCTTCCTCGGTGTCGAAGGGAACCACGGCGAGTACCGGACCGAAGATCTCCTCCTGCGCGATGGTCGAGGAGTTTTCCACGTCGGCGAAGATAGTTGGCGTCACGAAGTTGCCGTTTTCCAGGTCACCGCCGGGCCGTTCGCCGCCGGAGACCAGCCGCGCCTCCTTCTTGCCCGTCTCGATGAACCCGAGCACGCGCTCGAGCTGCTTCTCGTTGATCAGCGGGCACGACATCACCCCGGGGTCGAACGGGTCGCCGTAGGTGACCGCGGCGGCCATTCCCTGCGCGGCCGCGATGAACTCGTCGTACACCTCGCGCTGCACGAGCGCACGGGTGTTGGCCACGCAGGCCTGGCCGGACAGCCCCATCGTCACCGCGCCGATCGTGGTGGCGGCGGCGAGGCCGACGTTCGGCGCGTCCGCGAACACCAGCGCCGGGCTCTTTCCGCCCAGCTCCAGGGAAACCCGCTTGAGCGTGCCCGCCGAAGCCTCGACGATGCGCTTCCCGACGGCGCGGCTACCGGTGAAGCTGACCTTGTCGATGTCGCGGTGGTTGATCAGGGTCTCGCCGACCGGGTCGCCCGGACCGGTGACCACGTTGAGCGTTCCCGCGGGCAGCCCGGCCTCGACGAGCAGTTCGACCATGCGCAGCACGGTGAACGTGCAGTACTCCGAAGGCTTCAGCACCACCGTGCAGCCCGCCGCGAGCGCCGGCGCGATCTTCTGCGCGTACAGCAGGAAGGGCGCGTTCCACGGCAGGATCGCCGCGACCACGCCGATCGGCTCGCGGAAGGTCATCGCCAGGTGGTCGCCGCCCTGGTACGGCGGCAGCGTCTGGCCACCGAGCTTGTCCACCCAGCCGGCGTGGTGATCGAACACGTCCGCGGCGGCCTCGACGCCGGTGGCGTAGATGTTGCTGCTGAAGGAAAGCGGCACCGAGTTGTCCAGTGCCTGCAGCGCGCGCAGCTCTTCGGCGTGCTCGCGCAGCAACTCCGCGTAGCGGTGCAGCAGCTTGATCCGCACGCCCGCGCGGGCGTTGGACCACGTGCCCGATTCGAAAGCCTTGCGCGCGGCGGCCACCGCCGCGTCGACGTCTCCCGCGGTGGCGATGGCGAACTCGCCGATCGCCTCGCCCGTGGCCGGGTGCCGGTGCGTCCAGGTCTCGCCGCCGCTGCCGGGACCCCACTGGCCGTCGAGGTAGAGCTGGCCGGTCTTGAGCCCGACCGACTCGCGATGTGGTTGCACGGTAAGCGTCACAACAACTCCTCACTGGCGAACATCTGGTCGCGACCGGCGAAATGGCCGGGCAGCCCGGAAAGCTCCGAGAGGTTCCACGTCTTTTCCACGGTGGGCGGCGCGACGAGCGCGATGTTCCCGCCGTGCACCACGAAAACCTGCCCGTTGACGTCCTCGGCCTCCGGCGAAGCGAGGAACGCGACGAACGGCGCGACGTGGTCGACCGACAACGGGTCCGTGCCACCTTCGGGCGCTTCCCCGAAAACGGCTTCGGTCATCGCCGTGCGGGCACGCGGGCAGATCGCGTTCGCGCGCACACCGTAGCGGGCGCAGCCGCGGGCCGTCGCCACCGTGAGCGCCGCGATTCCGGCCTTGGCGGCGGCGTAGTTCGGCTGCGCGGGCGCGCCGAACAGGAACGCCTCGGAAGCGGTGTTGACCACTCGCGCGTACACCGGCGCACCGTCCGCTTTGGACTGTTTCCGCCAGTACGCGGTGGCGTTGCGGGACAACAGGAAATGCCCGCGCAGGTGGACCCTGATGACGGTGTCCCACTCCTCGTCGGACATCGAGAAGAGCATCCTGTCGCGCACCACGCCGGCGTTGTTCACCAGCACGTGCAGACCGCCGAAATGGTCCACCGCCGCCGAGAGCAGCTCGTCCGCCGTCTTGCGCTCCGCCACGTCGCCCGCGACGAACAGGGCCTTGCCGCCGGCCTCCTCGATCTCGGCGACCACACCGGTGTCGGTGAGGTCGTTGACCACGACGGAGTGCCCGTCCTTGGCCAGCGCGAGCGCTTCCGCGCGGCCGAGGCCCGCACCCGCGCCGGTCACGATCGCCACGCGATTCATCGGATCACCACCCGCGCCACGGCCGGAGCCGGGCTGGTGGCATCATCCCGCCATCGCGGTCGGTCATCGCCGTTCGCGGTCCCTGCGGCGGCTCTCACTCCGGCAGCCTCCTCGCTGACACGGCGAACCGTCACCGGCTCGCCTCTCACGGCACACACTAGAATCTGTTCTCGCTCTCGGCAAGCCTGAATTATTCCCGGGTGAACAGGGCATTCCGTGGACAGCCTGCTACCGCTTGAGTAACACGTTCTATTTCCGCTTCGGGTACTTCTTCCTGGATGACGACCAGATTGTCGTCGTCGTCCAGCTCGAACACCGCGGGGGCGAAGGCGGCACACACCTCGTTCGCCTCGCACAGGTCACGGTCGACACCGACCCGCATGACTTCCTCCCGTCCGTCAGTTTTGGTAAAACTAGAACCTGTTCTAGACTAGCGCCGCGGCCGGTTCGCTACCAGAACGAGCGGGGCACGGTGGAGGTGACGGGATGCGGATCAGCTACACGCCCGAACAACAGGCGCTGCGTGAGCAGCTGCGCGAGTACTTCGCGGAGCTGATGACGCCGGAGCGTCGCGAAGATCTCGACGCGGACGGCGGCGAGTACGGAAGTGGCCTGGCGTACAAGGAAATCGTCCGTCAACTCGGGCGCGACGGGTGGCTCGCGATCGGCTGGCCGAAGGAGTTCGGCGGACAGGCCCGCTCGATGATGGACCAGCTCATCTTCACCGACGAAGCGGCCGTCGCGGGGGTGCCCGTGCCGTTCCTGACGGTGAACACCATCGGCCCGACGATCATGCGGTACGGGACCGAAGAACAGAAGGCGTTCTACCTGCCGAAGATCGCGGCGGGCGAACTGCACTTCTCGATCGGCTACTCCGAGCCCGAGGCCGGCACCGACCTCGCCTCGCTGCGCACGAAGGCGGTGCGCGACGGCGACGAGTACGTGATCAACGGGCAGAAGATGTGGACCTCCCTGATCGAGTACGCCGACTACGTGTGGCTGGCCTGCCGGACGGACCCCGAAGCGCGCAAGCACAAGGGCCTGAGCATGCTCATCGTGCCCACCTCGGCGCCCGGGTTCTCCTGGACGAAGGTGCGCACGGTCGCCGGGCCCGGCACCAGCGCCACGTACTACGACGACGTGCGCGTGCCGGTGTCCTCGCGGGTGGCGGAGGAGAACGCGGGCTGGCCGCTGATCACCAACCAGCTCAACCACGAGCGCGTCGCGCTGACCTCGGCCGCGCCGGTGCTGAACGCGCTGCGCGAAGTGCGGCAGTGGGCGCAGGAGACGAAGCAGGCCGACGGCAGCCGCGTGATCGACGCCGAATGGGTGCGCACGCATCTGGCCCGCGTCCACGCGCACGGCGAATACCTCAAACTGCGCAACTGGCGCATCGCGACCACCCCGGACCTGAGCCCGGCGGAGGCTTCGGCCACCAAGGTGTTCGGCACCGAGCTGTCGATCGAGGCGTACCGGCTGCTGATGGAGGTGCTCGGCGCGGGCGCGGTGGTCCGCACGGGCTCCCCCGGCGCGCTGCTGCGCGGGCGGCTGGAACGGGCGCACCGGTCCGCGCTGATCCTCACGTTCGGCGGCGGCACCAACGAGATCCAGCGCGACCTCATCGCCGCGACCGCCCTTTCGCTGCCCGTCACCCGCTAAGGAGAAACCGTGGATTTCGTGCAGAGCGAGGAAGCGACCGAGCTGGCCGGGCTGGTCCGCCGGATCTGCGGCGACCTGGTCACCGACGAGGTGCTGGGCCGTCACGGCGAAGGCGGCTTCGACCGCGGTGTCTGGGAAGCGCTGCTGAAGGCCGGCGTGCTCGAAGCGGACTGGCTGGCGCAGTGCGCCGCGCTGGTCGAAGTCGGCCGCGCGCTCGCGCCGGTTCCGTATCTGACCGCGGTGGCCTCCGGGCGCGGCGACAGGGTGTACGCGCTGGCGTTGCCGGACGCGGGATTGGCCTCGGGTTTCACCGTTCGTGACGGCAAGGTGTCCGGTTCGCAGACCGCCGTGCTGTTCGGGGCTTTCGCTGACGCGTTCCTGGTTCCCGCGGACGGCAAGGTGTTCCTGGTCGAAAAAGCGACGGTCCGGCCGCAGCAGACCATCGACCACGCGGACGCAGCGCTCGTGGAGCTGGAGGACGCGCCCGGCGAGGAACTCGACCTCGACCCCGAGCTGCTGCGGCAGCGGATGACGGTCGGCCTGTGCGCGCTGCAGCTCGGCGTCGTGGAAAGCGCGTTGCAGCGCACGGCCGAGTACACCAAGACCCGCAAGCAGTTCGACCATCCGATCGCGAGTTTCCAGGCCGTGCGGCAACGGCTCGCCGACGCCTACATCGACGTCGAAGCCGTGCGGCTGACGCTGTGGCAGGCGGCGTGGAAGCTGTCGGAGGACCTGCCCGCGGCCGAAGAAGTGGCGACAGCGAAGTACTGGGCCGCCGAGGCCGGGCACCGCGTCGCGCACACCGCGGTGCACCTGCACGGCGGCGTCGGCATCGACGTGGACCACTCGCTGCACCGGTACTTCGCGGCGGCGAAGCGGATCGAGTTCGCCCTCGGCGGGGCGACGGCGCAGCTGCGCTCGCTGGGTGAACTGCTCGCCGCGGAACCGGCATGACGGTCACCGAACTGCTGCTCGCCCGCGCGGACGATCCGCGCCCGGGCCTGCGGTTCGAGGACGAAACACAGACCTGGGCCGAGCACGTTCGGGAATGCCTTGGCCTGGCGGCCCGGCTGACCGAGCTGGGCACGCCGCCGCACGTCGGGATCCTGGCGGACAACGGGCCACGCTTTTCGGCGCTGCTCGGCGCTTGCGCGTTCTCGGGCGCGGTGCTCGTCGGGCTCAACCCGACGCGCCGCGGGGAAGCGTTGGCTCGGGACGTGCGCGTCTCGGACTGTCAGCTCGTGCTCACGGAAGAGAAGTACGCACCGTTGCTGGCGGGCCTCGATGTCCCCGTGTCCTCTTTGGACTCACTGGAGCCCGCGGACGTCGCTTTCGACCCGGTGCCCGCGAAACCGGACGACCTGCTGATGCTGATCTTCACCTCCGGCACCAGCGGAGAGCCCAAGGCTGTCCGCGTCACGCACGAGAAGATCGCCTTCCCCGGCAAGATGCTCGCCGACCGGTTCGGACTGTCCTCTTCGGACACCGTGTACGTCTCGATGCCGATGTTCCACTCCAACGCGATCATGGCGGGCTGGGCCGTCGGGCTCGCCGCGGGCGGCACCATCGCCCTGCGCCGCAAGTTCTCCGCATCGGGTTTCCTGCCGGACGTGCGGAAGTTCGGCGCCACCTATGCGAACTACGTCGGCAAGCCGTTGTCGTACGTGGTCGCCACACCCGAACACCCGGACGACGCGGACAATCCGCTCCGCATCGTGTACGGCAACGAAGGCGCCGAAGCGGACCTCGCCGAGTTCGGCCGCAGGTTCGGCTGCCACGTGGTGGACGCGTTCGGCTCCACCGAGGGCGGGATCGGGTTCGCCCGGACGCCCGACTCCCCGCCGGGGTCGCTGGGCAAACCGACGGCCGAGGTCGCGATCCTGCACCCGGAAACCGGGAAACCCTGTCCCCCGGCGGAATTCGACGCGGACGGGCGGCTGGCCAACGGGAGCGAGGCGGTCGGCGAACTGGTCAACACGGCGGGCGCGGGCGCGTTCGCGGGCTACTACAAGAACCCGGAGGCCGACGCGGAACGGCTGCGCGGCGGCCAGTACCACACCGGCGACCTCGCCTACGCCGACGCGGAGGGTTTCTTCTACTTCGCCGGGCGGCTCGGCGACTGGCTGCGCGTCGACGGGGAAAACCTCGGCACCGCGCCGATCGAGCGGGTGCTGTTGCGCCATCCGGCGGTATCCGAGGCCGCCGTCTACCCGGTGCCCGACCCCGTGACAGGCGACCAGGTGATGGCCGCGCTCGTCCTCGCCGCGCCGTTGACGCCGGTCGAGCTCGGGGAGTTCCTCGCCGCGCAACCGGATCTGGGCCCCAAGCAGCTGCCCCGGTTCGTGCGAATTGTCAACGAACTGGAGAAGACTTCGACGTACAAGATCGTGAAACGGAAGCTGTCCGCGGAGGGCACGCACTGCTCCGATCCGGTCTTGATGCTCACAAAGGGGAAAAATTCTTACCAACCGGTTCCGCCGCGGACGGGGTCCCCGCTAGCTTGACCGCATGCGCAGGTCGCTCGCGGCACTGGTGGCCGCCCTCGCCGTGATCACCCTTTCCGCAGCACCGGCGCAGGCCGCGCCGACCAAGCTCACCGCGAGCGATTTCCGGCTGAAGGAGAACGCGTACAACGGCGTGATCAGCCAGCTCGACGGCGTACTCGGGGTCAAATCCGTCTCGGCGGTGCTGGACAGCGCGAACCGCGACGCCACGTCGTGCAACCCGGGCGCGAGCAACCAGGTGGCCGCGTTCTGCTGGAACTCCGGGGACAACGACACCACGGACTGGTACCCCCAGGGCATCAGCACCACGGCCGACGCTTACGACAACGGCCAGTACGACGGCCGCACCGCGGTGTTCGCGAGCTGGTACTACAACGGATCGGGCACCGACAAGGGAGTCCGGGTGTCCTTTGTGGACTACTCGACGCCCAGCGCGCCGAAGTACCGGCACGTGCTGCTCGTCGAGCCGTACACGAACTCCGCCGGGCAGCCGGACTTCAGGCCCGTGACGATCCACGCCGGCGGCATCTTCACCTACGGCTACTACCTGTACGTGGCCGACACCTCCGGCGGCTTCCGCGCGTTCAATCTCCGGCACATCTGGCCCGCGAAGACCGGCGACAGCACCAAGATCGGCCGCCAGTCCGACGGCAGCTACCAGGCCTTCGACTACGCCTACGTGCTGCCGCAGGCGCAGACGTTCACGGACTCGACCACCAACGGAGTCGCTCAGCTGCGGTTCTCGGCCGCGTCACTGGACCGCACGAGCACGCCGGACAGCGTGATCGTGCCGGAGTACAACGCCGACGGCACCGGCACCCGCGTGGTCCGCTTCCCGATCGACTACACCGACCGCAAGTTCGCGGAGTCGTCGGACGGCTACACCCACGCCACCGAGGCGTACCAGGTGAACATCCCGAGCATGCAGGGCGCGACGGCGATCAACGGGAAGTTCTCCGTCTCCGCCAGCGCCGGCTCGGGCACGCGCGGCTCGCTGTGGACCTTCACGTCGTCCAGCGGGCCGACCAAACACGCCACGGTGTTCCCCATCGGCAACGAGGACCTCTCGTACCGCGGGCCCGAAACCCAGCTGTGGACGCTTTCCGAGTACCCCGGCAACCGCAGCGTGGTCGCGATCAACCCCGGCGCGTACTAGGAAGTCTTCAAAGCCTCGTTCGCGCTCTTGGCGCCGATATTCCTAGTCGTCCGGCGCGTTGATCGCCCGCAACCGGCGCGGCCCGGTGTCCGGCCGGGCGGGCGGCGGGCCCAGCACGATCCGCGCGTTGGCCACGAAAGCACCTTCGGGCGAGGCCATCACCGGATCCAGGCTCAGCGCCCGCACCTCCGGATTGTCCTCCGCCAGCGCCGCCATCCGCAGCACCATGTCCTGCAATGCCGCCAAATCCGCCGGCTCGTCACCCCGGTAACCGGTCAGCAGCGGGGCGCTCTTCGGCTCGCGCACGAGCGTCGCGGCGTCGACGTCCGTCAGCGGAACGGCCCGGAAAGCCCTGTCCCCCAGCAAAGTGCTGACCAGACCGGACAACCCGAACGTCACCAGCGTGCCGAACGACGGGTCGTCCTGGAGCCCGATGAAACAGGAAATCCCCTTGGGCGCCATCTTCTGCACGTAGACCTCGTCCTCGCCGGACACCTCGCGCAGATCGTGGTAGCTGCGCCGGACCTCCTCCGCCGAGGCCAGGTCCAGCCGCACCCCGGCCAGATCCGGGCGGCCACGCAGCCTGTCGTCGACCGCCTTCACCGTCACCGGATAGCCGACCTCCTCCGCCGCGGCGATCGCCTCGTCCGCCGACGCGACAACGCGGAACGGCACGACATCCACCCCGTAGCACCGCAGCAGCCGGACGATGTCCTCGTCCTCCAGCACCACGTTCTGGTCGCCGGCCTCCTCGAGGATTTCGCGCACGATCTGTTGCGCCGCTTCGGTGTGCAGCTCCGCCGGGCGGACCAGATGCCCCTGCGGCCGCTGCCGCCACGCCGCGTACCGCACCACCTTCGCCAGCGCGTACACCGCCCGCTCCGGGCTCGGGAACGACGGGATCGAGCCCGGCCCGGGCGCGCCGTCCTCGCCCGGCACCGCCAGCTCGGCCGGGACCCCTTCCGCCGCAAGGAAAGTGGAGACGATCGGCTTGCTCTGGTCCAGCTCCTGCACGGCCTCCCGCAGCGCCCTCGCGTACGACGTGCCCGCCATCGTCACCGGCGGCACGAACACCACGACCAGCGCGTCGGTCTCCGTCGACGTCAACGCTTCGCGCACCGCGGAGGCGAACTCCTCCGGCCCGGCCTGCGCCCCTACGTCCACCGGATCGAACGCGAGGCGCAACCCCTGTGCCCGCGCGGTGTCGGCGGCCAGCATCCCGATCGCGCTGGAGTTGCCGACGATGCCCACCCGCGGCCCGGCCGGCAGCGGCTGATGCGCGAACACCAGCGCCGTGTCGAACAGCTGCGCCAGCGTCTCCACCCGGACCACGCCCGCCTGCTCGAACAGCGCCTGCACGCTCGCCTCGTCGACCTCCGTGGACGTGGCCGCGAGCTGCGGGCGCACCGCGTGCCGCCCCGACTTCACCGCGACGATCGGCTTCGTGCGGGCGAGCCGCCGCGCGAGCCGGGCGAACTTGCGCGGGTTGCCGAAGGATTCCAGGTACAGCAACACGAGATCGGTCGCCGGATCGGTCTCCCAGTACTGGAGCAGATCGTTGCCCGAGACGTCGGCGCGGTTACCGGCCGAGACGAAAGTGGACAGGCCCAGCCCGCGCGACTCCGCGTCGGCGAGGATCGCCGTGCCCAGCGCACCGGACTGGCAGAAGAACCCCGTGCGGCCGCGTTTCGGCAGCGTCGGCGCGAGCGTGGCGTTCAGCCGCACCGACGTGCTCGTGTTCAGCACGCCGAGCGCGTTCGGCCCCACCACGCGCATCCCGTGCGCCCTCGCCTCGCCGACCAGCCGCAGCTCGGCGTGCAGCCCGTGCGGGCCGGCTTCCGCGAACCCGGCCGTCACGATCAGCAGCGTCTTCACGCCCTTCGCCAGCGCCCCGTCGAGCACCGACTCGACCTGGTCCGCCGGCACCGCGACCACCGCGAGATCGACCGGGTCCGGGATCTCCAGCACCGACTTGTAGGCGCGCACCCCGCGCACCGAGCGGTGCTCCGGGTTCACCGGGTAGACAGTGCCCGCGAAGTCCGCGGCGAGAAGGTTCGACAGCACCACGTAGCCGACCTTCGTCGGGTCGGCCGATGCGCCGATCACCGCCACCGACTCGGGGTGCAGGAGGTTGTGCACGCTGCGCGCCTCGGCCGCCTGCTCCCTCGCGCGCGCCACCGCCAGCGACTCCTCGGTCGGGTCGATGTCGAACTCCAGGTGCAGCACGCCTTCTTCGAGCGCACGGCTCACCTGGTAGCCGGCGTCCCGGAACACCCGGACCATGCTGGCGTTCTCGGCCAGCACCTCGGCGACGAAGCGGCGCAGCCCGGACTCCGAGGCCGCGGCGGCCAGGTGCTCCAGCAGAATCGAGCCGAGGCCGCGGCCCTGATGCGCGTCGGCCACCACGAACGCGACCTCCGCCGACGGGCCTTCGGAAAGCCGCTCGTAGCGGCCGACGGCGACGATGTCGTCGCCGAGCCAGGCGACGAACGCGACCCGGTCGTGGTGGTCCACCACGGTGAACCGCTCCAGATCGCGCTGCGGGATCCGCGGGTACGCGCCGAAGTAGCGCAGGTACCGGGTGCGGGCGGAAAGCTTGCCGTGGAAGGTCACCAGCGCGTCGGCGTCGCTCGGCACGATCGGTCGCAAGTGGACGGTGCCGCCGTCGGAGAGCACCACGTCGGCCTCCCACCGGCGCGGGTAGTCATAGGGATCGCGGGTGTGCGTGCCCGGGCCTTCGTCGCTCATCTGCTCAGTCTCCCGGATCGTCTCAGTCTCTCGGATCGTCCGGATCCAGGCCGTGCAACGGGAAGATCGCGCGCCGGGTGTCGCGGATGGCGATGTCCACCGGATCGTCGGCGCCGTCGCCCCACGCCTGGTGGGCGGTCTCGGCGCCGTCGGTCATCGCGGTCGGCAGCTCGGCGTTCGGCGCGGCCTTGCGGACCAGGTCGGCCCAGCCCGGCGGGATCGGGGTTTCGGGTTTGACGTCGCGGTCGAGCACGGTGGCCAGAAGGTGCGTCCACGACCGCGGGACCACACGGATCAGCTGGTAGCCGCCACCGCCGACGGCCAGCCACTTCCCGCCCGCGTACTGCTCGGCGAGCCCGCGCAGGGTGGTGTAGATGGTGCGGTGGCCATCCACGGAGAGGGAGAGGTCGGCCAGCGGGTCCTCCTCGTGCGAGTCGACGCCGCACTGGGTGACGAGGATCTGCGGCCGGAACTCGGCCAGCAGCGATGGCACGATCGCGTGAAAAGCGCGCAGCCAGCCGGGGTCGCGCGTATGGGGCGGCAACGGGATGTTCACGGCCGAGCCCTCGGCCTCGCCCGCCCCGGCCTCGCCGGAGTAGCCGGTGCCGGGCCAGAGCGTGAACGGGTGCTGGTGCAGGGAGATCGTGAGCACGCGCGGGTCGTCGTAGAAGGCGGCCTGTACGCCGTCGCCGTGGTGCACGTCCGTGTCGACGTACGCGATCCTGTCGAAGCCGTGGTCGAGCAGCCAGGAGATGGCGACCGCGCAGTCGTTGTACACGCAGAAGCCGGCCGCGTGATCGCGCATCGCGTGATGCAGCCCGCCCGCGATGTTCACGGCCCGGCGCGCCTCGCCCGTGGCGATCTTCTGCGCGGCGAGCAAGCTGGAGCCGACGACCAGCGCCGTGGCGTCGTGCATGCCGCTGAACACGGGGTTGTCGGCGGTGCCCAGCCCGTGGCCGACGTCCCAGCCGGCCATCGGCGCCTGACGGACGGCCTCGAGGTACTCCGGAGAGTGGATGCGCAGCAACTCTCCGTCGCCGGCGGGCTCGGGGACCAGCAGCGGCACGTCGTCGAGCACGCCCAGCTCGGTGGCCAGGCTGATGGTCAGCTGCAGGCGCACCGGGTTGAACGGATGGTCACCGCCGAGGTCATAGCCGAGCAGTGCGGGATCCCAGACGACGGCCGGCTGCATGGGAGCCGATGGTAGCCGCCGCATGGCGGGTTTCGCGGCCCGATCACCCGGGCTGACTGTCGGTGCCAGCGACTACCATGGATTCCTGCGGACGAAGGGGACATCGTGAACGATCTCATCGACACCACAGAGATGTACTTGAAGACCATCTTCGAACTCGAAGAGGAAGGTGTCGTACCGCTGCGCGCCCGCATCGCGGAGCGGCTCGCGCAGAGCGGGCCCACGGTAAGCCAGACCGTCGCCCGGATGGAGCGGGACGGCCTGGTGCGGGTGGCCGACGATCGCCATCTGCAGCTCACCGACCACGGCCGCGAACTGGCCACCGCCGTGATGCGCAAGCACCGGCTGGCCGAGCGGTTGCTGCTGGACGTGATCGGCCTGGAGTGGGAGCAGGTGCACACCGAGGCCTGTCACTGGGAGCACGTGATGAGCGAGGCGGTGGAGCGGAAGCTGGTCAAGCTGCTCGACCACCCCACCACGTCCCCGTACGGCAACCCGATCCCCGGGCTGGACAAGCTCAGCAACGGTGGCCTGCCCGCGCCGCCCGCCGAAGCCGACCTGATCCGGCTGGACGAGTACGCCCGCGCAGGGGGCGGCAAGGTCGAGGTCCGTCGGATCGCCGAGCACGTCCAGCTGGACGAGAAGCTGATGGTCGACCTGAAGTCGGCCGGGGTGGTGCCCGGCCGCACGGTGACCGTCGGCCGCGCCGCCGGCGGCGGCACCGTCGAGGTCATGGGCGAGAACGCGACCCTGCAGGTGCCCATGTCGGCGCTGCACGCGGTGCTGGCCCAGGCCCGGTGACCACCCGCCTGGCAAGCGCCGCGCCGGCGAGTGGTCACCCGGTGCGCGCCAGCAGGCGGAGCGCTGACCAGGCAGGCAGCGGTTTGGTGGGCGGCGCTTTGGTGGACACCGGCCGGGCAGAGGGCGGTTTGGTGAGCGGCGCTTTGGCGGGCAGCGCTTTGGTGGGCGACGGTCGGGCAGGCGGTGCATTGGCGGGCAGCGGCCGGGCAGGCGGCGATTTGGCGGGCAGCGGCCGGGCAGGCGGTGCATTGGCGGGCAGCGGCCGGGCAGGCGGCGATTTGGCGGACAGCGGCCGGGCAGGCGGTGCATTGGCGGGCAGCGGCCGGGCAGGCGGCGATTTGGCGGACAGCGGCCGGGCAGGCGGTGCATTGGCGGGCAGCGGCCGGGCAGGCGGCGATTTGGCGGACAGCGGCCGGGCAGGCGGTGCATTGGCGGGCAGCGGCCGGGCAGGCGGCGATTTGGCGGACAGCGGCCGGGCAGGCGGTGCATTGGCGGGCAGCGGCCGGGCAGGCGGCGATTTGGCGGACAGCGGCCGGGCAGGCGGTGCATTGGCGGGCAGCGGCCGGGCAGGCGGCGATTTGGCGGACAGCGGCCGGGCAGGCGGTGCATTGGCGGGCAGCGGCCGGGCAGGCGGCGATTTGGCGGACAGCGGCCGGGCAGGCGGTGCATTGGCGGGCAGCGGCCGGGCAGGCGGCGATTTGGCGGACAGCGGCCGGGCAGGCGGTGCATTGGCGGGCAGCGGCCGGGCAGGCGGCGATTTGGCGGACAGCGGC